>JAJXUI010000001.1 GCA_021782995.1 Pseudomonadota bacterium | reverse complement strand
CTTCATCGATTAAAATGCCGGACCGTATTTGGAGTTAGACATGATCACACTTTCTGTTGCCGAGCGCACCGCACTCAAGGCCCGCGCCCACGGGCTCAATCCCACCGTCATCATCGGTAATGCCGGCCTGACCGACAGCATATTGTCCGAGATTTCACGCACGCTGAAGAGCCATGAACTGATCAAAGTCCGCGTTTTGGGCGATGACAGGGAGGCTCGGGAAAACATGATGCTGGAAATCTGCGAAAAGCTGAATGCCGGTGCTGTGCAGCATATCGGTAAAATTCTGGTCATTTACCAGCCACAGGATGAAAATGCTGCGCCGAAATCCAGACGCCGCAAAAGCAAACCACTTACCAAAAAGCAGCTGGGCAACAGGACCTGATGCCCTTATCGAAGCTCCCAGCACAGCACCCCGCCAGATATATTTTATAACGCACTGAATATATTAATATTTTATATATACAGTACGTTTACGATTTCATATTCACGCAAACCGCCAGGCGCCTGGACTTCTGCAACATCGCCACTGGATTTGCCAATCAAGGCACGCGCAATGGGTGAGCTGATGGAAATCTTGCGCTGCTTGATATCCGCTTCATCGTCACCCACGATCTGGTAGACCATCACATCACCCGTCGTCACGTCTTCCAGTTCGACGGTCGCACCAAATACACAGCGGCCATCCGCATTCAGGGTTTTCGGGTCAATAATCTGCGCACTGCCCAGCTTGGATTCCAGCTCCATAATGCGCCCCTCAATGAAGGCCTGACGCTCCTTGGCTGCTTCATATTCGGCATTTTCAGACAGATCTCCCTGCGCACGCGCTTCCGCAATCGCATCGATGACCGCCGGGCGTTCTACTGTCTTCAGTTTGTGCAGTTCATTTCGCAATAACTCTGCGCCAATCAATGTCAAGGGTATTTTGCTCATTTGTACTTCCTTTAGCTTTGCTGTTTTGTCAGGCGGGAATGCAAGTCCTGCAAGTCATAAACATTCAGTTCCGCAAGATGCTGCATGCCTACACAGGCAGCACGCGCTCCCGCCATGGTGGTGTAATAGGTAACTCGACCCTGCAACGCCGAGTGGCGGATGGAGTATGAGTCCTGGATTGCACTGCGCTTGCTGTCCACTGTGTTCACGATCAAATTGATCTCGCCATTCTTGATCATGTCTACAATATGCGGACGGCCTTCCATCACCTTGTTGACAGTTTTCACTTCGACCCCTGCCTCTCTGATGGCGAGTGCAGTACCCCTGGTCGCCAGAATGGTGAAACCCAGGCCATGCAGATTCTTGGCAATTTCAACTGCAGCTGTCTTGTCTTCGCCGCGCACACTGATCAGGACCTTGCCGGATTTCGGCAATTTGACGCCGGCTGCCAATTGAGACTTCACGAATGCTTCGGCAAAGGTTTGCCCTACCCCCATTACCTCACCGGTGGATTTCATTTCCGGCCCGAGGATGGTATCCACACCCGGGAACTTGATGAAGGGGAATACCGCCTCCTTGACGGAATAGAACGGCGGAATCACTTCCTTCGTGAATTTCTGCTCAGCCAAGCTCTTGCCGGTCATGCAGCGTGCGGCAATTTTTGCCAGTGGTGCGCCGGTGGCCTTGGATACAAACGGCACGGTACGCGAGGCACGCGGATTCACTTCCAGTACATAAACGGTATCGCCCTGGATGGCAAACTGTACGTTCATCAGTCCGACCACATTCAGGGCCTTAGCCATCGCCACTGTCTGGCGACGCAACTCGTCCTGCATTTTTGCGGACAGGCTGAACGGTGGCAGCGAACAGGCAGAGTCACCGGAATGCACGCCAGCCTCTTCGATATGTTCCATGATGCCGCCGATGATCACCTCCTTGCCATCGGATACGGCATCCACATCCACTTCGATTGCATCATTCAGGAAACGGTCCATCAGGATGGGCATGCGCTCCGGATAAATCTTGGCGCTTTCCACTGCCTCCTTCATATAGCGCTCCAGGGTATCCTGCGCATGCACAATTTCCATTGCACGACCGCCCAGCACGTTGGAAGGACGCATCACCAGCGGATAGCCGATTTCCTGTGCTGCCTGCAGCGCCTGTTCAAGATTGCTCACGGTACGATTGGGCGGCTGCTTAAGGTTCAATTCCTGCAGCATCTTCTGGAAACGTGCACGGTCTTCCGCGCAGTCGATCATGTCTGGCGTGGTACCAATGATAGGTACGCCGTAACGTTCCAGACCGCGCGCCAGCTTGAGCGGCGTCTGCCCGCCATACTGCACGATCACGCCCACCGGCTTTTCCAGCTCGACCACTTCCAGCACATCTTCCAGCGTCAGTGGCTCGAAATACAGGCGATCGGAACTGTCGTAGTCCGTTGAAACCGTCTCCGGATTGCAGTTGACCATGATGGTCTCGTAACCATCCTCGCGCATTGCCAGCGCGGCATGCACACAGCAGTAGTCAAACTCGATGCCCTGGCCGATGCGGTTGGGACCGCCACCGAGCACCATGATTTTTTTCCTGTCCGTAGGGCGTGATTCACACTCTTCTTCATAGGTGGAATACATATATGCGGTATTGGTGGCAAACTCTGCCGCACAGGTATCCACGCGCTTGTATACCGGACGGATATTCATAGCATGGCGCAGGGCACGTACCGAGGGTGCATCACTGCCCAGCAATGAAGCAATACGACGGTCGGAGAAACCGCGTCGCTTCAGTTGCCGCAATTCATCCGCCTTCAGGGTATCCAGTCCGCGACCCTGCAGCGCCTGCTCGCGCTTGATCATGTCTTCGATCTGCACCAGGAACCATGGATCAATCTTGCTCAGCGAAAAGACCTCTGCAACCGTCAGGCCCAGGCGGAAGGCATCCCCCACTGCCCAGATACGCTCGGGACCCGGCGCCCCCAGCTCGGCGGCAATCGCTTCCTTGTCGGTATACTTGGGATCCAGGCCATCCACGCCAACTTCGAGGCCGCGCAAGGCTTTCTGGAACGACTCCTGGAAGGTGCGGCCCATCGCCATCACCTCGCCCACCGACTTCATCTGCGTGGTCAGTCGGTCATTGGCCTGCGGGAATTTTTCGAACGCAAAACGTGGAATCTTGGTTACAACATAGTCTATCGTCGGCTCAAACGATGCCGGGGTAGCACCACCGGTGATGTCATTTTTGAGTTCATCCAGCGTATAACCCACCGCCAGCTTCGCAGCGACCTTGGCGATCGGGAAACCGGTAGCCTTTGAAGCCAGCGCGGAAGAACGCGATACGCGCGGGTTCATTTCGATCACCACCATGCGGCCATTTTCAGGATGGATTGCGAATTGCACATTTGAGCCACCGGTATCCACGCCGATCTCGCGCAATACGGCCAGAGAGGCGTCACGCATGATCTGGTATTCCTTGTCGGTCAGCGTCTGCGCAGGGGCAACTGTGATCGAGTCGCCGGTATGCACGCCCATCGGGTCCAGGTTTTCAATGGAACAGATGATGATGCAGTTGTCAGCGCGGTCACGCACCACTTCCATCTCGAATTCCTTCCAGCCCAGCAGCGACTCCTCGATCAGCAGCTCCTTGGTCGGGCTGGCCTCCAGACCGCGCTCGCAGATTTCGACAAACTCTTCACGGTTGTAGGCAATACCACCGCCAGAACCACCCATCGTGAACGATGGGCGAATCACTGTTGGAAATCCCAGTGCCTGCTGCACCTGCAGCGCCTCTTCCATGCTGTGTGCGATAACAGAGCGCGCGGAAGACAGGCCGATATTGGTCATCGCCTGCTTGAATTTTTCACGGTCTTCGGCCTTGTCAATTGCATCACGACTCGCACCGATCATTTCGACATTGTATTTCTCCAGCACGCCATGCTTGGCCAGATCCAGCGCGCAGTTCAATGCAGTCTGCCCGCCCATGGTCGGCAGGATCGCATCCGGACGCTCTTTCGCAATGATCTTCTCCACGATATTCCAGTGGATAGGCTCGATATAGGTTGCATCGGCCATGTTCGGGTCCGTCATGATCGTGGCTGGATTGGAGTTCACCAGGATCACGCGATAGCCTTCTTCGCGCAGCGCCTTGCACGCCTGCGCGCCGGAATAGTCGAATTCACAGGCCTGTCCGATGACAATCGGGCCCGCGCCTATGATCAGTATGGATTTTATGTCGGTTCTTTTTGGCATAGTCTCTAGCAGATGGTCGCACGCAGGTGCGGCTTATTTCTTGTTCTTGTCCATGGACTCAACAAAACGGTCAAACAGGTAATCCACATCTTGCGGGCCGGGACTGGCTTCAGGGTGGCCCTGGAAGCAGAACGCAGGCCTGTCGGTCAGTTCAAATCCCTGCAGTGTGCCGTCAAACAGCGAAACGTGGGTCGCCCGCGCATTGGCTGGCAACGATTGCATATCCACGGCGAAACCATGATTCTGGCTGGTTATCATCACCTTCCTGCTTTGCACATCCTGCACCGGATGATTTGCGCCGCGATGGCCGAATTTCATTTTCAGCGTTTTTGCTCCAACCGCGAGGCCCATGATCTGATGACCAAGGCAGATGCCGAACATCGGCATTTTTTCCTCAAGGAACGCGCGAGTGGCGGCAATCGCATAATCACAAGGCTCCGGATCACCGGGCCCATTCGACAGAAACACACCATCCGGATTCAGCTTCTTTACGTCAGCCGGCGTAGTTTTTGCCGGCACTACTGTCACCTTGCAGCCACGCTCGGCCAGCTTGCGCAAAATGTTGTGTTTCACGCCAAAATCATAGGCAACCACATGGAATCTTGCGTCAGCCTGATCACGGTAACCCTCTCCCAATGCCCATTCACGCTGCGACCAGTCGTAAGTTGCAGTGCAAGTCACCTCTTTCGCCAAATCCATTCCATTCAGGCCGGCAAATTTCCGCGCAGCTTCGAGCGCAGCAGATTCGTCCGTACCGGTTGCGATACAGCCATTCTGTGCGCCCTTTTCGCGCAGGATCCGGGTCAGTTTGCGGGTATCGATGTCTGCAATGGCCACGACCTTATTAGCCTTGAGGAATTCAGACAGGCTATGCGTACTGCGCCAGCTGCTGACGGTCTGAGACAGGTCACGAATGACCAGACCACTGGCAAATACCTGACGCGATTCGATATCCTCCGGATTCACCCCGACATTGCCGATATGCGGATAGGTCAGCGTCACGATCTGCTTGCAGTATGATGGATCGGTGAGGATTTCCTGGTAACCGGTCATTGACGTGTTGAACACCACCTCACCCACGCTGGAACCTTCAGCCCCAATGGAAATGCCGCGAAACACCGTTCCATCGGCTAATACAAGAATGGCAGGGTTCGTTTGCGACACCGGATGCTCCCAAGCAGAAAACTGGACAGATGATATAAAGAAGCGGGACGAACTATCGTTCATCCCGCCTTGATTGAGAAGGAATTATACCCGATTGGGCTTCAGGGAGCAATGCAAGCCGGCACCCCGGCAGAAGTGCCAATTCATCAATCTCGACATTGAGAATAAAAATTTAAACTGAATATTCAGCATCTTCAAACCGGTCTTCTGGTACTTGCAACGCCATTGCAATGGCCAGATGGGCTTCACGCGCCAGATCACGCCTGGTTTTGCCGAGTACGGCTATGGGTGCCAGCACCTCGACTTCCACATGTATGACTTTCTGGCTGAGGATCATGGCCAGCGACTGTCCGATTGTGATGTCATCGATGTAGGCTGGTGCAGTATTGAGGGAGCCATCTTCATGGATATAACGGATTGCTGCAGGCCATACCCTGCTCTGGCTTTGCACGGCAGGTTCAAGCAAGGAAGAATGGAATTTCCTCACCTCCCGCCCATCTGTTGTGGTGCCCTCGGGGAAAATGGCCACACAACCGCCATTGGTCAGCACCGTCGAAACTTCTTGATTGACGCGTGCCGTATCATGCCGTTTGGTGCGATCAATGAAAAGTGTACCGGTCCTTTTTGCCAGCCAGCCAACGAGTGGCCACGACCGAACCTCCATTTTGGAAACAAACCTCACGGGACGTATGGCATTCAGGACATAAATATCCAGCCAGGAGACATGATTGGCGACCAGCATCACGTTCGGCGCCTCCAGGTCAGAAATTTCACCTTTCAGGCGAACACGTACATTGAAGATTCCAATGGCTTTGTTGTGCCAGCGCTTTTCTATGCGTATGCGGGTTTTATGTGACAACCAGGGAAACAGCAACATCACCACGGCCACGCCATACAGCAAGTGCATGACAAATCGGCTCAGGCGATAGGTTCGGACAATAAAACGGCTATTCTGCAATGCTTACATACCCAGAAAATGTTTGGCATACCGCTTGTTCAGGCGAGACATGGGCAACAGTACCATCAGGTCTGCAGTATTGAAGTCCGGATCCCAGGCAGGATCGCCACAAATAAAGGCGCCCAGTCGCAGATAACCTTTCACCAAGGGAGGCACAATCTCATCGGCACCGTTGACCAATGCGGCATATGGTAGCGCACAATTCGGGAACACGCGCCACTCTGCCGGGCACATAGCCTCACCCTTGATTTTATTATATATATTTGCCGCATTATGACCGCCATCTGCCATGCTGATGCTGGCACAACCGACCAGGTATTCATAATTGTTCTTCAGCATGTATTGCGCCATGCCAGCCCACAGCAGCGTGATCACGCCGCCGTTGCGGTAATCCGGGTGTACACAGGAACGTCCGACTTCCACCATGCTGTCACGCAGATGATTGAGGCGGGACAGGTCAAACTCGCCTTCGGTGTAATAACCGCCTGCTTGCCTTGCCTGTTCCGGAGACAGGATGCGATAGGTTCCTACAACTTCGCCACTGAAATTGTCGCGTACCAGCAAATGCTCGCAGTAACGGTCAAAATCATCCACATCCAGGTTGTCCGGATTACTGGGCACCCTGGCACCCATTTCCTCAACAAACACCTTGTAACGCAACTTCTGCGCTTCACGCACCTCGCTTTCCGTGCGCGCCAGGCTCACGGTAAATTGCTGTTTTTCGCTTTCAACGACACGCGTTTGCTGCTGCAACATGGTCATCTCCTGATGATGAATTAAGTTGCGGCTAAATTACGCTGCCTACATGACAGGCAGGTTACGCAGTCATTAAAGTTTGATGAAGGAGCAAGAGGGACTGCAAGAGAACCTGACCGGCAACTGTCATGCCGGCCAAGAGTATAAATAATATATAATTAAATCATATAATTATATATTTTCACCATTTACTGCAAATGCACGCCGATCGTGGCGACTACCACCGTCAGCAGGCCGATACCGAGGTTGGTGCCTACCAGCTTGCGTATCGTACCCAGCAGCGCACCTGCAGCAGGCCATTCCTGTTTGCCCACCAGAACGGCATATGCCGCATAGGCCTTGAAGAACACATAAAAATAGATCAGCGTCATCACGATGCCCAGCAGCATCATCAGGTTGATATACATTGGCAGGCTGGCGAATCCTCCCATCAGGCTGATCATGTAAAAGCCACTTGCCAGCACCAGCACGACCGATAGCCATACCCACTTGAAGAACATGCTGAAAACCTTGTCCCACAGGCGCAGGCGCTCGGGCGGCTGCAGGATCTCCGCGGCACTCGGGCGCAACACCATATAGGCGAAGAACATGCCACCTACCCACACTACGACAGACAGCAAATGAAACATTTTCAAGAATGGAATCACTTTAATCTCCTCATAATAATTCACGTACAGGCCTGAAACTCTTTCTGTGTTCAGGAATGATGCCATGCTGACGAATCGCGGCAAGATGGACTGCAGTAGGATACCCCTTGTGCGCATCGAAGCCGTATTGCGGATATGCCAAGTGCAACTCCAGCATGGCGGCATCCCTTGCGGTTTTTGCCAGGATGGAGGCCGCAGAAATCTCGGCAATCTTGCTGTCGCCCTTCACGACAGCCCGGCTTGGTATGCCCGTTTGCGGACAATATAAACCATCCACCAGCACCTCTTGCGGACGCAGGGATAAGGCTTCAATCGCCCGCTTCATCGCCAGCAGGCTGGCCTGCAGGATATTGATCTCATCAATTTCAGCCGCCGTCGCACTGGCAATGGCCCAAGCCGCTGCATGCTGCCTGATTTCATCTGCCAGCAGATCGCGCTTCCTTTCGCTCAGCTTTTTCGAATCGGCCAGCCCTGCAATGGGCCGCTTGCCATCCAGTATCACTGCTGCTGCATAGACCGGTCCGGCCAGTGGACCACGCCCCGCCTCGTCAGCGCCGCAAATCAGGATGGTGCCGCTCAATGTTGTCCAGTCAGGTATGAAATGACCACATCCGCAGCACGCTCCGCCGCACCCTGCTTCAATACCTGGTGCATGTTGCTGAAGCGTTCCTCCAGCTCCTTGACTGCACTCTTGTTGCCTACCAGGTTGAGCAAAGCCTGCGCAAGATTTTCCGGGGTGGCATCGTCCTGCAGCAGTTCCGGTACGACAAATTTGCCGGAAAGGATATTCGGCAGCCCGACATAAGGCAGGTATTGCTTGCGCTTGGCCAGCCAGTAAGTGAATGGCGCCATCTTGTAGGTAATGACCATCGGTCGCTTCAGCAATGCCGCTTCCAGCGTTGCGGTGCCGGAAGCAACCAGCACGCCATCCGCGGTTATCATCGCTTCATGTGCATGGCCAAACAGCAAGGTAATCGGCAGATCATGCCCTTCCGCTTTCCAGATGGCCTCTTCAAACAGATTGCGGGTTTCTCGGCTCGCAAGCGGCACGAGGAATTGCGCATCGGGAATTGTCTTCAGTATCAGCTTGGCTGTCTCAATGTACATCCCGGCCAGCCTGCGCACCTCGCTCATGCGGCTGCCGGGCAAGAAGGCAAACACCTTGACGGTTGGCGGCTGAATGCGCATCTGCTCGCGCATTTCCATGCGCTTGGGTTTTTCCGGCAGGATGTCCGCCAACGGGTGCCCGACATAAGTCACCGGCACACCGGCTTTTTCATACAATGGCACTTCAAATGGAAACAGTGCCAGGATATGCGACACCGCGCGCTTGATCTTGTGGATGCGCTCACCGCGCCAGGCCCAGATGGACGGGCTGACAAAATGTATTGTCGGCGTGCCATGCTGCTTCAATGCCACTTCAAGATCCAGATTGAAATCCGGCGCGTCCACGCCTATGAACAGGTCTGGCGGGTTTGAAATCAGGTAGGCGCGCAACTTGCGGCGTATCGCGGCAATTTCCCGGTAATGCCTCAGCACTTCCCAGTACCCCATCACGGCCAGCTTCTCCATCGGGAACATGGCCTGCATGCCTGCGGCCACCATTTTGGGGCCGCCGATACCGATGAATTTCACATTGGGCAATTTCAGGCGGATGGCCTGCATCAGCTGGCTGGCCAGCAGGTCGCCGGACGCTTCGCCCGCCACCATGGCGATTGTATGGATACGTTGTGTCATGTCAGAAATTATCGAACGATACCGCGACTGGCCTTAGCCAGGAAGCCAAGCATGTTGTTGAGGTCTTCGTCTGCCTCCGCAGACTGACCGCGCAATGCGGTCAACTCCTGCTTTGCCGTTTCGAAACTGCTGCCGGTTCGATACAGCGTCTTGTACATCTTTTTGATCATGTCGAGACGGACATCGGAATAGCCTGCACGGCGCGGGCCTTCCTGATGCGGACCCTTGGCTTCGGCCGGATTGCCCACCGCGGTAACAAAGGGTGGCAGATCCTGGGACAACCGTGTCTGGAAACCGACCATCGCGAAATCGCCAATACGCACGAACTGGTGGATGCCGCTGATTCCACCGATCAGCGTACGGTTACCGACCTCGACATGCCCGGCGAACTGCACCGAATTGGCGATCGTATTGTGGTCACCGATCACGCAATCATGCGCCACATGCACATAAGCCATGATCCAGTTGTGGCTGCCGATGGTTGTTTCGCCGCGATCCTGCACAGTCCCCAGATTGAAAGTGCAACATTCGCGTATCGTGTTGTTGTCGCCAATCACCAGCCGCGTCACATCGCCCCTTTTGAACTTCTTGTCCTGCGGAATCTCGCCGAGCGAGCTGAACTGAAAAATCTCGTTGTTGCGGCCGATCGTGGTATAGCCGTCGATCACCACATGCGGGCCGATTCTAGTACCAGCACCGATCTCGACATGTTCGCCGATGATGGAATAGGCACCCACCTCGACATCTTCAGCGAGGCGCGCGCCAGGATGAATGATCGCGGTTGGATGGCGCATTACTTGTCCCTCAGGGTAGCCATCAATTTGGCCTCGGCGACCACCTTGCCATCCACTTCAGCGGTAGCGACATACTTCCAGATGCCGCGCCGGCTGCTTTCAATCGCCACCTTGAAGATTACCTGGTCGCCAGGTCCTACCGGGCGCTTGAAACGGGCTTCATCAATCCCGACGAAATAGTAGACCGAATCATTGGTCGGCTTGGTACCCATGGTCTTGAAGGACAGGATGGCCGCAGCCTGCGCCATTGCCTCAATGATCAGCACCCCAGGCATCACCGGGTGATGCGGGTAGTGACCGGGAAAGAAAGGTTCATTGATCGTGACGTTCTTCAATGCCACGATATTTTTTTCAGGTACAACTTCCAGCACGCGATCTATCAACAGGAACGGATAGCGATGTGGCAAATGCTCCAGAATTTCGTGTATGTCCATCTGACTGCTCATTTTTTCCCCTTGCTTATATATCTTTGGATTCTGTTTTCTGTTCCAGTGCCTTGAGACGGTCTGCCAGCTCATCCAGATGCCGCAATTGAGCGGCATTCCTGCGCCAGTTCTGGGTGGAAGTGAACGGAAAAATGCCACAATAACTTCCCCGCTCCTTGATCGACTTATTCACCAGCGTAAACGAGGAAACTTCAACATAATCAGCAATTTCCAGATGCCCAAGTATGCCGGCACTACCCCCGATACGACAATATTTGCCTATCGTGGCACTGCCTGCAATACCCACGCAGCCGGCAATCGCGGTATGCGCACCTATCCTGACGTTATGCGCAATCTGGATCTGGTTATCCAGCTTCACATCATCCTCGATCACCGTATCATCCAAAGCGCCACGGTCTATAGTGGTGTTTGCGCCAACTTCGACATCATTACCGATGATGACCCGGCCTATCTGCGGAATCTTCAACCAGCGCCCGGCTTCCATCGCCAGGCCAAAACCATCCGAGCCGATCACCACTCCCGCATGCGCGATGAAATTGTCGCCGATCAGGCAATCATGATAGATCACCACCCGGGGATAGATTCTGGCATTGTCACCGATCACCACCCGCTCACCAATAGTACAGCCGGACATGATGATGCAATTGGCACCGATACTTGCGCCGTCAGCGATCACCACATTGGCATCTATCTGGGTTCCATTGCCCACTTTGACATGCTGTCCCATGACCACACTCGGATGTACACCGGATACAGGTGATTGCGGTGGGTTCAGGAAGGCGGAAACCCGTGCAAAATAGGCATAGGGATTTTCACATACAATACGTGGAATTGATGTCGCATCTGCATCCGCCGCTGACACAATGACTGCACCTGCCCCGGTCTGTTCGAGTTGCGAGCGATATTTGCTGTTGGCAAGAAAGGCTATCTGGTCGCGCTGGGCACTATCCAGCGTCGCCACCTGACTGACCAGCACTTCGGCATCACCCAGAATTTTCCCTCCGAAACGGGCAACAATCTCTTCCAGCCGGTAATTGACGGTTTGCATAAGATTCAGCTTATTGCTGTTTGTCATCCGCAAGGTACTGCAGCACCTTGTCGGTAATGTCGATTTTAGGATTGCGGTACACCGCCTCTTGCAGGACCAGGTCAAATTTTTCGGATTCCGCAATGGCCTTGATGGCCTTGTTGGCCCGCGCCAGCACTTGCGCCAGCTCCTCGTTCTTGCGCAGATTCAGGTCTTCACGGAACTCGCGCTGCATGCGTTGCAATGTACTGTTCAGGTTGGAAAGTTCGCGCTCCTTGCTGCGGTGCTCGGCATCCACCAGTGTCATGCCTTCCTTCTCGAAATAGTTCTGTATTTCCTTGACCTGTTTCGAAACCTTTTTCATTTCCTGGTCGCGTGACTCGAATTCCTTCTCGATTTTCTTCTCGGCCTGGATCGCAGGCGCGGACTCGCGCAAAATCCGCTCGGTATCCACCACACCTATGCGCAAATCGCCGGCATGTGCGCACGTCGTCGCCGTCAATAAAAAAACTGTCGTGATGGCACTAAAGAGTTTCACCATTGCTCGCCCCCTGTCTTGCTGCTAAATGTTGGCTTCTTCAACTGCATCAGAATATCTGCCCAAGCGTAAACTGGAATCGCTGCAGCCTGTCATTTGGCTGCTCTGCGAGCGGCCAGGCATAGCTGATTTTCAGCGGTCCGACCGGAGAAATCCAGGTCAGTGCAATACCGGTTGAATATCGCGCCCCGTCTGTATCCGGAATATTGCTGGGTACGCCGTAAATTATACCCCCATCCACAAATGCGCTTAAGCGCACCGATTTTTCCTTGCTGCCTGGCATCGGCATCAGCAACTCTGCATTTGCCACCAGGCGGCGATCCCCGCCCAGGTACAAACCGTTGATGTCGCGCGGTCCCAATGAGTTGGGCTCATATCCACGAACTGAACCTACACCGCCTGCATAGAAATTCTTGAAGAACGGCACCGGCTTGTCATCATAGCCCCCTGCAATTCCTGCTTCGCCATTGATCAGCAGGGCAACACTCTTGCTTAGCGGGAACCAGGTCTGCTGCTGCATGGTAAATTTCATGTAACGCTGGTCGGAAACAGGTAATGCCATCTCGAGAAATGCGCGCTGCACCTTGCCGTCCATCGGATAAATTGCACTGTCCCTGGAGTCCCTGGACCAGCCTATGGTACCCAGCAGGTTATCGGTAGTCGAACCGAAAGTATTCACGTAATTCTGGAATTGCAGCGGACTGCCGCTGGTCAGCTCATAAATCGATTCCTCAGCCGACACGCCGTAATGCATGGTTTCATCTTCCGCGATCGGCACACCGAATCGAACACCTGCGCCAGTCGTCGTTGACTTGTACGGGCTGATGGATGTCGTCGTGGTATCCAGATAGCGCTGATACAGGTCAAAGCCACGACTGATGCCATCATCCGTGTAATAGGGATTGGTATAGGAAATGGAATAAACCTGGTTGGACTGGCTGGTATTGATCTGGGTAGACAATTGCTTGCCTGTGCCAAACAGGTTGCTCTGTGTTATGCCTGCCGTCAGCACTACACCCTGCGAACTTGAAATGCCTGCACCCACGTTGAAACTGCCGGTCGGCTTTTCCTTCACTGTCACATTGAGATCAACCTGATCCCGGGTTCCCTGTACCGGTGGCGTTTCCAGATTCACTTCACTGAAAAAATCGAGCTTGTCCACACGCTGCTTGGATTTCTGTATCTTCTTGGTGGCAAACCAGGCGCCTTCCATCTGCCGGAATTCACGGCGGATGACCTCATCCTGTGTCTTGGTGTTTCCTTGTACATTGATTCTTCTGACATATACCCGTTGTCCCGGATCGGCCAGGAAGGTGAACGTTACCTCATGTTTTACCTTGTCCAGCTCGGGTACCGCGTTTACATTCGCAAACGCATATCCTCTATCCCCCAGTCGGTCTGAAATCTGCTTTTGTGCCTCGGTCAGCTTATTCCGCGCAAAGACGTCACCCACCTTGATCGGTATCAGTTTGCGCATTTCATCAGCAGAAAGAACACTTTCCTGCGTGACCACCTTGATATCGGATACCTTGTATCTTGCACCTTCATTCAGATTGATGGTGATGAAGATATCCTTGCGGTCCGCGGAGATGGAAACTTGCGTGGAATCTATATTGAACTCAAGGTAACCCGAATCGAGATAGAAAGAACGGATCGTTTCAAGATCGGCAGACAGCTTCTGCTTGGAGTACTGGTCGTTACTGGTCGCCCAGGTCCACATGGTGGGTGTGGTCAGCTTCATCAAGTCACGCAAATCGTCTTCGCTGTAGACGTGGTTACCCGTGAAGTTGATCTGCCTGATCTTGGAAGTGGAACCCTCCACCACATCCAGTACCACAGCAACCCTGTTACGCTCCAGCTCGGTCACTGTCGTTTTGACCGACACGCCATATTTGCCCCGCGCCACATACAATCGCTTCAATTCATTGACCGATTTGTCCAGCGCAGCCTTGTCAAAAACCCGGCCTTCTGCAAGACCGACGAACTTCAGGTTGTCGCGTAGCTGGTCTTTTGGTATATCCTTCACGCCATTAATTTCCACGCTGGCAATCGAAGGCCTCTCCTTTACGACAACAACCAGGATACCGCTTTCAGCCTTAAGGCTGACATCAGTAAAGAATCCGGTGGCAAATAACGCATGCATCGCAGCTGCAGCCTTGTCATCGTCCAGCGTGTCCCCGACCTTGACCGGCAGGTAACTGAAAACGGTACCCGCCTCGGTACGCTGGATGCCATCCACACGGATATCTTTCACCACAAAGGGTTCGATCGCACACACAGACGAGATGTACAACAGCGGAAGCAATGCCGCCAGTTTCAGGAATTTCATTATTTCAATTTAAAAACAAGCGGCTAAAGTCGTTGAACAATGCGAGTGCCATCAGAGTAAGCAACAGTGCCATGCCGGCTTTCTGGCCGAACTCCCATAACGCTTCCGGCACCGGGCTGCCCTTGATCAGCTCCACCGTATAATACAATAAATGCCCGCCATCCAATAATGGTACGGGCAGCAGGTTAAGCACCCCCAGACTGATACTGATCAGTGCCAGGAAAGAAATGTAGGCACCCAGTCCCATCTGCGCAGACTGGCCAGCATAATCCGCAATCGTAACCGGACCACTCAGGTTTTTCAGTGATGCCTGACCGATGATCATCTTGCCCATCATCTTCAGACTGACCGCAGCCGTTTCCCAGGTCTTGCTCAATGACTCAAACAGGGCTTTTCCAGGTGAATAACGCACGACCGTCATCAGCGCATCAAACTCTTTTTGCTCTATTTGTGGTGCAGCACCAATCCTGCCTATCAGTTGCGATCCCTCCTTAACTGACTCTGGTATCAGGCCAAGTTCCTGTACATGCCCTTGCCGTTCAATTTCCAGGTGCAGGGATTGATCAGGGTGCGATCGCACAATATCCACCCACTCCGCCCAATCTCCAACCGGCTTGCCATTTGCACTGATCACCCGGTCACCTTCAAGCATCCCCGCCTTCTGTGCCTCCCCCCCATCGATGATCTTGCCGATCACCGGCTTGACTACCGGGCGATATGGTTGCAAGCCCAATTTTGACAGGAAATCCCCATCCAGATCTGCAGCAGTCAGGCTGGTTACAACCAGATCCTGCATCCGTGTAGCCCCACTCTCTCCAAGCACTGCCAACTCAGCTTTATCTCCCTGCAACACTGCATCCAGCAGTACCCAGCGCACCTCCTGCCAGGAAGGAGTCTGCACTCCATTGATACTGATGATCGTTTGTCCAGCACGCAGTTGCGCTTGCGCTGCAGGTGTATCAGGGGCTACATTGCCCAATATGGGCTTGAGGCCGGGCACTCCGTTTACAAACAATCCCCAATACAAGACGATTGCCAGCAACAGATTGGCCAGTGGGCCAGCCACCACGATCGCCATGCGCTTGAGCACTGGCTGACGGTTGAAAGCCAAATGCAACTCCTCCGGCTGCACCTCGCCTTCGCGCTCATCCAGCATCTTCACATAACCGCCCAGCGGGATGGCCGAGATTACCCATTCAGTCTCGCTGCCGGAAAACTTTCTGGAATACAGCACTTTCCCGAAACCGATGGAAAAGCGCAGCACTTTCACACCACAACGTCGCGCAACCCAGTAATGGCCATATTCATGAAAGGCAACCAGCACCACGATCGCAACGATGAAAGCAAGCAAGGTTGTCATTGTCTGATCCATTCTCCGGCAAGCCGGCGTGCTTCTGCATCTGCCGCTAGTACATCCTCCAGCGTATCGACAATATCCTGGGGCTGTTTATCCAGCACATCCGCAATCAACTGCGGAACTTCCAGGAATGCAATTTCCCGGTTCAGGAAGGCTTCGACAGCCACCTCATTCGCGGCATTCAGAATCGCAGGCGCGGTCCCGCCGGCACGCAGCGCCTGATATGCAAGGGCCAGGCAGGGGAATCGCTGGAAATCCGGCTCGACAAAATCGAGTGTCGCAATCTTGAAAAGATCCAGCGGGGCAACGCCGGCATCTATACGTTCAGGATAGGCCATCGCATGTGCGATAGGTGTACGCATGTCGGGATTGCCAAGCTGCGCCAGTACCGAGCCATCCACATACTGCACCATAGAGTGAATCACGCTTTGCGGGTGTACCACCACCTGGATATCGTCCGCCGAGGCATTGAACAGCCAGTGCGCTTCGATCACTTCCAGCCCCTTGTTCATCATGGTGGCAGAATCTACAGAAATCTTGCGCCCCATCACCCAGTTCGGGTGCGCACAGGCCTGCTCAGGTGTCACATTTTTCAGGTCTTCCATTGACGTACTACGGAACGGTCCACCAGATGCTGTCAGCAAAATCCTGCTGACCCCACTGTCGGACATACTGCCAGCGTAACCTGCTGGCAATGCCTGGAAAATGGCATTATGTTCACTGTCTATCGGCAGCAAGGTGGCATGATTTTGCCGCACAGCATCCATGAAGATGCGCCCAGCCATTACCAGCGCTTCCTTGTTTGCCAGCAGGATGCGCTTGCCGGAATTTGCCGCAGCCAGGCTGGCGCGCAAACCAGCCGCACCGACGATGGCCGCCATCACGGCATCGACCTCCGGCAATGATGCCACCTGTTCCAGTGCTGCGACCCCGCACAAGACCGCAGTTTCCAGGCCGGCATCCGCAATGCGCTGCTTCAACCTGGCAGCCGCATCGCTCTCCACCATGACCGCAAATTTCGGTTTGAATCGCACACATTGCCCAAACAGCACTTCGTCCTGCCGGCAAGCCGTCAAAGCAATGACTCGATATCTGTCTGGATGCCGCGCCACCACATCGAGCGTGCTGGTACCTATGCTGCCGGTAGAGCCCAGTACGGTCAGTCCTGTCATTCCGTGTTGATGCTGCATTACATATATCCAAGCAATATCAAGATCAGCACCGCCACAGGCATCGTGGAGGTCAGCGCATCGATACGATCCAGCAGGCCACCATGTCCCGGCAACAATGTTCCACTGTCTTTCATTCCTGCCTGGCGCTTTATCGCCGATTCAAACAGGTCGCCTATGATGGACAAGGCCACACCCAGCATCGCGAATGCAATCAATTCGTAATGTTGCATCATGCCGCTCAGCCATAACACCACCCACAGGTATACGGCCACTCCCGCAACTGCCCCTGCCACACCCTCCCAGGTTTTACCCGGGCTGATGCTCGGGGCCAACTTGTGCCTGCCGAATTTACGCCCCGAAAAATAGGCCGTGATATCCGCCACCCACACCAGCGCCATTACCCCCAGCAGCCACCACGGCGCAGGCATGACAGCCCGCAGATCAAGCATGGCCAATGCAGTAGGCAGCAGTAACAGCATGCCTATCAATCCAAGCAAATATTTGCTTTTTGTACGCCAAACATCAGCAAGCCACAGGGGCACCAGCAATACCCAGAACGCTGCCGCCGCACCATAGACAGCAAGCTGCAATTGATGGCGCTGCAATGTCTCGCTGTGACTTTGCAGCCACCACAACAATACATAGGAGACAATCACTGCAGCACTATATGCCCGGCCACTCGCCTTGCCCATGCCAGCCAGTTCACGCCACTCTCTTGCACCCTGCCAGACCATCAAGCCCGCAAGCGCAGCCCAGCCATCTTCGGGCAGCCAGAATACGGCCGCCATAAAAACAATCACCATGACAATGGCGGTCATCACACGCTGTTTAAGCATGCGCCCTCCCTTTTCCTGCTGACATCATTTATTCTGTTCCTCCTGCAGCTGATCGCTGGTCCGGCCGAAACGCCTCTCACGCGACTGGTAGGATTGAATCGCTTCCTGCAATGCGGCACGATCAAATGCCGGCCACAAAGTGTCCGTGAAAAACAGCTCGGTATAGGCAAGCTGCCACAACAGGAAATTTGAAATGCGCTTCTCGCCACCGGTACGGATAAACAAATCGGGCTCCGGTGCATAGTGCATCGAAAGATAAGGCTCAATATCTTCCTCGGAAAACTCCGCCACCAGCTCCGGCCTGCTCTGCAGCATGGCGCGTGTAGCATTCAGGATATCCCAGCGACCGCCATAATTTGCTGCCACGGTCAGCGTCAGCCCCGAGTTGCTTGAAGTAAGTGCTTCTGCCTCAGAAATATAACGATTCAGCTCTGTATCAAAACGTGAAAGATCACCTATCACCTTAAGCCGGATATTGTTCTCATGCAGCTTGCTGACTTCGCGTTGAAGCATTTTCAGGAACAGCTGCATCAGGAATGAAACTTCATCCGGCGGGCGTCGCCAGTTTTCACTACTGAACGCAAACACAGTCAGGTAACCCACTCCCATTTCCGCGCAAGCCTTCACGGTATCGCGCAGGCATTCCACTCCGCGCTGATGCCCTGCAACCCTTGGCAAGAAACGTTTCTTGGCCCAACGGCCATTACCATCCATGATGATGGCAATGTGCCTGGGCACCTCAGGCGCCTTTGGAATGGTACGTGTAGAACTTTGAAATAGGGCCACTGGAGTCAACCTGGGATATCTGTAAGAAAACCATCAACCCGAATGGCATGATGAGCTGGCTTCGCCAGCCAGCATGCTGACCGGCACATCAGGCCTGCTTCAAACAGCCATCAGGTCTGCTTCTTTTGCTTGCAAGGCTTTGTCGATTTCGGCAACAAAACGGTCTGTAGATTTCTGCACATCATCCTGTGCACGGCGCTCATCATCCTCGCTGACCGCCTTGTCCTTGAGCAGTTTCTTCAATTGTTCATTTGCTTCACGACGCACATTGCGTACGGCCACCTTGGCATTTTCCGCTTCGCCTCGCACCACCTTGATCAGGTCGCGGCGGCGCTCCTCGGTCAACATTGGCATCGGCACACGGATCATGTCGCCATTGGTGGATGGATTCAATCCCAGATCTGCATCGCGGATCGCCTTCTCCACAGCAGAAACCATGTTTTTTTCCCAGGGCTGTACACCAATCGTGCGGTTATCGATCAGCGTGATGTTTGCCACCTGATTGACCAGGGTCGGGTTACCGTAATACGGCACCATCACGTGATCCAGTATGCCGGTATGCGCCCGGCCAGTTCTGACCTTGCCAAAATCCGCCTTCAGCGCTTCCAGCGATTTTGTCATTTTCTGTTCTACGGTTTTCTTGATATCTGCAATTGTCATGATTACCTCCTGGCAGACCTGACAGCCCTTAAGCGCATCAGCATTTGACCAGCGTACCCTCTTCCTGCCCCATGATGACGCGCTTCAGCGCGCCATCCTTGAAAATATTGAAAACAATGATGGACATTTTCTGGTCCCTGCACAGCGTCAACGCCGTCGAGTCCATTACCTGCAGGTTCCGGGAAATTGCCTCATCAAATGTCAGATTATTGTATCGTGTTGCCGACGGATCCTTTTTCGGGTCCGCAGTATAGATTCCATCAACCTTGGTGGCCTTGATCACCACCTCGGCATTCATTTCCACACCACGCAACGCGGCGGCAGTATCGGTAGTAAAGAACGGATTGCCTGTACCGGCGCCGAATATCACCACCATCCCCTCTTCCAGATAGCGCAGTGCCTTGCCACGGATATAGGGCTCAGCAACCTGTTCCAGATTCAGGGCTGACTGCACCCGGCATTCAATCCCTTGCCGGCGCATTTCATCCTGCAACGCCATCGCATTCATCACGGTGGCAAGCATGCCCATGTAATCGGCCGTCACACGATCCATGCCGGCCGCGGCAGGTGCAACACCGCGGAAGATATTTCCGCCACCGATGACAACAGCAACCTGTACCCCCATGGACGCCACTTCACCCACCTCTGCCACAACACGCTCAATCACACCACGGTTGATGCCGTAGTTGTCATTGCCCATCAGGGCTTCACCGGAAAGTTTCAGCAATACACGTTTGTATACAGGTGTTGTTCCCATAGATCAGCCTTTCGTAGCAGCAGCGGAAGCAGCAGCAACTTCAGCAGCGTAATCCACCACTTTTTTCTCGATACCTTCGCCCACAACAAACATCTTGAATGTCTTCACTGAAGCATTCTTGCTCTTCAGCAACTGCTCAACAGTCTGCTTGCCGTCTTCTGCCTTCACGAACACCTGGCCCAGCAAGGTGACTTCCTTCAGGAATTTCTGCACGGTACCTTCGGCAATTTTCTCCAGCATGTTTTCCGGCTTGCCGGCTTCACGTGCCTTTTCGATCGCAATGCGACGCTCGGTATCGATATCCTCGGCATTCACACCAGTAGCATCAACAGACTTGGGTTTGCTCGCCGCAATGTGCATGGCAAGATCCTTGCCCAGAGACTCTTCACCACCAACCAGATCCAGCACCACACCAATCTTTGTTCCATGCAGATAATTGGTCAGCTTGCCTGTCGCAGCAAAACGCTCGAAACGGCGTACATTGATGTTCTCACCCAGCTTCATCACCAGCGCCTTACGGGCTTCCTCAACCACCTCGCCGGAAGACAACTTGGCTGCCAGCAGCGCATCGTTATCCGCAGGATTGCTGTTGGCAATGGTTTCAGCAACACTCTTTGCGAATGCCATCAGGTCTTCATTTCTTGCCACAAAATCAGTTTCGCAATTCACTTCTGCCATTGCGCCAGTCTTGCCATCGGCACTGATGAAAACACCAACCACACCTTCAGCTGTCACACGGGTTGCCGCCTTACTGGCTTTTGCACCACTGCGAATACGCAACAACTCTTCAGCCGCCTTGAAATCACCATTGGTTTCAGTGAGCGCCTTTTTGCACTCCATCATGCCGAGGCCAGTTGCCTCGCGCAGTTCCTTGACCATGCTTGCTGAAATCTCTGCCATCTAAAACTCCTTATTACAAAATCTGTCTATAAAAAAAGGGGCTTACGCCCCTTCCTGTCGATGAGGCTGCTTACGCTGCCCTTTCCTCGACTTGCGCTGCGAGGTCCGTCAGGGCCTGCTGGCGGCCTTCCAGCACCGCATCAGCTACGCCTCGGGCATACAGCTTGATCGCCTGCGTGGAGTCATCATTTCCCGGCACAGGGTAATCGATGCCTTCCGGAGAGTGATTGGTATCCACAATACCGATCAACGGGATGCCCAGCTTCTGGGCTTCGGTAACGGCAATCTTCTGGTAGCCAACGTCAATCACGAAAATTGCAGATGGCAGGGCTGTCATATCCTTGATACCACCAAGGCTGCGCTCCAGCTTCTCCAGCTCACGGCGCAGCATCAGCGCCTCTTTCTTGGGATACTTGTCCAGCGTACCATCGCTCTCCATTGTTGCCAGCTCCTTCAGGCGCGCAATGGAAGTCTGCACGGTCTTGAAGTTGGTGAGCAGGCCGCCCAGCCAGCGATAATCTACAAATGGGCAGCCTGCACGGGTTGCCTCTTCCTTGATGATTTCGCGCGCCTGGCGCTTGGTCGCAACGAACAGGATGTTGTTACCTTTCTGGGCAGCCACCTTGCGCACAAAAGCCAGCGCTTCGTTGTACAGCGGAACTGTTTTTTCCAGATTGATGATGTGAATCTTGTTGCGATGACCGAAAATGAAAGGGGCCATCTTTGGGTTCCAGAAACGGGTCTGGTGTCCGAAATGAACACCCGCTTCCAGCATTTCACGCATAGTAGACATTGCTAAACTCCTATCAGGGTTATATCCTCCACCCGTCAGCTGACCCGCCAAAACGCTCCGCACCCGGCTCGCTCCGTACAGGCACCCCAACATAAACAGGTGTGTGAATTTTCACAAAATTGTGAATTTCTGCCTCCGGCACCATGCCGTACACACAGACCGCGCATTATATATGAAGGCAGCGACTAACTCAAACTGACTCTAACCCCGCACCCCTGAAATTCGGGACTGAAGCTCCAGCAATTGCAACACCACCATTACCCTTACCTTGCAGCCAGTTTCTTGACACACCCGGGTACTGCGCTGACAATTCCTGTTCCGCCAAATACATCCAGTATTTACATTAATATAATCATATAGTTACATTTTAACCGGAGAAGCCTGCTGTGAATGAAGAAAACCTATCCAAAGAACAGCGCATTTTGCGCGTGCTTCGAAAAGTTCTTGGCAACATCGTCAAGGACGCCACCCCGCCGCCCGGCATGCTGCACCCGCTCTCCCAGCAAACGCGCGAAGACATCCGCGACCTGTTTGCGTTGATCGCCGAGCGTGAAAAGGAGCTGGCCGACATCAGCAACCCGGATCGCAATGAGCGACCCTTTTATCCCGGCGACAAGAAACCAAGCAATGTGATCAACATGCCGGTTTCCCCGAAAAAACCTGCCGAAGACTAACCACCAGTCAAGTGACTACTCAAACCACCTCTCCGCCTGACGCGCTGCTTTTCATCACGCCCGGCTGTGTGCACTGCCCGGCCGTGCTGCAGGGACTGAGCGATCTGCTGAAACAGACCCTGATCGGCAAGCTCACCGTGATCAATGTCGCAGCCCATCCGGAAGAAGCGGAAAAATACGGCGTGCGCGCTGCGCCCTGGCTGAAACTTGGCCCATTCACGCTCACCGGCGCGCAGACACCAGCCGAGCTGAAACACTGGGTGGAATGGTGCAGCAGCGAAACAGGCTATGCCAAATACTTTGAACAACTACTGGAAGATGGCAGCATCAAGGCCGCCGGAGAGTTTGTCAGCGAAGCTCCCGAGCGCCTGCAGTACCTGCTGACATTCATTGCCGATCCGGAAAAAAGCCTCATCATCCGCGCCGGCGCCAGCGCGATACTCGAGTCATACCAGAACAAGGGCCCGCTGCAGAACCTGCTGACACAACTGGCCAAGCTGTCAGAAAATTCCGATCACCGTGTACGCGCCGATGCCTGCCATCTTCTGGGAATGAGCGGAATGAAAGAAGCGAAACCTTATCTGCAGCAGTGCCTGAACGACAGTGATGCAGAGGTGCGGGAAATTGCGAGTGAGTCGCTACAACTACTGGCAACAAGCTGACATTCAGCTCCTTGGCACTTTGCGCCGCTCGTACAAGGTCACGATGCGCTGACACAACTCAGGGCAGAGCGCCCCTTCGAGTTCAGGATGGGCCAGCCAGAACAGGGACTCCTCCACCACGCCATCAGGCCCGAATTCAAAGGCAATATCCGGGCGCCCGCCTATCGAATTGGCCCAGCCGCTCACTTCGGCGGCAGTGACCATGGCATTCTGGAATTGCTTCAGCACTGCCAGCACATCTTTCTTGGTGACAGTTGCCAGCTGCTTTTCGCAATACCAGCCA
Source organism: Pseudomonadota bacterium (assembly GCA_021782995.1). Taxonomy (GTDB): domain Bacteria; phylum Pseudomonadota; class Gammaproteobacteria; order Burkholderiales; family Gallionellaceae; genus 39-52-133. The sequence continues at coordinate 111,972 of JAJXUI010000001.1, read as the reverse complement.
TGCTCTGCAAGATCCAGCAACAATTGCTGAACTGATTGCGGGCTGCGGATCAGTTCAACCACCAGCTCCTTCCGGTCTCTCATGGCAACACCTCCCTGTGTTGATGCGGTTTGTTGTTTTGAGCTTCATGTTATTCCTTGTCCCAGAATTCCGTGGCGATGCCGTCGCCCAGATCCGCCTCGACCAGCCGCCTGCGCACTTCCAGCAGGCGCGCGATCAATTTCGGCTGAAGTTTGCTGTAGGCATCAGCATCCGGCGTGCGGTTGACCACCACGCCCAGCAGTTCGGTAATCGCATTGCCGATCGAGTTCTGGCTGATTGTAACAATCAGCTTGCCGCTGTCATTGCGATAGATCAATTGCTTGAAGGCGGGCTGCCAGCGGATGGCGTTGGCATATTTCGCATCGACGATGCAGCGATCGCGCACTTTCTTGGCCGTCTTCAGGAAATCGTTGTTGAACAGCAGCACGCTTTCCACTTCCTTCGGGTAATACACATCCGGCAGGATGGGCGAATTGCGCGAGGAGACCTGCGAGAAGAAGGTGCGGTAAAAATCGATAAAGCCTTTCAGCACCTCGTCATATTCCTTCCAGAACTGCACATCGCGCAGCGCTGCTGCCCCGCCGCTGATTTCCCAGCTCGGCAAACCCTGCGGGTAGCCGGTAAGCCCGATGCGCGCATCGTCTTCGCTGGCCGGTTTCAATATTTTCAGTTGCAGCGCCTTGTCAAAAAATTCCTGGTACACATCGCGCATATAGGCCTGGAACAAACTATGTTGCCCGCCATCGGTGAGGTTGGGGTTGTTCACATCGGCCAGCTTGGCATTCTTCAACTGCTCCATCGGGAACACGATGAAATGGTTGTGCAGCATGCGGATGCTGGGCACGCCGGGTGAAGTGAGCGGCCAGGTGGCATCCAGGCTGGCTTCGCCCGCCAGTATCAGATGCTGCGCGGGATCGGGGTATTGCTCCAGCATGTAATCAATGATGATCTGGTTCATGCGGTTCCACACATGCTTCACCGTGTCGGAAACCTGCGAGCGCCGCACCGGTCGCCCCAGCGGATTGAGAATGGTTTGCGAAGTGTTGTAGATGATGGAACAGTCGAATTCGGTGCTGTGGCCCAGCGCCTTGCGATACAGCAGCAGGTGTTCGTCGTTCAGCAGCAGGCCGTTGTTGTTGACCAGGTCGTTCAGGTTTTCTGCGCTGTTGAAGAATTCATTTGGCTTCATGCCTTCAGGCACTTCCAGGGGGATGGGACGAAACGGGGTAACAATTTCACGCGGACCAGCCTGAGACATAAAGCAACTCCTTGATTATATTACTAATATTAAGCAATCACCTCTACTGCAACGCCAACCTCCACTCGCTCGAACAAGTCCAGCATATCTTCATTCAGCATATTGATACAACCGTGCGACTTGGGTTTCCCCACCCCCCGCTCGGGTGGCGTACCATGTATATATATGTAACGCCGCATCGTGTCGCAGCTTCCCAGACGGTTATATCCAGGTTCGCACCCCGACAGCCACAGGATGCGCGTGAGTATCCAGTCACGGGACGGATGCTGGCGGTGCAAGGCTTCGTTATAAATTTCTCCGGTGGGCCTGCGCTTCACAAAGACTGTATTCACTGGCAGGCCTGCGCCTATCTTGGCGCGGATGATATGCCTGCCGCGTGGCGTGCAATGGCTGCCCGATTCCTCACCGGCGCCATTCCTGGCGGTGGCAACCACATAGCTTTTCACCAGCCTGCCTGCATCATCCAGCAGGTCCAGTTTCTGTTGTGGAATGGAAACGATGATCTTCATGCGTGCCGGCCTCATGCTCGCTGGGCGGCACGCCGTGCCGCAAAAAAACTGCTCAATATCGCGCCACATTCGTCTGCCAGAATGCCGCCTGCGACTTCCGCATGGTGATTCAGCTTTTGCTCGTTGAATACATCCAGTACGCTTCCTGCCACGCCGGTCTTGGGATCGCGTGCGCCATACACCACGCGTGCTATGCGCGCATGAAAGATTGCCCCTGCGCACATCAGGCATGGCTCCAGCGTGACATACAGTTCACACCCCACCAGCCGGTAGTTGCCAAGCTTTTGCGCCGCATCACGCAAGGCGCGCATCTCGGCATGCGCAGAGGGATCGTGCAGGCCGATCGGTGCATTGCTGCCGCGACCAATGACCTCCCCTTCCCTCACCACGATCGCCCCCACCGGCACTTCGCCAGCCTGTGCTGCCTCGCTTGCCAGCTCAAGCGCAATTTGCATGAAATCTTCGTCACTCATGAAAACTCTTACCAAGCCCTTAATATTGAAATGCATTCTATGGCATCGGCGCAACCCAGCCAAGCCCGTCGCCGGCCATGCCGGATGCGCGCATAGTTCATTTGCTGGATAATGCCGCACTTCCCAAACAACATTACCAGCGAACGCAGTGAAAAAACCCGGCATCGCCAGCATAGACGAGATTCAGGCTTTCGATGAAATCATCGATGTGCGTACACCACTGGAATTTGCCGAAGACCATATCCCCGGCGCCCTCAATTTCCCGGTGCTCAGCAATGAAGAGCGCGTGCGGGTAGGCACTTTGCACAAGGAATCCGCCTTCGAAGCAAAAAAAATCGGCGCCGCGCTGATTTCGCGCAACATTGCAGCCCATCTCGAAAACCACTGGCTGGGCAAACCGAAAAACTGGCGGCCATTGATATACTGCTGGCGCGGCGGCCAGCGCAGCGGTTCGATGACGCACATTCTGCGCAGCATCGGTTTTGCCGCGACGCAGCTGGAAGGCGGTTACAAGAACTACCGGCATCATGTACTGGAACTGCTTGCAACCTTGCCCGGCCAATTCTCATATCGCGTAATCTGTGGCCTGACCGGCAGCGGAAAAAGCCGCTTGCTGCAAGCATTGCATCAAATTGGTGCTCAGGTGCTTGATCTGGAACAGCTTGCCAATCATCGTGGCTCGGTGCTGGGCAATATGCCGGACAAGCCGCAACCTTCACAAAAATTCTATGACAGCGAAATCCTCGCCAGGCTGCAAGCATTCGATCCGTCCATACCGGTTTTTGTCGAATCAGAAAGCAAGAAGGTCGGCAGCCTGCATGTCCCTGAAGCCCTGATAGAGCAGATGTGGCAAAGCCCCTGCCTGCGCCTGGAAGCGACTTCAGCATTGCGCGTGTCGCTGTTGCTTGAAGACTACAGCCACTTCCTGGAAAACCCGGCCTCGCTGCAGCAACAGCTGGCCAAGCTCCACGGCATGTACAGCAACGAACAACTGGACACATGGAAAGCCATGCACGACACCCAACAATGGGAAACATTTGTCGCAGACATGCTGGTGAAACATTACGACCCGGCTTATACCCGCTCCATCAACAACCACTTTGCCAATTACGGAAGCGCCCCACAACTCCATCTCAACTCGCTGGAAAATCAGGAATTTCTCAGACTGGCCAAGGAAGCGCTTGCCTTACAGGACAAATTTGACAACAATGGAGCTGAATGAACCAGCGGAACAGCACCAGATGACGAACAAGGCAGTCGCAGATTTTTCCCTACCCGCAACAGGTAACACTACATTCCAGCTTCACGCCCATTTCGGCAAACCTCTGGTGATCTTCTTCTACCCCAAGGACAATACGCCCGGCTGCACCACCGAAAACCAGCAGTTCCGCGACCTCTACGGACAATTCAAAAAGGCCGGCTGTGAAGTTGTGGGCGTATCACGCGACAGCATCAGAACACATGAAAACTTCAAAACCAAACAGGAGTTGCCGTTCCCCCTGCTTTCGGACGCAGAAGAAACCGTTTGCGAAATGTTTGGCGTCATGAAGCTGAAGAACATGTATGGCAAACAGGTACGCGGCATTGAACGCAGCACCTTTGTGCTGGATGCCGCCGGCCATATCATCAGGGAATGGCGCGGCCTCAAGGCCGATGGCCATGCCCAGGAAGTGCTCGAATTCGTGCGATCTATCAAGTAAAGGAAGCTCATGCCCATCCCTCCCAGACCGGCCCTTTCCAGTAGTACCACCAAGCTGTTCGTTCTTGATACCAATGTGCTGATGCACGACCCCACCAGCCTGTTCCGCTTCGAGGAACACGACATCTATCTGCCGATGTATGTGCTGGAAGAGCTGGACAACAACAAGAAAGGCATGACTGAAGTTGCACGCAATGCGCGTCAGGCCAGCCGCTTCCTCGATTCACTGGTAAGCACGATAGAGGACAAGATAGAAAATGGCATACCGCTGGACGGCCTGGGCAACAAGGCCTCAACCGGACGCATGTTCCTGCAGACGCAGTTCATCACGCAGGACCTGCCCAGCACGCTGGCACACGGCAAATCCGATAACGCCATCCTTGCCGTGGTGATGCACCTGAGCAAGGCAGTTACCGAGCGCGAAGTCATCCTCGTCAGCAAGGACATCAACATGCGCATCAAGGCGCGTGCGCTCGGCCTGGAAGCACAGGATTATTTCAATGACAAGGTATTGGAAGACTCGGACCTGCTTTATTCCGGCATCAAGCAACTTCCTGCAGATTTCTGGGAAACCCATGGCAAGGACATGAAGTCAGGTACCTATAACGGTTTTACCTTCTACCAGATCAAGGGTCCATTGTGCCGGGACATGATGGTGAACGAATTTGTCTTCATGGAAAACGGTGACGATACCCCGTTCCTTGCCGTGGTGACCGAACAGCAGGACGACACGGCCACACTGCGCACACTGACTGACTATACACACCAGAAGCATGCCATCTGGGGTATCACTGCGCGCAATCGTGAACAGAGCTTCGTGCTGAACCTGCTGATGAACCCTGAAATCGACTTTGTCACCCTGCTCGGCCAGGCCGGCACAGGCAAGACACTGCTGACACTGGCAGCGGGTCTGGCCCAGACACTGGAAAGCAAACGCTATTCCGAAATCATCATCACCCGTGTCACGGTGCCGCTGGGCGAGGACATCGGCTTCCTGCCCGGTACAGAGGAAGAGAAGATGAACCCGTGGATGGGCGCGCTGGACGACAACCTGGATGTACTGAACAAATCCGACGATGAAAGCGGTGACTGGGGCCGTGCAGCCACGCGCGACCTGATCCGTTCACGCATCAAGGTGAAATCGCTGAACTTCATGCGCGGTCGCACCTTCCTCAACAAATACCTGATCATCGACGAGGCGCAGAACCTGACACCGAAACAGATGAAAGCGCTGATCACCCGCGCCGGCCCGGGGACCAAGGTGGTTTGCATGGGTAACATCGCGCAGATTGACACCCCTTACCTGTCTGAAGGCAGCTCGGGGCTGACCTATGTGGTGGATCGCTTCAAGGGCTGGGCACACAGCGGACACGTCACATTACAGCGTGGCGAACGCTCCAGACTTGCAGATCATGCCGGGGAAATGCTTTAATAGGCAAACTCCCATTCAGTATATTTTATATAATATAATCAATTTGTTATGTTATATGCGCAATCCACCTGATCAATCAAGACGGGTGGATAAACCATTACCATTCTTCACCCCGGTCACTGGAGGAACACATGGATGACAAAATCGCGAAATCCGATGCAGAATGGCAGCAGGAACTGACACCGGAACAATTCCACATTTGCCGCCAATGCGGCACAGAGCCTGCTTTCACGGGGAAATACTGGGATAATCATGCCAAGGGAATTTACCTGTGTGCCTGCTGCAACACACCCTTATTCAGTTCACAGCAGAAATATGATTCCGGCAGTGGCTGGCCCAGCTACTGGCAACCTGTCAGCCCTGAAGTGATTGCAACGCGAACCGATCACAAATATGGCATGGTTCGCACGGAGGTATTATGTGCTCGCTGCGATGCGCACTTGGGGCATGTATTTGAAGACGGCCCCCCGCCTACCGGCTTGAGGTATTGTATCAACTCTGCATCTTTGACATTTGACCCCGCTTAACTTTCAAGGGAGGCAACATGAGACACGATGAACCGGATGACCCGCTGCGCCGGATACTAATCCAGGCGCTTTCAGCAGGATTCTTTGGCTCAGGACTGACCTCTGCAGGCGCTTTTGCAGATAGCCTGTTTGGCAGCAGACCTGCCAAGTTGCCGCCCAACCAGTCCATTTATCGCCTCAATGGTGAAGTGACGGTCAATGGCAAGCTCGCAACCCTCAGCACGCCGATCAATGCGGGAGACACCATACAGACCGGCAAGGGGAGTGAAATCATCTTTGTCGTGAACGGCAACAACTCAATGATACTGCGCGACAACAGCAACCTTGTCATGGAAGCCCGCAAGCCACCCACCCAACCCCCTGCCAAAAGACATACCACGGTCGTAGCGCCTGAACCCAGGGAAGCTGAAACCTCCATGATCGCAAGCATGAAACTGCTGGCAGGGAAGCTGCTCTCGGTTTCACGCAACAGCCCGATGCAGGTCAAGACCAGTACCGCCACACTGGGTATACGCGGCACCGGATTTTATGTGTCGTCGGATCCAGAGCAAACCTATTTCTGCACTTGTTACGGTATGACTGAGGTCATGTCAAACAACAACCCGGACATCCATGAAACCATCAAATCGGAACATCATGACAGGCCGGTGTATATCGTAAATGATCCAAACGGCAAGGACGTGCGCAATGCCCCCTTCATCGACCATACCGACCAGGAACTGGCCCTGGTCGAGGCGCTGGTCGGCCGCACCACGCCCTTTGTATTTGCCAACGATCGCTATACCTCACCACGCCGAGATTACTGAACAACAATCATCGCAACAGGCTGCCCTGCTTTCCCGCAGCCTGCAACAGCTCCGCCTATTGGTAAGGCGCTCCGTTAAGTATCCAGTTCACGAACATGTTGTAAACAGCCGCGTTATATTGGCCAGAGGTCATTCCGGTCGGGCACTCCGGATAAACTCCTGAACAGTTCGTGGTCAAAGACGCATCCAGCACGATATACCCGGCGCCATGCTGAAGTCCTGCAGGCCTGCGCAATAACGGACTGGCTTCGATATCGGTAAAGTTGATACGCGCGCGCAGCTCGGTATAGAACCAGCGATCATCCTTGGCATCCGTGACCGAATCTCCATTTCGATCATAATTGGCATAGGAAATTGGCTGGCTGATGGTTGCATTGAGTATCGGGTCAATGTGACAGCCGCTGCATCCTGCTGAAGTACTTTGCAGGATCGCCTTGATATCGGAAAAACGCACCGCAGCCGGCGCCGGGAAGGGGCTCAGGGAGGTGCTGACCGTGATCTGCACATCTACAGGGGCGCTGCTGGTTGTGCCATTGCTTACCACCAGGCGTACGATATTGACGCCGGGCGAAGAAGTCAGTGTCGGAGATACGCTTGTGGTATTGGTTAAAGTGCCGGGGCCAGAAACCAGAGACCAGCTATAACTGCTTGCAAACAGGCTGTCCGCACCACTCAGTGTGACAGGCGAAGTCGTCGTACGGTTCGGGCCCGGCTTGGCGACAGGCCGACCTGGTTTCAGCACCGCATTATTACTGTCGCGGACTGCTGCGGACTGCGCTGAAGCCAGAAAATCTGCCATCGTTTCAGGCTGGCTGCTGTTCCAGAAGCGGTTGTAGATGATTTTCGACAGCGGCATATTGCCACGGTCGATAATGTGCGACTTGATTTGCCCAGCAAAGTTGTAAAAATCCTGCCCTGACAGGGCAGGATCCTTGTACATCATAAAGCTGATGCCCGCATCATATGTATAGTTTGCAGTCCATCCTGCCTGGGCCTTGGTACCACGCAGGATATGACATACCCTGCATGTAGGCGCGATCACTGTCTTGTAAAGATTTTCTGCCGAAGCTGAGGCGTTTGCAGTTTGCCAGTAGGCCGGCACATAGGTATCCGAGAACGCCGCATTCGGCATGCCATTGCCTCCATACCAGGATTTCACCATTTCAGCAGCAGTGCCCTGCCATTCATTCGAAGCCGCTACCCGCCTGCAGACATCCTCTGCATTGCCTGTAGGAGTGACCGTGAGGTTGCGCAAGGGATAGCTGCACAATACCCACTGGTTAAGGATTTTCAGGTTTGCCTCCAAATCCGTGCGGGCATAACCCGGCCTGGTTGAATAGCCAAACGTGCCGACATTAAATGGTTGCAGTTTGGCGGTCAGGTCGCCACGCTTCTTGACTACGGAATTCCATACAATAGGAAATAGCTGCTTGCCCGTAGGAGAGTCGGTCGCCGGAGTGAGTGCATCATCACGCCCGCCATGGCAATTTGCGCATATGCCTGGCATTGCCTTGTCTCCCCGGCCATCCAGTTGCGCTTGCAGCAAGCGGGTACCCGTTGACGGATTGAAGGTATAGAACTTGACGAAGCAATTCCCGCAATTCGCCGTCACGCTGTCACCAAGCGCTGGACTGAATTCGATACCGTTGGTACCGACATGCCAGCGCTGGTCCTGCAAGATGGCCGCTTCCACATTAAAATCGTTGTATTCGTAATTCGCCACTGCCGATACCAGGTAATTCTCCACCATGAAGGCCATCGTGCCATCTGCATTCTTCCGGCCAGTCAGTCGCCTGCCATACCCCAGATCATTGACATCCCCAAACACGACATTTACTTCCGAGCCGGTGCTACCACCAAAACCGTTGGCGGCTTTCCATTTGTCCAGCGTGTCCCTGTCGTTCGATGGATCAATCGCTTCGTAATAAGCCGTGGCATAAGCCGTGGTGTTTGTTTGCAGGGTATTGTCATCCTGCTTTTGCGGATTTGGGAATAGCAGGAAGCTGTCGGGACCGCTGACACTCGCCACACTGGCGCTGCTGCCGGGAAATACATCATTTGCATTCTTGCCACGGCCGCATCCGCCCAGCAGCAGGATGAGCAGCAGCAACGGGAAACAGACCTGATGCAAGCTTCGATGCATGGCGACCTCCTCAGAATGCATACAGGTAAACAACGGAATACTGGTTCACCTGGTATATGGATGGATTGATTGCGTATGCTGGGCGCACACTCGACCTGGACTCAATGGTGCGCCAGGAAAAATCCAGCGCATGATGTGCACCAAATCCCAGGTTGTAGCCCAGTGTATACAGTGTCGATTCGCCCTTGAAACGGTAGGCATACAGCTGTGCGCCGGGGAAAGCACCATCCTGTGTGAACACCTCAGCCATATCGATATTTTCCAGCGATGACTGGCCAGTGGAAACCACATCACCCTTGCGCAGCTCGCCACCCAGATAGAGTGTTCCGCGACGACCGGTGGCATAGTCGACATTCAGCCGCAGCGAATCTTCTGAAATGCAGAATACCTCACTGTTTGTTACTCGCCTGTCATGGGCTATCGCAACAAAGTAGCCTATGCGGTCGGTCAGTGACTGGCGCATCGAAATTCCCGCCGTATATCTGCTGCCGGTACGCAGGGAGGATTCATACTGATCGACGTAACCCCTCAGGAACAGGGCATACAAGGGAGAACCGAACTCTGCAGAGTTGCGATACTGCAATTCGCCTTGCAGACTGCCAGTGGCGTGGTTCAAGCCGCCATAAAGATCATGACTTTCCCCATTCAGGCCAGCCCCCAGCACCCCGCGCACATGACTGGCAAACGGCAAGTGCATCCGCGCGCCAAGTTCTGCACTATATGCGTGGTCTCCAAGTTTATCGACAGCACGATTGGCTCGAGTGACATTATCATCGTATTGCAGGCCAAGATTTGCACTCAGGTCGACCTCCCGGGAAAACACTGTGTACTCTGCCCTTGCCAAGCCTGCTGCAAGCAGCATGCCGGTCAGCAATAGTGACTGCCTGAAACAGGAAACAGGATGCATTAGTCTGAGCCTCATCGCCACCCCCAGTGTGCAAGGAATGCTGAAATTTGCATATTACGCCCCCATTCCGGGAAGATCACAACAACTATCCTATGATCCAGATTTTTATATGACAGTCCGCATCCACTGCTGCTTGCACAATACCAGCCCCGTATTGCTCCAGCGCAGCATGAATCGGCAAGCCATGAAAGTTATCATTCGCCGGTTTTGCGCGACAATGCAATCTGGCTTGCGGAATTTTCAGGCATACTGCCGGTAATATGTCCCATTCATTCACTCAGGCTGTAACCGGCATACATTTACCCTTGGCGCCATGTACTCGCGGCATTTACCATAACGACACAGGAATATCATGACAGAATCCGTCAAATCCCCGATTTCCCCAACTTTCGTCATACTTGATCTGGTGGGCATGTTCCTGCTCGGGATCGGTCTGGCAAAGCAGTTTGCTGACTTTGACTTTTTCCCGCAGCTTGCCAGTCTTGGAAATTATGCTCCACCCTCCATTGCCGCCGGCGCCATCCTGATGGCGCTTGCCGTGCGCCAACTCTTACGCAACATCAAACCCGGCAAATGAGTCTGTAGTCACTCGCCTGCCTTTTTCATCCAGAACAGCATCATGGCATACAACGCATCCGGATCGACCGGTTTGCCGATGTAGTCATTCATGCCGGAGGCAACGCACAAAGCACGATCTTCTACCGAAACATTCGCTGTCATGGCCAGTACAGGCAAATTCCGCCGCCCCGGCAGCTGGCGGATCCTGCGCGTGGCTTCCAGCCCATCCATGACTGGCAGCTGCACATCCATGATCACCAGGGCATAGTGCCTGCCTTGCACCTTCTCGACAGCTTGCAGCCCATTGGCTGCCACATCAACCACCATCCCTGCTGCCTGCAAAACTTCCCGAGTCATTTCCTGATTGAACGGCTCATCTTCAACCAGCAAGACCAGGCTGTCGCGATATTTTGATGACAATATCAAGCCAGGATCATCCAGCAGCAAGGCTCCAGTGTTTTCCGGCGATCCGGATTTATGCTCAACTTTTTTCATGCCCGCAGTCATCCAGAAGGTACTGCCCTCACCCAGCCTGCTGCGCACGCCAACTTCCCCTCCCATCATCGCCACCAGCTCACGGGTAATCACCAGGCCCAAACCGGTACTCCCCATCTTTCCGCTGCCACCACCGACAGGCTGGGTATAACGCTGAAAAAGCTGTTCCTGCTGCGCTTCTGTCAGCCCGACACCCTGATCCTGCACTTCCATTTTCAAAGTCACGCGTTGTGCACGCTCCTCCAGCATGAATGCGCGCACCACAATTTCCCCATGCTCGGAAAACCTGATCGCATTGCTAATGAAGTTGACCAGGATCTGCCCCAGTCTCAGCGGATCCGCATGCAGCAGGGCTGGAATCATCGGATCAATCTCCACCCTCAGGGTAAGCCCCTTGTCCAGGGCAGCCTCGTCCAGCCTGGCAACAATTTCGTCTATCAGGTCGGTCAACATGAAATCCGTTTCTTCCAGCACATACTGACCAGACTCGATCTTTGACAGGTCCAGCATGTGATTGATGACTTTCAGCAAGTGATTGGAAACCTCACCCACCTTGACCAGCTGTGCATTCCAGCGTGGCTCGCTGATTTCCTTCTGCAACAGGTAATTCCAGCCTATGATTGCATTCATCGGCGTGCGGATTTCATGACTGATATCACTGATGAAACGCGCTTTTGCCTTGTATGCGACTTCTGCTGCCTCCTTGGCTGTTTCCAGTTCAACTGTACGCTGCCTGACTTCTTCTTCCAGATGACTGCGGTAACTTTCCAGTGCCTCAATGGCCTTCCTGCGCAAGTTCAATTCCTCCTGCAGTTTGCGCAATACGAGGAAATACAGGGCCGGCATGATGACCAGCACCAGCAGTGCAGGGTCTATGTAATTCCATGCACGCTCGGAAAAAATGTCAGGTACAAGCCAATCATGTGCCATCACCATAATGAAGGTTTCCACCAGTGCGATCAGCACTGCCAGCATACCCGCACGCGCCCAGGGAGAGCTTAAATATAATTTAATATTCATGTGGTTATATTAATATAAACATTCACCATCTGGATACAGAAAACTTTCGCATGAAAGCATACTCCAAAACACACGCCCCACTTTGAAGCTGATAGCGTAACCCCCTGAACCAGCTTTACTCATCTCCTCCACGGCCTTCTGCCAACCGCAACTTTGACAGAAGCTGCCATCGCCGGGATAATCGCGAACCTTATGAAACTCCTTTTTGATCTTTTCCCCGTCATCCTGTTTTTTGCAGTTTTCAAGCTGGCAGGCATATTTCCTGATCAGGCACAGGCGCTGGCAACTTCCCTGAATTACCAGGCAGATGCAGCACATCTTCCCGTGTTGTTTGCAACCGCGATGGCGATGGTCGCAACACTGGCACAGATCATCTGGGTCAAGTACAGGCACGGCAAAGTCGATACCATGCTATGGGTCAGCTTCGCCATCATCGTGGTCTTCGGCGGTGCCACCCTGGCATTGCACGATGAGGCTTTTATCAAGATCAAGCCCACCGCACTATACTGGCTGTTTGCTGCCGCCCTGCTGTTTTCCAGAATCTTCTTCGGCAAAAACCTCATCCGCAGCCTGATGGAAACCAAACTCAGCCTGCCCGACAAGGTCTGGGGGCAACTCAACCTGGCGTGGAGCGGGCTATTCATCGGACTGGGTCTCGCGAACCTCTATGTTGCATGGAACTTCTCCACTGACACATGGGTCAACTTCAAACTGTTTGGTACCAGTGGCATCATGTTCGTCTTTCTGATTGCACAAGCCGCCATGCTGGCCAAACATATCGAGACAGACAAGGAAGGAAGCTGAAAATGTTGTATGCAATTACCGGACTTGATACGCCAGACAGTCTGGATAAACGACTGTCTGTTCGCCCCAGCCACCTATCCCGCCTGCAAACCCTGCAGGACGAAGGCAGGCTGATCCTGGCAGGTCCATTCCCCGCGGTCGACAGCAATGACCCCGGTGCTGCCGGCTTCACCGGCAGCCTGATCGTAGCGGAATTTCCCACCCTGGCTTCAGCCAAGGAATGGGCACAAGCCGACCCCTATGTTGCGGCCGGTGTATACGCAAAAGTTGAAGTCAAACCTTTCCGGAAAGTCTTTCCTGCATGAACCGCATTGAACGTATGCGTGAACTGCTAGCGGTTTTGCAGCCATCGCATCTTGAAATCATTGATGACAGCCACCTGCATGCGGGCCATGAAGGTGCCCGCTCTGGCGGCGGGCACTACACCCTGCATATCGTGTCAGGTCAATTTGCCGGCAACAACACGCTGGCCAGACACCGTATGATATATTCAGCGCTGGTTACCATGATGAAACAGGACATTCATGCCTTGAATATCAAGGCCTATGCACCTGACGAACTCTAAGATTTTTGCGGTAAAGTTTCAATATCTTGATTATATTTAATTTTTTGAAAGAACCCAGACCATGTTGAAATACACGAATTTTGCAGTTGTCGCGCTGGTCAGTGCATTTGCCGCTGTCAGTCTCCAGGCGCAGGCCAAGGGCGATGAAAGTGCCAAGACCATTACTGTCAATGGCATCACGATCCCGCAATCTCGCATTGATGCGCGTCTCAAGGCAGCAACAGCCCAAGGCCAGCCTAACTCGCCAGAACTGCAGAACGCAGTGCGTGAAGAACTGATCAATATCGAATTGCTGTCACAGGCTGCCAACAAGAAGGGATTGGCGAAAAAGCCGGAAGTGATGCAGCAGATCGATCTGTCCAAGCAGACCATCCTCGCCAGCGCATACATTCAAGACTATGTGAAAAGCCACCCCCTGAGCGATGACGAGCTGAAGAAAGAATTTGATCGCGTGAACAAACTGCGCGGCAACAAGGAATACAAGGTCTCCCATATCCTGGTAAAAACCGAAGAAGAAGCCAAAGCCGTTGAAGATCAGCTGAAGAGCAAGAAATTTGAAGATGTGGCCATGGACAAATCCCAGGACCCGGGCTCCAGCGTAAAAGGTGGCGACCTGGGATGGGCTGTTCCCGGCAATTTTGTAAAGCCTTTTGCAGATGCCATGGTTGCACTGAACAAGGGGCAGATCAGCGCACCTGTGCAATCACAGTTTGGCTGGCATGTTATCCGCCTGGATGACACTCGCGACCTGAAAGTGCCCTCTTTTGATGAGGTAAAACCACAGCTGACACAGCATATGCAACAACAGCTGGTGCAGAAAGCCATCATGGAGTTGCGCGAAAAAGCGACCATCAAGTAATTTTCTGGCTGTATTACCCTCAATAAAAAAGGCGACCTGATGGCCGCCTTTTTTATTTTTGCAGCAAAGCAATCAAACCTTGCCCACCCAGTTTCTCGCATTCTGGAACATGCGCATCCAGGCACCACTTTCATTCCAGTCCGCAGGCCTCCAGGAGTTCTGCAATGCCCTGAACACCCGCTCCGGATGCGGCATCATGATGGTGAAACGGCCATCTGCCGTGGTCAACCCGGTAATCCCCTGTGGCGAGCCATTCGGATTGAATGGATAGGTTTCAGTGGCTTTGCCATAGTTGTCGACATAGCGCAAAGCAATCAGCGCCTCTTTCTGGCGTTTGGCGCTGCCAAAATCGGCATAGCCTTCGCCATGCGACACCACGACCGGCATGCGGCTGCCCGCCATGCCTTCAAACAGGATGGACGGATTTTTCGGCACCTCAACCATGACAAAACGCGCTTCGAACTGTTCAGACTGGTTACGGGAGAAGTGCGCCCAGTTCTCCGCCCCGGGAATGATTTCCTGCAGGTTGCTCATCATCTGGCAGCCGTTGCATACCCCAAGCGCAAACGTGTCCTTGCGGCTGAAGAAGGCAGAAAATTCATCGCGTGCACGCGGATTGAACAGGATGGATTTGGCCCAGCCTTCACCTGCCCCCAGTACATCACCATAAGAGAATCCGCCACAGGCCACCAGCCCCTTGAATTCCTGCAGGCTGATGCGGCCGGTCATGATGTCACTCATATGCACATCCACCGCTTTGAAACCTGCACGGTCAAACGCAGCAGCCATCTCCACATGCCCGTTCACACCCTGCTCACGCAGTATGGCCATCGCTGGTCGCGTCACAAGAATGGCAGGCGCTACCGGGCTTGCCTCGGGATCGTAACCCAGCCTGGCGTGCAATCCCGGATCTGCGGCATCCAGCTTGGCATCGTATTCCTGTTGTGCGCATAGCGGATTGTCGCGCAGTTTCTGCAATTCAAAAGTTGTCGCAGACCAGATGCGTTGCAACACGATCGCATTTTCGGCATAAAGTTTCTTGCCCCCGGCAGAAATATTGAACATGCCTCGCCTGTTCAATGTTGCCACCTCATGTACTTGTTTCAGTCCTGCCTGGTTGCATACCTGCAACACAGATGCAAGCTCCCGTTTGCGCACCTGGATGACCGCACCCAGTTCTTCATTGAACAATACCTCAAGTACATCACCCTTCAAAGCATCAAGACTCACATCCAGCCCGATATGCGAAGCAAATGACATCTCACACAGTGTCGCCAACAGGCCGCCATCGGAACGGTCATGATAAGCCAGCAGTTTGCCTTCACCATTCAGTGTCTGGATGGCATTGAAAAATGCCTTGAGGTTGCCCGCATCATCCACATCCGGTGCAGTGTTACCGACCTGGCGATAGACCTGTGCCAGCGCAGACCCCCCCATGCGGTTTTTGCCATTTCCAAGATCAAGCAGCAACAATACGGTGTCCGTATCTGCAAGCAATTGCGGGGTCAGCGTCTTGCCGACATCCTGCGTTGGCGCAAATGCACTGATGATCAGCGACAACGGGGCGGTAACGGATTTCCTATCATCTCCCTCCTGCCAGGCCGTGCGCATGGACATGGAGTCTTTTCCCACCGGAATGCTGATGCCAAGTTCCGGGCACAATTCCATGCCGACCGCTTTCACGGTATCAAACAATGCGGCATCCTCGCCATGATGACCTGCCGCCGCCATCCAGTTTGCGGACAGCTTGATGTCACCGATGGATGCAATTTTCGCTGCGGCAATATTGGTGATGGCTTCGCCGATCGCCATGCGGCCAGAGGCCGGTGCGTCTATCAAGGCCAGCGGAGTGCGCTCACCCATCGCAAAAGCCTCCCCCATCCGGGTCGCAAAACCCATCATGGTCACTGCGACATCCGCCACTGGCACCTGCCAGGGACCCACCATCTGGTCACGTGCCGTCATGCCACCGACAGTGCGATCCCCGATGGAGATCAGGAAGGTCTTGTCGGCGACAGAGGGCAAGCTCAGCACACGGGAAATTGCCTCCTTCAACCTGATTTTGCCGTCATCCAGACCTGGCAGCTTCACCTTCTCGCGCTTGACATTGCGCGTCATCTTCGGTGGTTTGCCGAGCAAAACTGATAAAGGCATGTCTACAGCATCATTTCCGTACAGCTCATCATGCACCGTCAGCCGGTCCGCCTCGATTGCATGACCCAATACTGCAAACGGGCAGCGCTCACGAGCACACATCGCCTGGAATTCGGCAAGGCGCTCGGGTGCAATCGCGAGCACATAGCGCTCCTGCGCCTCATTGCTCCATATCTGCATCGGAGACATGCCCTTCTCTTCCAGCGTAACCTTGCGCAATTCGAATTTGGCACCTCGGCCACCGCCATGCACCAGCTCGGGCAAGGCATTGGATATGCCACCCGCGCCAACATCATGGATGGAGAGGATAGGATTGTTCTTGCCCATCTGCCAGCAACGATCGATTACCTCCTGCGCCCTGCGCTGCATTTCAGGGTTGCCACGCTGTACCGAGTCAAAGTCCAGGTTTTCGGCATTGGCGCCGGTATCCATGCTGGATGCCGCGCCCCCCCCCAGGCCAATCAGCATGCCTGGGCCGCCCAGCTGGATCAGCAATGCGCCGACCGGCAATCCCTGCTTCTCGGTATGCCCTGCAGAAATATTGCCCACACCGCCTGCCAGCATGATGGGTTTGTGATAACCGCGCATTTCGCCATTCACGCTTTCTTCAAACGTGCGGAAATAACCGGCAAGATTCGGTCGTCCAAATTCATTATTGAAAGCTGCACTGCCGATCGGGCCTTCCAGCATGATCTGCAAGGCCGAAGCAATACGCGAAGGTTTGCCGTAGGGATTGTTTTCCCAAGGCTGCTCAAAGCCGGGAATGTTCAGGTTGGACACGGAAAATCCGGCCAGTCCAGCCTTGGGCTTGGAGCCGGTGCCGGTCGCGCCTTCATCGCGAATTTCACCGCCCGAACCAGTGGCCGCGCCTGCAAACGGGGAGATGGCCGTGGGATGGTTATGCGTTTCCACCTTCATCAGGATATGCGTCAGTTCCTTGCTGTAGCCGTAATCCTGCTCAAGCCCGGGATAGAAACGGTCGATCTCAGCCCCCTCAATGACCGAAGAGTTATCCGAGTAAGCCACGATCGTGCCCTGCGGATGCCGGTTATGCGTATTGCGTATCATCGCAAACAGTGACATCGCCTGCTTTTCGTCATCAATAACCCAGTCGGCATTGAAAATCTTGTGCCTGCAATGTTCGGAATTTGCCTGGGCAAACATCATCAGCTCGACATCGGTCGGATTTCGCTGCAGCTTGCGGAAATTCTCCACCAGATAATCGATTTCATCATTCGACAGCGCCAGACCCATCTCATAGTTCGCCACGGTCAGCGCATTGCTGCCGCCTTGCAGGATATCTACGGTAGACAATGGCTTGGGCTCGCCCTGTGCAAATATCCTCGTCTCAATCCCCTGCATCTCAGTTACCACCGTTTCAGTCATACGGTCATGCAGCAAGGACATGATGGATTTCAGGTCGCTTCTGCTGATCGCATGCCCGCCACGCGACTTGAAGTAATACTCCACGCCTCGCTCAAGCCGCGTAATTGCCGGCAAAGCGCAGTGATGGGCAATGTCAGTCGCCTTGGACGACCAGGGAGAAATGGTGCCAAGACGCGGGATGACCAGCAAACCGTGCAATTTCGCAAAACCTTTTTCATCCGCTTTGTCCACGCTCAACAAACGCAACAGCAACTGCATATCCGTTGCGGACAGTGCTGATTTCATTTCGGCAAAATACCTGTGACGGGTCGTCTCCAGCGTGAGATCAGGCGCAACAGCCTTGACCGCAGCGCGCAATTTATCAAGACGGAATCTGGATAAAGCAGGTTTGCCGGCGATATTGAGGAACATGGAAGGGTGCCTTTCAAGCATGTGGAACAGGATGCAATTATAATGCAGCCTCACACACTCGGGATGACCAGCATGGCTCAAAATCGCATACCCGCCATTTCGCAAAAACAGGCAATTTCTGCGCTGAAACCACGCCCTCCAGACAGCCACAAGGGCCTGTTCGGCAGTGCACTCGTCATTGGCGGCAATATCGGCATGACTGGTGCCGCCTTGCTGGCTGCGCGGGCTGCCCTCAAGATCGGGGCCGGAAGTGTCCACACCCTGATGCTGGCAGATAATGCCCCCGCAATTGACCTGATGCAACCGGAACTGATGCTGCACCCTGCAAACACCCACCCTGACACTATCAAGCATGATGTCATCGCCATCGGTTGCGGGCTGGGACTCGACAAGGCCGCCCAGAAAGTCCTGCACGATGTGCTGAAACTGGATAGCCCGCTGGTAGTGGATGCCGACGCGTTGAACCTGCTCGCCATACGTCCCGACCTGCGCAGCATGCTTGCCATGCGCAACAGGCCAACTGTAATCACGCCACACCCGGGCGAAGCCGCTTGCCTGCTCGGCATCAGCAATGAAGCCGTCCAGTCGGACCGTCCGGCAGCTGCCGTGGCACTGGCATCCCGCCTCAAGTGCTGTGTTGTACTGAAGGGGGCAGGCAGCCTGTGCGTGACAAGCGATGGCGCACTCCGCATCAACCGTACCGGGAATCCCGGCATGAGCAGCCCGGGCATGGGCGATGTACTGTGCGGCATGATTGCCGGTTTCATCGCACAAGGCATGTCCGTCGATGATGCCATGCTGCTGGCAGTTCATCTGCATGGCGCTGCCGCAGACGCACTGGCCGAACAGCAGGCCTTGATCGGCATGACCGCAACTGAAGTCACCGAGTGGTCCCGCTGGCTGTTGAACCAGTGGCTGCTGCGAGTTGCCTGAGCGCTGACCGTCAATTTTTACCGCTACGACTATGAATTTTTCCATAGACATACAGGAAGAGGCCGGAGTGCGCACCCTGCATTTTGGTTCAGACTGGATACAGGGGGCGATGCGCATTGCGCGCCCCTGGGATCTGGAGCTGGAATACACACGCGAAATGATGGCCGGCCTGCTCTTGCGGGACGGCAACCCTTATCCGCGCAATG
Organism: Pseudomonadota bacterium; assembly: GCA_021782995.1. Lineage (GTDB taxonomy): Bacteria > Pseudomonadota > Gammaproteobacteria > Burkholderiales > Gallionellaceae > 39-52-133. Next base: position 92,785 of record JAJXUI010000001.1, on the reverse strand, counting down.
CATTGCTGATCGGACTGGGTTCTGCCTCCCTCACAAAATTTCTGTATCGCCATTTTCCAGATACACATTTGACCGTTGTGGAAATCGAACCCAGGGTTGTCACCGCAGCACGGCACTTTTTCAAGCTTCCTGATGATCCCGAACGCCTTGAAATCATCATTGATGACGGCGTCGAATACCTGCTGAAGACCACCCGCACCTGGGACATGATTCTGGTTGACGGGTTTGATCCTGATGGCAAGGCTGGCGAACTGGATAGTACCCGATTTTACAGTTCTACCCGCGCGCACCTGACAGCGGATGGCATCCTTTCCGTTAACCTGATCGGATACACCAAGCGCATGTTTCAGGAAAGTGTCGATCGCATACGTACTGCATATGATGGACGCGCACTGTCATTCCCGTCATGCGACAGTGGCAATACCATTGCCTTTGCGGCCGGGGCAAACCACATCAGCACCTCACTGGCAGATCTCAAAGCGGCAGCCAGCCAGCTCAAGGAAAATACCGGCCTCAACCTGCATCCTGCCATTTCTCGCCTGGAACAAGCACAAACCTGCCCCAACGGCATCCTGACACTCTGACGCCACTCCTTCCATCCCCGGTATGTGACCGGACATCACAATGCAGAAAATCTGTACTTCAGGGTAAACCTTTTTTCTGAAATGTCGTTATTATGTCTACAAGGCTGATACAAAGCCTGAATCGAGTGGAGGTGTGCCATGAGCGTCATGACGATGAATATGAGCAGCGGCAAGGTAGAGCAGGACAAGCCGGAAACTGTTGAATATGACGACGAGATCATGTCTTCCGGATGGAATCCGGCGATTGGTTTGCAGCACCTGAAGCCGGAAGACGGGCACAAGTCGTTTCCAGCAGAGCTGGCAGAAATGGATATCGAGCAGTTTCTGAGAAAGATGTACGGCTGAAGCTTGGTGCTGGGAGGTGGCGCCTTATATGACGCCCGCTTCCACATCATGTCTGACGTAGAAGAGTCCGGGATTGTGCTGCCGCACAACATCGCTGATTTTGTCTGCCAGTGCCGGCTCGACAACAAATTCCACCTGTACCGGCATTTCACCTGCCAGCTCGAAGAACGTCTCTTCATGCATTTTGCCATGCCGCCCAAAGCCTGCGACTGCACGATAAGCTGAGCCACCCTGCACGCCCAGTTTCTGCGCCTCTTCAAGCAGCCATTCGTAAACCAGCCTGCCATGCAGCCGCTGTTTTTCATTCACATAGAACTTCAACGCAACATATTTCACGCCATTACCTCCTTGCAGCAATTACCCGCCGTGATTCGCAATCTGATTATTGCATCCACTTATAGGTTTGCAAACCCAATACCGTCATCAGCAGGGACCCACCCAAGTGGGCAACGATGATCGCCATCCCCCAGCCCAGCTGCCCTCGGGTCAACAAGGTGACAGTTTCCACCGAAAAGGTCGAGAATGTCGTGAATCCGCCGAGAAATCCGGTGACTGCAAATAGCCGCCACTCCGGGGACAGGCCTGGATGTTGCAGGAAGAACGCCACTGCAATGCCAATCAGGTATCCGCCCCCCAGATTCGCTACCAGCGTACCTAGCGGCAGCACCGGAATGACAGGATTCAGCCACAATCCCAATATCCAGCGCAGCCACGCTCCGAGCGCCGCACCAAGACCCACCGATATGAATGCATAAATGGTCATGTCGCGATTCTAACAGCCTTCTTCCAGACCACCCATACGTCAATTTGAGTATTCCGGCTGCTGACGGATTGCCAGCCCGCACTCCGAATGTTTAGAATGCCCATTACGCTTGCTCGTCCGTCCACGGGGCGCACTGGCAACTTCTTCAATCCGCTTCAGAAGTGATTGCTCATGGCCATAGAAAAAGATAATTTTCGCGATCGTTTCACAATGAAACAACAGCTGGGAAAAGGTGCAACCGGCGTGGTGTATCTGGCTTATGACAACTTCCTGAAAAGGGACGTGGCGCTCAAGCTTACCCAGCTCAGCCTGTTCGAAGATGACGAAGATGGCCTGCGCAACCGCAGGATGTGGCATAACGAAACCAGGCTGGCCGGAAAACTGCATCATCCGTTTGTCGTTGAAGTGATCGAATATGGCAGTTCGGACGAATTTGATTATCTGGTGATGGAGTACCTGCCCGGCGGCACCCTGAAGGAGTTCACCAGCCCCGACAAGCTGATGCCACTGGATCGCCTGGTAGATATCCTGTACAAGGTCAGCAATGCCATGGATTACGCCAACAAGATGGGGGTGCTGCACCGCGACATCAAGCCTTCCAATATCCTGCTGGGCAACAATAACCTGGTAAAAATTTCCGATTTCGGGTCAGCTTTCCTGCTCAATTCGGAATTGACGCAGGTGGACACGGTAGGCACCTTACCTTTCATGGCACCCGAGCTGTTCCGCCAGGCTCGCCCCACAATACAGTCCGACATATATGCGGTAGGCGTCATGGCATACCAGCTCCTGACCGGCACCTACCCTTTCAATGCCACCACCAAGGATGCGCTGATCTACCAGAAACTACATGGTGAATATATCCCGCTTGAAATGCGCCGCCAGGAATTGCCCCAGGCCCTGCGTTTCGCAGTACACCGCGCAATCCATCCAGATATGGACCGCCGGTATAAAACCTGGCAGGAGCTCTGCGAAGACATCTCCGCCGCCATACCTCATATCAACCGACCGGACAACAACCGCTTTGAAACGACACTATTCGGCTTTATGCGAACACTGCCGTTTTTCACAAAATTTTCCGATGTGGAAATCTGGGAGACAGTAGGTATATGCAACTGGAAATATCACAATCCAAATGAAAATGTCGTCAAGGAAGGCGATGTCAGCAAAAGTTTTTACTTCATTGCGGGGGGAGACGCAGTGGTAACGCAGACCGGCGTGGAATTGAGCAAACTCGGACGGGGAGATTGTTTTGGTGAAATCGCATATCTGGATGAGGCCAGGCACTCACGGCTCGCAACAGTGACAGCCACCAGTACGCTGCATCTGATCGAAATTCAGGGAGAATCGCTGGTTGAGGCAAGCGACCGGTTGCAATCCCGATTTGCCAAAGCCTTCCTGAATCTGATGGTAAACCGGCTGGATGCGACCAATAAAAAGCTGCTGACGCAGCAAAAACAGAAAAATCCCGCCTGAAACAGCTGATACACTCAGGCCATCAGACCAATAGACAATGCGCTCAGTCTCTGCTCATGGCAAAATTGGCGCAAATACAATCAAAGTAACATATTGATTACATTAAGTTAATCAAGGGAGGAGATTCAATTGCAGACCAACTTGCTTAAAATTGCCGTAGCAGTTTTGCTGATACTCCTCGCCGGTGGCGCCTGGATGGCGCTGGATTACATGAACCGGCAGGAACAGCTGCAAGCAAAATCCTTGCAGACGGGTTTGATGCAGGCCCAGCTGGAAGCAAAAAGCCGAAACCGGATGCAAGCGAATATCGAAGCCGTATTCGATGGCTATCTATCCAATTGCAATGCAGCAGCAGACAAGGCTCATGCCGACTATCTTGAGCTGATGCAGAAGCTGATGCCCCTCAAACGCAAAGTCCAGCTTCCCGTGCCACAGGCCTTACAGGATGAAGCTGCAACACTTGCAGCTCATGCAAAATCATTGTGCAGCAACCAGCTGGCAGAGTTGAAGAAAAAGAACTTATAAAACCCTCTTGCCTGCCGAATTTCGATGGCGAGTCAGCCTTTCACTGCCGACCTGCCTGGCTGCAGCAAACTCAACCAGGATGGCACGGGTGAACAAGGTAAGCACGAATAGCACCATCAATGCGGATGCAAACATGAATATCATCAGGAATTTCATTTGTCCCTCCCGAGTTGCCTTGCATTAAGTCCTGTTACGGCAACAGGCAGGAAAACTTTAGGCTGATCGGGAGGTTTGACGGCAATCGTCAGACGACTTCACCCCACAGATCGTGTTCATCCGAATGCGTAATGCGCACTTCGACAAACTGGCCGGTCTGCAATGACTGTCCTTCATTGATGAATACCATGCCGTCAATTTCCGGTGCATCGGCGGCACTACGCGCAATCGCGCCTTCCTCGTCCACCTCATCCACCAGCACTCGCATGATCTTGCCGATTTTCAGCTTGAGCTTTTCGGTGCTGATCTCTTCCTGCAGCAGCATCAACCGTCCCAGACGCTCCGCCTGCACTTCAGGCGGCACATGGTCCGGCAGCTCGTTGGCTTTGGCACCTTCCACCGGTGAATACATGAAGGCGCCTACGCGATCGAGCTTCGCCTCTTCGAGGAAATCCAGCAACTCTTCAAACTCTTCCTCGGTCTCGCCGGGGAAGCCAACGATGAATGTGCTGCGCAAAGTGATGTCCGGGCAGATCTCGCGCCATTTGCGTATGCGTTCCAGCACATTTTCCGCATCGCCGGGGCGCTTCATCAGCTTCAGGATACGCTTGTTCGCATGCTGGAACGGAATATCCAGATACGGCAGGATCTTGCCTTCCGCCATCAGCGGGATCACCTCGTCCACATGCGGATAGGGATATACATAATGCAGGCGCACCCAGATCTTCTCGCCATTCTCGTCACGCAGTTCACCCAGCGCATTGGCAAGCTCGGTCATGCGCGTTTTCAGCGGACGCCCGCCCCAGAAACCGGTACGGTACTTCACATCCACGCCATAGGCGCTGGTGTCCTGCGAAATCACCAGTAATTCCTTCACGCCCGCACGCACCAGATTTTCCGCCTCCTGCATCACGTCGCCCACCGGCCGGCTCACCAGGTCGCCACGCAATGAAGGAATGATGCAGAAGGTGCAACGATGGTTACAGCCTTCGGAAATTTTCAGGTAGGCAAAATGTTCCGGCGTCAGGCGGATGCCCTGCTCCGGCACCAGGTCGATATAGGGATCATGCGGCTTCGGCAGGTGCTGGTGCACATGTCCCATTACTTCTTCCGTAGCATGCGGGCCGGTCACCGCCAGCACTTTGGGATGGGTTTCGCGTACCACATCGCCTTTGGCGCCGAGACAACCGGTGACAATCACCTTGCCGTTTTCCTGCAATGCCTCACCGATCGCCTCCAACGATTCGGCCACGGCGCTGTCGATAAAACCGCAGGTATTCACCACCACCAGATCGGAATCGGTATAGCTGTCGGAGATCAGATAGCCTTCTGCGCGCAAATTGGTGAGGATGCGCTCGGAATCCACCGTCGCCTTGGGACAACCCAGCGACACAAAACCCACGCGCGGCGCCTGCTGTTTGGATGTCATAATAATACCTTGATTAAATTAAATATTTTACTCAGACAGCAGCCAGCCCATCAGCCCTACCGAACCTATACCCAGCAGAATCAATGCAACCTGTTGTACCGTGTCTTTCAGTTCGGCACGCTTGTGCAAGCCCGGGATCAAGTCTGCCACCGCCACATAGATCATGCTGGCGGCAGCCAGTGCCAACAGCGAAGGTATCCACGCCTGCGTGGTTTGCAGCATGAAATAACCCAGCACGGCACCGATTACCGAAGCGAAACTCGAGATCAGGTTCAACTTCAGCGCCTGCAATTTGCTGTAACCTGAATGCAACAGGATGGCAAAATCACCCACCTCCTGTGGAATCTCGTGCGCAATGATCGCGACCGCCGTCACCACGCCCAACTGGATATCAGTCAGAAAGGCTGCCGCAATGATGATGCCATCCACCAGGTTGTGAAAGGTATCCCCCACCATGATCATCAGCCCGCTGCGGCCGTGGTCATGGTTGTGATCCTGCACAAGCCTTGGTTCATGTGCCTCGCAGTGGTCGTGGTGGCAATGCCGCCATAGCACCAGCTTCTCCAGGATGAAGAACAGCAATATACCGCCCAGTAACGTGCCGCTGAGCAGTGCCACATTATGTGAACGTCGCATTGCTTCAGGCAGGATTTCCAGGAATACCGCCCCGAGCAATGCGCCTATCGCGTAGCTCACCATCATGCCGACGTATTGCGTGGCGCGCCGGTTAAGCGCCAGCAGCGCTGCCGCAAATATGCTCAACACGCCGCCACAGATGCTGGCCGAAATAGTCCAGGCGAATACGCTCATGCCCAATAAACCGGAAAATTATGAAAGAGGCGAATTATAGCGGATAGTGCTCTCCAGAACTTGCTCTTGATCACCTCCCCTGCCGTTTACTGCCGCCTTGCATGCAAAGTATATTCAATTTATTCATGGCGTTATAAAATCAATAGCCTGCCATCCCGAATCTTCAGCAAAAAACACCGGCACCTCGAGAAGCGCTATCTGTCTCACGGTTGAGATCAGCCATCCTGATACCTGCAAGAACTAATGCTAAAATCCACTTCATGCTTAATGACCGCGCTCAAATCCTGCTGAAAACCCTGGTCGACCGCTATATCAGCGACGGTCAGCCGGTGGGTTCACGCGCGCTGCAGCAATATTCCGGACTGGAAGTCAGCCCCGCAACAATCCGCAATGTGATGTCTGACCTCGAAGAGATGGGCCTGGTTGCCAGCCCGCACACCTCAGCCGGACGAGTTCCCACTGCGCTGGGTTTCCGCCTGTTCATCGACAAGCTGATGGTTGTGCAGCCGCTGGATACCGCCCGCGTGCAGAAACTCGAAAGCAAGCTGCAACCCGACAACATTTCGCGCCTGATCACGCAAACCTCCACCCTGCTCTCCGAACTGACCCAGTTTGCCGGCGTGGTGGTCACGCCCAAGCGCGCCGCGATCACCGTGCGGCAAATCGAGTTTCTGCGCCTCGGCGAAAAGCGCGTGCTGCTGATCATCGTGATGCCGGATGGCGAAGTGGAGAATCGCGTATTGCTCACACACAAGGATTACACACAGGCGCAATTGACCGAGGCCGGCAATTTCCTGAGCCAGCACTATGCGGATTGCGCCTTCCAGGACATCCACCAGCGCATGCAGGCCGAATTGCACCAGCTGCAGCATGAGCTGCATGCACTGATGAGCGCGGCGATCAGCGCCAGCGACGAAGCCATTTCACGCAAGGCACAGGACTACGTAATCAGCGGCGAACGCAAACTGCTGCATATCGACGACCTTGCCGCCAACATGAACAAGCTGCGCGGCCTGTTCAACGTGTTCGAGCAGAAAACCGAGTTGCTGCACCTGCTGGAAGCCGGCCGCAATGCACCCGGCGTGCATATCTTTGTCGGCAAGGAATCAGGCCTCGACGAGCTGGATGAGTGCAGCGTGATCAGCGCATCGTACGGCAATGAAGGCAAGATCCTCGGCACCCTCGCGGTGGTCGGCCCCAAGCGCATGGATTACGAAAGAGTCGTGCCCATCGTCGATGTCACCGCCAGACTGCTCAGCAATGCGCTGACACATTTCTGATACTTACACCCGCTAAACTACAACCATGCGCTATCGCACAGAACCTTCATTTCCCCATGGCACCGCAGAAAAAACCGCGGTGCTGCTGATCAACCTCGGCACACCGGATGCCCCAACCGCCAAAGCGGTTAAGCCCTACCTGAAGGAATTCCTGAGCGACACACGCGTGGTGGAAATTCCCCGGGCCATCTGGTGGCTGATCCTGAACGGCATCATCCTCAACACCCGCCCCAAAAAATCTGCCGCCAAATATGCCTCGATATGGACTGCGGAAGGTTCGCCGCTGAAAGTGCACACGGCGAAACAAGCCTCCCTGCTGCAGCAGCAATTGCGCGCACAGACCGGCAATAATGAACTGGTGGTGGAATATGCGATGCGCTACGGCAACCCGTCTGTCGCCAGCATGCTGGACAAGCTGAAGGCGCAGAACTGCACACGCATCTTGCTGTTACCGATGTACCCGCAATATGCCGGCAGCGCCGGTGCATCCGCGCTGGATGCGGCTTATGCCACCCTGCTGCAAACACGCAACATGCCGGCGATACGCGCACTTCGCAGCTTCCATGATGATCCCGGTTACATCAAGGCCGTGGCGCAGGGGATACGCGACTACTGGACGCTGCATGGCATTCCGGACAAACTGGTGATGAGCTTTCACGGCGTGCCGAAATTCACGCTGGACAAGGGTGATCCCTATCATTGCGAATGCCTGAAAACCGGAAGACTGATTGCCGAGGAACTGGCACTGCCGAAGGATCAGTATGAGATCACGTTCCAGTCGCGCTTTGGCCGTGCGGAATGGATCAAGCCCTATACCAGCGCCACCCTGATACAACTGGGCAAGCAGAAAACCCGCCGTGTGGATGTAGTATGCCCCGGCTTTGTTGCCGATTGTCTCGAAACCCTGGAAGAAATCGCACAGGAAGGGCGTGATGAATTCCTGCATGCAGGTGGCGGCGAATACCACTACATCCCCTGCCTGAACGAGCGGCCGGAATGGATCTCCGCACTCGGCCAGATTGCACGCGACAACCTGCACGGCTGGCTCAAGCAACCGGACACCATACAGCTGGAGCAAAGCCGCTTGCGTGCGCTGGAAAAAGGCGCAGTGAAATAGGTTTCACCCCATACATCAACGTAACACTCAACGAAAGGAGTAAGCATGAGCATCAAGAAAATATTCATGAAGCTGTTTGCGGCAATACTGATTGCAGCGCCTCTGGCGGCCTTTGCCGCCGATACCGAGCTGACCTGGTACGGCCATGCTGCCTTCAAGCTGGTCACGCCTTCCGGCAAGGTGCTGATGATTGATCCCTGGGTGACCAACCCGGCCAACAAGAACGGCAAGGAAGACCTGGCCAAGATCACCAAGGCTGACCTGATCCTGGTCACCCATGGCCACTTCGACCATATCGGTGACAGTGTAGCCATTGCCAAGGCAACCGGCGCACAACTGGTTGCCACCTTCGATCTTGGTAATTCGCTGGTGCAGAATGCCGGTTTCCCTGCCAATCAGTTTTCGATGATGACAGGCGGCAACTTTGGCGGCGAACTAACACTGCTGGATGGCGAGGTGAAAGTTGCTTTCATTCCTGCCGTACATAGCTCGGCCGTGGCAGATATCGAAAAGAAAAGTCATGACGGCGGAAATCCCGGTGGCTTCCTGATTACCGTGAAAAATGGCCCGACCATTTATCACACGGGCGATACCGATGAATTTACCGACATGTCGCTGATCAAGCATTTCCACAAAGTAGACTACATGCTGGCATGCATTGGCGGCCATTTCACCATGGGGCCGGATCGCGCTGCAGATGCCGTAAAGCTTGTTGGCGCCAGGACTATCATCCCGATGCACTATGGTACCTTCCCCATACTCAATGGCACTCCGGCAGAACTGGAAAAGGCATTGAAGTCCGAAGGCTCCAAAGCCAAGGTCAAAACCATGAACATCGGCGAAACCATCAAACTGTAAGCGTTAAGCAGCAAAGAAAAAAGGCAGGGAGCTCCCTGCCTTCTTTATTAATTAATTCATATAATTAAATTCAAACCTTGCGTGTGCGCAAGAGTGATGTAATCCTGTCCAGCACGCTTGCCGCATTCAGTGGCTTCACAATGAAACCGGATGCCCCTCTCTTGATTGCACCACTGACCTTATCCATCGTTGCATCCGCACTTACCATCACTATCATGGTTTTTATACTGACCCTGCGGATTTCGTCGATCGCATGGATTCCATCCATCAGAGGCATATTGATGTCGAGCAAGACCACATCGGGCTGGAACCTTTCGCATTTGGTGATGGCATCTGCACCATTACCCGCCTCGCCAACGACTGAATAGCCCTCCCCGCGCAAGATCAGCTTAAGCATATCGCGCATCATGCTGTCATCGTCCACGACAACAAAAGTTTCTTTTTTCAGGGTTTCCATGTAATGCAGTTCGGAGTTGAAAAACGACAGTCGGGAACATAGCGTAATCCAGACTCGCCTGCAACCATGCAGTCAAACGGATTGTGACAACAAAGCGTCAGCCTGCGAATGCGCGTAAATAATGTGCAGCCTGCAGTGCCCCGTCTCCCACCGGCACCGGCAGCTCAGGCATGGCCCAAACCTGCTCAAGGCTGCCGGCCAGCGCTCCCTGTTGCAGCTGCTCCTTGCCAATTTCAAGGCAGCGCACATTGCGGCGCAGCCATTCCAAGAGATAAGGCTCTTCCGGCCAGTCGACACGCGACACATACAGTACCGGCACCCCGGCATAGGCAGCCTCGGTGAATGTGCCATATCCCGGCTTGGTGATGACTGCATCACATGCGGTGAGTACATCAGTGAATTGACGATGTAGCGACTCAAAAGACAGCATGTCCGGGCGGTTCAGATGCCACTCCTTTGGCAGGATCCAGCATACGCCCGGCATCACCGGCCAATCCTGCACATCCATCGGATAATGAATGCCGCCCATTGCCACCAGTACCAGCCTGATGTCTGCCGGTAATGCATGTTGTTGCAATATTTCCTGACGGCAGGAGCTCCCCATACGCACAATAGGCTCTATGCTGATGGCATGATTGAATTTCTCCATCGGCATGGCCGGTTCAACCTTGAGAAAACTGCTCGCCGCCAGATAAGCTTCCAGAATTTGCTGATGAATGCTGCGGCATTCGATCGTATCCTCACAATAATGCCGGTAAATATCCGCCCAGTTCAGGCAACACATCCCTACCGACTGCACCCCGGCCTGTCTCGCTGCAGCAAGTGAAAGGTAAGGCACATTGCCAAGCAGCAAATCAGGCTTGAGCTCACGTATTATCCCGGCCTCGCGATGAATCCTTGCCCGCCAGTTGTGGTGAAATTCGCGATAGGCCGCCATGCTGGACGGCACATCCACTGCAACCGCATTATGCATTTTCATGCCGAAATCGAATGCTTCGGCGACATGATCAAATTTGCACTGCAGACGGCTGGATAAAATGTTGAATGGTACAGAGGTACGTACGGTAATACGCAGATCGGGCATCAGCCCTGCAAGCGCATTGAGGACCGCAGTGGTCTGGCTGACATGGCCAAAACCATGAGGCGTGATGTCAGCCAGCAAATGGAACATAAGCCAGTGTTAATATTTACAGGCGAATGAAGTTGTCGCGGTAGAACTTCATTTCCTCGATGGATTCATAAATATCGGCCAGCGCTTCATGCTTGCCATGTTTTTTCACGCCTTTTGCCATATCCGGCTTCCAGCGTTTCGCCAGTTCCTTCAGGGTGCTGACGTCGAGATTGCGATAATGGAAATAGGCTTCCAGTTCAGGCATCCAGCGCGCCATGAAACGGCGGTCCTGGCAAATCGAATTGCCACACATGGGAGAGGTGCGAATCGGTACATATTCCTTAAGGAATTCAAGCATCTTCGCCTCCACCTCGGCATCAGTCATCGTGGATGCCAGAACCTTCTCGATCAGCCCTGACTTGCCATGGGTGGACTTGTTCCAGGCATCCATGCCATCGAGTACACTTTCAGGCTGATGCACCACCAGAACCGGCGATTCCGCCACGGTATTCAGGTCCGCGTCGGTAATCACGATCGCCACCTCGATGATATGGTCAGTTTCCGGAACCAGCCCCGTCATTTCCATGTCTACCCAGATCAGATTATTTTGGTTTTGTGCCATAATTCGCCAGACTTTCAATCAATTTCAAAGCCGTATTGTGTCACATCGTGACCCTTGCTTGCCATTCATCCATCTCATAGACATAAATCATGACTGCAGCCCTGTTTAGCCAACTCTTTCTTGCCGCACTCCTTGTTGCCACGCTGTCCAAACTCTGGCTGGCCCGACGTCAGTTGAACCATGTCTCCATCCACCGCAGCCAGGTGCCAGATGCATTCAAGGAAAAGATCAACCTTGCCGATCACCAGAAAGCCGCTGACTATACCCTGGCCAAAACGCGCCTGGGCATGATCACTACCCTGTTCGAAGCCGGCTTATTACTGGCCTTCACGCTGGGTGGCGGTCTGCAATCTCTTGCCGGCTGGTCTTCTGGCATATCCGAAAACCAGATAGTGCAAGGCATGGCACTGATTGTTTCCGTGCTGCTGATTTCCGGACTGCTGGAAATGCCGTTCGGCCTGTACAGCACGTTCGTGCTTGAAGAAAAATTCGGCTTCAACAAGATGAGCCTGAAGCTATACGTGATCGACATGCTCAAGGGACTTTTCATCGGCGGCCTGCTTGGCCTGCCTCTGTTGTATGCCGTGCTGTGGCTGATGGCGCGTATGGGCGACAACTGGTGGATGTATGTATGGCTGGTCTGGGTCAGCTTCAGCCTGCTGATCCTGTTCATCTACCCGAGTTTCATTGCCCCGTTGTTCAACAAATTCCAGCCACTGCAGGATGAGTCACTGAAAGCACGCATCGAAGCACTGCTGCACAGATGCGGCTTCCATGCCAAGGGGCTATTCGTCATGGATGGCTCGAAACGCAGTTCGCATGGCAACGCCTATTTCACCGGTTTCGGCAAAACCAAGCGCATTGTTTTTTTCGACACACTCATCTCTCGCCTAAATCCAGCGGAAATAGATGCGGTGCTGGCTCACGAACTCGGACACTTCAAGCGCCGCCATGTGCTGAAACGCATCGTGCTGACTTTTGCCATCACCCTGCTGTTCCTCTGGGTGCTATCACAACTGATGCATGCCGAATGGTTCTATGCCGGCCTCGGCGTGCAGAACCAGTCTACCGCGATGGCATTACAGCTGTTCTTCATGGTGGTGCCGGTATTCACATTCCTATTGCAGCCGATTGGTTCAGCCTATTCACGCAAGCATGAATTCGAGGCTGACGCCTATGCTGCACAACAAACGGCTTCCGCAGATCTGGTCAACGCGCTGGTCAAGCTTTACCAGGACAATGCCGCCACCTTAACCCCAGACCCGGTGTACTCTGCTTTTTACAGCAGCCACCCGCCGGCCATGATACGTATTGCGAGGCTTCAAACCATGTAAGGAGGAATTATGAACATCAGATTTTCCGCTTTCATCATTACCATGCTTGCCTGCACGACAGCTTTTGCCGAGCCTTTTTCCCAGGGAAATGCCGAAGCAGGGCAGAAAACCTATGTTCATTACAAATGCGCGACGTGCCATATCGACAGATTTGGCGGCGATGGTTCGACAATCTTTACCCGCGCAGACCGACAAATCAAAACAGCTGCATCCCTGGCTACACAGATCCGCAAATGCTCGACCAATCTGGGACTGATGCTGTTCGAAGATGAAGAGGAAAATCTGGGCGCATATCTGAACCGGAACTACTACAAATTCAAACAATAAATTCAATATATCCAGAATATTGAGTAATGACTTCACAACGAATTGACTAAACAGATCGACGCACAAATCATCGGCGCTTTCGGGCGCCAGTACTTGGCTGAAACCAGCGATGGGCACATTCTTACCTGCCTGACCCGCGGCAAAAAGAGCGAGGCCGCCTGCGGTGACTGGGTAAAGCTGCAATTAACCGCAGAAGACCAGGGTGTGATCGAATCCATTTCACCCCGTAGCGCGCTGCTATTCCGCTCTGATGCCTATAAGCAGAAATTGATCGCAGCCAATGTCAACCAGCTCATCCTGGTAGTGGCACCAGAACCCACCTTCAGTGACGAGCTGCTTTCCCGTAGCCTAATTGCAGCCCATCAGCAGAACCTCGACACCCTCATCGTGCTGAACAAGTGCGACCTGAAGGAGAAACTGGACACTGCGCGCAAGCAACTGGCCACATTCCGCAACATCGGCTATCCCGTGCTGGAACTGACTGCCACAAGTGATGCAAGCCCGCTGCTACCCTGGTTAACAGGCAAGACCAGCATCCTGATCGGCCAGTCCGGCATGGGGAAATCCACCCTGATCAACAAGCTGATCCCGGAAGCACAAGTACGCACCCGCGAAATTTCTACAGCGCTCAATACTGGCAAGCACACCACTACGCATGCCCGGCTATACCACCTGAATTCGGATACACACCTGATCGATTGCCCCGGCTTGCAGATGTTTGGCCTGTATCACCTGAACACCAGTGAAGTCGAACAGGGCTTCCGGGAATTTGCACCTTATCTGGGTCACTGCCGGTTTAACAATTGCCGCCATCTGCACGAGCCGGATTGTGCGGTAAGGCAGGCAGTCGAATCCGGCAAGATCGACCCGCGCAGGCTGGCATTGTTCCAGCAGATCTGCAATGAGCTTCAGTTTGAAAAATACTGAATGCATGCAAACACCTTATCAAATCAAAGCAATCCGGCCTGACCGACTGATCAGCTGGCTGCTGCTGAGTACAGTAATTGCAACTTTCCCGGCAATCGCAGCAGAGACCGCACAGCCCACACAAGAACTGGAAGAGGGAAGCAATGTTGAAACCGTGTGGGAATTTGACCCTTATTACACCGATGTCGACCTCTACATTCCGCTGACCCGCAATCCCATCCCCACCATCACTTCCGATGACGAGTTGCAGATTTACCGCCAGCTGATCCAGGGCTCCGCCATTCCACGCTATATGCTGCTCGAAGCCAGCGTCTACCCGATGCCTGCCGCTGGCACCTGGTTGAAACACAATGATCCTGATTTTTACCGCAACTGGGATATCGGCAAAGGCGGTTCAAATGTAATTGATGCAATTACAGCCGGCTTTCAGGAGCCATGGGCAGTCTCGGCATTTTTCGGCAACATCGCCCGACTCAGTCGACCCGGTAGCGAACAGGAAGGAACCAACTGGGGCTATTCCGGTTACCTGGTCAGTGCAGGTACCAAACATATCAAGGACAATGTCCTGCTGGATGACAACTGGTACGAACTGGAATGGAAGATCAAGGGCAAGCGCTACTACCCGCAGGACAAGCAGGTATGGAGCTTCCGTATCGGTGGCAAATTCCACGACAATCCCGGCATCACCAACGTCACTTACCTCAGCATCCACCGCAACAACCTGAATTCACGATTTTCCTTCCTCGACTGGTTCAGGAATACCGAGGCTGACTTCAAATTGCACTTTGCGCAGCAGGATGCACAACTGGTGCGGCTGGAAATGATTTTTGGCAAAAAATATCCGCTGCCAGGCCACAGTTACACCCCCACCCTCAACATCGGTTTTATCTGGGCGAGCCCCAACGAATATAGCGGACAGCTACGTACCGGCCAGTACGACAGCCTGACCCTGGTGATTCGGCCGTCAGTCGAATTCTGATTTCAGCGGATTTCCCCTGCCATTTCGGATTTTTCACAATTGACATCGCCCGCTGCCCACCATAACATTCCAATACCTATTGGAATGTTATCCTAACCCATGTCAGCAGAATCAAATAACCATAGAAAAATCAAAGATATACTATACGAGCAAGTCTCCATTATGGGCAAAGCCGTCTCCAGCCCCAAACGGCTGGAACTGCTGGAGCTGCTATGCCAATGTGAAATGAATGTAGAACAACTGGCACAGTCTGCAGAAATCAGCGTCAAGCTGGCCAGCGCTCACCTGAATGTGCTGAAAACAGCCAATCTGGTGGCAAGTCGCCGCGAAGGCAAAAATATCTATTACCGCCTCGCGACAGAAGACGTTGCGGGCTTCTGGGTCAGCATCCGCACACTCGCTGAAGAGCGTCTGCTGGATTTGCAGGCTGCGCTGGCCGGCATGGTGAGCGGATCAGGCGAACTCGCCAGACTGGACCGCGAGGCATTGATGCGTGAAGCGGAGCGCGGCGACATCGTAGTCATAGACGTGCGTCCCGAAAATGAATATGCGGCCGCACATTTACCGTACGCCCGCTCAATTCCGCTGACCGAACTGAAAAAACGCATTGCTGAAATCCCGTTCGACAAAACCGTTATTGCCTATTGCCGCGGCCCCTTCTGCCTGTTTGCCTCCGAAGCAGTAAAGATACTCAAAAATGAGGGCATTGATGCACACAGGCTGGATGATGGTGTTGCCGAATGGCTTGCGCACGGATTGAACATCGAACACTGAAACTGTAATTACTCAGGAGGACTCCATGTTTTTCAAACAATTACCCGCCAAGGACTCATCCCTTTCCTACTTCATGGGATGCGGCACGCTGGGCAAATCTATCGCCGTCGATGTCGTTGCCGGCGACGAACAATGGTTTATCGAGGAAGCACGAAAAGCATCTGTCACCATCACGCATGTCATCGACACGCATATCCATGCCGATCATTATTCCGGGGGACGCAAGCTGGCCGAACTGGTGGGCGCCAAATACTGCCTGCATGAAAGCAACCGTGACATTGTGAAATTTCCATTCACCCCCCTGCAGGACAACGAGATCATCGAGGTCGGTAACGTATTTGTGAAAGTGCTGCATACGCCTGGCCATACGCTGGACAGCGTGTGCCTTGCGATATCCGACAACCGTCGCGGCGACCAGATTTGGTTTGTCATTACCGGCGATACCCTGTTCGTAGGCAGTGTTGGACGACCCGATCTTGCCGGTCGCGAACAGGAGATGGCCGGCAGGCTGTTTGACAGCCTGCAAGGCAAGTTGCTCAATCTTCCTGATGAAACGGAAATCTTCCCCGCCCATCAGGCGGGCAGTGTGTGTGGTGCCGGCATCTCCGGCAAACCCTCTTCCACGATCGGCTTTGAAAAACGCTTCAATCCGACCCTGAAAATGAATGACAGGAATGATTTCATTAAACAGGTCACACAGAACATTCCGCCGCGTCCTGCAGAAATGGATGCGATGGTTGCAGCCAATATTGCAGCGTGACAGATGCATATGGATTCCATGCAGAATATTTTATCGCCACAAGACCAATATCAACGCGGCATCCGCATCAATCTTGAGCAGTTCATCCATCAGCTGGTACAGGTACTGCTGGTCGGCCTGACGCTGGGCATGATGCGAACAGTTATACCCGCACTGGCCGAAAGCGAGTTCGGTGTGCCCAAAGGGTCTTTTGTCCTGCTGATGTCCTTTGTGGTCGCATTCGGTTTTGTGAAAGGGATACTGAATTTTGTTGCCGGCAGGCTGTCCGAGCGCATAGGCCGCAAGCAGGCCCTGCTCACTGGATGGATCACCGCCATTCCCATTCCTTTCCTCATCATGTACGCACCAAGCTGGAACTGGATTGTGTTTGCCACGATCCTGCTGGGCATCAACCAGGGATTCACCTGGTCTATGACGCAGACCTCAAAGCTGGACATCACCCATGCCGACCAGCGCGGCTTGACCATCGGACTCAACGAGTTCTCAGGTTATTTCGGTGTCGCCATAGCCGGCATCGTGACCGGATACCTTGCAACATTACTGGGTGCCCGCACCGGCTTGCTGATATTCGGGCTGACCGTCATTTTCCTGGCCATCCTGCTGACGCTGATCTGGGTAAAGGACACCCTGCCCTGGGCCAAAGCTGAAAGCCACCAGCACATGACAGGGAACGGCACACTACACAAGCCACGCTACCCTGCAATGATTACAGAAACACCTTCCACCCGGGAAATCTTCCTGGTGATGTCCTGGCGCGACAAGCGTCTGGCATCTATCAGCCAGGCAGGCCTCATCGAGAAATTCGTGGATGCCCTGGTATGGGTGTTCTATCCGGTTTTCCTGTTCCAGCATGGGCTGGATCTGGCACACATAGGCTGGATAGTCGGCATTTATGGTTTTGTATGGGGTGGCTCGCAACTCATGACCGGAAAACTTTCTGACCATATCGGACGCAAGAAGCCTATCGTATGGGGCATGTGGATCTGCGCCGCCGGCACAGGCATGATGCTGCTGGGCAGCGGCATCCTGTGGTGGAGCATATCGGCAGCCATCACCGGTTTTGGCATGGCCCTCCTCTATCCAAACCTGAGTGCAGCAGTCAGCGACATCGCACATCCCGCATGGCGAGGCTCCGCAATCGGCATTTACCGTTTCTGGCGTGATCTGGGCTATGGCATCGGTGCACTGGCACTGGGATGGATCGCCAGCACCACCAATGGCATCGTAGCCGGATTCAGTTTCGTAAGCATTGCCATGTTTGTATCAGGACTCATCGTACTGAAATGGTGCGATGAAACACACCCTCGACTCAATCCTGCGGACTGATACAAGGCAAACCCGCCACTTCCGCACAGTCAGATCACAGGGAGCTCAGAGTCCCCGTAGCCGGGTTGCAATAAATTCCGCAGATCAAAACATCAGGGCCTGCATGTTCCCATGCAGGCCCTGAATATTTTTTACTTCTTTATTCTATTGCTTCAATGATGCGACGTATGCTTGCCTTCAGCTCTGGATTTGCTGTCGTCCCAGGGTGGCAGGAACTGCGTTGCAAAATACAGCGTAACGAATGGGGCAATAAACAGCATCAACACTGTCATCAGGCTTTCGCGGCCCACAATCAGCGGATGATAAGTCAGCAGACCCTTCATCGTCTTGGACAGCTCCTGACCGCCAATTACCACGTTCCAGCGCATCGCCAGCACCGCAATCATCATGGCCAGGCCACATGCAAACAGCCAGCCGACAAATTTCTTGCCTGTGGGATTCTTGATCATCATCGCAGACAGCACTACCAGCGAGAAGAAAGACAATCCCCACTGGATCGTCATGCCAGCCCAGATTGGTCCCCTGATCAGCGCCATGACGGTCTCGATGCCTTCACGGGCCTTGTACACCATCTCCAGCAACTCCAGCCCCTCGAATACCAGCACGATGACGAGCGATGCCCACAATACCTGCTTCAGGCCAACCATTGCCTCATGGCTGGGCGTTACTTTCCGGTGTTTGCTGGTGATGATGTACAACACGATCAGCAAGCCCACACCCGAAACCACTGCCGATAAAAGGAAGATCGGCGGCATCAGATCGGAAGACCACCATTCACGGGTTTTCAGCGAACCGAACACGAAGCCGACATAACCATGCAGACCCATTGCGCCGGGGATACCCACCATCGCCAGGATACGGGCAATCTTGTGGTCAATTTCCAGTGCCTTAGGCGATACATCATCCGAGCCCAGAGTCAGTAGCTGATAGATTTTCTGTTTAAAACCTTTACTGCTCTTGGAGTAGCGAACAATGTCTTCACGGAATGCGAACCACACCTCCAGCAACAACAGGCAAACATAGAAGCTGGCCACATAACCGAATGCCGCCATTGCTGACGTCCAGTGCGGTGTGATGATGGGTTCAAATGCGCGAGTAGGCTGACCCAGATGGAACAGCAGGGGAACTGGCGCAAAGAACATGAAGCACAAGGCCGTCAACAACGCAAAACGCGAAATGGTCTTGAAACGGTCAATACCGAATACATGGTGCAGGCTGGACACCACGAATGCACCCGCAACCAAGCCCGTAATATAAGGGTAGATGACAATCAGCTCTGTCCATGGCACTTCGGTTTCATTCGGATAAACATAGCCGACATAGGACGAAACATGCTCGAAAACGCTCTCCATTATGAAACCTCCTTGTCAGCACCAACGTAATACAGATTAGGCTTGTTGCCCATTTCAGACTTCAGCACGGTCACCTTGTTGTTGCGGATGAACTGGCTGATCGGGCTATTGTCGTCATTCAGGTCACCAAATACGCGCGAACCGGTCGGGCACACCTCGACACAGGCCGGATTCAGACCCTTGGTAATGCGGTGGTAGCACCAGTTGCACTTTTCTGCGGTACCGCGCTGCTCGTTCAGGCTGCGAACGCCATATGGGCAGGCCTGTACACAATACTGGCAACCGAAGCAGTATTTGGTGTCAATCAACACCACGCCATCCATGGCCTTGAAAGTCGCACCCGTCGGACATACCTGTACACAGGAAGGCTCATCACACTGATTGCACAGCTTGGGCACGAAGAATGCCTTTTCGACCTTCTCTTGCTCATAGCGGTTGTCAAAACGGAAATGCAGCTCGGAGCCAACATTCTCGATATTTTTAGGATCTGCCGAGCTATCCACGATCGCCTCATCCTGACCCTCAAGGTAAACATAACGCTCTACCCAGGTACGGTGGTGATTGGCATCTTCCTGCACGCTGTTTTCCGCCTTGCAGGCTTCCATGCAGCGCAGGCAGCCGATACAGCGGTCCACATCCACACCATAAGACCATCTGTGCTTGTTCCAGTCGTAATTCGGTATTTTCGGAGGGTTGTTCAATGCCTCCTCATACTGCGACTCCGATTGCTGGAACCCCATCTTTTTGTCTGACTTGTGGCCCAGCATGCTTGCATCACTCTCGGTGCTGGCAACAACGGCAGCAGTGGCTGCACCTGCACCCAGCAGACCCAGAAAGCCGCGGCGTGAGATGCCGCAGTTTTCAGTAACTTCATTTTTTTCCTGTTCAATCATCATAACCTCGCTGAATCAGTTAATTATTTGCAGTTCGTGCTGGCCAGGAAGGCAGCAAGATTCTCGATATCCGTTTCACTCAGGTGTTTGGCTACGCCGGTCATCACCGGGTTGTAGCGTCCACCTTCCTGTGTCGCTTTGGCAGCACCCTGCTGGTAAGCCTTCAGCGCACTGCTCAGATACTCCGCATTCTGCCCGGCAAGATTGGGCCATGCCTGGCTGGCACTGATGCCGGCCATACCCGGCTTGCGCAAGCCGCCCGATGCATGGCACGCAGCACAGCCGGCAGATTCGAACTTGGCCTTGCCTGCAGCAATCTTGCTCTTGTCACCACCGGTTACCTTGCAGCTGTTCCTGGAATAGAAAGCAGCGACATTATCAATGTCGGATTCACTCAGGCCTGCCGCCATCGCACTCATGATGCCATTGTCACGCGTCTTGGATTTATATGCGCGCAATGCATTTGCCAGGTAGGCCTGCTTCTGCCCAGCCAGATTGGGGATGGCACCACTGGCGCTCACGCCTGACGCGCCATGGCAAGTCGCACAGTTTTTGGCAACAGAGCCACCTGCTGCTGGATTTGCAGTGCCCGCTTTCTTCATTGCTACAAGGCGTGGCACCTTGTTGTAGTCAATCTTCGGCGAATGCGGATTATGGCAAGTCGTGCACAACTCTTCGCCAGCATGGGTTTCAATCACAACCTGTGGCTGCTTCGAAGGACGTCCAGGCATTTTTTCATGGCAATTCATGCACAATCCGCGCATCTCGTCTGGCGTCAGCATCAACTTCCGTCCCGGAATATTGGAGGCATGCGTATGATGTTTGAGATGTGTAATGGTCGTGATCTGGTCTTCAACTGACAGTGGCATCGGCTCCTTGGATGGATGATTTCCCGCTGCAGTGTGACAAACCTCACAACCCGGGCCGGCCTTGACTACTACACCCTGGATGACATTGTCCTTTGTAGCTTTGCGATGTATGCCTGCAGCCCACTCGCCATAAATGGCCTTATGGCAGGTCTGGCAGGAAGCCGAACCCTGGTGCTTGGGTAGCTTGGATGCGATTTCTGCCGGCGCATCACCACGATAGTGGCCATATCGATAAAACGAACTATCCCTGAAAAACCATCTTGCGGTTAACGCCACGACTGCAATCACAGCAATGACTGTCAACAATCGAACTATATGCTTTGGCATTGAGCCCCCCCCTCTAAAATGAAATGCATCTATTACTTTTTTTAAACAAAAAAACTCAACTTGGGATTTTATGTGAAGATTTTACATGAAGCAAAAGATATTCACCCCCTGCGCATCCTGACTACAGGGGTGAACTTGACAGACGACCAGAAACCCTAATGTTTACAGGGGTTACAGGGGAATATCAAATCAGCGGAATGATACCGAAAACAATCAAAAATTCATAATAAAATAAATTAAATATATAAGAAATTTCTTCTTCTAATTTCCACATGCCGCATAAGGAATATATAAACGAATCAAATTTCCTGTATTTGGAATTCCTACATACCGACCCATCGTGTCATGCTAGCCAGCGTCAACAGCAATAACACCAGCAGCCAGAAAATCAGTGCCCGCCAGACCAGGCCAACAGCAGTCTGCATGAAATCTGCATCTGCCGCGTCACCTGTCCCGATTTCCGGCCTGTCGACAACCATATCGAGATGTTCTACAGGCATGCCGAGCCTGACTCCCATGGCGCCAGCACCACTCGCCAGAATGATGCCGGCAACAGGATCCGGCCAGTCACGAGCCTGGCTCCGCCAGCAATACACTGCATCCTCAAAGTTGCCCGCGATGGCAAAACTTGCAGCGGTCATGCGGGATGGCAACCACTCCACAAGCTGGTATGCCTGTGTCGCAAACCGGGAAAAATGCCCTTGCTCCTCCCAATCCATCTCCCGCCATCTTGCATACAGAAAACCACTCATGCGATACAGGATGGCACCACTTGGCCCCAGGCCAAGAAACATGAAGATGACAAACCAGACCACAACACCAAACACCTTGCGGTGGCTTGCCAGCAAGGCATCTTCAAGCGTCAGGCGCACCACCTCTTCCGTGCTCAGCGCAGAACACGACTCTTTCCGCCACTCCGATAGCAGGCGACGCGCCTGCTCCAGATCGTTAGCCTGCAAGGCTTTCTGGATGCGCGTGAAATGATGGCTGAACTGCCGAAATCCCATCGTCAGGTACAGCACCAGTACGCAAAATGCCCAGGCCAGTACTGGATGTTGCGCCATCAACAACCAGTAAATCGCCACCGTACCAGTAAATGGCAACAGGACAGCAACAACCCATGCAATCTGCCCATGCTTGCGGTTCCCGCCATCAAAGTTCCTGTAGAAATAATCCACATATCCCTTTAACCAGGCATACAGGCCCTTTCTGGATGCAAGCGGCTGCAGCTGTTCCAGCAAGAGCGCAAAGATCAACGACAGTAAACTCATGTGCAGATTCCCTGAATCAGTTCAATCAGACTTCAATTCCCGCCAGCTGCCGCATGCTTTTCCAGCACGCCATCCAGGAATTTCCGCAAATAGCCCTCCGTCTGGGCACTATGAAAGCGATCAACCTCGACACCATGGCTATACGCAATCACGGTAGGAAAGCCACGCACCTTGTGCCGTCCGGCAATCTTCATGTTTTCATCGGCATCCACCAGCGCAAGGATGAATTTCCCCGCATAAGCATCCGCCACCTTGTGCAGCAGCGGGCCCAAAACGCGGCATGGGCCGCACCACTCCGCACTGATATCAACCACCACCGGCACCTCATGCGATTTGGCCACGACCAGCTCATCAAAAGAGTTTTCTTCAACATTGTATATATGCGCGGATTTCATTTTCAGCAGGATCAATTCAAGTATATGCAGATGCCCAACAGTTTAAACGCTGACAGGCCTGCCTGCCAGCATTACTGGCAGCCCGCTCAATTTGCGCTGCGGCGGGAAAAGTCTCTGAGCCGGAATCCCAGCAGGCCGAGCACGGTAAAATAGATCAATACACCGGCCGCCACCAGCCAGGACAGATGCCAGACCCGGGGCCAGCCATGTGTTGCAATCCAGTGCTGTTCACTGCCCATGCCGAACCATAGTGTCATGCCCAGTGCTGCCAGCGCCAAGGTAACCTTGAGCATGAACTTCCCCCACCCCGGCTCGGGGTGATAGCTTCCGCGCTTGCGCAGCAGGTAATACAGTATCCCAGAATTGAAGCAGGATCCCAGGCCGATCGCCAGCGCCAGTCCTGCATGCTGGAAAAACGGAATGAAAAGCAGGTTCATCAGTTGCGTGGCGAGCAGTGTAAAAATGCCGATTTTCACCGGCGTACGGATATCCTGTTTGGCGTAAAAGGCCGGCGCCAGCACCTTGACCAGCAACATGCCTATGAGCCCCACGCTGTAACCTACCAGCGCATTGCGTGTCATCATCACGTCATGAGCGCCAAATATGCCACCCTGGAAAAAGGTTGCCAACAGTGGCACGGCTATCAAGCCCAGGCTCAACGCAGCGGGCAGCGTGAGCATGATGGTCATGCGCATCCCCCAATCCAGTGTCCTCGAATATTCAGCCGTATTCTTGTCAGCATGGTATCGGGAAAGCGAGGCGAGCAGGATGGTGCTGATCGCCACGCCCAGCAGCCCGGCAGGCATTTCCATTAGCCTGTCGGCATAAAACAGCCAGGACACGCTACCATCCGCAAGGAATGTTGCAATGATGGTATTGATCACCAGGCTGATCTGGCTGATGGAAACACCGAATACCGCCGGTCCCATCTGCTTCAATACACGCCGCACCCCCTCATCTTTCAGGCTGAATCGCCAGCGCGGCAGCATGCCGATTTTTTTCAGGAAAGGCAGCTGGAACGCCAGCTGGATGATACCGGCCACAAACACTGCCCACGCTATGGCGAATATGGGCTTATCGACATGCGGCACGATCCACAGCATCGAGGCAATGAAGCACAGATTCAGCAATACCGGGGCAAAAGCCGGTACCCAGAACTTGTTGTAGGTATTCAGGATGCCGGCGGCAACCGCAACCAGCGAAATGAAAAAGATATAAGGTGAAGTGATGCGCAGCAGCTGCACGGTCAGGTCGAACTTTTGCGGAGACGCGGAAAAACCAGGTGCCGTGAGGTAAACCAGGATCGGTGCAGCCAGCACCCCGAGCAATGTCACACAAAACAGGATGATGGCCAGCAGGGTCGTGACATGATCCACCAGCAACTGTGTCTCAGCATGCCCCTTGCGCGCCTTGTATTCACTGAAGATAGGCACAAACGCCTGGGAAAATGCGCCCTCGGCAAACATACGCCGCAACAGGTTGGGCAACCGGAAGGCAATGACAAATGCCTCATTGGCCATGCTGGCACCAAACAGGCGTGCCATCAGCATGTCACGTATGAAGCCAAGTATGCGCGACAGCAGGGTCATGCTGCTGATACTGGCCAGCGCCCTGAGTAAACTCATATTTCGATACAGGAGGTTGTCTGGTTAAGGATTATCACTTCAGGCTTTCCAGAAACGCTTGCACACCCTGGACCATCTCAGGCTCATGACCATTATAGAAATGATCTGCGCCAGCAATCTTCAACTGCATGGACCGCGGAATCTTCCTCAAGGTTGCCGTACGTTTTGCCGCAAACTTCATCACCGGCTTCAGGTCGTTCTGGCCATACATGTCCAGCACAGGAATATGCACCCCGGCATAATCCAGATCATGTCCCATGCCCAGCGCTGCCCATCCGGCCAGCTTGTCCTGATGTTTCACGACATAGTAATGGCTCATGGCCGAGCCCATGCTGTGCGAAACGATCACGACTTTGCCGTAACCCTTGACATGCAGGTAGTCAACCGCAAGATCAATACGCTCAGCGGCTTCCGGAAACAGCGCATCATATGCTTCGGGTTTTGCATCATTCGCCAGTATCGGCATCTGGATGGATAGCGTGGTGTAACCATGCTCAGCCAGCTGGCTGCGCAATGTGCCCACCATCCCCCAGTCCGGATGGATGCCTATGCCATGAACCACGACCAACCCCATTGGGGCGCCTTTGGTTTCGGTATAGATTGACAGGAACTTGTGGCCGTCCTTCATCTGCAGATAAACGGGATCTCCCACCACAATGCCGGGTACCACTTCATCAGCCCACTTCTGCTCACGCGCAAAATCGGAACCGGCAAAACTCGCCTGACCAAACAGTACCGCCAACAGGACAAAAATTGTACGCATCACGCCCCCTTCCTGGGTTTCAACAATAGAAACGGATAACAAGACATTATAATCGCCGCATGCATTTTAATAGCGATTTCCTGCGGGCATTCACTTAATTCAATGCAGATACTCGCTGACACCGGCAGGAAATGACAGTTATACTAGACGAATTGAGTGGAGAATAACTGAAGATGACCAGAAAAAAGGTAACTATCCTGATCCGTACATTGCTGTGCCTGTTTGCAATATCCGCTTATGCGGCTGATGAGGATACCGTTACCCCTCCCGCTGCACCAACCGCCACGACACCAGCAACAGCCACCATTACCCAGCCAGCAGCAAATCCCGTCACCCCACCAGCTGCTACCGGCAGCAGCCCAGATTCAAGCAGCACAACAGGAAAATTGCAACCTGCGGCCACCAGCACGCCTCCCGCCAACCCTGCTCAGAACATGACCCCGGCCATCAATAAAGCCTCCGGTGTCAGGCGCGCAGTTCCGGTATCTGCGCCAGCCGCCGCTCCCGCATTTGCACCTGCAGTAAAACCCAAACCGGTCATACCCGCGACCGTGCAGGCAAAGCCCACCCCGCCGGCCACGCCCAAGCCTTTAATCCAGACTCCGGCCAAATCACCTGTCAAAGCGCCCGGAATTGAAGGCAGTGCCAAGAATCCCGTCGTTGCGGCTCCTGTCGCCCAATCCCCCGGCGCCCAGTCCCCTGCGACGGACACCCCCCCTGCAAAAGCCGCAGAGCAACCCGTTTCATTACTGAAGCAGGCGGCTGATATCGAAGTATTCATCAGGGAAGGATGCCTGAACTGCGCGAAAGCCATGGAGTTCCTCGACAAACTTCAGGCACTGCAACCGCAACTGAAAATCAATATCCGCGATGTACGCAAGGAGCCTGCGGCGCTCGAATTGCTGAAACGCATGGCGCAAAACCAGGAAAATGCGACGCTGGATTATCCTGCATTTGTAGTCAGCGGGCAGTTGATCATCGGTTTTACCGATGAAGCCAATACCGCGCAATCCATACTGGATAACCTGCCATTGCTGCACGCTACAGGCGAGGACGATGAAGCATGCGCAGATTCAACCGCCCCCGGCTGCGGCCTGATTCCGGCTCCTGCGCCGCAACCGCCAGAACACATAACGTTCAATGTATTTGGTCACAGCATAGAACTGGTTCAGATCGGGCTGCCACTATTCACCATTGCCGCCGGCTTGCTGGACGGCCTCAATTTCGGCTCTACCTGGGTACTGATCCTGATACTCGCCCTGCTGGCTCCCATGAAGGACAGATCGAAAATGTTCACCATCGCCGGCACATTCCTTGCAGTTCAGGCAGTTTTCTATTTCGTCGTCATGGCTGTGTGGTTCAATCTTGTCGCTGCAACCGGTTCCACCCTGACGGTGCAATATGCGTTTGCTGCCATCTCGCTGGCAGCGACGCTGGCTTACTTCTGGAAATACCTGCATTTCGGCCAGAAATTATCCATTGCCACGCATGAAATCGACAAGCCGGGCATCTACACCTATATCCGCAAGATCATCGAGACAGAAACCTTCACCGCCACCCTGCTGGGTACAATGGGGCTGGCCATGTTTGTTCTGCTGACGGAGTTCTCCTTCAAGACCATATTCCCGCTGCTTTATGCAAAGGTTCTGGTGATGCAGAAACTTGGCTCACTGGCCAGCTACAGCTACCTGGCACTCTATGACCTTGCTTACATGCTGGATGACTTCATCATCCTCGCCATCGGCATCATGAGCCTGCAACCGGACAGGTCTGCGGAAAGCAAGGACAACAGGCTGAACCTGCTCAGCACATTGTTCCTGCTGGCGACTGCAGCGTATTTCCTGCTGATCCGCGTGCACTGATCATTTTTTCTGCAGTATAAAAATTCTTTCACGCAGGCTGCTGATACCCCTACTTGCAAATCGGGGGTTTTGCGGCAACACATCCATATCTGCCAGCATGCGGATATCCGCCACTCCGCCATACAGGTGCTCAATTTCCGCGCGACCCAGCGCAAAAGGAGGCCCGGGCATCTGCACTTGCGGATAATCAAAAGTGATCAGCAGGATGCGCGCACCTGCCGGTAGAATCTGCATCAGGTGCGCCGCATATCTGGCACGCATCTCCGGCGGCAACGCCACCATCGATGCCCTATCATAGACACAGGATATTCCGCCCAGGTCCTCCCTGGTCAGATCGAAGAAATCACCGCACAACAGCCTGATGCCATCCGCATCAAACTGCTCGAACCTGCCATGCATGCCATGCTGGAATGCCAGAGACTGTTCCCTGAAAAATGCTTCGACGGCAAGCCGGCTCAGCTCAACGCCCAGCACGCGATGGTGACGGAGCCGCAGCCACTGCATATCCACACTTTTCCCGCATAACGGCACAAATACACCTGCCCCCTCTGGCGCAGACATTTCAGGCCAGTATTGCTGCAACCAGGCATTCGCCACGCCTTCATGAAATCCGATTTCGCTGCGTTCCCAGCGTTCCAGCCAAAAATTTTTCTCCATACCTGCAAACTCCGAACTTGATGATTAAATCCACGCTTGAAAATTAAACCTGCTTTGCTGATTCATTCTGCAGCAAGGGAGTCCGATTGCGACATTGTCCAGGCCAGCGCAAGTCCGATTGTCCAGCCGACTTCCTGCCGGACGAGTGGGCTGTCATGATTGACCGAGCCAGAAACCGAATCCACACTCAGGTATCCCAGAAATCGCATGTCGTTGCTGTAACGGTGCGATGCCAGCAACGACAGCCGGGTCGCCATCATCCCGCCCCGTGCATCATACGCAGGCCGTCCTGCAGTCGCTTCCGCTGCAGTTACCCGGTACCATGTCTCTGCCAGCATCCGGTCGCCATACAGCAAGCCCAAATTGCCCGTCACCACCCAGTTTGCCGGCAGCCCGAATTCAGCAACCCACTGCAGCTCTCCAGCCATGCCCCGGTATGCCAGGTGATCATTCAGGTCAAACACGCCCCTTAGCGGAATCTGGATGCGCGACCAGGATTTGTCCTGTTCGACATTACCCAGGTTGACTTTCAGGCGCGGCCCGAATTCTACCAGCGTACCGAGGTCTGCCATGCCGCGTCTTGCCTCGACCTGGTCGGCATGCGAGCCCAGCGATGCAGCAAACCCGATATCCAGCTCAGTGCGCGGCGTATGGATTGCACGCACGCCAACCGTACCGCGATCCATGCGCAGGTACTCCCCGCGATAAATGACGAAAGGCAAGCCGGACACCAGGCTCACCTTGTCTTCCGCACCCGGATATGCCGGCTGGGTAAATCCACCTGCGATGATGCCGGCTTCCCATAGCGGCAATTCCGTCACTTCATATTTGTGAAAGTAAGTACCCTGGCTACCGTCAGCCTGCTGTTCTTCCGCGAACGCCAGCCCTGATAGAAAATGCGCCAGCAGCCAGCAGATCGCCAGCCTGCCAGCATCTCGCGACATCAATCTCAATTGCCTGCAACCGGGCTGACTCCCGCGCGCTGCAGGAATTCACGCAAATAGCGGATGAGATTCCTGTCGCAGACATTGCCCTGGTGAGGGTGATGCAGAAAGCATTCCGCATCATTCAGCAACACTCGGAATCGGGCACCATGCGCCGGCTCTATCTTCGCCCCGAGATGACTCAACAATGATTCGATTTCCCGCCAGTGGATATTGCCACTGACCGGATCATGAAATATCGCACTCAACAAATTGTCGTGTTTGTGACTCATGCTTGCCTCCTTGCCGATAACCCTGCAGCAGTATCTTCCCTTGCCGCCGCGTGGTAAAGCATTTTGCGCTAGAATCGAAGCCTTCCGACAGTCATCTTTCGCATACCCGCACCATGGCCCGTTCCCTGCACTCACCCCATCTGCCGCCACCCGAGCCGGGCCCTGCCAATCTTCGCGCGGTCGGCAAGCTGTTCCCCTATCTGTGGGAATTTCGCGGCCGGGTGATCTTCGCCTTTGCGTTGCTGGTGGGCGCCAAGGTGGCTTCGGTCATGGTACCGCTGGTGCTGAAGGACATTATCGATGCACTGGACAAGTCCCATGCCAGCCTCGTATTGCCGCTGTCGCTGATCATCATTTACGGAATGTTGCGCTTTGCCAGCACCACTTTTTCCGACCTGCGCGACATCGTGTTTGGCAAGGTCACCCAGCGTGCGATGCGCCGTGTCAGCATGGCGCTGTTCCAGCATCTGCATGCGCTCTCGCTGCGCTTCCACCTGGAACGGCAGACCGGCGGCATCACGCGCGACATCGAGCGCGGCGCCCGAGCCATTTCCAGCCTGGTGGGTTACCTGCTGTTCCGCATCACCCCCACCGTGCTGGAAGTGCTGATGGTGGCGGTGATCCTGTTCGTCAAGCTTGACTGGGTATTCGGCCTGATCACACTGGCCACGCTGATTACCTATATCACGCTGACCATCACCATCACCGAATGGCGCACACAGTTCGTACGCAAGGCCAATGCACTTGACTCGGAAGCCTACGGCCGCGCGATCGACAGCCTGCTGAATTACGAAACCGTGAAGTATTTCGTCAACGAAAAATACGAAGCGCAACGCTACGACGGCAGCCTCGCCGCATACGAAGAGGCCGCACTGCAATCGCAGCGCTCGATGGGCTTTCTCAATGCAGCACAGGCCGGCACCATCGCCATCGGCGTCACGCTGATGGTAATCCGTGCGGCAGAAGGCGTGGTGGATGGCACGCTTACGCTGGGCGACCTGGTGATGGTGAATGCCTTCCTGATCCAGATGTTCCAGCCACTCAGCTTCCTGGGCGTGATGTACCGCGAAATCAAGCAGTCGGTCACCGATGTGGAGCGCATGTTCACCTTGCTGCACCGTCCCCTGGAAGTGCGGGATGCGACAGATGCTCATCCATTGCACATCAGTGCAGGCAAAGTTGAATTTGAGCAGGTCAATTTTGCATATAACGAAGATCGTCCCATCCTGCACAATATCAGCTTCACGATTCCAGCAGGCAAAACAGTGGCGGCCGTCGGCGCCAGTGGTGCCGGCAAATCCACGCTGGCACGCCTGCTGTTCCGCTTTTACGATGTGAAATCGGGAAGCATCCGCATCGACGGGCAGGATCTGCGCCACGTCACACAGGAAAGCCTGCGCAGCGCCATCGGCGTGGTACCGCAGGACACCGTGCTTTTCAATGACACCATCTACTACAACATCGCCTATGGCCATCCTGCAGCCACCCGCGATGATGTGATCAGTGCCGCGCGTGCTGCACACATCCTGCACTTCGTTGAATCCCTGCCACAAGGCTGGGACACTGTGGTCGGCGAACGCGGCCTCAAACTTTCCGGGGGCGAGAAACAGCGGGTCGCCATCGCTCGCACCTTGCTGAAAGACCCGGCCATCCTGATCCTGGATGAAGCCACTTCCGCACTTGATACCAAAACCGAAAAAGCCATCCAGGCTGAACTGCTGGAAATTGCCAGAAGCCGTACCAGCCTCATTATTGCCCACCGACTATCCACCATCGTCGAAGCCGACGAAATTCTCGTGTTCGAATCCGGGCACATCGTTGAGCGTGGCAAGCATCCTGCGCTCCTGGAAAAGCAGGGGGTCTACGCAGCGATGTGGGCCCTGCAGCAGCAGACCGAAGAAGCCACCCTGCAGTCTTAATATATTGATTATATTAATATATATCCATTCGTCGGCTAATTGCGACAGATATATTACATTTTTATAATATTCTAATAAACTTCCTTTCCGCCTTTTAATATCCTTACTTTTATTCAAAGCGTTACAAGTGAAGCTGAACATTACTTGCCTTGATCCCGTCAAGTCAGTACATCCAATATTCAACATTGAGGTAAACATGAAAGCACCGCGCACCATCATGCTGCTGGCCATGCTATTCGCCAGCACCTATTCCTTTGCCGCCGAGTGCGGCAATTCAGTTACTGCAGAGGCAGCCACTACACTGGCAGCGAATGCCACGCTCGGCGAAGTTACCGCCAGGTTCGGCATTGCTTGTGCAGGTGATGGCCCACTGAGCTGGTACCACTCCGGCAACAACAAGCAGATCTGGTTCTACTGGAAACGGACCACAACGCCCGCTGCATCCAGTACACCGGTGCTGATGATTGCCGAAGTGGATGCTTCCGACCCGGATCAGCAGAAAATCATCTGGCCCCAAGCGCTGGTCGGCAAGGATGTCGCATCCATCATGCTCGGTGAATTTGGTCCGGGAAAATAATCCGAACCACTGCAAGAACCGCCTTCGGGCGGTTTTTTTTCGCCAGGAAATCCTGGTACAGCAAGCGGAGACGCGCGTCAGCTATGCCACCTTCACCGCCTTCTGACCGGTGGTCATCCCTGCCAAGGCCTGCAGGACAACCCTGGATGCCGCTCGCCCCGCCCGCCCACATCCAATATAACCACTTGTTTTATTTAAAAATATAAAATAATTACCCTGAACCTTGTGCTTTAGCTTTAGCGCCTTGCCAACCGTTTTGCATGCAGGGAAATATGCCGCATGCAAATCATCCTTTCCCGAAAAAGGATAAACTAAAGAAAAATCCGGGGAACATGCATGTCTGCAATCTTCAGGAAAATCCTTGCCATTTACCTGCTTATACTTACCCTCGGTGTGGCGCTGTCGGCACTGATCTATTCCAACGGCCATTACGTTTCCACCGCCATCTACGACCTGATCAATGACAACCTGCCCAGGGTGGAAAATATCGCCAAACTGCGCGCGGCCATATTTGCGCAAAAGCCCATCCTCTATGAGTATTACGCAAGCACGGATCGCGAAAAATTCATGCATGACTTTGAGCTGACGCAGCGCGAAATCGATGCACATTTCCATACCATCCATACGCTCAATGAAGACAGCTCGCTGCTGAAGCAGATCAGTGAATATGCTGACCAGATCAACCATCTCGCGGAACAGCTGGATCACACGCTGAACAGCCATCCGGTAGACTGGGACAACGCGCGTGAAATACTCGCCAGGGTCAGCGCGACAGAGGGCAGGATCTCGCCTGCCATCGACGAGCTGGTCAGGATGAACCAGCGCCAGGTTTTCATGAGCGGGCAGAACGCACAGACGCGCACGGACAACATGATCCAGCTGGTGATCGGCTTCAGCCTGGTCATCTCCATCATTTCGATATTCATCGGCTTCCAGGTCAATGCCTATCTCACCGAAAATATCGAACGCAGGCGGCTGGCCATGTTTCCCGAACGTAACCCCAGCCCCATCCTGCGCGCCACCTGGGATGGCAATATCGTCTATTCCAACCCTGCCACACTGACCCTGCTGCAACAGCTGGCACTGAACAATCCCATGCAGTTGCTGCCATCAGGTTTCCAGAAGCGCGTGGTGAACATGCACACGGCAGGCATTGCTTTCCAGGAAATGGAATACCCGGTAAAAGACAGGATCATGAATTGCGTGATCCACATGCTGAAGGATCTGCAGATCAGCCACATTTACATCACCGACATCACCAAGCGGAAACAGGCCGAAGAAAGGCTGCTGCACCAGGCCTACCACGACCACCTGACCGGCCTGCCCAACCGGCGCATGCTGCACGAACACCTGCAGCTAGCCATACAACAGGCTGATGGCAGGAGTAAGCTTGCCCTCATGCTGATGCGGGTAGACCGCATCAGCATGGTGCTGGAAAGCCGCGGCCATGACGCAATAGACAGCATGCTGCAGGCGCTCGCATTGCGCCTGCAGGAAATGTTGCAGGAGCATTTTCCCGATACCCAGAAACCCTTCCTGTTCCGCTTCGAAGGCGCAACTTTCGGCATCCTGCTGGAGGACATGCAGGACAACAACCCGCTGTTTGTGATGGCCGAACATTTGCAGCAGGGCATGATCGCGCCGCTCATTGCAGAGCACCAGGAATATTTCCTCACCCTCAGCATCGGCGCCAGTGCCTATCCGCTGGACGGCAGAACGCCCGAAGCCCTGCTCAGGAATGCCGAAGCGGCCGTCAACCGCATCAGCAACAGCGGCGGCAACGGATTCCAGTGTTACACACAAGGCATGAATGAAATGGCAGAGCACTGGCTGGCGATGGAAAACGACCTGCGCCGTGCACTGGATGGAAACGAACTGGTGCTGCATTACCAGCCCCAGATCGACATCCAGCATCAACGTGTCATCGGGGCAGAAGCCCTGATACGCTGGAACCGCAGTGGCACCGGCATGGTGTCACCCGCAGAATTCATTCCGCTGGCGGAAGCAAGTGGACTCATCATCCCCATCGGCACCTGGGTGCTGCACACTGCGTGCCGGCAGGCCAGGGAAATCATTGACCGCGGAGCCAACCCCTTTGTCATGGCCGTGAACATTTCTGCCCGGCAGTTCCAGCATCCGAATTTTGTTTCGGTTGTCGCAACCACGCTGGCCAGTACCGGGCTACCCGCCTATTGCCTGGAGCTGGAAATCACCGAAAGCCTGTTCATGCAGGATGCGGAAAAGCATATTGCAACGATGAACGAACTGAAACTGCTCGGCGTCCAGCTTTCGATAGATGATTTTGGTACTGGATTTTCGTCCCTGAGCTATCTCAAGCGCTTCCCGATCAACAAGCTCAAGGTGGACCAGTCATTCGTGCGCAACCTGACAACCGACACCAATGACGCCTCCATTGCCAGATCCATCATCATGCTCGGCCACAGCCTCAGCCTGACCGTGATCGCTGAAGGTGTGGAAAAAGACGAACAGCTGGCCTGGTTGCGGCAGTTTGGCTGCGATGAGGTGCAAGGATACCTGTACAGCAAGCCGCTCCCGAAAGAGGCGCTGGACAAATTCATCACGATAGAACTTTGATCCGCTGGCGTGCGCCCGATAGCATCTTGGGCCGACAT
This sequence comes from Pseudomonadota bacterium, assembly GCA_021782995.1. GTDB lineage: Bacteria > Pseudomonadota > Gammaproteobacteria > Burkholderiales > Gallionellaceae > 39-52-133. The sequence continues at coordinate 58,466 of JAJXUI010000001.1, read as the reverse complement.
AAGCAGCAAAGTGTCGACGCGCTGGATCAGACCGTACAGATCGCACCAAAAAATAAAATATATTAATATAATCAATATATTATATAATCCACGCAAACTGCCGAGCTCACCCCCAGTCTGCATGCAGACTGCAAAATCGCCGCCCACTGACACTATTCAGGAAACACATCCGGCTGTTCAGCAATCACCTTGAGCAGCGCCTCATAGCACCGGGGATCGATCGAGGTACCTATATTTTCAGACATCATCTGCAGGGTTTTATCAAGCGGCACTGCACCACGATAAGGTCGTGCGGCTGTAATCGCATCAAATATATCTGCGGTCGTGATGATGCGCGACTCCAGCGCAATCTCGTCTCCCGCCAAACCCAGCGGATATCCCTTGCCATCCAGCCGCTCATGATGCGCGCTGGCGACCCTGGCCAGCTCCTCAAACACCTTGATGCGCCCCAGGATAGTCCCGGTAAATGTCGCATGCAGCTTGACGGCGTCCCACTCGGCATCGTCCAGCTTGCCTGGCTTGTCCAGAATGGAATTGCTGACACCAAGCTTGCCCACATCATGCAGCAGCGCTCCCCGCTTCAGCCAGCGCCTGCGCTCAGCAGGCAGCCCCATCGAAGTCCCCAGCAGATCTGTATATAGCGCGACGCGTGCGCTATGACCTGCGGTATAAGGGCTTTTCGCATCTACCACCTGACCGAATGCTTCTGCGATGTCGTCCAGGTAATCTTCATCCAGCACTTTTTCATGGTTGCCTGGCTCCATCGATAACACCATGGACTCCAGCGCATCCGAAACCAGCACCTGCCAGAACTGCGGAGGTCGCGATGCTGCCTCAAAAGCCTCCACCAGATTAGGGGCAAACCACTTGCCCTTGCGCTTTTGGATTTCCGCTTCGGCAGCGGACCGGCCTTCAGCGCAGTGAAACACATCGATCACCTGTGACAACAAGGCAATTTGCGAATATAACGGTATCTGGCTGCCGGACCTGCCTTCCGGCCTGCCGCTGCCATCCCAGTGCTCATCCAGCGAGTGGATGCCCGCCGCCACCCCCTCGGGGAAGCGCAATTGCCTTGCGATATCAGCACCCCGCGTGCAGCGGGTGAGTATCAGGTCGTTGGCTATCCTGTCACCGTTGGAAATGATGTTCAGCAAGGAATGCAGCTTCGCTTTCATGCTCGACGTTGCACCCGTATGGTGAAAGATGAAACGCAATACCTTGGGCATGCTGCCATCCACCGTCTTGAAATCATGCTTGAATGCGAGATCATCCGTCGCATACAGCTCGCATATCCTCGCAGCATTGCTGCTGCAGCCCAGATCCTTCAGCAGCAAGGTGTAATACAGCTCCCATTGCTGCGCCTCACTCAGCGAAAGATGTGAGGCAATATTCATTCCGATCCAGCAGGCACGCACGCAGTGCCCTTCCGGCTGGCCTTCGGTGATATCCAGCGCATGGCTCAGCGCACTCATCAGCTCTGACAGTCTCAAGGAATTCATCATCCGCCCACGCCATTCATTTGAAACACCCAGCTAAATGCCTGCAACCTGATCGATATGAAAATCTGCTTCATCAGCCACAGGCTCCTGTTGCACCGCATGAGGTGCAGAAATCACAACCATCCTTCCTGATCACCGTGCGGTTGCCGCATTCTTCGCACTTCTTGCCGGACATCAGAACCGAATCGGACTGGCGCCGATGATGTTCCCGCGATGCCTTGTCTTGCGGCGCGGAAAGGATGCCGCGTTCATTGAGCGGATGGCCTGCTTCATTCAGCAGGCCCAGCATGGCATAGCGATGGATGACCAGCCTGGCGACATAGGCCACGGTGGAAGGCCAGGTTTGCGACTTCTCGCTGCCCGGGATGCGCGCGATGAAATCGCCCAATGGCTCTGCAAAATTCAGCAGTTTCCTGAGCTTCATGCCTATCCAGGCCGGATCGATTACGCGCATGTCCAGGCTGAGCAATTTGCACAGGCCATCCAGTGCACGCGGATATTCACCGGCGAGCCAGATCGAGTACGGCCGACGCTGACCATCCGGCAACACCAGCTCTTTCAGGCCCAGCACGAAATCATCACCCGCGGCAACGTTCAGTACATCCACTGTCCAGCTCATCGTGCCATCCGGGCTGGCCTTGGGTTCCTTGCGCGAAAACATCGCATCCAGCACTGGCGTGGGTTCGCCGGGCTGCATCTTCAACGCATCAAGCTGTTCGTAGCGATAACGCACGATTCTCGCGAAGCCTGAGACGAGGCTGGGCATGCGCACTTTTTCCCCATGCGGCGGAAACGGCATCATGAAGGCATCGTCACCGGCCGCCTTTTCCAGTACCGAGAGCTTCATGTCCATCCAGCCCCTGTCTTCAGCACGCATGTCCATCGACAGTGTTTTTGCCACCGCACCCAGGCCGCGCGGCTGCTCCGCCCCATTCACCCACACTTCGAATGGCTGTGCGATACCATTTTGTATATGGCTGATGAACACCGCGAAACTGCCATGCGGGTGCTCGATCATGTAAGACCAGCCATCGCTGCCGAATGGCTGGTCCGGGCGACCCGGCCATCTCAAACTCGCCAGTGCGGGTGTCGGCATCTTGTCCAGCACCACGCGCCTGTCCTGCTCATGCTGGTCCAGGTTATTCCAATTGGATGACTGCGGCGATTCCCTGCTTGGCTTCTGTTCGGTTGACGGCAGCGGTGTGACTTCCAGTACCGCCCCCAGTATTGCATTCGGTCGATAGGTGGTGATGCCTTTGAGGCCATGCTTCCACGCTTCCAGATAAAGATTTTCAAACTGCTCGAAAGGATAATCCGCCGGCACATTCACGGTCTTGCTGATCGCAGTATCGACAAAAGGCTGCACTGCAGCCGACATCGCCATATGATCAATTGCTGACATCTCCAGCGCCGTGACAAAATAATCCGGCAGTTTTGCAATGTCACCCCCCAGATGCCTGTACAGGCGCCAGGCATGGTCCTCCACCTGGATGGCTTTCTTGCTGCCATCCGGCATGCGCTTGTTGCGCGTGTAGAACCACGAGAACGGCGGCTCGATGCCGTTACTGGCATTGTCGGCGAACGCCAGGCTGATGGTGCCGGTAGGCGCAATCGACAACAGATGGCTGTTGCGGATGCCATTGCGGCGTATGCTGACCTGCAGACTGACTGGCAGGCGCGAAGCAAAACTCGGCGCGGCCAGATATTTTTCCTTGTTCAATAATGGGAAAGCGCCTTTCTCGATGGCCAACTCTACCGACGCCGCATAGGCAGTATCGCGCATCGCTTCGGCAATTTTTGCCGCCAGTTTGCGCCCGGCTTCGCTGTTGTATTTCAGGCACAGCATCGCCAGCGCATCACCGAGGCCGGTAAAGCCAATGCCAATCCGGCGTTTTGCTTGCGCTTCAGCTTGCTGTTCTGATAAAGGCCACACGGTGACATCCAGCACGTTATCCAGCATGCGCGCCGCCAGTGCCACCACCTTGCCAAAGTTGATGTAATCGAACTCTGCAGACTTGGAAAAGGGAGTGAGCACGAACTGGCTCAGGTTCACACTGCCAAGGTCGCAGCAACCATAGCTTGGCAATGGCTGTTCACCACAAGGATTGGTCGCCTCGATATTCTCGATATAGGCAAGATTGTTATCACTATTGATTTTATCGATGAACAGCACACCGGGCTCGGCATGGTCGTAGGTGGATTGCATGATCTGCTGCCACAGTTCGCGCGCGCGTATCTTGCGGTACACCCATTTACCATCTGCGCGCTGATATGCACCGGCTTCCAGCAGATTCTGCGCAGGGCTGGCCTTGTGCACCAGTTCCCACTCGGCATCTTTCTCCACCGCGCGCATGAAGGCATCCGTCACAGCCACCGAGATGTTGAAGTTGCGCAGGTCGCCGCTATCCTTGGCGTGGATGAAAGTTTCGATTTCCGGATGATCGCAGCGCAGCACACCCATCTGTGCACCGCGCCTGGCACCTGCCGACTCCACGGTTTCACACGAGCGATCAAATACACGCATGTAGGACACCGGTCCGCTGGCACGGCTGTTGGTGCCCTTTACCAGCGCATCCCTGGGACGAATATCGGAAAAATCGTAGCCCACGCCACCGCCGCGGCGCATGGTTTCTGCCGCCTGCTGCAACGCATCGTAAATGCCGGGCTTGCCGTCTGTCATGCCGCTGATGGCATCGCCCACAGGTTGCACGAAACAATTGATCAGCGTGGCCTGAAGATGCGTGCCGGCCGCGGAATTGATGCGCCCGCCGGGAATGAATCCGTTTTCCAGCGCCCACAGGAATTCCTTTTCCCAATGTGCCGGATCTTTTTCAATGGAGGCAAGGCCGCGCGCAACACGCACACGCACATCATGTGCAGTGGTTTCGCCTGCCTTGCAATATTTTTCCCGCAAGACTTCCGGGGTGATTTCCTGGTCCATCAAGCTTGCCGGGGCAGTATATGCTTTCATTCGCGATCCTGTATGACAGCCAATCAATCATGGTCAGAAAGATTATCCACCCAATCCGCCCAATGCAAAACCGCATTCAGCTCGCGGATAACCAGATGAAGGTACCCATGCGTCCGGTGCTGCCATCACGACGATAGGAGTAATAGCGGGCCGGATCGCTGTAAGTACAAACCCCGCCACCGTATATGTGATGTATGCCGGCAGCATGCAGCCGCTGCCTCGCAAGCTCAAAAATATCTGCCAGCCATTTGCCCGGCATGCCCGCAACAAAGGCTGCTGCCGCGCGCGTATCATGGCGCACGAAGGCTTCGCGAACTTCTCCGCCCACTTCAAATGCCGAAGGCCCTATGGCAGGGCCCAGCCAGGCCATCAGGGTTGCGGGCGGCACCTGCATCCTGTGCACGGCAGCTTCGATCACGCCCTCACACAAGCCGCGCCAGCCGGCATGCACCGCGGCCACCACACTGCCCGCTGCATCGCACAACAATATTGGCAGGCAATCAGCTGTCATCACCACACAGACTGCATTGCGTCGGGTCGTCATGCTGGCATCGCCCTGTGGCAGGCAACCCGCAACTCCGGCATTGACCACCTCAATTCCGTGCACCTGGTTCAGCCATACCGGCTCGCTGGGCATCAAGGGCGCCAGCAACATGCGGTTGCGGTTCACGACAAGCACATCATCACCGACATGGCAGCCCAGGTTCAGGCTGTCAAAAGGCGAAGCGCTCAATCCGCCCCGTCGCGTGGTTTGCAAGGCATGAACTGCAGGCGGTGCCGGCCAGTCCGGAATCAGGCAATGTTCAAGCAGGCTCAATTTTCAATACCTTGATTATATGAAACTTTTATTCTGACATCGGCAAGCAGCTGCTGCATGTCCTGCGGCATTTCCACTTGCCAGCTCATCCATTCTCCCGACTGCGGATGCTGCAGACCCAGGCGTTCGGCATGCAATGCCTGCCGCGGGAAACTGCCCAGCATCTCGCGCAGGTAAGTCGCACATTTTTGCGCACCGCGCAGATACAAACGGTCACCCACCAGCGGATGCTGGATAGAGGCCATATGGACACGTATCTGGTGGGTACGTCCGGTTTCCAGCTTGCAACGCAACAGGGTGCATCCCGGAAACGCCTCTTGTACCGCGTAATGCGTGATTGCAGTCTTGCCACCCGCCACCACGGCCATTTTCGTGCGCTGTGTCGGATGGCGGTCTATCGGCGCTTCCACAGTGCCGTTTCGGGTGACTTCACCATAGACCAGCGCCAGATATTCCCGGCTGACGCTACGCGCCTGCAACTGGCGCACCAGATCGGTTTGCGCAACCAGTGTCTTCGCCACCACCAGCAGACCGCTGGTATCCTTGTCCAGCCGATGCACAATGCCGGCGCGCGGCACTTCGGCCAGTTGCGGTGCATGGTGCAGCAAAGCATTCAGCAAGGTGCCACTCCAATTGCCGCTGCCGGGATGCACCACCAGCCCCACCGGCTTGTTGATGATGAGGATGGCATCATCCTCATGGACGATTTCAAGCGGAATATCTTCTGCGGAATAAGGCATGTCGGCAGGATCACGCTGCGGCGTCAGCGCCACCCGCTCCCCCTCCCATATTTTCTGCTTGATGGAAGTCGTCGCCTTGCCATTAATGCTGACGAGGCCGGCTTCTATCCAGGACTGCAGCCGGCTGCGTGAATATTCCGGCAACAGCCTGGCCAGCGCCTGATCCAGCCGCATCGCACCATATTCTTCAGGAATAATCAGCTGAACCGGCAAAACCGTACCCGGCTCAGGGAGTTCGGTGTCCAGCTCATCCGGGTTTACGGTATAATCTTCGGGTAAATTTCTGATTTCAGTCATGCGTTATATTCTATCCATTTTCATTGCGCTCTCGCTAATCTCCTGCAGCTCAACGCCCAAACAGGATTTGCGCCCTGCAAACGAGCTTTACAATGAGGCCAAGGCCGAACTGGACGACCATAACTATGAAAAAGCGGTCAAGCTGCTGGAAACCCTGCAGTCACGCTATCCCTACGGACGATATGCGCAACAGGCGCTGATGGAAATTGCCTATGCCAACTACAAGCAGAATGAACCCGATGCTGCGCTGTCGGCCATCGACCGGTTCATCAAGCAATTTCCGAACAGCGACAATCTGGATTACATGCTTTATCTGAAGGGGCTGGTCAATTTCAACGACAACAACGGTTTTTTCAGCAGGATGACAAAGCAGGATCCTGCCGATCGCGACCCGCAAACCCTGCGAGACTCGTTTGACGCTTTCCGTGAACTGGCAACCCGCTATCCGGACAGCAAATATACAGCCGATGCCAAACTGCGCATGCAGTTCCTGATCAATTCGCTGGCCAGGTCGGACATTAATATCGCAGCGTATTACTTGCGTCGCAAGGCCTATGTCGCGGCGATCAATCGCGCCAATACCGTGCTGAAGGAATTCCCGCAAACACATGAGTCGCGCGATGCTCTGCAGATCATGATCCTGTCCTATGATGCCATGGGCATGGCAGACCTGCGCGACGACACGCAAAAGGTACTGGATATGAATATCGCCAAGGATGGCATCAGGCCATCGATCAGCAGCGAGCGGATCGGGGAAAAGAGCTGGTGGCGGTTCTGGCTGTAGATCGGAGATGACATGAAATTCTGTCCGGAATGCGGCGCACCTGTCGAATTGAAACAACCGCCCGATGACAATCGGGAGCGCCATGTCTGCACTGCCTGCGCAACCATCCATTACCAGAACCCCAAAATGATCGTCGGGGCCATACCTGAGTGGGAGGATGGCCGCATCCTGCTTTGCAAACGCGCAATCGAACCGCGTATTGGCTTATGGACCCTGCCTGCCGGGTTCATGGAAAACGGAGAAACCACGCCCGAAGCTGCCGCCCGCGAAACCCGGGAAGAGGCCAATGCCAGCATTCAGGTGGGCGAACTGTATTCCATGTTCAACATCCCGTACATCAACCAGGTCTACCTGCTGTTTCGCGCGCGCTTGCTTGACCTTGAGTTTTTCCCCGGTACGGAAAGCCTTGAAGTTGCGCTGTTTCATGAACATGAAATTCCTTGGGATCAGCTGGCTTTCCGCGCGGTAAGCATGACCTTGAAGGACTACTTCGCCGACAGGCTGGCTGGCCGCTTCCAGATGCACATGGGCGACCTGCTTGCGCCGATGAACAACAAACCCTGAGTATGTGATGCCCGCTTCAGACTCTGAAATCCAGAATATCCTGGAACAAAAACTGGCAGATACGCTGGCCGGAAAAGCACCTGTCGAATTTTTCATGAAATATCTGATGGGTGCACAGGTTTTCATGCCTGTGAAAGACGAAACCGGCACAACAGATAAACTTCAGCCCTCAGGCCGGGTGCAACCCCTGGTCGTCGAAGACGAAGAGGGAGATGAGGTGCTGATCCTGTTTACCAGCCAGGTGCTCGCACGCGAATTTGTCGCGGAGCTTCCTGATTTCAAGGACGGCCTGCTGACCCAGTTCAGCCAGGTTCTGCGCCGACTGCAAGGCCCGATCAATATTTCGCTCAATCCTGCACATGAAATTGGACTGGATCTGGACGCTGCCGAGGTCGCAGAACTGATCGCCACGCTGCCGCCGGAAACTGCCTGAATCCACCCGACTGTCGCGGCTGAACAATAGCACCTGACGCCACCGGCGCCTGTGACTCCAGTCCTGCGTTCATCCTTGCCTCCGGGTATACACTGAAGCAATTTGCAGTCCGGGCACTTGCATCAGGTGTCACATCGATACATACTTTCAGCCAGCAAAAGAAAGACACACCATGGCCTCTGACGAACCAGCTACCTCCCGACAGGAACACAACAAATCCGGCATGCAGAAAGAGCGCCGTTCCTCACGCAGGCCGCATATCCTGGATCAGCAAGAGGTCGACACCAGAAGGAATCCGTACATCAGGCCGGAGTTGATCGTCATTGCACTGGTCACACTTGCCTTGCTGGTCTTGTCCTTGATAGGCATCTGACCAAACTGCATGCCAGACTCTCCTCTCAACCCGAAATTTCCCGTGCCTGCCTATTCACAGCCACGAACCGCCACACTGCATGAGCATTCACTGTCCCTACTGAATTATCAGCTTTACACCAGCAAAAAATATCGAGTACGATTCAGGGGAAACTGAGGGAAAACCATGAAAAACAAGACCATTGTTTCAGTCCTTGTATCACTCGCCATCATTCTCGTCACGCTCATTGCTTACCGGCTCAACATTTTCGAGAAGCCGGAATACTATCTGCATGATGCCCAGGCCAGAATGTTCCGCTCGGGAAAAATTGCAGACCCAAGAGTCAAAGTCATCCTGGTGGACGAGGCTTCGCTGCAGGCGCTGAACAATATTGCAGGCAGGTGGCCCTGGCCTCGTGCGATCTGGGGAGACCTGCTGGATTACCTGTCAATTGCCGGCGCGCGTGCCGTACTGTTTGATATCCTGTTCATAGAGCAGGACAAGATCAACAAGAACAACGACAAGGTCCTGATATCCGCCACCAGGGCATCACAAAATGTCTATCACAGCATGCTGCTCAAGCATGAAGATCTGGATGACGGCAGTAATCATGTCCCACCTGCACTACCGGAAGACTTTGCCAAACGGTTTGCCCTCGGTAATGTCAAAGGTGAATTGCCAGTCAGAGCAGGCACTGCCAACAATGATTTTGCGCTACCTATACCGCACCTTGCAGACGCCGCAAAGGGTATGGCAGTGGTAGAGTTCAAGCCAGACAGCGATGGTTATCTGCGCAGAACCATTCCTTTGCGCGAATATCAGGGAAAATATTTCCCGGTTCTGGGACTGGCGCCTTTCATGGATCACGACACACCTGTCAGCATCAGCGAACATGAACTGAAAATCAGCGACCGCACCATTCCGCTCGATAGCAGCGGCAGGAACCTGATCAACATGTATGGTATGGACCATATTGATACTTACTCGATCAGCGGCATTTTCAAATCCCTGCAACAGATCCGGCAGGGAGATGTAGAACACCTGCTGATTTCCCCCGACACATTCAAGGATAGCATCGTATTTGTCGGCACCAGCGCCATCGGCACGGCTGATCTCAAGCCCATCCCGATGAGTGCAAGTGCGCCGGGCGTTTTCCTGCATGCCTTCCAGGCCAGCAATTACCTCAAGAACGACTTCATGAAACCGCCTGCCAAGTCATTTACCGTTCTGTCCATCCTGCTTGCAGTCCTGCTGACTACCTGGTCCGTCATGTATTCCAGCAAGCTGCAGAACCGCATCCTGATCCCGGTATCCGCACTGGTCGCCTATGTCGGCATGGCATTCATTTCCTTCAACCTGAATGCGCAGGTTGAAATGGTGCCCTTCATCTTTGCAACCCTGGTCACCGCTTTTACCTCCTTCGCCTACATCACTTTCACCGAAGGCGCTGAAAAACGCATGGTTTCGCAGCTATTCTCGCAATACGTGTCCAAGGATGTGTTGAATGAAGTCCTGCATAACTATCAGGAGTACATGAAATCGAGCACCGGCCAGAAAGTGGAAATTACCGTGCTGTTCTCCGATATCCGCGGTTTTACCACCATGTCGGAAACGACAGAACCTGAAAAAATTGTTGAGATGCTCAATGTGCACTTCAAGGTGATGGCCGACATCATACTCAAGCACAACGGTACAATTGACAAATACATAGGCGATGCGATCATGGCCTTCTGGGGGGCGCCGGTAAAATCCGAAAGCCATGCCGAGGATGCGGTACTGGCCGGCAAGGAAATGATGGAAGGACTCAAGGAGGTTAACCAGATCCTGAAGGAAAAAGGCTTCAGCCATGAGATCCATATCGGCATCGGCATCAATACCGGCATGGCTACCATCGGCAATATCGGGTCAGACAAAAAAATGAACTACACCGTGGTCGGGGATGCGGTAAACCTGTCTTCAAGGCTGGAAAGCATTACCAAGGAGTACAAGACACCCCTGCTTTTTTCGGAGTACACTTATAACAAAATCAAGGATAAGATCGACTGCAAGCTAATAGGAAATGTGACCGTCAAGGGCCGGGAACAGGCAGTTGATATCTACACAATAAATCAGTCTATTAGCTGAGCCCATCCTACAAATTTTGCTTGGGGAAATCATCTGATGGAGGTCATCATGAAAAAACTGATACTGGCTGTTGTTGGCACCCTGCTTCTGGCAGGATCTGCATATGCAGAGGAATCGACTTATTATGTTCAAAGTAACAATGCAACCGTCCGCTCAGGCGCATCATTCGGTGCCAAGGTGATTGCCAAAGTCGCCAAGGGACAAGCTCTTACCTCTACCGCCAAAGAAGGCAACTGGCTGAAAATCAAGGTGGACGGCAAGGAAGGATACATTTCGGCTTATCTGGTATCCAGCCAGCCCCCCCTGGAAAGGCAAGGCGTCATCAAGGCCGACGAAACACAGGAAATTGCACCGAGCGCCAGACGTCGCGCTTCCTCTTTCACCAGCGCGGCGGCAGCAAGAGGCCTGACCAACGATGAAAATTCCCGCGAGGGCGATACCAAAACAGATTTCAAGGCTGTAGATAAAATGGAGTCGCTGAAGGTCACTCCGGCAGAGGTCAATAAATTCAAGGAAACAGGTAAGTGAAGAAACCGCTTTTCAATGCATCAATTCTGGCCTTGCTGATCGGGGTCACACTGGCAGGAAACTGTCAGGCAGGCCGCGACAATTGGCGCTCACGCGTTTCTGAAGAGGAAGTCGTGACCAGTGGTGACATCACTGCAGAAATCCAGTTCGGCCGGGCAATCGCTGCACGAATCCTGGGCAGCCACCCGGCTTACAATAATGACGAACTGACCCGGTATGTCAATCTGGTTGGCTCATCGCTGGTACAAAACACCAACCGTCCGGAGCTGGAATTCCATTTTGCCGTGCTGAATACGGACGAAATCAATGCCTATGCCGCCCCTGGCGGCTATATCTTTGTCACCAAAGGTGCGATCAAATACATGAAGGATGAAGCCGAGCTGGCCGGTGTGCTGGCACATGAGGTATCACACATCGTCGAAAAACATGTCGTCAAGGAACTGAAGATACATGGTTCCGACGAATCCGGTACCAGCGATCTGGCGAAACTGATTGGCGGCGGCTCCGATGCTGCACGCGCCGCATTCGGCCAGGCCATCGACAAAGGGCTGGAGCTGATCTACAAGGATGGCTACAAGAAGGAAGATGAATTACAGGCTGACATTTCTGCGGTTACCATCACCACCCTGTCGGGATATGACCCGTCTGCCTTGTTCCGCTACCTGTCGCGCATCAAGCCGCTCAAGGAAAAGACGCCACGCCCGGCAACTGACGATCACCCCACATTCGACCTGCGGATGTCACGTATCAATAACGAAATACGCGCAAATGGCGTTGATACAAAAATGCTGGCAAATAACAGCATGCGCTTTGCAAACATGCTGAAACTGGTTCGTTGAGCATCAGCTCCGATTTAAGCTTTAATAGGATGATGACAGGAACAGCGTCCAGCCAAAGGTCGTTGCATCCTGTACATCGGTTGACGAAGTGCCACCAATCTGGGATTGCCCCCGACCATAGCTGAGGCTTCCGCCCAAGGTAACAGAAGAGTCTCCGGTAAAGCGGGTAAAGCTCAGACTCCCGCCATACAGATTGATATGCTCTTCAATTTCCGTCACCCCCTGCACAATCTGCGGCGTATTGGCAACGTTGCTGAATATGCCCGCACGCATCGCCCATTTCCTGCTCAGATAATATTCCGAACCCGCAGCCACATTCACCGTGGAAACCTTCTCCCCGAAAATGGGATCCACAACTGATGTATGGTATGTAACATCTGTCGACAGCAGCAAATCCTTGCTGGCAAAATAGGCTGCACCTATTGCGATGCGCGTCGGGTACTGTCGTTTGCTTTCATAACTGGATACCGTCGGTACTTTGAACAGTACGTTATTGACGTTCGAATCACAACCTGACGTTGTGGAGTTGGCACAGGTCACCTGGCTGCTTGCACTTGAATCAAAAATCATCGGCTTGGAAACTGTCAGGCCGAGTGACAGCTTTTCAATTGGAGACCAGTTCACCCCCAGTATAGGACGTAATCCCAGCTCACTCAGCCTGAAATAGGAATTGTTCCACTGGTTCGTGCCATCCACATTGGCGCGAAACTGGTTCTGGATGATCAGTGTTTCACGCTGGTGGACATAAAGCGTCATGCCCACGGTCAAATCATTGTTGACGGCCATGGCAAGGGATGGGCCGTAATTGTAGGTGTTATCGCGATTATTCAGGTTTAGCGTAAAGTCATAAGCCCCGCCATTGGTCGATGACGTGACGCCGGTGACTTTCTGGCTCAGGTCTTCGTTGACCGAATCCGGTATCGCATAGGAAAAACCGAATTTCAAATTACCGAACGGTTTGACAATACCGAAATAGTTGGCCAGCAGTGCACTGGATTTGCGGGTGAACGGCTGCCCACCGATGACGTTGTCGTATGTCTTGATCACCGAAGAAAAAGTGTTGACGCTGGCAGAGAAATTCCGGTCAGAAATGTAGACGATGCCAGCCGGGTTATAGAACATGCCGGTAGCGTCATCAGACACCGCAGTATAGGCACCGCCCATGCCCGATGCGCGATCACCGATCAGGATGCTGTTATAGTGAAACTCATCGCCCCAGGCATGTGAGCCAGCGCTTAAGGCCGCGAAGACGGAAAGTCCGGCCAGACCCTTCAACAGTTCCATGGTATTCCCCTTTACCAGTTTGCAACCCGTTTGTTATTTTTCCAGGAAGTTGCGCGATATTCTACTCGCCCAAACACCAAAATAGCTATAGACCAAAGGGTTTGCGGGCTTCAGGCGGATGCCTGCCGCGCTTCGAGGATTTCCCAGCGTTCAAGATTCACCATCAGCTGGCCTTCGATTTCTTCAGCACGCTGATGCAGTTTTTGAGCACGCGGTGGATCATCGCGGTAGATTTCCCCTGCAGACAACAACACACCGATTTCAGCCTGCTCCTTTTCCAGCGCTGCAATATCCTGCTGTATCTGCTCCAGCTCGCGGACTTCCTTGTAACTCAGCTTGTTGCCGGACTTCTTCCTGGCTTCAGGCTGGTTTTCACCCACCCCCCTGACGTCCTTGCCGCGCTCGGCTTTGTCCCGTAATTGCTGCTGGCGCTGCATGTAACCCTGCCAGTCTGCGTATCCACCCACGTATTCGTGCAAGCTGCCGTTACCTTCAAACGCAATGACCTGGGTTACCACATTATCCAGAAATGCGCGGTCATGGCTGACCAGGAACAGGGTGCCGGTATAGTTTTGCAGGATTTCCTCCAGCAGCTCCAGCGTTTCGATATCCAGATCATTGGTAGGCTCGTCCAGTACCAGCACATTTGCCGTACGGGTAAACAACCGTGCCAGCAACAACCGGTTGCGCTCTCCGCCAGACAGGCTCTTTACCGGTGAACGCGCGCGCTCGGGTGCAAACAGGAAATCCTCCAGATAGCTGATCACATGCTTGCGCACCCCGGATACCTCAACGTATTCCGACCCCTGGCTGATGGTATCCGCCAGCGACAGCTCGTCGTTCAGCTGTGCCCGCATCTGGTCAAAATATGCCACACTCAGGTTGGTTCCCAGTTTGACTTCGCCACTGTCAGGCGCCATTTCTCCCAGCATGAGTTTCAGCAAGGTGCTCTTGCCCGCACCATTGGGACCAATCAGGCCGATCTTGTCGCCACGCTGTATCCTGCAGGAAAATCTGTCGATCACGGGTCTGCCATCGAAGGACTTGCTGACATTGTTCAGAACGGCCACCAGTTTTCCGGATTTCTCGCCTGCATCGAGGCTCATTTCCACCGTACCCAGATGTTCACGCCGGGCTGCCCGCTCACGGCGCAATTGTTCCAGCCGCCTCACGCGGCCTTCATTCCTCGTACGCCTGGCCTTGATGCCCTGCCTGATCCAGACCTCCTCCTGCGCCAGCACCTTGTCAAACTTGGCGTTGATGACAGCTTCGTCGGCCAGCATTTTTTCCTTCATCTGCTGATATGCAGAAAAATTCCCAGGGAAGCTGGCAAGGTGCCCCCGGTCAAGCTCAACAATGCGGGTAACGACACTGTCCAGGAATCGCCTGTCATGGGTGACCAGCAACACACTGCCCCGAAAACCATTCAGCAACCCTTCCAGCCATTCAATCGAGGCGAAATCAAGATGATTGGTAGGTTCATCCAGTATCAGCACATCCGGCTCCGCAACCAGCGCCTGTGCCAGTGCGACACGCTTTTTTACGCCGCCCGACAGCGTATCAATGATCGCATCCGCATCCAGCCCCAACCGCTGAATTACCGTTTCCACTCGGGTTTGCATGCCCCAGCCATTTTCCGCTTCCAGCCGGTGCTGCAGGTTTTCCATTTCCGGCAACAACGCTTCCAGGTCGGCATCCGCTTCCGCCATGCGCTGAGACAAATGGTGATAATCACTGAGCAGCTGATGCAGTTCACCCAGTCCACGCGCCACTTCATCATATACCGTGGCATGGCCCTGCAATGCCGGTTCCTGGCTGACATAACACACTTTGGCCGCGGGTGCCCGCCACACCGTGCCGTCATCCAGCACAGCCGCGCCGGCCAGTACTTTCAGCAAGCTGGACTTGCCCCCGCCATTACGGCCAATCAATCCTACGCGCTCACCCTCATCCAGCTGGAAATCCAGATGATCAAGCAATGCAACATGTCCAAAAGCCAGACAGGCCTTGTTTATCGTCAAATATGGCATGAAATAAGTAAAAAGAATAAATCTGTCGGATTGGCAAACGGGCAAGATTAACCGAAATCTGCATCAGCATTTGCTGAAATTCTTGCCCAAAAAGAGGTTGTAAGGTGTAATCATAAAATCTCTTTGGATCGAGGAGAAACAAAAATGCAAACCAGAATATTTAATATAATAAATTCAAAAGGTTGCAAATTTACCGCAAGCTTCTTATTTCTGGCATGCAATTTACAGTCCGCCAGCGCGGAGTTCCTGCCCAAAGCCGCTATCGACACCAATGAAATACCGGAGATCACGATTTCCGGCAAAGACCAGGACAACACACCTTTGCCCTGCTACAAACTTACGGAAGACACCTATTTTCTGTATGGGAATATCGCTGAAATTGATGACAAAAATCGCGGTTTCAATGGCAATGCCGGATTTATCGTCACGCGTGATGGCGTGGTGGCCATTGACAGTCTTGGTTCTCCGCTGTTGGGGCGCAGGCTGCTTGCCACCATCAGGCATGTTACCGATAAGCCGGTCAGATACCTGATCATCACCCATAATCATCCTGACCATTCCTATGGTGCGATTGCATTCAGCAAGATTCCCGGCATCAGGATCATCGGCCACGAGGGCACCCTGGCCTATCTGAGTTCGCCCAACTTCCAGGATTCCGTCGATTTCCGCAATACCCTGATTAAAAAGGATATGCAAGGTTTCAAGGGAATAGATCCGGATATCCTGATCAGTGGCAAGCGCTATGATCACCAGACCATCTCGCTCGGTGGCAAAACCTTCGATATCTACAATCTCGGCCAGCACCATTCGTATGGCGACCTGCTGGTACACCAGAAAGAAGATAGGCTGCTGTGGATTTCCGACCTGGCTTTCAACAACCGTTCAACCTATATGGGCGACGGTCATTCTGTTCAAGTGCTGGAATCGATAGACTGGATGCGCAAGCAATTTCCGGACATCCAGTTGATGGTACCGGGTCATGGCAGCGCACAGACAGCC
Organism: Pseudomonadota bacterium; assembly: GCA_021782995.1. Taxonomy (GTDB): domain Bacteria; phylum Pseudomonadota; class Gammaproteobacteria; order Burkholderiales; family Gallionellaceae; genus 39-52-133. The sequence goes on along the minus strand of JAJXUI010000001.1, from coordinate 42,205 downwards.
CCTTTTCCAATGGTGGGAAACACCTATCAGTATGTGAAACGTTTGCGCGATGAGATGAAAAAGGCCGTAAACGGAAACGAAGATCTGGCTTCTGCAGTCAAGAATTCTGATTTCACCGACTGGCACGGCGTTCGCCTGTATGATGAGAACCACAAGAAAAATGCCAATTTCATCTATCTCGAACAGGAGCAGGAAGCATTTTCAACCCATTAATCTTGCCCGGACGGGTTTCGTGACATGCTTAAAAAGATCAATGTAAAAGACATCAAGGCAGGCATGTACCTGCATGATATATGCGGCAGCTGGATGGAGCATCCCTTCTGGAAGAAATCTTTCCTGCTTGACGAACCCAAGGACATCCACACCCTGAAAACCTGTGGTGTGGATGAAATCTGGATCGACACCGACAAGGGCCTGGATGTAGCCGATGGCGCTGTAACCCAATCAACGGAACAATCCAGCCAGCATATCCATGAAACACTGATAGAGGCAGTCAAACAACCCGTTGCTGAAGTCAGACCCGTTTCATTGCACGAGGAAATCGAACAGGCCAGAAAAATCCACACGCGCGCGAAAGAAGCCGTTACCTCAATGTTTCAGGAAGCGCGTATGGGCCGGGCCATCCAGGCAGAAGAGGTAGGCAGCCTTGTAGAGGACATCTCGCAATCGATAGACCGCAATCCCGAAGCCTTCCTCAGCCTGTCACGCCTGAAAACCAAGGACAACTATACTTACCTGCATTCGGTCGCGGTTTGCGGGCTGATGATCGCGCTCGGCAAACAGATGCGGCTATCCCCCTCCGTCTACAAGGATCTGGGCATGGCCGGACTGTTGCATGATGTCGGCAAAATGGCAATCCCCGACGAAGTGCTGAACAAACCGGGCCGGTTGACGGATGAAGAGTTTGCCATCGTGCAAAGCCACCCGTTGCGCGGCTGGGAAATTCTCAGCAAATCCAGCGGTGTACCCGACATTGCACTCGATGTCTGCCTGCACCATCATGAGAAAATGGATGGCAAAGGTTACCCGGACAAGGTGCAGGGCGAAGCCATATCGCTATTCGCCCGCATGGGTGCCGTATGTGATGTTTATGATGCCATCACCTCGACTCGCTGTTACAAGCCCGGCTGGGAACCAGTCGAATCCATCAGGAAAATGGCCGAATGGCAGGAAGGCCATTTTGACCGCGACGTCTTCCATGCCTTTGTCAAAACGATAGGCATCTTCCCTGCGGGTACACTGGTCAGGCTCAAGTCCACCCGGCTGGCGATTGTGCTTGAGCAAAGTGCCAGCAGCCTGGTTACCCCTATCGTGAAAGTCTTCTTCTCCACAAAAGCCAACTCACCGATCAATCCTGAAATCATAGATCTGTCGCAAACCATAGACAGCATCGTGAATGCCGAAGACCCGCAGAAATGGGGCTTCGACATGAAAGTACTCTTCGGGATATAATATAATTAATTCAAATAATTACAGGAGGCAACATGTCCAGCGCCATTGATTCCATACTGACAGAAAACCGCGTGTTCCCGCCCTCTGCAGATTTTGCAGCCCAAGCCAATGTATCCGGGCGTGAAGCATACGATGCCATGGTCAAGGCTTCAGACCTGGATTACGAAGGCTACTGGGCAAAGCTTGCCCGCGAAAACATCGACTGGAAAGTGCCGTTTACCAAAGCCCTCAATGAAAGCAATGCACCTTTCTTCAAATGGTTTGAAGACGGCAAGATGAATGTTTCCTACAACTGCCTGGACCGGCATCTTGCCAATCAACCGGATAAAGTCGCGCTGATTTTCGAGGCGGACGATGGCAAGGTCAGCAAAGTGACTTACCGGGAACTGCATGGCCGTGTCGGCCAGTTTGCCAACGGCCTGAAATCGCGAGGTATCAAAAAAGGGGATCGCGTCATCATCTACATGCCGATGAGCATCGAGGCTGTGGTGGCGATGCAGGCTTGCGCACGCATCGGCGCCATTCATTCCGTGGTGTTCGGCGGCTTCTCCTCCAAGAGCCTGCATGAGCGCATTATCGATGCGCAGGCCATTGCCGTCATTACTGCTGACGGTCAGATGCGCGGCGGCAAGACCATGCCGCTGAAAACTGCAGTGGATGAAGCGCTGGCGATGGGAGGCTGCGAAGGGGTGCACAGTGTCATTGTGTACCGCCGAACCGGCATGGAGGTCACCTGGAACAACAACAATGTATGGTGGCATGAGCTGTTCAACACGCAGCCGACCAACTGCGAACCGGAATGGGTGGAATCCGAACACCCCCTGTTCATTCTTTACACCTCGGGTTCCACTGGCAAACCCAAGGGCGTGCAACATTCCAGCGGCGGTTATCTGCTGGGTGCGATGACTTCGATGCGCTGGGTATTCGATTACAAACCCAGTGACATCTTCTGGTGTACCGCGGATGTAGGCTGGATTACCGGCCACAGTTATGTCGCGTACGGCCCATTGGCGATGGGGGCGACCCAGGTCATTTTCGAAGGCATCCCGACCTATCCTGATGCAGGACGCTTCTGGAAGATGATCCAGGACCACAAGGTCACCACTTTCTATACCGCACCCACTGCAATTCGCTCATTGATCAAGCTAGGCAACGACCTGCCAAAGAAATACGACCTCAGCAGCCTGCGCCTGCTCGGAAGTGTGGGCGAACCAATCAATCCTGAAGCCTGGATGTGGTATTACACCGTGGTTGGCCAATCGCGATGTCCCATCGTCGATACCTGGTGGCAGACCGAAACCGGCTGCCACATGATTTCACCGCTGCCTGGTGCAGTAGCGACCAAACCAGGCTCCTGCACCTTGCCTTTGCCCGGCATCAAGGCCACCATCGTCAATGAGGCCGGCGATGAGGTGAATGACCAGCACGGTGGTTTCCTGGTGATCAAAAAACCTTTCCCGTCGCAGATCCGTACGATATGGGGCGACCCTGAACGTTTCAAGAAAGCCTACTTCCCTGCTGAAATGCAAGGCGCCTATCTGGCAGGGGATTCTGCCCACCGCGATGCAGATGGCTATTTCTGGATCATGGGCCGTATCGACGACGTGCTGAATGTATCTGGTCACCGTCTAGGCACCATGGAAATCGAATCTGCACTGGTTGCCAATTCTCTGGTGGCGGAATCTGCCGTGGTTGGCAAGCCGCATGAAATCAAGGGTGAAGCCGTGGTTGCCTTTGTCGTACTGAAAGGGGCCCGACCCAAGGATGCGGAAAGCAGCAAGAAAATCGCGGAAGAGCTGCGCAACTGGGTAGGCAAGGAAATCGGCCCGATCGCCAAACCGGATGAAATCCGATTTGGCGACAACTTGCCCAAAACCCGTTCAGGCAAAATCATGCGACGTTTGCTGCGTGCCATCGCCAAGGGAGAAGAAATCACCCAGGATACTTCAACGCTCGAGAATCCAGCCATCCTCGACCAGCTAAAAGAAGTGATCAAGTAAGTCAAAACATCGACGCTGAAAATTGCCCGCTCAAGCGGGCAATTTTTTACACTTGACATCCTGCGGCAATCAGCGAGAATGTTTGCACCATGAATTCATTCTCCAGGAAACGCCCTGCTTGCACCATCGCCATGCCACGAGCCTGGCGCGTCAAGCATTGTCCGTGCCCTGGAAGCTGCAACTGATACGTTAGCTGAAACTGTATTACCTGCCAGGCCACAGACTCAACTCTGTGGCCTGTTTGTTTTTGTAACCTCTGAAAACGGAGCATTACCATGTCTGTGCCTGCAGCCTACTTCTCGATCATCCTGATCTGGTCAACCACACCGCTTGCCATCCAGTGGAGCAACAGCGGGGAAGGCTTCCTGTTCCCGGTGATGGCACGCATGGTGATAGGGCTGATACTGTGTCTTGCGCTGCTGGCCGTGATGCGTGTACGCATGCCCTGGCATGCTGCCGCGCGCAAGACCTACCTTGCTGCCGGCAGCGGCATACTCGGTACGATGCTGTGTGTTTACTGGGGCGCGCAATACATTTCATCCGGCATGATCGCTCTGCTGTTTGCCTTATCCCCGCTCTTCACCAGCCTTGCGGCGAAATGGTGGCTGGGAAACGAGCATATCACTGCGACCAAACTGGTCGGCATCTTGCTCGGCTTGCTCGGACTCGCCGCAATCTTCAGTTCCGGCCTGACGCTGGGGGCACATGCCGCCAACGGGATAGCGGTGGTATTGATCGCAGTCATCCTGCAATCATTCAGTCTGGTATGGGTAAAGCGCATCGGAGCCAGCATACCCGCAATGGCGGTCACCAGCGGTGCTCTGATGCTGGTTGCCCCTGCCTTGCTGCTGCTCTGGAAAATCTTTGATGGCAGCATGCCGCATGCATTGAATGTGCGGGCCTTATGGTCGATCGTCTATCTGGGCATCTTCGGTTCCGTGCTCGCATTCAGCTTCTATTTTTATGTGATCAAGCGCATGCAGGCCGGGCAGATTGCACTGATCACACTGATCACCCCGGTCAGCGCATTATGGCTGGGACATGTACTGAATCAGGAAGTGATCCAGCAAGGCTTGTGGGCAGGCACTGCCTGTGTCCTGCTGGGTTTACTGATGCATCAGTGGGAAACCTTGCGCAATATAAAATATATTAATTAAATCAATATATTACATAGATATCTCGACTGGTTGCTCTATCCACTGATCGATAATGGATTGCGCAGCCACCGGGTCAGTGTGCCACTGAGCAAGCAAGCGCCTGCCAGCCTGCTGCCAATGTATCTGCCCTTGCAAAATAACTTGCCCGAGAAAGGCAACGTCACCTGTCACGCACCAGTGTTCATATGCGGACACAAGTGAAGGAAACAGGATGCGCCGCAAACCGTCCAGATTGGAAAAATAGAAATGCAAGGAACAGGTGAGCCTGTTTTCCAGCAGATATGGCAATGTGGAAAGACAATCGGCCAGGTTATCCCGCACAGATCGCACCAGGGTAATCACCCGCCGGTTACTGAATGAATGCAGCATGTCTCGCCATTCAGGCCCCAGCAAAGGGTCTGCCATGGCTTCGCCGATTTCATGCCGGATCAGGATTTCGCTTTCCTGCTGCACCATACGCGACAGCAGGCGATCCTTGTCTTCATGGCCGCCATAACATGCGACGGCCATCTTCAACGCACCGTCCGCCTCCTGAGCAGACCAGATTTCCACCTTTTCCGCGAGCCATCTTTGCACGGCATCCGTGCGCAAGAACATCACGCCATCACGGTAAGCCGCCGGCACAGAGTTGATATCGCGCGCATATTCACATCCGGCAACACGCAACGTGACGCCCTGGATGGTTTCGCTGCGCAACAACTGCCCAAGGAAAAAATTCGGCTTGCCCCAGCGTCCCAGCCCGCCGCCATAAACCATCCCGTTCTGCTCCAGCAGCTGGTTGATGCCATGAATATCGAACGGGTCAAACAGGACGTTACCGATCGGAATCGGCTGATAATCCCGCTCTTCATAATCTTCCCAGAACATCTCACGCTGCGTCAGCCAGCGGCTCAGATGCTCCTTAACCGGCGGCCTGGAAGGGGGAAACTCGTGTTCCCAGATATACAGCTCGCGCATGCCCAGCAGATAATTGCACATCGACATTTCGCGTGCATGGCGCGCATCTGCGATATGGCAGTTGTTCTGTACTGCCTCTATGGTTTTCTGCAATTCCCGCATGGACATGGCCTTCTCCCTGCTACGTTACTGACAGACTTTCAGCTTTGCACTTTCAAGCTGCTATTCAGGCAAGGGGCGCTTTTTACGCGGCTCGCATGCCACGATGGACTGCACCAGTTTTGAATATGGCATTTCCTCCATACCGCCAAACTTGTCCAGGCTGGCCTGAACCAGAGCAGCGACATCCTTAACCTGGTCAGTGCCATCAATTTCCCGCTGCAACCCCTGCAACCCCCCGCATTGCACGCGCATTTCAGGACCGTGCGGCAATGGTGGCGTGACATGGGTCAGCTTCAGCGCAAAAGCGGAGTTCTGTCTCATCATATCCAGCAAGCGGGTGCATTGTTCATGGTGAGCATCCGAACTGCAAGAAACCATTTCACGCTCTGCTGCAAAGCGCTTGCTGACCAGTGAACAGGCGCCCAGTCGAGCCAGGATCACCTTGCCAAAGGCGCAGGGCTGGGGGTTGATGCTGCCCAGCTTTTCCATGAATACGACTTCGTCTATCACATGCAATCCCGTCGCAAATGTCAGTCGTCGCCCAATTCGGGGGCAGGTTCACGTACCTGCATCAGCAGGTCTTCCGCCTGTATTTCGTTCTCGGCAAAAATCATTTTCACATTGCAACGCTCGCTCATGGCCAGCTCCTTGCGCAATGCCTTGCTGCGCTCGGAGCCAATCTTGAACACCTCATGTTCCTCGATTTTTTCCACGCGCCGCAACGGAAAATCAAAAATCTTGTAAATGTAATAAGGCATAAATTTCCTGTCTGATTCAATTTAAATTCAAGAAGAACAGCTCACTTCCAGGTTGCGCGCCCACGCCGGAGCCGGAATTGTATAGCCTGCAAATTCCGGATGCTCGTCAAAAGGGCTTCTCAGCAATGACAGCAAACGATCGATTTCGGAAAAGTCCCTATGCTTCTCCACCTTTTCAATCGCCACCTGCGCGAGATAATTACGCAGGATGAACTTCGGGCTCACTTTGTCCATCCCGGATTTTCGCTGCACATCGGACAGGCCATCCTCTCGCAGCCTGGCGCTGTAGTTAACAGACCATGCATCAAAAGCCTCTCGGTTGATGAACTGGTCACGCAGCATGGCATTGATTTCCCCGTCAGCGGATTTGAAGTTTCCGAGACCGCGGAAAAAATTGGTGTAATCCACCCGGCTTTCCCGCATCATCTCAAGTAACGGCCCGATCAGGGAAAAATCTTCCAGCCCCCTGAATTTTACTCCCAATTTGGCACACATCAATTGCACATAGTGTTCCGCGAAAATGTCACCATAGGATGCGATGATATCCCCGGCTTCCTGTTGCGGGACTATAGGAGACATTGCCTGCGCCAGCGCACTCAGGTTCCACTGTCCAATATAGGGTTGCTGGTCATACGCATAGCGCCCGCCATGATCTGAATGATTGCAAATAAAGGATGGATCATAGGCCTCCATGAACCCAAACGGACCATAGTCCAGCGTCTCTCCCAGAACAGACATATTGTCCGTATTCATCACGCCATGCGCAAAGCCAACTGCTTGCCACTGTGCAATCAAACGGGCTGTGCGCACGGTAATTTCCCGCAACAGGCAGGAATAGCGGTCTTCCATCTGTTGCAAATGAGGGTAATGATGCAGGATCAAGAAATCTGCCAATTCAGCAACCTGCTGATGCTGGCCCCGGTAATAGAACACCTCGAAGGAACCAAAGCGCACAAATGATTCCGCAACCCGCGTGACTATTGCTGCCGTTTCAATCGACTCGCGATATACCTCTTCATCGCTGCCAACGATACACAGAGCACGCGTCGTAGGGATGCCCAAGCCATGCATTGCAGCGGAACACAGATACTCGCGGATGCTGGAACGCAACACTGCGCGGCCATCACCGCTGCGCGAGTATGGCGTTACACCCGCGCCTTTCAATTGTAAGCCCCAACTCTCGCCGTCACTGTTTTCAATTTCCCCAAGCAGGATCGCACGGCCATCTCCGAGTTGCTGCACAAAACGGCCAAACTGATGACCGGCATATAACATCGAGACAGGTACGCTGCCAGGCAAAAGTCGATTACCGGTAAAGTATGCAGCAAAATCTGCACGACCGGCTTCATCTACATGGAGATCCAGCAAAGCGGCAACATCGGGATTAAAACTGACCAGATAGGGACGACTTAAAGGGGTCGGAATGACCTGGCTATGAAATATTTCAGGCAGGCTGGCAAAGCGATTTTTGAAATTCAGGGATTCCAGCTTGTTCATTTCGCTTCAGAATGCTCAGCTCCTGCCATCAGGCATTAAACGCAGCCAGTTGGCTTCGGCATGCCACCATATTTGGTGATTGGCTTCATCGGTCCAGTCATCCACAGGTCAAACACCTCTTTCTGGTCTTCACCGATATATTTTGCAAACTTGCGAATGGGGGGAACACTGCCGTATTCCTCATAATATTCACGCGCCTTCATGATCTGTTCCCATTTCTTGTCATTCAGCTCATAAGCGTCCGCTTCAGCCATCGCACGGCCGATTTCCTCGGTCCAGTCACTCATATCCTGCAAATAACCATCACCATCGCGCTTGGGCAGATCCATACTCATTCCTTTCATTTTGATTTCTGAAAACTGTGTCAAACAATGCGAAAACCAGTGTAACGCAGGAAATCAAACACTCTTCCTTCCGCACTGAAGTCCATGGCGTCATTTAAACTTAACGTAGTAATTTAGTCAAGTATTAAAGATTGACATAATAATCATGCAGATACCTTACCTGCACACGTATACAGGCTGCGTAAATCATGCACTGACTTTTACATAAGATGCGATAATACGAGATTGCCAAAGTCAAGATAAAGAATTAACCAATGAAGATCAACGCATTGAATTCAAATGCATATTTAACATTTCTGCTGACCCGGATTGCCCTTTTAAGTGCGCTGCTCTGCTCCGCACCGGCAATATTTGCCAGCACTACTCCCCACTACCTTCCCGAGGTCACCGATTTTCGGAGCCTGGCAAAAGAAGCAAGACAAAAACAGATTCCCATCGTCGTTCTCTTCATGAGCGAGTCCTGTCACTTCTGTGAAGTTGTGCTGTCAGACTTCCTGGTACCGATGTACATGGATCCGGAATATGACAATAAAGTCATACTGCGGCAGGTTGAAATTACCAGCCATGACTTGCTGATAGATTTCGATGGATCAATGACAACCCACAGCAAATATGCATCCAGATTACAGGTGTGGGGCGTACCGCAGGTTTATTTCTTTGATAGCCATGGTCATATCCTGAATAAAATCGCAGGACTGCTGACGCAGGATTACTATGGCGTATATCTAGACGAGGCGATAGATGCTGCAATTGCCCAAATCAGGAATAGCCGCAAGTAAAGGCATGCAGCACCCTGTCGGGATGTCGATACCGATAAAAATCCAGAACAGAATATCGGCAATAGCGATTCTTTATATCCATTCACATCTATTGGCCCAACCACCATCTGGCTCAATCTTTGTTCCCCTTAGCTTTTGTTATCGTCTTGTGTACTCAATTCTTGCATGCAATCTGTCAAACTGCTCTTTCCAATCAACCTGGATTGGCAATAAATAAAGCTCCCAAAGGGAGCTTTACTGACATAACTGACATACTGATCTGTTCAAGTGTCAAAATACATAAGGCAAGTACACTGATTACCAGCCAGATTCTCTTTCAGGCGTTGCGGAAATCTTGTGTATGCTCAAATCCGCGCCATTGAATTCCTCTTCCGCATCGAGGCGGATGCCGAATAATTTGTTCATCAGGGAATAAACGGCAAAACCACCGGCCATCGCAATGACCACCCCCATCAATGTTCCTGACAATTGTGACATGAAACTGACCCCACCCATTCCACCCAGCGCTTTAACGCCAAAAATCCCTGCCGCAATCCCTCCCCATGCACCACACAAGCCATGCAAGGGCCAAACGCCAAGTACGTCATCCAGCTTCCAGCGGTTTTGAGTCAGTGTGAACATCCAAACAAACAGGCCGCCCGCAATACCGCCTGTTACCAGGGCGCCAATCGGATGCATCAGGTCAGAACCCGCACAAACTGCTACCAGTCCAGCCAAGGGGCCATTGTGTACGAAACCGGGGTCATTTTTTCCGGCAAACAATGCCACAAGGGTACCGCCGACCATGGCCATCAGTGAATTTACGGCTACCAGTCCGCTGATCTTGCCAACTTCCTGGGCTGACATCACATTGAAACCGAACCAGCCCACCGTCAGGATCCATGCACCCAGGGCCAGGAATGGAATACTGGACGGCGGATGTGCCGTAATCCGGCCTTCCTTGCTGTAACGGCCACGACGAGCGCCCAGAATGATGACCGCAGCAAGACCTATCCACCCACCCACGGCATGCACAACAACTGAACCGGCAAAGTCATGAAATTCTGCACCAAAAGTGGCCATCAGCCACTCCTGAATGCCGAAGCGATGATTCCATGCGATGCCTTCAAAAAATGGATAGACAAAGCCGACCAGAATAAAAGTAGCAGCAAGCATCGGATAAAAACGCGCGCGCTCTGCCACCCCGCCCGACACAATGGCAGGAATGGCCGCAGCAAACGTCAGCAGGAAGAAGAACTTTACCAGCTCATAGCCATTTCTTTCGGCCAGGTGCTCAGCACCGGGAAGGAAGTTGACGCCATACGCAATGCTGTAGCCGATAAAGAAATAGGCCAGTGTTGATATCGCAAAATCGGTCAGTATCTTGACCAGCGCATTGACCTGATTCTTGCTGCGCACTGTGCCCAGCTCAAGGAAAGCAAAGCCGGAGTGCATTGCCAGCACCATGATGGCACCCAGCAAAACAAACAATGTATCGGTACCTGATTTCAACATGTCCATACTGTTTCCCCAAATCTGTGAATCATTAAATTAAGCCGACCATCCTTTGATGGTTTTCTCCAGCCAGAACAATCCGACTATGGTCTTGCTGTCATTGATCCTGCCCTGGCGCACCCAGTCGATTGCTTCATTCAAATCAAGCTCGAACACTTCCAGGAACTCACCATCATCCAGCTTGCGCTCCTTGTAAGTCAGGCCGCGCGCCAGGAAATATTCCAGCCGCTCGTCGGCATATCCTATACAGGGCCAAGCTGTAGACAGATGCTGCCACTCACTGGCGACATACCCGGTCTCCTCAAGCAATTCGCGTTGTGCAGTGATAAGGATATCCTCGCCATGATCAATCTTTCCTGCAGGTATCTCTATAAATTCGCGTTGCGGTGCATAACGGAACTGACGTTCCATCAGCAATTTTCCGTTATCCAGCATTGCAAGAATTGCGACTGCCCCCGGATGATTGATGTACTCACGCGATTTGATGCTGCCATCCGGCATGCGTGCATGATCCTTGCGCACTTTCAGGAAGTTGCCATCATATGAAAGCACACTGTCAACCGGCGTTTCCTTGAGATCCATATTGAGCTCGACTCCTGATGTGGGATTCATACCTGCATAAACAAACACTCTCGCAATTGCGAGAGTGTTTTCCTTGAATTTAATAAATAATTCAATACGTTACTGCAATAACAATGATTTCTGCACAACGACTGAACAAGCTGCCATCAACCACCCCGGCAATATGCCCAGTGCCAGTACGGCAAGACCATTCAGAGAAATCAACAACCCACTTTCAGCCGGCATCCTGATCGGCTCATGGCTTTCAGGTACATCGAAGTACATCAGTTTTACGATACGCAAATAATAGAATGCGCCGATCAGTGAGAGCATGACTGCTGCAATTGCCATTTCCACATGGCCGGTCTTCACGATTTGCTCCAGCACTGAAAATTTTGCATAAAAGCCCGCAGTCGGTGGTACACCTGCCATTGAAAACATCAACAGCAACATCATGAATGCGAGCCATGGGCTGCGCTGGTTCAAGCCCTTGAAAGAATCGAGCGAATCAGCCTCGTATCCTTCATGCGACAAAAGTGTAATCATGCCGAAGGCACCGAGCGTCATCAATGCATAAATGACGATATAGAACATGGCCGCACCATAACCTTCAACCGTTCCGCTAAGGACGCCCAGCAGGAAGAAACCAATGTGGGCAATACTTGAATACGCCAGCATGCGCTTGATGTTCACCTGGGAAATCGCACTGATATTGCCAATTGCCATGGACAGGATCGCCATGATTGCCAGCATCGCAGACCAGTGCGCTGCAAGTGGCTGCATCGATTCAACCAGCAGCCTCATCACAAAGGCGAATGCTGCCAGTTTCGGGGCGGAACCGATCATCATCACGATCGCAGTTGGTGCCCCCTGATAGACATCCGGCACCCACATATGGAAAGGCACAGCACCAAGCTTGAACGCAAGGCCAGCAACAATGAAAACCAGACCGAACACCACCAGGTTGCTGTTTGCCACACCACCTTTGATCGCATCCGCCACAGCTTTGACCTCAAGTGTGCCCGTCGCTCCATACAGCATGGACATGCCGTAAAGCAGAAGGCCAGAAGCCAGAGCGCCCAGGATGAAATATTTCATCGCCGCTTCTGTGGCCGTTGCCGAATCTCGCTGCAAGGCAACCATTGCATACAGGCTGAGTGACATGATCTCAAGACCCACATACATGCTCATGAAATGGCTGGCTGAAATCATGACCATCATTCCCAGCAAGGCAAACAGGGTAAGCACCATGAATTCACCTGTAAACAGGCCACGCACCAACATGTAGCTACGTGTGTAGACCAGCACCATGGATACAGCTATATAGCTGAACATCTTCAGTGCATCCGACATCTGGTCTCCCACAAACATGTTATGGAACAGATGCGCCGGTTCAGTCTGGTGATAATGATAAGTCGTGAGGAACAGCACAAGCAGGGTCAGCTGCACCAGCACATAAGTTACCGTTTTACGCTGATTCTCGACAAGCAAGTCAGCAATCAGGATCACACATGCCATCACCAGCAAGAAGATTTCCGCATAGGCCGGGTAGAGCGTGGACAGATAATTCATATTTTCCTCAATCAGTATTTCGCGTGTCGGTTCTTGAGTTGTGCAATCCGTTCAATTGATCGCAGCAGCAGGCATCACCATCGCTGGAATTTTTGAGCTGGATACATGGTTAATCAGGTCATTTACCGACGTATGCATGATTTCACTGAATGGCAATGGATAAAGCCCCATGCCCAGCACACAAAGTGCAAGGATCAGCAAAATGACTTTTTCGCGCATGGATACATCCTGGAGTTGCTCGACATGTTCATTGGCGATCGCGCCGAAAAATACCCGCTTGACCATCCACAAGGTATATGCCGCGCCGAAAATCAGCGTTGTGGCTGCGAGGAAGGCATACCAGAAATTGGCTTTTACCGCACCCAGTATCACCAGAAACTCGCCCACGAAACCGCTGGTACCAGGCAGACCGCTGTTGGCCATTGCAAACATTACAAAGAAAGCGGCAAATACAGGCATCTTGTGCGCCACACCACCATAATCCGCGATCTGGCGGGAATGCACCCTGTCGTACAGTACACCGATACCAAGGAACAGCGCGCCAGAAACGAATCCGTGGGATATCATCTGCAGCAAGGCACCTTCAATGCCGTACGCATTGAAAATGAAGAAACCCAGCGTTACGAAGCCCATATGCGAAATGGAAGAATAGGCTACCAGTTTTTTCATGTCTGCCTGCATCAGGGCGACCAGACCGATATAAACAACAGCTACCAGTGACAGGGCAATCATCACGCCGGATAATTCATGGCTGGCATCAGGCGCAATTGGCATGGAGAAACGCAGGAAGCCATAGGCACCGACTTTCAGCATGATTGCAGCCAGCACCACAGAGCCGCCGGTAGGTGCTTCCACGTGTGCATCCGGCAACCAGGTGTGCACCGGGAACATTGGCACCTTCACTGCAAACGCCATGAAAAAAGCTATGAAGATCAGAATCTGCTCAAAACGAGGGATAGGCAGAGCATGGTATGCGAGGATGGAAAAACTGTTGCCTGACTGGTTATAAAGATAAATGAACGCTATCAGCATCAGCAACGAACCCAGCAAGGTATACAGGAAAAATTTCACTGCTGCATACACACGATTGGGACCGCCCCATACACCGATGATCAGGAACATCGGGATCAGCATCGCTTCCCAGAACACATAGAACAGCATTGCATCAAGCGCAGCAAACACGCCGTTCACAATACCGGACATGATCAGGAAGGCCGCCATATACTGTGAAACACGCTTTTCGATGACCTGCCAGCCAGCCAGTATCACAAGAGGGGTAAAGAAGCTGTTAAGCAGAATGAAAAGCACGGAAATCCCGTCAACACCAAGGCTGTAGTTGATATGGAAGTGTGGAATCCACTCGACGTTTTCAACAAACTGCATGCCGCTGCTCAATTTGTCAAAGCCTGTATACAGCGGCAGTGTAACGAGGAAGCCAAGTATGCCACCCACCAGCGCCAGCACACGTGCAAGCGGGGCATTGCGGTCATTACCGGTAGCCATCACCAGCACACCAAACAGTATGGGCAGCCAGATTGCAACGCTTAAAATTGGTAATCCGAAAATCATTATTTCATTCCTTCAGTTTTACGCTCGCTCATCGAAAAGCGACCCGGCATTCCTTAGTTACAGCCACTTCCTCATGGCCAGCAGCACAAATACACCGATAATCATCGCAAATGCATAGTGGTAAATATAGCCGGTCTGCACCTTCCGCAGTGCACCCGAGAATTTTCCTACCAGTTTCGCGCTGCCATTGACGATCAGGCCATCAATCAGTTTCACGTCACCGAATTTCCACAGCATGCGGCTCAAGCCACGTGCACCACCGGCAAAGAACCAGTCATTGAAACGGTCAAAGTAGTACTTGTTTTCCAGTACGGTATCCAGCACGGAGAATGTTTTCTTGAACCAGGCAGGAATTGCAGGCTTCTTCATGTAGAAGAACCATGCCGTCACCACAACCGCCACTGCCAGCCAGAATGGCAATGAGCTGAGGGCGTGAACTGCCATTGCAGCAGCACCCGGAAACTCGTGCTTCAACTCCTCCATGACTGGATGCGCTTCATGATTTACAAACACCACATTTTCAAAGAAGCCACCGTAAAGCATGGGTTGAATGGCAAAGTAACCGATTGCCAGTGACGGAACAGCCAGTGCGATCAGAGGCAATGTGACCACCCAGGGTGACTCATGAGGCTTCTGACCGGGCGCAAGACCATGATGATGGCCATGATCGTCGTGGTGATCATCGTGATGGCCATGCGCATCATGAGACTTGCCGAAGCGCTCTTCACCATGGAACACCAGGAAATACATTCGGAATGAATAGAAAGCGGTTACGAATACGCCCGCCACCACAGCGTAATATGCAAACGTTGCACCCGGCAGATGAGACATGCCTACGGCTTCGATGATGCTGTCCTTGGAATAGAAGCCAGACAGGAACGGTGTTCCGATCAAGGCCAGCGAACCTATCAGTGAGGTTATCCACGTTATAGGCATGTATTTGCGCAGGCCACCCATGTTACGCATGTCCTGGTCATGATGCATGCCGATAATTACCGAACCTGCTGCAAGGAACAGCAGCGCCTTGAAGAACGCATGGGTCATCAGGTGGAATACCGCTACAGAATATGCAGAGGCGCCTAAGGCCACCGTCATGTAACCCAGTTGCGACAGCGTGGAATACGCGACTACGCGCTTGATGTCGTTCTGTATGATGCCCAGGAATCCCATGAACAGTGCGGTAATCGCGCCGATGACCATGACGAATGAAAGTGCGGTATCAGACAGTTCAAACAGTGGTGACATACGGGTCACCATGAAGATACCGGCAGTAACCATCGTCGCAGCGTGGATCAGCGCAGAAATCGGGGTCGGGCCCTCCATCGAATCCGGCAGCCAGACATGCAGCGGGAACTGTGCAGACTTACCCATCGCGCCGATGAACAGCAGGATGCAAATTGCAGTGAGGGTATCCACATAGATACCCGGAATCGGCGCAAACATGCCGACATGCGCACTTGCGGCAGCAAAGACTGCCTTGTAATCCAGCGTCCCAAATACCATCAGGATCAATCCGATGCCCAGCAGGAAACCGAAGTCACCCACGCGGTTTACCAGAAATGCTTTCAGGTTCGCATAAATGGCGGTTGGCCTGTCATACCAGAAACCGATCAGCAAGTAGGAAACCAGACCTACCGCTTCCCAGCCGAAGAACAGCTGCATGAAGTTGTTGGACATCACCAGCATCAGCATGGAGAAGGTAAACAGCGAGATATAGCTGAAGAAACGCTGATAACCGCTGTCATCTGACATATAGCCTATCGTATAGATATGCACCATCAGGGAAACAAAAGTAACCACCAGCATCATCATCACGGTCAGCTGATCAATGAGGAAGCCCACATCGATGCTGATATAGCCGGTTGAAATCCACTGATATACAGCTCCATTGAAGGTGTGACCCGCCATGACATCCTGGAAGATGTAGATCGAGGCGGCAAACGAGACTGCCACCATCAGGATGGTGATGCGATGCGTCCAGGTACGTCCTATGTATTTTCCGAACAGCCCGGCAATCAATGCGCCAAACAGGGGAGCCAGCGGCACGAGCAAGTAAAGGTTCTGCATATTGTTCATTCTTCTGTCCTTAACCCTTCAAGCTATCCAGTTCGTCCATATCGATCGTGCGCAGATTACGGAACAGGACAATCAGGATTGCCAGTCCGATGGCAGCTTCTGCCGCAGCCACTGTCAAAATGAAAAATACGAAAATCTGGCCGGCCGTATCATTCAGGTAATGTGAAAAAGCGATGAAGTTGGTGTTTACCGACAGCAACATCAGTTCGATGGCCATTAACAATACAATCAGGTTTTTGCGATTGAGAAAGATACCAACTACGCTGACGGAAAACATCAGCCCACTCAGTATCAGGTAATGCGAAAGCGTCAGATTCAGCATGGTTATCCCTGTTTGATTTCAGTAGCAGCTACCTTGCCGGATGCTGCAATTTTTACCAGTCGCACCCGATCATTGCGCCTTACCCTGACCTGTTCCGACTGGTCCTGTTTCTTGGTGCCCTGACGGTGGCGCAATGTCAGCGCAATTGCCGCCACCATAGCCACCAGCAACAGGACGGCAGCCAGTTCGAACACATAGACATAATCGGTATAAATCAGCCGTCCCAGTTCCTTGGTATTGCTGTAATTGGCTGCATGTGGTGCTGCCTGTGCAGTTGCTGCAGGCAGCTGTGCGTTACCCAGTACCTCGATCATTTCCACTGCCAGAATTGCCCCCAGCACCGCGGCGAACGGAAACCAGCGCCAGAATCCCTGGCGCAGCTGCTCGAAATTGATATCCAGCATCATTACCACAAACAGGAACAGCACCATCACCGCACCAACATACACCAGCACCAGTGTCAGTGCGAGGAATTCGGCTTCCAGCAGCATCCAGATGCCTGCTGTACTGAAGAACGCCAGCACCAGATAAAGTGCAGCGTGCACGGGATTGCGCGAAGTAATCACCTTCCCAGCAGAAAACAGCGTCATCAATGACAGCAGATAAAATAAAATTGTTTCCAGATTCATAACCATTTCATCCTGTTCTTATTCGAGTCCCGCCAGATCAGCGGAATTTCGCATCTGCAGCACGATCTTTTGCAATCTGGGCTTCATATTTGTCACCCACGGCCAGCAGCATTTCCTTTGTGTAATACAGCTCATGCCTGCTCTCTCCGTGATATTCATAGATGCGTGTTTCCACAATTGCATCCACCGGGCAGGCTTCTTCGCAGAATCCGCAGAAAATGCATTTCACCAGGTCGATGTCATAACGGGTTGTACGACGGGTTCCGTCATCGCGCTCTTCTGTTTCAATCTTGATTGCCAATGCCGGACACACGGCTTCGCAAAGCTTGCAGCCTATGCACCGTTCCTCACCATTGGGATAGCGCCGTTGGGCATGCAGGCCACGGAAGCGATAGCTTTGCGGCGTTTTTTCTTCAGGGAAATGCACCGTAATGCTGCGGCGGAACATGTAACGCCCGGTAAGCGCCATCCCCTTGAGCAGCTCCCACAGAGTGAATGATTTGATGTAATTGGTAAGAGAATTCATGGTTTATCCTTGTACTGACGACCATACCCAGTATGGAGTTTGCATCCACGCAGCCACAACGATGACCCACAGCAAAGTGAACGGAATGAGTATCTTCCAGCCCAGGCGCATCAACTGGTCATAGCGGTAACGCGGGAAAGTCGCGCGGAACCACAGGAACAGGAACAGGATGAACACCATCTTTGACAACAGCCAGAGCATGCCCGGAATCATGTCGGTATAGGCACCAATGATGCCTAAGCCATGGAACGGATTCAGCCAGCCACCCAGGAAGAACAATGAAGTCAG
This sequence comes from Pseudomonadota bacterium, assembly GCA_021782995.1. Classification (GTDB taxonomy): domain Bacteria; phylum Pseudomonadota; class Gammaproteobacteria; order Burkholderiales; family Gallionellaceae; genus 39-52-133. The sequence goes on along the minus strand of JAJXUI010000001.1, from coordinate 24,122 downwards.
TCCCGCAATCAGGATCATGTTCGCATATTCACCAAGGAAGAACAGCGCGAAACCCATGCCAGAATATTCAACGTGGAAACCTGCCACGATTTCTGATTCGCCTTCTGCCAGATCGAAAGGTGCTCGATTGGTTTCCGCCACGCCCGATATCAGATAGATGACAAACATCGGGAACAGCGGGATCAGATACCAGTTCAGGAAACCGGCATTACCCTGCTGGCCGTTCACGATATCCGTCAGGTTCATGCTTTGCGCAGCCATCAGCACACATACAAGGGCAAAGCCCATCGGCAGTTCGTATGAAACCATCTGTGCCGCGGAACGCAAGGCACCCAGGAAGGCATATTTGGAGTTGGATGCCCAGCCGGCGATGATCACACCATACACACCCAGCGAAGTCATCGCCAGGATGAACAGCAGGCCCGCATTGACGTTTGCAAGCACCATGCCATTTTCAAACGGCACAACCGCCCAGGCGGCCAGTGCTGGTGCAAGTACCAGCACTGGTGCAAATGCAAACAGATATTTGTTTGCACGGATTGGAACGATCAGCTCCTTGAACAGCAATTTGACACCGTCTGCCAGTGGCTGAAGAACGCCCCAGTACCCTACCCTGTTGGGACCGATACGCACCTGCATCCAGGCCAGGATTTTGCGCTCTGCTAGCGTCAGATAGGCTACACCGATCATGATAGGCGCAACGATTGCCACAATCTTGAGCAGGGTCCAGATGACCGGCCATGCAGGCTGTATGATTCCCCATACGGCATTCCATGCGCCAAACTGGTCAAATATGAATTGCAGAATTTGCAGTACTTGCGCTTCCATTACACACGCTCCACGCTAATTGCGCCAAACATCGCACCCAGACCCGCCGTCTCCGCACGACCCGCAGCCACTCGCACCACACCCGCCGGCAAACCTTCATTGACAGATGCCGTCAATTGCACAGTGTTTTGTCCCATAGTCACTTTCACAGTATCGCCAGCCTTGATCCCAAGCTTTGCCAGATCGTCACTGCGCATCTGTACAGCGGGAGTCTGTGCATCGCGGGTAGCCTGCAAGGGAGCAGAACGCCGGACGATGGAGTCTGTCGCATAGAGCGGTACATCAGCTACGCGCTGCATGCCAGTAGACACCGGTGCTGGTTGCACGACCAGCCCCTGCAGGGTGTTGTTCATGCTTGCACTGACATCACGACCACCCAGCACCTCATCGCGCACCGCTTCGCTGGTGTCGTAATCAAAGCCTGAGATATTCAGCAGGTTGCCAAGCACGCGCAGTACTTTCCATGCCGGCCTGGTTTCACCCAGCGGTTTTACTGCCCCCCTGAAACCCTGCAGGCGACCTTCTGCATTAATGAAACTGCCAGAGGTCTCAGTAAATGGAGCGATCGGCAACATCACGTCCGCATAGTCCATTGCCTTGTGTTTATAGGAGGACATTGCAACCACCATTTCGGCAGACTTCATTGCTTCGAGAGCCAGCTGTCCGTTATGTGCATCCAGCTCGGGCTCAACATTCATAAGCAGGTATGCCTTGCGCGGAGATGCCAGCATCGCTGCAGCATTCATCCCGCCTTCAGCGGGAACAGCATTTGCAATATATCCGCCCACGCTGTTGGCGCCTTCACCGATAAAGCCGAATCGTGCATTGCTCAATGCAGCGATATGCTGGGAGAGTAGCTGCAACTGTGCCGCCTGCGGGTGTTGCTGGGCGAAATTGCCGAGCAGAATGATTGCACGCTCGCCGCCAGCAAGATTTTCGGCAATGGTCTTTGCAGTAGCCGACACCACAACGCCCTGCACCAGCGACTGCACGCTTGAATGTAAATGAGTGCCTTTGGATGTAGCCACTGCCTGCAGGATTTGCGCCAACATGGGCACCAGCTCAGATGGAGGAACAATTGCCTTGTTGGCCAACTTCATCAACAGATCATCATCTGCGCTGTGCAGCAAATTCACCTGTGCGCCTCGTTTCACCGCCTGGCGGATACGGGAGGCAAACAAGGGGTGATCCTTGCGCAGGAAGCTGCCCACCAGCAGCATACGGTCAGCGCTGCTGACCTCTGCAACCTTCATGCCCAGCCATGGTGCACCCTGCATTTTGCCATCCGCACTGAAATCACTTTGGCGCAAGCGGAAATCCACATTATGACTGCCAAGCCCACGCACCAGTTTTTGCACAAGATGCATTTCTTCCAGTGTTGAACCGGGGGATACCAGCGCGCCGATCTGTGCAGCACCAGCTTCCTTGCCAATCTGGCGCAATCCGTTGGCAACATATTCAAGCGCTACCTGCCAGTCCACTTCCTGCCATTTCCCACCCTGCTTGAGCATGGGCTTGGTCAGACGTTCTTCACTATTCAAACCTTCGTAGCTGAAACGGTCACGATCCGATATCCAGCATTCGTTCAATTCTTCGTTTTCGACCGGGTCTACACGCATCACGCGATTATTCATCACCAGCGCAGCCAGATTGGAACCCAAGCTATCGTGCGGGCTTACTGCGCGACGACGTGACAGCTCCCATGTACGGGCTTTATAGCGGAAAGGCTTGCTGGTCAATGCGCCAACCGGACACAGGTCGATCATGTTGCCGGATAGTTCGGAATTCACCGCGCCATCAACAAAACTCATGATTTCCGCATGCTCGCCACGGAAAGCCTGACCCAGCTCCATTTCACCGGCGACTTCAACGCCAAATCGCACGCAGCGGGTGCAGTTGATGCAGCGACTCATTTCTTCTGCAGAAACCAGCGGGCCGATGTCCTTGTGCAATACCACCCGCTTGTCTTCCTGATAGCGCGATGCGCTGCCACCATAACCTACTGCAAGATCCTGCAGTTCGCATTCACCACCCTGATCACAAATCGGGCAATCCAGCGGATGGTTAATCAGAAGGAATTCCATCACGCCCTTCTGTGCCTTCACGGCCTGCTCGGATGCGGTGTATACCTTCATTCCTTCGGCAACTGGCGTAGCGCATGCAGGCAAAGGCTTGGGCGCCTTTTCGACTTGCACCAGACACATACGGCAGTTAGCTGCGATGGACAGTTTCTTGTGGTAGCAGAAATGCGGAATGTAGATTCCAGCCTGATGGGCGGCTTCGATTACGCTGCGGCCGTTTTCGACCTGTAATTGCTTGCCGTCGATTTCAATGTTGATCATTGCTCACCTAACCGTCTAGTCTTATACCAAGCAACGCTTGTGCTCGATGTGATATTCGAATTCGCTGCGGAAATGCTTGAGGAATCCCTGCACCGGCCAGGCAGCCGCATCGCCCAGCGCGCAAATCGTACGGCCGGCAATGTTTTCACACAGATCCGCCAGCAGATCGAGGTCCTCCGGACGTCCCTCGCCCTTTTCGATGCGATGCACGATGCGGTACAGCCAGCCTGTACCTTCACGGCATGGTGTGCACTGCCCGCAGGATTCTTCAAAGTAGAAATAGGACAGGCGCTCCAGCGCCTTAACCATGCAGGTTGTTTCATCCATCACAATGACCGCACCGGTACCAAGATAGGATCCTGCTTTCTGAATGGAATCAAAGTCCATGTTCAGATCCATCATGATTTCGCCTGGCAATACCGGCATGGAGGATCCGCCTGGAATTACCGCCTTCAGCTTGTTGCCATTACGCACACCACCTGCCATTTCCAGCAGTTTCTTGAATGGCGTACCCAGTGGCACCTCGAAGTTGCCCGGATTATTCACATGACCGGAGATGGAGAACAGTTTCACGCCACCGCTGTTGGGCACACCCATATCGGCAAACTTCTTGCCACCTTCACGAATGATGTAGGGAATGCTGGCAAAAGTTTCCGTGTTATTGATCGTAGTGGGCTTGCCATACAAGCCATAGTTCGCCGGGAATGGCGGCTTGAAGCGTGGCTGGCCTTTCTTGCCTTCGATGGACTCCAGCAGGGCAGTTTCCTCGCCGCACACATATGCTCCATAGCCCATATGGTTATGCAGATCAAAGCTGAAGCCTGAACCGATAATATTGTTTCCCAGATAACCGGCCTTGCGTGCTTCTTCGCAGGCATCTTCCATGCGCTCATAGGCTTCGTAGATTTCGCCATGCACGTAGTTGTAGCCGGTTTGCACCTGCATTGTGTAAGCGGCAATTGCCATACCCTCAATCAGGCTGTGCGGATTGTAGCGCAGGATGTCACGATCCTTGCAGGTGCCTGGCTCGCCTTCATCGGAGTTACAAACCAGGTACTTGACGCCGTTATAGTTTTTCGGCATGAAACTCCACTTCAGGCCGGTGGGGAATCCCGCACCACCGCGACCACGCAGTCCGGAAGCCTTGACCTCGGCGATGATTTCATCTGCCGTCATTTTGTTTTCAATGACCTTGCGCAGGGCCTGATAACCACCGACTTTAAGGTAGTTTTCCAGTGTCCAGGGTTGGTCAAAATGGGAGGTATTTAAAAGGATGGGGGCATTCATTGCTTGTCCAGCTCCGCAAGAATTTCATCGATCTTCGCGTTTGTGAGCTTGCCGCACAACCGCTTGTTGTTGATGGTAAACATCGGCGCATCTACACAAGCACCAAAGCATTCGCCTTCACGCAAGCCGAATTTGCCATCTGCAGTCACCTCGCCCAGGCCTATGCCCAGTTTTTTTCCAAGGTAATCCACCACCTCAGAGGAACCGCAAAGCATGCAGGAAATGTTGGTGCAAACCGTCAGCGTATGCTTGCCCATCGGCTTGAGGTTATACATATGATAGAAAGTGGCCACTTCATACACGGCCATATGCGGCATGCCGAGATAGCCCGCCACATCCTCCATATCATCATTGCTGATCCAGCCCTTTTCATCCTGCACAAAGCGCAAGGCTGCCATTACGGCGGACTGCTTCTGGTCTGCGGGATATTTGGCCAGCTCGCGGTCTATCCTGGTTTTGATCTGATCGGATAACATTAGCGGTCTATCTCTCCAAAAACGATGTCCTGCGTACCAATGATCGCCACAACATCGGCCAGCATGTGGCCTTGCGTCATTTCATTCATCGTGGCGAGATGGGCAAAGCCCGGTGCGCGGATCTTCATGCGATAGGGCTTGTTGGCACCATCCGAAACCAGATAGATGCCGAACTCCCCCTTGGGATGCTCAACAGCGGCATAGGCCTCGCCCGGTGGTACATGCATGCCTTCAGTAAAGAGCTTGAAATGATGGATCAGCTCTTCCATGTTTTCCTTCATGCCTTCACGGGAAGGCGGTGCAACCTTGTGGTTGTCGGAAATCACCGGGCCTGGATTGGCCCGCAGCCAAGAAATGCATTGCCGGATAATATGGTTGGACTGGCGCATTTCCTCAACGCGCACCAAATAGCGGTCATAGCAGTCACCCTCCACACCGACAGGAATATCGAAATCCAGCTGGTCGTAAACTGCATATGGCTGATGCTTGCGCAAATCCCATTCGATTCCAGAACCGCGCAGCATTGGACCCGTCATGCCCAATGCCTTCGCGCGCTCTGGCGTCACGATACCGATACCTACAGTACGTTGCTTCCAGATACGGTTATCAGTCAGCAGTGTTTCATATTCATCAACATGCTTAGGGAATGAGCTTGTAAAATCTTCAAGGTAGTCCAGCAGGCTACCCGCACGGTTCGCATTCATTGCCTTGATGGCACGTGCATTATGTATCTTTGAGGCCTGGTATTGTGGCATGCTGTCCGGCAAGTCACGATACACACCACCCGGACGGTAATAAGCGGCATGCATACGCGCACCTGACACTGCCTCATAGACATCCATCAATGCTTCCCGATCTCGGAAGGTATAGAAGAAGACAGTCTGCGCCCCCAGATCCAGCGCATGCGCTCCCAGCCACATCAGGTGGTTCAATAATCTCGTAATTTCATCAAACATCACGCGAATATATTTGGCCCTGACCGGCGCTTCTATACCCAGCAATTTTTCGATCGCCATGACATAAGCATGCTCGTTACACATCATGGACACGTAATCCAGGCGATCCATGTATGGAACGGACTGCAGGAATGTCTTATGTTCAGCGAGCTTTTCTGTTGCGCGATGCAGCAAACCGATATGTGGATCAGCGCGCTCGATCACCTCACCATCCAGCTCCAGCACAAGGCGCAATACGCCGTGTGCCGCAGGATGCTGCGGTCCAAAGTTCATTGTGTAGTTCTTTATTTCTGCCATGATTACCTCGCGCCCCCATATCCATCTTCACGCACGATGCGCGGGGTCACCTCTCTGGGCTCGACTGTTACGGGCTGATAAACGACACGCTTCTGTTCCGCGTCGTAACGCATCTCAACATTGCCGGACAACGGGAAATCCTTGCGGAAAGGATTGCCGATGAATCCATAATCCGTCAGCAATCTGCGCAGATCGGGATGTCCGGTATATATGATGCCGTACAGGTCAAAAGCCTCGCGTTCATACCAGTTGGCTGCAGGCCAGATATCCACCACCGAAGCCATCACCGGCATTGCATCATCCTCCGCATAGACTCGCACACGCAATCTAGCGTTATTGGAGATGGACAGCAGGTGGTATACCGTTGCAAAACGACGCGCATGTACACCCTGCGCTTCGTCATTGCCATAGTAGGCGCCGCCTTCACTGAGATCGCTGCCATAGGTGGAATAGTCCATGCCACACAGATCCGTCAATTGCTCAAACCTGAAATGACTGTCATCACGCAGGCGGTTCAGTATTGCGGTCATGTCTGCAGCCTTGACCACAATCGTAAGCTCACCAAGCTGAATGTCCAAGCTGGCCAGTTGCGGGCCGAAAGCTTCCTGCAGTCTTGTTGCCAAGAGATTCAAATCTGCTGCCATATTCAATCCTAACGGGCGATGGTATTGGTTCGTTTGATTTTTTTCTGCAGCTGCATCAGGCCGTAGATCAGCGCTTCTGCAGTAGGTGGACATCCCGGGACATATACATCGACCGGCACGATGCGGTCGCATCCACGCACTACAGAATAGGAGTAATGGTAATAGCCTCCGCCATTTGCACAGGATCCCATCGATATCACATATCGCGGCTCAGGCATCTGGTCATACACCTTGCGTAATGCCGGCGCCATCTTGTTGCACAATGTGCCAGCCACAATCATCAGGTCCGACTGCCGCGGACTTGGGCGAAAAACTTCTGCGCCAAAACGTGCAATATCGTAACGCGCCGCAGCGGCATGCATCATTTCAACCGCACAACAGGCCAGACCGAACGTCATCGGCCATAACGAACCCGTACGGGTATAGTTGATTACGGTATCCAGGGATGTGGTGACAAATCCCTTTTCGAGAACGCCTTCTATTCCCATTCCAATGCGCCTTTCATCCACTCATATACAAATCCGGCCACCAGAATTGCCAGAAACACCATCATTGCAACAAAACCTGCAATACCAATTTCCTTGAGCACGATGGCCCAAGGGAACAAAAAGGCAATTTCCAGGTCAAACAGAATGAACAGGATGGCAACAAGGTAATAGCGCACATCAAATTTCATGCGCGCATCTTCAAAAGCCTCGAAGCCACACTCATATGGAGACAGCTTGGCATCATCCGGCCGATGCGGAGCAAGGATCCTGCCCAGCAACATGGGTGCCACGCCAATAGCCAGTCCAACCAATATGAAAAGAAGGACCGGGAAATAGTTTTCAAGCATTTGTACTCCCCCAACTCTGCCAAGTTTGCAGAGGTATCTAGTTTTATTACTCAACCAAAGCCTAGAAACCTTGATTTGATATTTGGTGCGGGGCAAGGGACTCGAACCCTCACGTCACAAGGACACAGCCACCTCAAGGCTGCGCGTCTACCAATTCCGCCAACTCCGCAAATTATTTATTTAGGTATGTCTTTTGACTTTGAGCTTCCAGCAGTATTTTCCTGCGTTGCCGGCAAAGCGACATCGGGAACCGTCTTGGATACATCCACTTTATCCATCACACCTGCACCCTGATGCGGTTTCGCATACATGTATGTCAGACTCAGGCTGGTAATGAAAAAAACTGCTGCCGCCACAGCCGTACTGCGACTCAGGAAATTCGCAGAGCCGCTGGAGCCAAACAGACTGCCCGCGGATCCCGAACCAAATGCCGCACCCATGTCAGCACCCTTGCCATGCTGCATCAGCACAAGCCCGATCAGCACCAGTGCACTCGCCGCATGTATCAACCAAATAATAGTTTCCACCTGTTACCTCAAAATTTCCGTTAATTACCCGCACTGCAAATTGCAGCAAAATCTTCCGCAACAAGGGAGGCGCCACCAATCAGGCCTCCATCAATATCCACCTTGGCAAACAGCTCTGCCGCATTATTCGGCTTAACGCTTCCGCCATAAAGTATGCACAATCCAGCTGCAACCTTGCCATCTGCAGCCGCCACCCGCTGGCGGATAAATGCATGAACCGCCTGCGCCTGATCAGGCGTAGCAGTTTTGCCTGTACCGATCGCCCAGACCGGCTCATACGCAACCACAGCCTTGGCCAGCGCTTGCACTCCGCTTTTTGCGATAACCGCATCCAGCTGGCGCGCAACAACCTGCTCAGTAATTCCGCCATCCCTTTCCGCCAGGGTTTCACCCACACACAAGATAGGCGTCAAACCCGACTTGATCGCAGACTCAAACTTCTCAGCAACCGCCTCATCGCTTTCAAGATAAATGGCCCTGCGCTCCGAGTGGCCAAGAATGACATACTTACACCCAAACTCCTGCAACATGCCAGGCGCCACCTCACCGGTATATGCCCCTTCTTCATGCTGGCTCATGTTTTGCGCACCCCATGCAATCCTGCTGCCATTGAGCAGTGACTGCACCTGTGACAGATATGGAAATGGCACGCAAACAGCGCAATCGACATTAGTAAAATTCCGGGTTTCTGCACGCACTGTTTCCAGCAAAGCCTGATTACGCGCCAAACGCCCAAACATCTTCCAGTTGCCGACGACTAATTTACGACGCATTTGTTTTCATCCATAGCAATCACGAAAGTCGTCAATCCTACCGTCGAATCGGAATTTGGTCAATGCAAAGGGTGCGGTATTCCCCCCTACCTTGGTCTTAATAATGCCGTAACAAGACCTTATTATGCTTGCTGGCAAAATGCCGCAAAGGATGGATATGCATACCGCAACCGAAATCAGAGCCCACAGCAATGACATGGAAGTCGCCCAGGACAAGGCTCTCAAATCCCCCTCACCTGCCGTCGTACCATGGACTATCCAGGAAATCATACGCAACAAAAAACTCACCCCCCTGTTCCAGCCCATACTCAACCTTAAATCCGGCAAATACTTTGGTTATGAAGGTCTCACCCGGGGGCCCAGTGAAAGCAAACTGCACACACCGATTGCGCTTTTTGATGCAGCATCAAAAGAAAACCTTTCGCTCGAACTGGAAATGTTATGTCGGAAAACCATACTTGAACGTTTTGCAGGGCTTGGCCTGCCCGGCACCCTGTTTCTGAATGTCAGTCCGGACGCACTGTTGCACCCCAGTTTCAGGAATGGATGCACGCTTGATTTCATTAAAGAAATCGGATTTTCCGCGGACCGCGTCGTCATCGAGATCACCGAAAACCAGCCCACCTATGATTTCGCAGGTATGCGCAAAGCGTTGCTGCATTACCGGCACATGGGCTTCAAAATTGCGATTGACGACTTGGGGGAGGGCTTTTCCAGCTTGCGCCTGTGGTCCGAGCTTCGCCCGGATTTCATCAAGATCGACAAACATTTCGTACAAGGCGCCGATCAGGACCCGATCAAACTGCAGTTTCTGAAGTCGATCCAGCAAATTGCCGAAAGTTGCGGCACTCACGTGATCGCCGAAGGCATTGAAACTCTGCCGGAAATCACCCTGCTTAAGGATATTGGGATAAATTTCGGTCAAGGTTATCTGATTGCCCATCCTGCCAGGTCACCGGCAATTTGCCCTTCAGAACACATTGAGCTCCTGACACAGGAAACCCGTCATACCAGTCGCTCACACGAACGAAACTACACCTGGCACAGCAACACACTCAAATTGATGCGGCAAGTCGAGCCAGCCAGCCCCACCACCACAAACCAGCAGATACTCGACAGATTTACCGCCCACTCGAATCTTAGGTCGATTCCCGTAGTCAAGGACGACAGGCCAATTGGATTAATCAGCCGCTATGCCTTCATAGACTGGTTCGTCAAACCTTATCAGCGCGAGCTGATCGGCAACAAGCCCTGCATCTCGACATTGCAGGATACCCCACTTCTGGTAGACAAGCACATGCCCATCGAGGAACTTGGTCATTTCATGGCAGATGCTGATGAAAAGCACTTCAATAATGGCTTCATCATTACCGACCAGGGCAAATATCTGGGCGTTGCCACCGGGCAAGACGTGCTCAGGGAACTGACTCGCATGCAGATCGAGGCTGCGCGCCACGCCAACCCCCTTACCCTGCTTCCCGGGAACACACCCATCAATACCCAAATTGATTATTTGCTGCAGGAAAAACAGCCTTTCCACATTTGTTACTGTGATCTTGACCATTTCAAGCCTTACAACGATACCTATGGCTATCAGAAAGGCGATGAAATGATCCAGCTGACCGGACGCATCCTGAACTGGACTTGCGACCCGCAACTGGATTTCATCGGCCATATAGGCGGAGATGACTTCATTCTTCTGATACGCAGCAAGGATGTCCTTCCGCGCTGCGAAAAAGCCTTGCACAGATTTGAACAGGCCTTATCGCTCCTGCTGAAGCCAGAACACATTCAATCCGGCGGTTACACCAGTGAAGATCGAAATTACACGATCAACTTCCATCCACTGCCCAGCCTCTCCATCGGTATTGTGGCCATCTCACCGGGCGAATTCACGACACATCACGAAGTCTCTGCCGCCGCCGCCACCGCCAAAAAGATGGCCAAAAGAATCCCTGGCAACAGCCTCTTTCTGGAAAAAAGAAAATATATAAATTAATCAAAATCTTATAAATATTCAAAAGATGTCATAAAAGTGTAATAAAAACTTATTAATATGCACATCGCTGGCTAGAAATGCAGCCCCGAAATACTCGCAATTTCAATAACCATCCTGGAGAGAACATGAGCAAACTGAACATCCTGCTGAAAGGTGCCATCATGGCAACTGCACTGGTTACTGCCAGCGCAGCCTTTGCATCAGACATCACTGGCGCGGGCGCAACTTTCCCTTACCCTATCTATGCAAAATGGGCTGAAGCCTACAAAGCCAAGTCTGGCATTGGCATGAACTACCAATCCATTGGCTCCGGCGGTGGCATCAAGCAAATCACAGCCAAAACCGTTGATTTCGGCGCATCCGACATGCCCCTCAAACCAGAAGTTCTGGAAAAAGACGGCCTGATGCAATTCCCGATGGTTATGGGCGGCGTTGTTCCAGTGATCAACATCAAAGGTATCGAAGCTGGTCAGCTGAAACTGGACAGCAAGGTTCTGGCTGAAATTTACCTGGGCAAAATCACCAAATGGAATGACGCTGCAATCGCAGCCGAAAACAAGGGCCTGGAGCTGCCTGACTCAGCAATCACCGTAGTACACCGCTCTGACGGCTCCGGTACAACCTTCATCTTCACCAACTACCTGTCCAAAGTAAATGACGAGTGGAAGTCTTCCGTTGGCGAAGGTACTGCTGTTTCCTGGAAAGTCGGTACAGGCGGCAAAGGCAATGAAGGTGTGGCTTCTTACGTACAAAGCATCCAGAACTCCATCGGTTATGTTGAGTATGCTTATGCCCTGCAAAACAAGATGACCTATGCGCAGCTGAAAAACCGTGAAGGCCATTATGTCAAGCCGGATGACAGCACATTCAAGGCTGCAGCTGCTGGTGCCGACTGGGAGCATTCTGCAGGTTTCTACGAACTGCTGACCAACGAGCCAGGCAAGAACAGCTGGCCCATCACTGGCGCGACTTTCATCCTGATGCACAAAGCCCAGGAAAAGCCTGAAACAGCGGCAGAAGTTCTGAAGTTCTTCGACTGGGCCTACAAAAACGGTGGCGAGATGGCCGCTTCACTGGATTACGTACCAATGCCTGAGAAAGTACAGCACCTGGTGCGTTCTGCATGGAAAAACATCAAGGGCACTGACGGAAAAGCAGTCTGGAAGTAAGCATGTAATGAAAACGTAATAAATCACGTTTTCGGGATATAATTAGGGGCTTGCAACAAGCCCCTTTCATTTTTACAACTTCAATAACGAGCCCATTTTCCGATATGCAGAAGTATTTCAGCCAAGTGCGCAGCATGCTTCAGAACTGGCCTGATCTCCTCTTCCGGGGAATCACCCGTATTTCGGCCGTCTCTGTGCTGATCCTGCTCTTTGCAATCATCGTCTCGCTTATTGTAGGCAGCCTGCCGTCCATCAAGGCGACAGGCTTCCAGTTTCTTGCCAGCCCTGAATGGGACCCGGTAACGGATCGCTTCGGGGCGCTGGTTCCGATTGTCGGAACCCTGGTGACCGCCAGCATTTCGCTGCTGATCGCGGTTCCTGTCAGCTTCGGTATCGCACTGTTCCTGACGGAACTCTCGCCACGCTGGTTGCGCAGGCCTCTGGGCATTGCCATCGAGCTTTTGGCCGGCATTCCCAGCATCATTTACGGCATGTGGGGCCTGTTTGTATTCGCCCCGCTTTTCGGGGAATACATTGAACCATGGATGAGTAACCATATCGGCAACCTGCCGATAATAGGGCCCTTCTTCTCCGGCCCGCCGATGGGCATCGGCATCCTGACCGCCGGCATCATCCTGGCCATCATGGTCATCCCGTTTATCGCATCCGTAATGCGTGATGTATTTGAAGTTGTCCCCGCCATGCTGAAGGAGTCCGCCTATGGCCTGGGCGCAACCACCTGGGAAGTGACATGGAATGTGGTCCTGCCCTATACCAAGATCGGCGTAGTCGGCGGCATCATGCTCGGGCTAGGCCGCGCACTCGGTGAAACCATGGCGGTTACCTTCGTGATCGGCAATGCACATTCGCTCACCCAGTCATTGCTGATGCCGGGCAACAGCATTTCCTCTGCACTTGCCAATGAATTCAACGAGGCCGTCGGCGAACTCTATACATCAGCACTGATAGAGCTTGGCCTGATCCTGTTCTTCATCACTTTTGTCGTGCTGACATTCGCCCGCTTCCTGCTCTACAAGCTGGGCAAACGAGAAGGAAAGGTTGCATGACATGCTGACACTCTACGCACGTCGCCGCTTGATCAACATCCTGAGCCTGGGGATATCCATCCTGGCCATGGGTTTTGGCCTGTTTTGGCTGGGCTGGATCCTGTTTACCCTGCTGTTTCATGGCTTGCCCGGACTGTCACTGCAAGTATTTACCCAGATCACCCCGCCCCCCGGCAGTACAGGCGGACTGATCAATGCCATTGCAGGCTCGCTGATGATGACTGCTCTGGGCACGCTGATCGGCACCCCTATCGGCATTCTGGCCGGCACTTATCTTGCCGAATTCGGACAGCGCGGCTGGATTGCTCCCATTACACGGTTTATCAATGATGTGCTGCTTTCCGCGCCGTCCATCGTGATCGGCCTGTTTGTTTACGAAGTCTATGTGATCAGGACAAAACACTTTTCAGGATGGGCTGGCGCATTTGCCCTGGCCATCCTGGTGATTCCCATCGTGATCCGCACCACCGAAAACATGCTGCGCCTGGTTCCCAACAGCCTGCGTGAAGCCGCTGCCGCACTTGGCGCGCCACAATGGAAAGTCATTACCCTGGTCACGCTGCGTGCAGCAAGGGCGGGCATTCTGACTGGCGTACTGCTGGCCGTCGCACGCATCAGCGGAGAAACCGCACCATTGCTGTTTACCGCCCTGAATAACCAGTTCTGGTCCAGCAACATGAACCAGCCGATGGCAAACCTGCCAGTCGTGATCTTCCAGTTTGCAATGAGCCCCTACGCAGACTGGAAACAGCTCGCCTGGGCGGGCGCCATGCTGATCACTTTCAGCGTACTGACATTGAATATTCTGGCTCGCGTGTTCTTCCGCCAGCAATCCAGCACACATTAAGGATGCATATGCTGCCTCAAGAAATCAACAATCCGAAACTGCTCGTCAACAACCTGAATTTCTACTACGGAAACGACAGGGCACTGAAGGATATCAACCTCAGCATTCCCGAAAAAATGGTGACTGCCTTCATTGGCCCCTCAGGCTGCGGCAAATCCACTCTGTTGCGTACGTTCAACCGCATGTATGAGCTCTATCCCAAGCAGCGCGCTACAGGCGAAATCCTGCTGGATGGTAAAAACCTGCTGGAAAAACGCCAGGATCTGAACTCCCTTCGAGCCAAGATCGGCATGGTGTTCCAGAAACCTACGCCATTCCCGATGTCGATTTATGACAACATCACCTTTGGCGTGAAACTGTATGAAAACCTCAACCAGCACGAAATGAGTGAACGCGTGGAATGGGCACTGCAGAAGGCCGCGCTGTGGAATGAGGTAAAAGACAAACTGAAACAAAGCGGCACCGGCTTATCCGGCGGCCAGCAACAGCGGCTGTGCATTGCCCGCGCCATTGCCGTCAAACCTGAGGTGTTGCTGCTGGACGAGCCCACATCCGCGCTCGACCCCATTTCCACGGCGCACATCGAACGACTGGTGGATGAACTGAAAAAGGAATTCACCATCGTCATCGTGACCCACAACATGCAACAAGCAGCGCGTATCTCCGATTACACCGCCTACATGTACCTGGGGGAGCTCATTGAATTCGGCGATACCAGCGCCGTGTTCACCAACCCCAAGCGCAAGGAAACTGAAGATTATATTACTGGTCGATTTGGTTAATCGACCAGTAATATAACGGCACAGAATAACCTTTAGGTTATATCGAAGCCACTACATCACTGGCCGCTTCGGCTAGAGATGTAATGTGAAGACTCAGCTAAAGTTTTGTCGAAACCACTATATGTGGGAGATTTAGTCAAATCTTCCAGCAACATAGCGGCGAATACCAACTTTCGGCCATGAATGGGATGGCTCAATGCAGCGTGTCAAAGCCGTACCCCCACAGGCTGATTTGCCAGGATCCTTTTACTCCGCCGCAAATCTTCCCTGACACCCAGCCCTCCAGCAAAATATCTGCCCTTCTACAAACCGCCGAAACCCGCTAGAATTCCCTTTTTATGAAACTCTTATGTAAGGAATTCTGATCATGTCCATGGCAGACCGCGATGGTTTTATCTGGCAAAACGGCAAACTGGTGCCCTGGCGCAACGCTACCACCCACGTACTGACCCATACCCTGCACTACGGCATGGGCGTATTTGAAGGTGTACGCGCTTACAAAACCACCAAAGGAACAGCCATTTATCGTCTGCAGGAACATACTGACCGACTGTTCAATTCCGCATTCATCTTCAAAATGAAGATGCCCTATGACAAGGAAACCGTCATGGAAGCGCAAAAAGAAGTCGTACGCGCCAACAAGCTGGAGTCCTGCTATATCCGCCCGATCGTTTTCTACGGTTCCGAGGCGATGGGCATTGCCGCCACTACGCTGAGTGTGAATGTCGCCATTGCCGCATGGCCATGGGGTGCCTATCTGGGCGAGGAAGGCATGAAGCGCGGCATCCGCGTCAAGACTTCCAGCTTTACCCGCCATCATGTGAACATCAATATGTGCCGCTCCAAATCGGTTGGCACGTATACCAACTCCATCCTGGCACACCAGGAAGTCGCGACCGACGGCTACGATGAAGCCTTGTTGCTGGACGTGGATGGTTATGTGGCCGAAGGCGCGGGCGAGAACATCTTCATCGTGAAAAAAGGCAAGCTTTATACGCCGGACCTGACGTCCTGCCTGGAAGGCATTACCCGCGACACCATCCTGACCTTTGCCAAAGACCTCGGTATTGAAGTGATCGAGAAACGCATCACCCGGGACGAAGTCTATTGTGCAGAAGAGGCCTTCTTCACCGGCACTGCAGCAGAGGTCACTCCGATCCGCGAACTGGATACGCGCGTGATTGGTTCAGGCTCACGCGGCCCGATCACCGAAAAACTGCAATCGCTGTTCTTTGACGTGGTCAGCGGCAAGAACGAAAAATATGCCAGCTGGCTGGCACATGTTTAACCGGCTGAACAGGATACGCACACAATGAGTACAGCCCGGAATACCCAAAACGTTGTCGAAGTCACCGCCAAGGACTTGCCACTGCATTGCCCCACAGCGGAAGTAGCCTTGTGGAACAATCATCCCAAGGTATATATCCCGGTGGAAAGAACCGGCGAAGCGCGCTGCCCTTATTGCAGCACACTGTACCGTTTCAAGGGTGAATTACCCAAGGGTCACCACTAAGTGGCCCAGCTGGATTTCAGCAACATCCGTAAAATCCTGGTGATCGCCCCCAGCTGGGTCGGCGACACCATGCTCATGCATACCTTGCTGGTGCGGCTGAAGATGCGCATGCCGGACTGCATCATTGACGTGATGGCACCTGCATGGAGCGAAGCGCTGTTGAGGCTGATGCCCGAAGTCAATGAAACCATCATCAATCCTTTTCCGCATGGCGCATTGCAGCTGGGCGCACGCATCAGCCTGGGCCTGAAACTTCGTGAAAGGAATTATGATCAGGCCATCGTCCTGCCTAATTCACTCAAGTCAGCCCTGATACCTTTCTTTGCCGGTATCCCCATTCGCACCGGCTTTGTCGGGGAATTGCGCTACGGCCTGTTAAATGACGCGCGCAAACTGGACAAACACGCGTTGCCACGCATGGTAGAACGCTTCGCGCAATTGGCGGAACTGCCTAAAGATGCAATTGTGCGCCCCTTGCCAGAGCCCAACCTGAAAATCAGCGCCGAGCAGCGCCAGCCCTCTCTGGACAAATTCGGCCTAACGCTAGACCAGCCTGTAGCGGTTTTCTGCCCTGGCGCAGAATATGGCCCGGCGAAGCGCTGGCCCATTCCCTATTTTGCCGAGCTGGGTCAACGGCTGCAGGAGCAAGGCTATGCCGTGTGGATAATCGGCGCGCCAAAGGACAAGGAAGTCGGCGACAAAATCGTGGCACTGGGCAATGCGGAGGTACGCAACCTGTGCGGCGAGACCACCTTGTCCGATGCAGTCATGCTGATCTCCGCCGCCTCGCTGGTGATCAGCAACGACTCAGGCTTGATGCACATTGCCGCTGCATTGGACCGTCCCATGCTGGCGCTGTATGGCTCGAGCAGCCCCACCTTTACCCCACCGATCTCCCAGCATGCCAAGGTGATTAAACTCGACATCCCCTGCAGCCCCTGTTTCAAACGTGAATGTCCGTTGAAGCATTTCAAATGCATGGTGAACCTCACTCCTCAGCTGGTAAGTGAACACCTGCCATCGCAAAAAAATAAAATAATATAATATATTCATATAGTTAAAAAATGAGCATTCCCAAGGAAATTTTCAAGGCCTACGATATACGCGGCATCGTCGGCAAAACTCTCACCGCCGAAATCGTTGAGCAGATCGGCCACGCCATCGGCTCCGAAGCTGCAGCACGCAAACAGACTGCAATCGCCATCGGACGTGACGGCAGGCTGTCCGGTCCGGCGTTTGCGCAGGCACTGGCGCGCGGCATCCAGAAAAGCGGCATCAACGTCATCGATGTCGGCATGGTTGCCACGCCTATGACTTACTTTGCCGCTTTCCAGCTCAACACCAACTGTGCGGTGATGATCACCGGCAGTCACAACCCGCCTGATTACAATGGCCTGAAAATGGTACTGGCCGGCGAAACCCTGTCCGGCGACACCATCCTGGGCCTGCGCACCCGTATTGAAACAGGAAATCTCGCCCATGGTGCAGGCACCTACTCACAATACGACATTGCGCCCGAATACCTGAAGCGCATCATCTCCGACGTCAAGCTTGCGCGCCCGCTCAAGATCACTGTGGATTGCGGCAATGGCGTGGCGGGCGATTTTGCAGGCACGCTGTATCGCGGCCTGGGTTGCGAAGTGAACGAGATGTTTTGCGAAGTGGATGGCAACTTCCCCAACCATCACCCTGATCCTTCCGACCCGCATAACCTGGAAGACCTGATCCATGCCTTGCAGGACAACGACAGCGAGCTAGGGCTGGCATTTGATGGCGACGGCGATCGCCTCGGCGTGGTCACCAAGGATGGCAAGATCATCTACCCCGACCGCCAGCTGATGCTGTTTGCGGAAGATGTATTGAGCCGCAACCCCGGTGCGGAAATCATTTTTGATGTGAAATCCACACGCAACCTGTTTTCATGGATACGCGATCTCGGTGGCAAGCCAACCCTGTGGAAAACCGGACATTCGCTGGTGAAAGCCAAGATGAAGGAAACCGGTTCGCTGCTGGCCGGCGAAATGAGCGGTCATATATTCTTCAAGGAGCGCTGGTTCGGCTTTGATGACGGTCTTTACGCCGGTGCACGCCTGCTGGAAATCCTGAGCAGGGTGGCAAACCCAAGTGCCACGCTGAATGCACTTCCCGATGCCGTGAGCACCCCCGAGTTGCACATCAAAATGCAGGAAGGTGAAAACCACGCACTGATTGCCCGCCTCGGCAAAGAAGCGCAGTTTACCGATGCCAAGGAAGTCATCACCATCGACGGCCTGCGCACAGAATACGCTGATGGTTTTGGCCTGATGCGTGCTTCCAACACCACCCCGGTGATTGTGCTCCGCTTTGAAGCAGATAACGCACCTGCGCTGAAACGCATCCAGGAGGATTTCAGACAGGTACTGCTTGCTGCAGATACCAGCCTCCATCTTCCATTTTAATAATTCTATTACTTAATTCACCAGCAAGATTCTGGACCTGACACAACACGTTTTTATCGGTGTAATATCTCTTTCATCCCTTTCTGGAAGAGATCGAAATGTTCACACGCCCCCTCATACTCAGCACCCTCTTCCTGCACACCCTGCTTGCATTCAATCTTGCATCCGCCGAACCCGTTTCGCCTGAACTGCAACTCAAGGTAGAAAAATATAAAAGGAAGCTGGTCGAATGGGCTGCCGATCCTGACCTCATAGCCGCGGTTATCGAATCCAACACCAAGGGACGCATCGAACACCTCAGCAATTCACATTGGGCAAAATTGACCATAGACGACCCCATCGTGACCAAACTCAACCATAATGGTGCCGCCCAAAAACTCACCCTGTGGGAAGAGGACAAGATGCTGGAAAAGCTCAACCTGCGTGACAAGAAAGGCTATCTGGCGGCCTTCGCATCGCTGACCACCAAACCCCTGCTGTATAACGCCGCAGCCCGCCCGCCGGTAATGAACGGCCTGAAAGCGCCTTGGTCGGCCACTGAAGCCAAACCTGACCCCACCACCAAAGCCCTCTCGGTGCAAATTTCCGCGCCCGTTTTGTACAACGGTGAAATTGTCGGCGTACTGCACTCTTCCGTGCTGGCCAAATAGCACGTAGCCAACCTTGCCCGCATGAAACGCAATGCCGTACTGCAACCGCTCTCGCGTGAGCACCACACCGCGCTGTCGCTGGGCAATGCCTGCCTGCGCGCTGCACAGTCCGGCGATCACGCATTGATCAAGCAAAGTTGCGAACGCGCATTGCAGCACTATGCACGAGAGCTGGATATGCATTTCAATACCGAGGAACTCACCTTGCTGCCGCTGTTGAAAACAGACGAAACCCGGCTGCTGGCGCAGCGCACCCTGCGCGAACACCAGCAACTGCGCGGGCTGCAGGAAGGCTTGCGGCTGAACCATACAGCATCATTGCTGGAATTCGGGCAATTGCTGATGGCGCATGTCAGATTTGAAGAGCGAGAATTATTTCCAGCCCTGGAGCAGTATTTAAATACGGATCACTAAACGCAGTGCCTGGCAGACTGGAAACAGGATGGAGGATGATGTCGCAACGACAAACTGCCTATACCACACTCATCCAGGCAATGCAGCTCCAGCTCGGAAGAATGTAACTGCGCCAGCTAGCCGGGAAGCAAATCGTATGCCGATCCAGAGAAATATTACACCCTGCATGCATAATGCAACTGGCATACACCTCTACACTCCACACCCCCCAAGCCATCACTCACTACATATTAAAATTGAAATGAATAAATTTAATACAATGATTAAAATTACAATTTAATTTTATAAATTTCAGTATTGACAGAAATTTATAAAATGATAGAGTGGTAGCCATGAAACTCACACCCGTATCCGAAAGATTCATCTTGCACTGGGGCGAAATGGGCTCGCGCTGGGGCGTGAACCGCACCGTGTCGCAGATCCATGCCCTGCTCTATATCGCAGGACGCCCGCTGCCTGCAGACGAAATAACCGACACACTGGGTGTGGCGCGCTCCAATGTCTCCAACAGCCTGAAGGAACTGCAGGGCTGGGGACTGATCAGCGTGGTGCACCTGATGGGCGACCGTCGCGATCATTTCGAAACCACTGGAGATGTCTGGGGACTGGCACATGCCATCTTCAAGGAGCGCAAGAAACGCGAGTTCGATCCCACCGTGGACTTCCTGCGTGATTGTGTGAACAGCCCGGATTACGGCAAGGAAGAAAAGGATGCACAAAAGCGCATTGCCGCCACACTGCAATTCATGGAAACCGTCAGCAGCTGGGGCGATGAACTGCTGAAGCTAGACCCCGAAACCCTGATGAAGGTGATGAAGCTGGGCGCAAAGATACAGAAATTGATTCGAGGCTGACCAACTGCAGACTGGCTGGCTGATCACCAGCCATTTTTTAAACCGGAATATTTCTGTTTATACAGAATTTACATAAACCAAAGGAGATAGTAATGGATACCATCTACCCGCTCACCGTTTATTATGACCACAGCTGCCCGATCTGCCGCAATGAAGTTTTCCGGCTGAATCAGCGCGATCACGCCAACCAGATGCTGCTGGTGGATTGCTCTTCCGCCGGCTTTACCCCGCCTGCCGGGGCCCCAGCGCAGGAAGCCATGATGCAGCTGATACACGCACAAACCGCAAATGGCAGCTGGCTGGTTGGCGTGCCGGTATTCCAGCATATGTATCGTGCTTCCGGCTTTGGCTCTTTTGCCGGCTGGCTGGCCAAGCCCAAAGTCATGCGCATCATGACTCGCATCTACCCGCATATTGCCCGGCATCGCTACCTGATACCCGGATGGGCCACCCATGTTTTTATCAACCTGCTGGCCAGAAAATCAGTAAAGCGCTCACAGACGTGCACAAAGAATCAGTGCTCTCTGTAACTTACACATAAATCTGTAATTATGGCGACATCAATAAAACATGGTATTACGTAAAAACCAGACTGTAGGAGCGGCTGTTAGCCGCGATGCCCTTCTGTCGCGGCTAACAGCCGCTCCTACAAGTTGGCAGAATTATCTAAGCCTCATTGCAGTATTTGTCGCCATCATTATCAACGCAAGAGTAATTCCAACCATGATACGAAAGGAACTGCCATGGAACTCGAAATCCTGATCTTCTCCACCCTGATCGCCATCCTGTTGCCTGTGCTCGCTTTGGGTTATCTCAGCACCCAACTCACAGCCATATTCGACAGCGCCTGCAACAACCAGGCGGCTACTCGATTTTGGTTAAAGTGCATACAAATATTGGCCATCACCGGCAGCCTGATCCTGGTGATTGGTATTGCAATCAATTTCAATGCCACAAACTGGTTGCAGATCGTGCGCACCACTCTGGTATGGACCAGCGCCGGCATCTTCATCTCTGTTGCCATCGTGGCCAACATCATCTGGGGCACTGTGGTGAAACCCGCAGTGAATGCCATGCAGCAGCAAGCACTCGTACCCAAAGGAGGTGAAAAATGAACATCCTGCTCTGCGGCGCCTCCGGCTTTGTCGGGCGCCATCTTGAAGCGGCTTTGCTGGCGGATGGGCATCAGGTCATTCGCGGCGTGCGGCACCCGAAAAACGCAAACGAAATCGCCATCGATTACCGGCGCGATGTCGACAGCCACACCTGGCTGCCGCGCCTGAAAAACATCGATGTCGTGATCAATGCCATCGGTGTGCTGCGTGACAGTAAGGCCCAGCCCATGGCCAACCTGCACGATACCGCACCGCGCGCGCTGTTTGCCGCAGCCGCACAAAGCGGCATCCGGCGCATCGTGCAAATCTCCGCGCTCGGCGTCGGCCACAACATCCCCACCGCCTATATGCAAAGCAAACAGGCGGCGGATGACTACCTGCAAACCTTGAATGTGGACTGGGCCATCTTGCGCCCGTCGTTGATTTACGGACCGGATGGCGCCAGCACGCGCATGTTCATGCTGCTAGCAAAATCCCCGGTGCTGATGTTACCTGGTGCGGGCAAACAAGTCGTGCAGCCGGTGCATATCGAAGACATCGCGCAAGCCGTGTGCAAACTGGTCAGCGCACCTGCCAGCAGCACGCACCTGCGAAATGTGATTGAATGCGTCGGCGCAGAAGACACCACGCTGGCCGGGCATATCAGTAGCTATCGCACCCAGCAAGGCAAGCGCACACCCCTCGTGCTGAGCACGCCTAATTTATTAGTGGAAGGCATGGCCTGGCTGGGCGACCGCATCCCCGCGATGCCACTAGGGCACGACACACTGGAAATGCTGAATTCCGGTAGCACTGGCGATGGCGCAGCATTTACGGCACTGCTGGGCCATGTGCCGCAGAGCTACAGGAATTTTCTGAAAGGGTAAGCCATGCAAGCATTACGCTATTCGCTTGCCTCTGTGTGGCTGCTTACCGCGCTGGCTTCGCTCGCCTGGCCGCAGGAGGAAAGCCTCGCACTGCTCGCGCGCACCGGACTCGCGGGTCATGCCGCATTGGCCGCACTGTATGCCGGAATTACAGCTGATTTGCTAATGGGAATACTGACACTGCTTAAACCCAGCCATTGGCAGCGCTGGCTTTGGCCCGCACAGGCCGCTGTTATCCTCACCTATAGTGTGATCATCCTGATCCAATTACCCGAGATCGCACTGCATCCCTTCGGCATGCTGATCAAGAATATTCCCATCCTGACCATCCTGTGGATACTGTGGCGCAACGCAACCAAGGAGAAAACTCATGCTGTATGAACCCCTGAAATGGCTGCACATCCTCTCCAGCGTGCTGATGGTCGGCACCGGCTTCGGCAGCGCGTTCTACATGTTCATGACCAACCGCTCGCGCAACCTGCAAGCGCAATATGTGGTGAGCAAATTATTGGTCAAGGCAGACTGGTGGTTCACCACACCAGCCGTCATCTTCCAACCGGCAAGCGGCATTGCGCTGGTGCTGATGGCAGGCTGGCCGCTGGATGCACTTTGGCTTAAATGGACCTATGCGTTGTATCTATTGAGCGCCGCCTGCTGGCTGCCGGTAGTGTGGCTGCAACTTCAAATGCACAAAATGCTGGAAGAAGCAGTCAAACAGAATGGAGTGTTACCAGACCGCTATTGGAGATATTCAAAATTCTGGGAGCTGCTGGGATACCCGACATTTGTGGCGATGCTGGGGATTTACTGGCTGATGGTAGTAAAACCAAGTTGAGTCTCAACTAACATCTGAAAACTAATTCGATTGTAGCGTCTGCTTCTTGGCCATTGCTGCCGTTCGAGTTTCCAGCTAGCGGCGGTCAGTTAGAACGCATTCTTTCGTGCTCAATTATTCTATTTATGCCGCTCTGCAAGTATGCAATTCCCAAGTTGGCAACAAACCAGAACAGGAATATTGAAAGGAGGTTGCTAAAACTTGATCCTGTGTTTAGTTCAACGTCTTTTAATTTGATGTAATTGCCAAACGCAAACAGAACATATATGTAAAAGCTTAATAGGAGTAAGAACAACACCAAGAAGAAAAACGGATTGCCCGTACGCATGATCATTATGGCCCCCACAATTACGAGGACAATCAAAGCCATTAATATCTTCCGCCATAGGTGAATGTTAAATACTTTCTTCCTCTCTGCAAAATTTAAGTCATTAGCGACGAGCCAAACCCAGAAAAATAAATATATGCCTCCTGTAATGAACGGCGGATTCTAGTTTGAAGTGCAATTTTGAGTAATGTAGGTCAGGAGGGTGGGATGCGGTAGCATCCGGGCTTTTTGACCTGCCAGTCGAAATTGCAAAGATGAACTACACACACCTCACCCGAGA
>JAJXUI010000022.1 GCA_021782995.1 Pseudomonadota bacterium | reverse complement strand
TTACACAACAGGAGATAAATGAAGTGATGAAACGCTTAAACAATCGTCCCAGAAAGAGGCTTGGTTACTTGACGCCTAATCAGGTATTCTTCAAATAAGCGTTGCACTTCAAATTTGAATCCGCGAACGTTAATAGCCAAGTGAGAAGCGGATTTCGGCTTTTTGGCGGCATAAATTCCCTAATTGGAAGGCATCTCGTAATTTCGGCTCGTGGGACAAAGCAGACGAATCAAGTTTAAAGCTTCGCCTTTACCCACTCACCGACTCCCGCCAGCGCTTTTGGCAGATGCTCTGGTTGCGTACCACCGGCCTGCGCCATGTCCGGGCGGCCGCCGCCTTTACCACCCACTTGTTGCGCGACGAAGTTGACCAGTTCGCCCGCTTTCACCTTGCCGGTGGTATCGGCGGTGACACCGGCGATCAGCGACACCTTGCCATCGCTGACGGCAGCCAGCACGATCGCGGCGGTCTTGAGTTTGTCTTTGAGTTTATCCATGGTTTCACGCAGCGTGGCGGCATCTGCGCCTTCCAGCTTGGCGGCCAGCACTTTCACACCATTGATGTCCTGTGCCTGGCTTACCAGCTCATCACCCTGTGACGAAGCGAGTTTGGATTTCAGTGCGGCGAGTTCTTTTTCCAGCGCCTTCACGTTCTCCACAATCTGCGCGATACGCATGGCGGCTTCGGCGGGCTGCGCCTTGATGACGCTGGCGACCAGTTGCAACTGGTCTTCCTGCTGCTGCACCAGCGCCAATGCACCCGCGCCACTCACCGCTTCCACACGGCGCACGCCGGCGGCAACACCGCTTTCAGCAACAATCTTGAACAGGCCGATGTCGCCGGTGCGACGCACATGGGTGCCGCCGCACAGCTCGCGTGAGGTGCCGATATCCAGCACGCGCACTTCATCGCCATACTTCTCGCCGAACAGCATCATCGCGCCAGTTTTCTGCGCAGCTTCAATCCCCATCACTCGCGCCTGGGTGTCGGTGTTCGCCAGGATTTCTGCATTGACCAGCGCTTCCACCTTACGGATTTCCGCATCGCTCATCGGCTGGGTATGTGCAAAATCGAAACGGGTTTTGTCCGGATCCACTTGCGAGCCCTTTTGCTGCACGTGGGCGCCCAGCACTTCGCGCAGCGCCTTGTGCATGATATGGGTGACGCTGTGGTTGCGCATCGTGGCCTGGCGCGCAGCCATGTCCACTTTTGCGGCAACGTTGTTGCCCACGGTGAGCTTGCCGGTTTTGACCACGCCGTGGTGGCCAAATACCGCAGCCTGAATTTTTTGCGTATCTTCCACCGCGAAGATGCCATGCACACTGCGCAGTTCGCCGCGGTCGCCGACCTGGCCGCCGGACTCGGCATAGAACGGGGTGTCATCCAGCACCACCACGCCCATCTCGCCTTCGTGCAGCTCGTTCACTGCAGTGCCATCCTTGTACAGCGCGAGGATGTTGCCCTTGTGCTCCAGCGTGTCGTAGCCGTGGAAGGTGGTGCTGGGGCCGGCGTACTCCAGATTGGCCGCCATCTTGAATTTTCCTGCGGCACGCGCCTGCTCTTTCTGCTTGGCCATTGCCGCATTGAACGCAGCTTCATCCACGGTGACTTCGCGCTCGCGGCAGATGTCGGCAGTAAGATCGAGCGGGAAACCAAAGGTGTCGTGCAGTTTGAAGGCGGTTTCGCCGTTGAACACCTTGCTGGCGGTTTTGGCCATCTCTGCCAGCTCGGCTTCAAGAATCGCCATGCCGTTTTCAATGGTGGCGAAGAAGCGCTCTTCTTCCTGCTTGAGGATATCCATCACGCGGTCCTTGCCCGACACCAGCTCGGGATAGGCCGCGCCCATTTCATTCACCAGGTCCGGCACGATCTTGTGGAAGAATGGCCCGCGAGCGCCTAGTTTGTAGCCATGGCGAATGGCGCGGCGAATGATGCGGCGCAGCACATAGCCACGGCCTTCATTGCCGGGAATTACGCCATCGGCGAGCAGGAAGGAACAAGCGCGGATATGGTCGGCCAGCACGCGCAGGCTAGGCTGCTCCAGATTGGATTGTTTTGTTTCGCGAGCAGCTGCCCTGATCAGCGCCTGCATCGAGTCGATTTCGTAATTGGAATGTACATGCTGCAGCACGGCAGAAATACGCTCCAGCCCCATGCCGGTATCCACACTGGGCTTGGGCAGCGGATGCATCACGCCCGCTTCATCGCGGTTGAACTGCATGAACACGTTGTTCCAGATTTCGATGTAGCGGTCGCCATCCTCTTCCGGTGTGCCGGGCAGGCCGCCGGGGATTTCCGCGCCGTGGTCGTAGAAGATTTCAGTGCAGGGGCCGCAGGGACCGGTGTCGCCCATCATCCAGAAGTTGTCGGAAGCATAACGCGCACCCTTGTTATCGCCGATGCGGATCACGCGATTGGCGGCGAGACCCATTTCCTTGTGCCAGATATCGAAGGCCTCATCATCTTCCGCATACACGGTGACATACAGCTTGTCCTTGGGCAGCTTCAATACTTCGGTGAGGAATTCCCACGCATATTTGATTGCATCGCGCTTGAAGTAATCGCCAAAGCTGAAGTTGCCCAGCATCTCGAAGAAGGTGTGGTGGCGTGCGGTGTAGCCGACGTTTTCCAGATCGTTGTGCTTGCCGCCGGCACGCACGCATTTTTGCGAAGAGGCCGCACGGGTATAGGGGCGCTTGTCGAAACCGAGGAATACATCCTTGAACTGGTTCATGCCCGCGTTGGTGAAGAGCAGCGTCGGGTCGTCGTGCGGCACCAGCGAGCTGGAGGACACCACCGCGTGGCCCTTGGAGGCAAAATAATCGAGGAACTGCTGACGGATTTCGCTGCTTTTCATGGGATTTCTGATGCTGAAAAAATAAAACGTAATCATATCATTGTGCACACTGCCCCAGCTACCAGACACATATAGCTGACCCGAGCCGCAAAGCTGCAGGGCATGCAATGCAATTCATTGAATTTATTATGATATACCCAGCCACTCTGACTGCCGCATACCCTTGCGACTCAGCTAACCCAAAGATGGGGCACTTAAACACAACCAACCTCAAATTGGATTGCAGACCGGAACTCACACTCCACGGCTTGTTTTACTGATCGTACTTGCGCACCTCGATGCGCTCCACTTCCACAATGCGCCCCTCACCTTCAATGATGCCGTCATCTTCGAAGCGCCCCTTTTCGAAACTGCCCGTTTCATATCCACCTTGAGCAGGCTGCTCGGAGCGGTTGGGCAGCAACAGCAAAATTAGCGCGATCACATCACTCAGCACACCGGGGAAAATCAGCAGGCCGCCGGCCAGAAATGTCCTGCCGCTATCCCACAGCGCGGAAAATGGCGTCTGTCCGTTCTGCATTGCCACCATGATGCGGCCGAAGATGGCCACACTTTCTTCCTTGATCAGCAGCCAGCCCGCCAAGGCACTCAATATCAACCAGAGTAGCGTCCACCAGCCGATATAGTCGGCTACTGTCACCGTGGCATAGATTTCCAGGGCAGGAAATCCAACAAATATCATTAATAAAATCAATCCTGTATTTTTCATCTCTATTCCTGGATAAATTCGGCAACTTATGCCGAAATGGCTTGTCAGTGTATCATTAGCGTTTTGTGATAAATGAAAGATTGGGCCAATAATGAATCCGATGAAATTATTCTTGCAGTTTGTACTCGTAGCAATGGCGCTCAGCATCGCTGCCTATTTTGTACTGGCCCCGAAAACCACCAACACCTCCATCAGTTATAACCTCAGCGCACCCGAAGCTGCTGCAGCTATTCAGCAATTCAGCTTCCTGGACCTGGAAGAAAAAAGGCAGCCGCTTTCACAGTGGAAGGGCAAGATCATGGTGCTGAATTTCTGGGCTACCTGGTGTCCACCGTGCCGTGCGGAGATCCCCGATTTCGTTAAATTCCAGAAGGCTTACGCAAGCAAAGGCGTGCAGATTGTGGGTATTGCCATCGACCAGAAAAGCAAGGTGGTGGATTTCGCCAAGGAGTACAAAATGAATTATCCGGTGTTGCTGGGCGACCTGGCCGGAATTGATCTGGCGAAGCGCATCGGCAACAAGGAGGGTGGATTGCCGTATACCGTGGTCGTTGGGCAAGATGGCAAGATCGTAGCCACTCAGCTTGGTGCAATTTCTTACGAGAAACTGCAGGTCACCATCGAGCAGCTTTTCAATTAATTTAATATAATCAAACGGCTACTCAGTTCTCAGCGCTTCAACCGGATCCAGGTTGGCGGCGCGACTGGCCGGTGCAACGCCGGCTGCAAGGCCGATCAATACTGCGCTGCTTTCTGCCAGCGTCGCAAAAAATACCGAGGTGTGTACCGGCAAAGCCGGAAAAATGAGGTGCAAGACCTGCGCTACCCCCATGCCCATCAATAAACCAGCCAATCCCCCCATCGCCGACAGCATGATGGCCTCACCGAGAAACAGCGCCAGCACCTGCTGTTTGCGCGCGCCCAGTGCGCGCAATAAACCTATCTCTCCAGTACGCTCTGCTACCGCCATGGTCATGATGGTCAGGATGCCCACACCGCCGACCAGCAATGAAATGCCACCCAGGGCGCCGACAGCAAATGTAATGACACTCAATACCGAGGTCATCACTTCCAGTGCCTGTTCCTGCGTAATGGCGGTGAAATCCTCTCGCCCATGCCGTGCCACCAGCGTGCTGGTGATGCTCTTGACCACTCCATTGACGTCTGCCGAGGCAAGATAATTCACATTGATCTCGATCAGTCCAGTGCGATTGAACATTTCCAGTGCACGCTCGGCGGGGATATACACCATGTCATCCATATCCACACCCAGTGTTTGCCCCTTGGATTCCATCACGCCCAGAATGCGATAGCGCTCGCCGCCGATGCGCAGATATTCGCCCAGCGGATTCACATCGCGGAACAATTCCTCGCGCACGCGGCTGCCGATCACCACGAAATTCCGTGCGCGCGTAGCTTCATCTGCCGGCAGGAAATTACCCAGCTGCACTTTCATCTTGAACGCACGTGGCACATCCGGTCCGCAGCCATACACCATGACACGGCGGCTTTTGCCATTGGCGCGGATTTCCGCATTGCCTTGCACCGAAGGATTGACGAACTCCACATAGGGCAGGCGGCGCAACGATTCCGCATCCTCGATGGTAAGCGGTTTGACGCTGCCAAATATGCCAACACTCGCACCGTGCGTCTGCGCCTTTCCGGGCTGGATGGTGACAATATTGGTTCCAAACTGGCTGAATTCATCCAGCATGAACTCATGCAGGCCTTCACCGATGGAGGTGAGCAGGATCACGGCTGCAACACCGATCGCAATGCCCAACCCGGTGAGGAAGCTGCGCATGCGGTACACCAGAAAGGTGGAGATGGTCAGGCGGAACAGGTCGCGGAATGACATGGCATCATCTTCTGGCAAGCGCCAGCACGGGATCCAGCTCGGCAGCACGTCGCGCCGGCCATACGCTGAATGCGATACCTGTTACCAGTGCCGTAACAAATGCGGCTACGACTGCCCACAATGGCGTGGTTACCGGCAGCGTCGGATAGACCTTGCCGATGATGAAGCTGCCGGCTTCACCCATAATCAACCCGATCACGCTGCCGATCAGCGACAACATTACAGCCTCCGCAAAAAACAGCCGGCGAATCTCGGCCGGCGGCGCTCCCAAGGCCTTCAACAGGCCGATCTCCTGTGTACGTTGCGAAACGGCAATCAGCATCACGTTCATGATCAGCACACCGGCCACCGCGAGGCTGATGGCCGCAATGCCGCCTACTGCCATTGTCAGCGCGCCGAGAATGCGGTCGAAGGTTGCAATCACTGCATCCTGCGTCACAACTGTCACATCCTTCTCGCCGCCATGCCGGGCGGCAATGATGTCTTCAGTATCCTTCAGTGCACGCGGAATCAGCTCGCGATTCTTTGCCTCCACCAGAATGCGCAGCAGGTTCTGCGTGTTGAACAGCTGATGCGCTGAAGTTACCGGGATGATCACCATCTCGTCGCTGTTCATGCCCATCGATTCGCCTTGTGAAGATAGGATGCCGATCACCCTGAATTTGCGGTCACCCAGCTTGAGCCAGTTACCAACGGCGTTATCCACACCAAATAGTTCCTGCCGGATCTTGCTGCCGATCACCACCATCGGTGCTGCTGTGGTTTCATCCATTTGTGGCAGGAACTGCCCTTGTGCCATTTCCATATGCCTGATCGGCAGCAAGTCCGCGGTGGAGCCCAGCACCACCACTTCCCGATTTCGCGCGCCATTGGCTGCCTGGGTACCGCCAATTGCCAAAGGTGCAACTCGCATGACTGCGCTGCTGCGTTTGATCGCCAGTGCATCTTCCAGCACAAGATCGCGCGGGGTCTGCCCCAGCAACATGCCGGGACTGATGCCTGCGGTTTCAGACCTGCCGGGGAAAACGATGACCAGATTGGTGCCCAGCGAGGAAAACTGGTTAACTACATAGCGGCGTGCACCTTCACCGAGTGCGGTCAGGATGAGTACCGATGCCACGCCGATCGACATCGCCAGCATCATCAGGAAGGAGCGCGAACGTGCGCTGTTCAGGCTGCGCGTGGCGAAATCGATCACATCGCGCACTATCATCTCAGCCGCCCTTACGCTGATCAGACAGGATGCGACCATCTTCCATGTTGATTTGCCGTTGCGCCCGGTTTCCGTTTTCATGGTCATGCGTCACCATCACCAGGGTGACACCTTGCTCGGTGAGCTGTTCCAGCAGGCGCATCACTTCATGCCCTGTAGCGCGATCCAGGTTGCCCGTAGGTTCGTCCGCCAGCAAGACTGAAGGTTTCATGATGGTGGCTCGCGCAATGGCCACGCGCTGTCGCTGACCGCCGGAAAGCTGTTCTGGCCGGTGATCTGCGCGATCCTTCAGGCCATAGCTTTCGACAAGCTTCGCTACGCGCGCCTTGCGCTCTTCAGGATCAATACCTGCCAGCATCAGCGGCAACTCGATATTCATGGCCGCAGTGAGCCGTGGTACAAGGTGAAAAAACTGGAATACAAAACCGATTTTTTCCCGGCGCACCCGCGCCTGTGCCTCATCATCCAGCGTGGTTACATCCAGCCCATCCAGCCTGTAGATGCCTGAAGAAGGACGGTCCAGAAGGCCTATCATGTTCAACAGGGTTGATTTGCCGGAGCCGGATGGGCCCATGATGGAGATATACTCACCTGCGCCAAACATCAGATCGATGTCGCGCAAGGCATGCACGATCTGGTCGCCCACCTGGAAATTGCGGCTGATATTTTTCAACTCGATCATTTTGCAGGCTGGTCAGTTTTGCTGCTTGCAGCAGGTTTGGCTCTGGCACCCGGCTTGACGCCCTTCTGTTCCAGTGAAGTCACGACCTGATCGCCTACCTGCAAGCCGGAAAATATCTCGGTAAACTGCCAGTTGGACAGCCCTGTGGTGACTTCCCGTTCCTCAAGCAATCCGTTGGGCTTGTACAGCATGACCTTCCTGCCTTCCAGCAGGTACTGGGTAGGAATTCGCACCACGTTGTCTCTTGTTTCATGGATGATTTCAATATCAGCGCTATAACCCACCAGCAGGTTTTCGCCCTCTGGCACTGCGTTGAAGCCCACCTCAACTTCGACAGTGCGTGCCTGCTTTTCAAGGTCGACCACATAGGGCGCAATGCGCTTTACAGTACCCGAAAAAGTATGTCCCTTGATCGCATCCAGTGTAATCCGGCTAGGCTGGCCAACTTTCACGACCGAAGCATCGACCTCATCAATTGGTGCGCTCACATACAGGCAGCTGTCGTCGATCAGGTCGATAGCAGGTAACGTGGGAATACCTGGCGGGGAGGGCGTGGAAAACTCACCCAGCTCGCCACGTATGTCGGCCACGATGCCGCTGAATGGTGCACGAAGCATCATGCGATCAAGTGCGGCGCGTGCCAGCTTGATGCGTGCCTCGCTCTGTTCTACCTCGCCTTTGGCGGCATCGCATGCGGCCTGCCGCGCCTTGGCATCAGTCTGGCTGCGATCAAGTATCTGGGAAGAGATGAATCCCTGAGCCTTCAGCTGTACATTGCGTTCAGCATCCCGATTCGCTGCATCTGCCAGCGCACAGGCCTCCTTGACATGGCTCTGTGCAGTTTTTGACTGCTCCACAGCCAGATCTTCCTGGGCATGCAGATCTTCATGCCATAACTCCATCAATATCTGGCCCTTCTGCACCCGCTGGCCCTTTTTGACTTTCAGCTGGGAAATCTGCCCGCCTGCCTGGGGCGACATCTTTGCGCGACGGCACGCTTTTACGGTGCCTGCCCTGTTATTGCTGACCGTAGCTTCCACTTTTCCGAGCTCAACAGTCCACAAATTCACAGGCATAGGCTTGGGACGAAGGAAGTAACCAGCCACCAGAACAACGATCAGGATGCTGCCGATTACGATGCCCCACCTTTTCAGTTTAAACTGATGCTTATCCTGCCCGGTTGCCACCATGGAATCTCCCTGTTTAAGTGCGCAAAACAACGGAGTTATGGTACACCGATAATGTGCATCCAGTCATGCATGCGCCGTCATTCATCCCGGCAAAACTCCAGCCTGCCAATCGCCAGGCGCTTGTAATTGCGGATCATGATGATGGTCTTGCGGATCGCGGGCTCATCTATGATGTCCAGATCCAACCCTACCCTGAGCGGATAAACCTGACCGCCTGAATCCGCTATCTCGATGAATGGACAAAGAAATCCTGAAATATCATGCGCAGCTTCACGATAATACCGCAATGTTGCCAACTGCATTTCCCATGTCACCATGCTGCCCATGAACGGCCCCTGGAATGTGACATTCACATGAGAGGCCGGCAATGCGGCATGTATCAGGTAATCAGGTTGACTCATCTTCCATACGCAGGATTTTGAAAATCACGTCCAGCGAAAACCCCCGTGACTGCAGGAAGCGAACTTGCCTCGCCTTTTCCTTCTGGTCGTGCGGTGGCACGGCAAACTTGCGTTGCCATACCGCCCTTGCCTTCTCCAGCTCATTTTCCTTCAGCTGCGGCAGCGATGCACTGATCAATGCATCGCTGATGCCTTTCTGGCGAAGTTCATGCGCAATGCGTTGCATGCCGAATTTCTCGCTGCGTATGCGCACGATCTGCTCTGTCGCCCGGACATCAGACAGCCAGCCGCGCTTCTCCAGGTCATCGAGAACGCCCTGCAAGTCATCCGATTCGGTTACATAAGGGGAGAGTTTGGCCTGCAGTTCGGCACGCGTCAGTTCGCGCCGGGCCAGCGCCCGCATTGCACGGACGCGCAGGGCGGGCTGCACTCTGGGTTTCACATTCAAACCGTTCTGATTCGAAATCTGTTTATCTTGCAATCTGTATTCGATGGCATGCCATATTAACAGGCACATCTACGCAAAGGTTACTCTGCCATCGGTTCAGCCAGACGCTCGCCTTCGGCCGTGCTCAATTTCGCCGGAGAATTTTTGGCGCGGGCTGATTTTTTCGGCACGTCGCCTTCGGCAGATGGCACGGCATTAATTGCCACCACGCCTACGGCATCACGGATCTTGTTTTCGATTTCAGCAGCAATGGCCGGATGTTCTTTCAGGTATTCGCGTGCATTGTCCTTGCCCTGGCCGATCTTCTCGCCATTGTAGGCATACCAGGCACCGGATTTGTCGATGAACTTGTGCTGCACGCCGAGCTCGATGATTTCGCCTTCGCGCGAAATGCCTTCGCCGTACATGATATCGAATTCGGCCTGCTTGAACGGCGGTGCCACCTTGTTCTTCACGACTTTGACGCGTGTTTCGGAACCGATGACCTCTTCACCCTTCTTGATGGAGCCTGTACGGCGGATGTCCATACGAACGGAAGCGTAGAATTTCAGCGCATTGCCGCCGGTGGTGGTTTCCGGGCTACCGAACATCACGCCGATCTTCATACGGATCTGGTTAATAAAGATAACGGTAGTATTTGAACGTTTGATGTTGCCAGTCAGCTTGCGCAACGCCTGCGACATCAGGCGGGCATGCAGGCCCATCTGCGCATCGCCCATTTCGCCTTCGATTTCAGCCTTGGGGGTCAGCGCGGCCACCGAGTCCACAATTACCAGATCAACCGCAGCGGAACGCACCAGCATGTCGACGATTTCCAGTGCCTGTTCGCCGTTGTCCGGTTGTGAGATCAACAGGTCGGTGACATTGACACCGAGGCTTTGCGCGTATTGCGGATCCAGCGCATGCTCTGCATCGACGAAAGCAGCTGTACCGCCAAGCTTCTGCATCTCTGCGATGCACTGCAAGGTCAGTGTGGTTTTGCCGGATGACTCCGGGCCATAGATTTCAATCACCCGGCCACGCGGCAAGCCGCCGACACCCAGCGCGATATCAAGACCGAGTGAGCCAGTGGATACAACATCGATATCCTTTTCGATATCCCCATCGCCCAAGCGCATGATGGAACCTTTGCCAAACTGCTTTTCAATCTGGCTCAACGCTGCTGCGAGAGCCTTGCTCTTGTTCTCATCCATGGTTCACCCCTCAAAAAATTGTTGTGCGGATTATGGCACAGGCATTTTAGCTTGCATAGTACGATCGTTCTGTTTATTTGCAATATAAATTTAACTATATGAATTAATTATATAAATATTCTTACATATCATTTCACGCGCAAATCAGCCCGGGGCATGGAATAAATATTTCTGGCGTTGCGTCCAATCAACAACTGTCATTTTCAAGATACAAAACTCGGTATCGAGCAGTGTTTTTTTACCAAGTTTTACATGAAGATACAGTATATGGATTGTTATATACACCTACCTGGCAGTATCAGTATTTAAGCAAATACCGATTTTATAGCCGGGTGCCGTAAATAACTCCTCCATGTCATACACGGTGACTCACTATAACAATTACACAAGGTGTCTCATCATCAATCATCTCAGGGAAAGGAACGTGCAATGAAAGTAAGCTTCAAATCTCTGGCCATACTGGGGCTTGTCGGCAGCATGATGGGGCTGACGGGCTGCGCCTCAACAGGAGGTGGGAAAATGGCCAAATCAACTGACCCGATCAAGGTCATCTATCATGTGAATGATGTGGCCGATGCAGGTAATGCAATGCGCAATGCCAAAAATCACCTGGAAGCAGATCCGACTGTCAAAATCACCTTCGTCACCCATAGCAAAGGTGTCGATTTCCTGCTGGAAGGCGCTGCAGACAAGAATGGCAACCCCTATAACATCAGCGTGGAAAAACTGATGGCGCAAGGTGTGCAGTTCGATGTTTGCAACAACACACTGCATAGCCGCAAGATCGACCCCAAAACCGTACTGGCCGGCGTGAAGATTGTGCCTTCTGGCGTAGCTGAAATCGGCAAGCTGGAAGCAAGCGGCTTCGTCTATATCAAACCATAATCCTGACAGGAGAGACACATGAAAACTATCATCAAGATGATTGCAGCACTGACAGTTATCGCCGGCTTCCAGACTGCCGCCATGGCCGAGACCAAGGTGGTATATCACGTCAATGATGTGGAAAATGCCACTGCCGCCATGCGCAACGCGAGCAATCACCTCGACGCGGACCCGACCGCAAAAATCATTTTCGTCACGCACTCCAAGGGGGTTGATTTCCTGATCGATGGCGCAGCAGACAAGAATGGGAACCCCTATAACATCAACGTGGAGAAACTGATGGCGCGCGGCGTGCAGTTTGACGTCTGCAACAATACCCTGGTCAGCCGCAAGATCGATCCGAAGACCGTATTGCCAGGCGCCAAAATCGTTCCATCCGGCGTTGCCGAAATTGCAAAGCTGGAAGCGAAGGAAGGCTTTGCCTACCTGAAACCCTGATCCGGGATTCCGGCAAGCACAGCAAGGCAGCCGCAAGGCTGCTTTTTTATGGGCGGGCGAAAAAAAGTTGAACCCGTGGAAATCAAAACTTTGCTGCTGCAGATGGCTAGTGAATTTTGGCCCAGCCTGTGAATTTGAACCAGGCTGGCATTATGGCATGCCTTATTTTAATATATAATATATTCAAATAGTTATCAAACAACCTCACTGTAATTCAACAATAAGGGCAGCAGCCCCTGCAAAGCAATGCACACGGACTGCTGGCGAATTGTCTTCCTGTCGCCATCCAGACGATGCATGACTGCAGCAGTCTCGCCTTGTTTCAAGCCCCAGGCAAACCATACAGTGCCTACCGGCTTGGCTAGGGTACCGCCGCCCGGTCCGGCCACTCCGGTCACAGCCAGCGCACATTGCGCCTGACTGTGCTGCAAGGCTCCGTTTACCATCTCGCGTACCGTTGCCTCACTGACTGCACCATGTTGCTGCAATGTCTCCAGTGTCACGCCCAGCATATCCATCTTGGACTGGTTCGAATAAGTCACAAAGCCCCGTTCAAACCAGGATGAGCTTCCGGCGATTTCCGTAATGGTGCCTGCGATCAATCCTCCGGTGCAGGATTCGGCAGTGGCCAGCATCAGGCCATGCGCTTTGAGCAATTCACCAGCACGGGCAGCGAGATCGATCATGCCCATTTCCATCAACTCAGACCCCGCGCAAGGTCGGCCTGGATGTCGCTGACCGCTTCCAGCCCGACCCCGATGCGGATCAGGCTGTCAGTGATGCCTGCCGCAGCACGCGCCGCAGGTGCAATCCGTGCATGGGTAGTCGTGGCAGGATGCGTGATGGTGGTTTTGGTATCGCCCAGATTGGCGGTGATCGACAACAGTTTCGTGTTGTCGATCACGCGCCAGGCCGCATCCTTGCCGCCCTTCACCTCGAACGCCACGATGCCACCCCCGGTTTTCTGCTGTAGCATAGCCAGTTTGTGTTGCGGGTGCGATGGCAGGCCGGGATACAGCACGCGCGCCACAGCGGGTTGCTGCTCCAGCCATTGCGCAATCGCCAGTGCATTCGCACTGTGCGCCTCCATGCGCAGCTTGAGCGTTTCCATGCCTTTCAGGATCACCCAGGCGTTGAAGGGACTCAAGGTCGGCCCGGCAGTGCGCAGGAAACCGAAAACTGGCGCCATGAGTTCCTTGCTGCCCAGCACCGCACCGCCCAGCACGCGCCCCTGCCCGTCCAGGTATTTGGTGGCAGAATGGATCACGATATCCGCGCCCAGCTCCAGCGGTTTTTGCAGGATGGGCGAGCAGAAACAGTTGTCCACCGCAAGTAATGGCCTGTCCTGACAAGACTTCGCCAGTGCAGCAATTGCCGCGATATCAGAAATTTCTGTCAGCGGGTTGGAAGGTGTTTCCAGGAAGAAAAGTTTTGTGTTGCCCTGAACTGCGCTCTCCCATTCACGCACATCCGTACCAGACACAAAGGTAACTTCAATCCCGAATTTCCGCAGGTAGTTGTTGAACAGGTTGATCGTTGCACCAAACAGGCTGCGCGATGCGATGACATGGTCGCCCGCTTTCAGCAGACCCATGCAGGTTGCCAGTATCGCCGACATTCCGGAAGCCGTCGCGACGCATTGCTCAGCACCTTCAAGCGCGGCCAGTCTTTCCTCGAACATTGTGACGGTCGGGTTGGTAAAACGCGAATAGATATATCCCGGATCTGCGGCAATAAATTTCGCAGCAGCTTCCGCCGCACTCCCCGAAACAAAACTCGATGTGAGGAACATTGCTTCGCTATGCTCGCCAAACTGGCTGCGGTGGGTACCCGCGCGCACCGCCAGCGTTTCCAATTCATAATTATCTGTTGTCATGATCAGCTCCTGAAATACAAAAACCCGGCAGCCTGCGCTAAACCGGGTTTCCCACGCTTTAGCTGCATTTGTAACGCGCCCGCAAGCTGCAATCAAATCGGCGCGACTGAAAAATAACACCCCCTCAAAGCGGGTGTCAAGCATCACATGGATGTCACGCTCATCGCCAGATCGAGCTCCATCTGGTCATCATCCGCAGGCGGAGTTGACTTGGCCTGTCCGCGTGAGGTTTCTATCCTGTCCAAGTATTCGGCCGTGATGTCGCCCGTGATGTATTTGCCATCAAAGCAGGAACAGTCGTATTGCAACAAGGTCGGGTTGGATTTCTGAACCGCAGCCTTGAGATCTTCCAGATCCTGATAAATGATGCGGTCCGCACCGATTTCACGGCAGATTTCTTCGTCACTGCGTCCTGTGGCAATCAGTTCGTTACGCGATGGCATGTCGATGCCATATACATTGGGGAACCTGACGGGCGGGGCCGCAGAAGCAAAATACACCTTGCGCGCACCCGAATCCCGCGCCATCTGCACGATTTCCCGGCTGGTCGTGCCGCGCACGATGGAGTCATCCACCAGCAGCACATTCTTGTCCTTGAACTCGAGGCTGATGGCATTCAGTTTCTGCCTGACCGACTTCTTGCGCTTGGCCTGTCCCGGCATGATGAAGGTGCGACCGATATAACGGTTCTTCACAAAACCCTCGCGGAACGGGATACCCAGCTTGTAAGCCAGCTGCAACGCGCTGGGACGGCTGGAATCTGGAATCGGAATCACGACATCAATGTCGTGGTCACCCCATTCACGCTTGAGCTTTTCCGCAAGGTATTCGCCCATGTGCAAACGGGTCTCATACACCGAGATGCCATCCATCACGGAATCCGGACGCGCGAAATATACATACTCGAAAATGCACGGTGAAAGGGTCGGGCTGTTTGCGCATTGCTTGTCATGCATCTTGCCTTCAAAACTGATGAACACGGCTTCACCCGGCTTGATGTCGCGCATGAACTTGAAACCCAGCGTATCCAGCGCAACACTCTCGGAGGCGACGAGATACTCCACGCCATCATCTGTCTGGTTGCTGCCGATCACCAGCGGGCGGATGCCGTTGGGGTCACGGAATGCGAGCAGGCCATAACCGGCAATCATCGCCACCACTGAATACGCGCCACGGCAGCGCTTGTGCACGCCGGAAACGGCGGCAAATATGCTGTTCACGTCCAGGCGGTATTGCTGGCTTTCGCGCTGCAGTTCATGCGCCAGTACATTCAGCAGCACTTCGGAATCGGAATTGGTGTTGACGTGGCGCAAATCGTCGAGAAAAAGTTCTTTCTGCAACTGCAGGGTGTTTGTCAGGTTGCCGTTGTGGCCGAGCACGATGCCGAACGGCGAATTCACATAGAAGGGCTGAGCTTCGTTATGGTCTACCGCCGACCCCGCAGTCGGGTAACGCACATGCGCAATGCCGGCGTTGCCCTTGAGGTTGCGCATGTTGCGCGTGCGGAACACGTCATGCGCAAGCCCATTGCCCTTGTGCAGGTGGAAGGCATTACCATCTATCGTAGCAATGCCTGCTGCATCCTGCCCCCGATGCTGCAGCACCTGCAGTCCGTCATACAGCAATTGGTTAACCGGATTGCGTGCCACCACGCCTAAAATGCCGCACATAAAACTCAGTCCTCAATATCAGTAAGTGATTCGTTTTGCCATTTCGTCAGGCAGCAGGTCTTTGACTACCATTGCAGTATTCTGTAACGGCTTGCTTAACAGGGCCTCTTTCCAGAATACAGTCTGCGGCAGTTTGGTCAATCCGGCCAGCAGCACCAGCAGCATCACGATCAGGAACCCGCGCGCCAAGCCGAAGATGGCGCCTGCCACACCATCCGTACGCCAATCCAGCCCAAAAGACTTTGCCAGACGATAAATTGCCCAGGCCGCAATGCCACACAGGATCAGCGTCACGACGAACGCAAATACAAATGCAGCCGCCCCCTTCAATGTCTCGTTCTCAAGCGCATCGGGCATATAGGGCGTAATCTCTGTTACCCACGCCTTGGCTACAAAATAAGCGGTGACCCAACTGACCAGCGACAGGATTTCATAAACCAGCCCTCGCCACCAGCCCAGCAACACCGAAAGTAAAATCACCAGCAGGATGATGTAATCAAGCTGGGTCATGCTCCAGACCAGCCACTATACCGGCTCAAGCCATTCAAATTGCGCATTGCCCCGTTGCCGCCTGGAACCTTCACTTTCTCTCTTCACCCTGGTTATTGATTCAGATTGATCACATTCGGCTTGTATCCCTGAATTTCCAGCTTGTGCTGAATTTTCTCGGCCTCGATGTGGGTAACATAATCGCCTATCCTTACCCGCACCTTGTCACCCGCTTTTTCCGTATAGCTTGCATATCCCTGGGCATGCAGTTTTTCCTGCAGTTTCTTTGCCGTATCTGCATTCGCAAATGCCGCAACCTGCACTACGAAACCCTTGTGTGTCTTGCTCAACGGTTTGGCTGCTGGCTTTGCTACCGCCTTGTGTTCCGGTTTGGCTTCATGTTTGGGTGCTGCCGCTGGCTTGGTTTCTTTAATGGCAGGTGCCGCAGTATGTGCTGGCTTCTGCTCGACTACCGGTTTGGCAGGCTCAACTGCAGGCTTGGCGACCTGTGTGACAGGCACAGGGGCTGGCGGGGCTACTGTTGCCGTCTTGCCCGCATCCAGTAACGGCGCGATGACTGGTGCAGAAACTGGCTGCGCAGCTGGCCCACTCGCAGCTGAAGGAGGCAAGACCATTTTGGGCACAAACTCGCCAGCCTTGTCTTTGTCCGGAATCTGCATTTCCACATCCTGACTGGGTGCGGGTGGCTCTTTGTCGAGCAACATCGGCAGCAGGGTGACGACCAGTATGGTCAATGCAATTGCACCAAACAAACGCCGTCTGGCCTGACGTTTCAGCTTGGCTTCTTCATCCGTTACAATCTGTTTTGCCATTAAATATTTCCTTTTTGAATCATTATCTTACGACTTTGCGCGCCGACATCGCTTCCGCTACCGTATAAAATGATCCGAAGGCCAAGATTCTATCATCTTCACCTGCGGCTTCACAGGCATGCTGCAAGGCCAGGGTGACCGTCTGGAATAACTGGTATCGGGCCTGTGGCGCCTCTGCCCTGACTGCTTCGGCGAGCGCTTCAGCACTCGCGCCCCTTGGCGCAGAAATCCCGGCCAACAGCCACTCATCTACCTGCCCTGCCATTTCCCGCACGACCCCCTGCATATCCTTGTCGTTAAGCATTGCACATACCGCCAGCGATTTTCCAGCATGCGGCATGGCTGCAAGATTGCCTGCCAGTGAATGCGCCGCATGCGGATTGTGTGCCACATCCAGAATAATGACGGGTTTGCCCGGCAGGACCTGGAACCGGCCGGGCAGCGTGACTTCCAGCAAACCTCGCCTCACAGAATCCATGCTGACTGGCAGCTGCTCATGCATCTGATCCAGTATTGCCAGCACCGTACTTGCATTATTCAGCTGGAAAGTGCCGCGCAAGGCCGGGAATGGCAGGCTGTAACGCGGTATCTGGCCACGGTAGTTCCATTGTTGCATGCCAATATCCGGGCCAAAATCCTTGCCCAGTCGATACAACTTGGCACCTATCCTGGCTGCCTCGCTGGCGATGGCATCGGGCATGTCTGCATCGCCGAATATCGCCGGCCTGCCCATGCGGAATATGCCGGCCTTTTCACAGGCAATCTGCTCCCGCGTATCGCCCAGATAATCCATATGGTCCAGATCAATGGTGGTGACCACCGCACAGTCCGCATCAAATATATTGACTGCATCCAGGCGACCACCCAATCCCACCTCCAGGATGGCGACATCCACCTTGTGCATATTGAAGCCATGTACGGCCGCCAGCGTACCGTATTCGAAATAGGTCAGCTGCGTCTCGCCTCGCGCCTGTTCGATGGCGGCAAAGGAGTCGCACAGCGCTTCATCCGGAACCTGTTGCCCGGCAATGCGCACGCGCTCGTTATACGTTAACAGATGCGGGGATGTATAAAGGCCAACGCGGTAACCTGCCGCGAGCAGGATAGCCTCAAGCATCGCGCACACGGAACCTTTGCCATTGGTACCGCCTACGGTAATGACCGGATATTTCGGCACAAGGTCCATGCGGGAAGCAACTTCCGCGACCCGTTCAAGACCAAGCGCGATGGTTTTGGGATGGATGGACTCCAGATGCGACAGCCATTCCTGCAAAGTCTGTGGCATCTGTATTTTCAGTCAGGCTGCGACCTGGATGGCTGCCGGCTGGTTGCGCAACAGCGTGATGAGTGTCGTCAGCTGCTCACGCATCTGGCGGCGGTCAACGATCATGTCGATCGCGCCATGTTCCAGCAGGAATTCGGCCCGCTGGAATCCTTCAGGCAATGTTTCACGTACAGTCTGCTGGATCACGCGCGCGCCGGCAAAACCGATCAGCGCATTGGGCTCCGCCACCACGATATCTCCCATGAAGGCAAAACTCGCGGAAACACCACCCATGGTTGGGTCGGTCAGTACCGAAATAAAGGGCAATCCGGCTTCGCTCAGCTGAGTCAACGCCGCACAGGTCTTGGCCATCTGCATCAGCGACAACAGGCCTTCCTGCATCCGCGCACCACCACTCGCGGCAAAACAGACGAATGGCATGTCCTGCTCGATGGCGAGTTGCACACCACGCACGAACCGCTCACCCACCACAGAGCCCATCGAGCCCCCCATGAAACTGAACTCGAATGCGCTCGCAATCACAGGAACCGCATGAATGCTGCCCTGCATCACGATCAGTGAATCATCCTCACCGGTATCCTTCTGCGCCGCACTCAGGCGCTCGCTGTACTTGCGACTATCCTTGAACTTGAGCGTATCCACCGGCAGGACTTCAGCACCGATCTCGAAGCGGCCTTCACTGTCCAGCAACCAGTCCAGGCGCTGCCGCGCGCTGATACGGTGATGATGGCTGCATTTAGGACATACACTGAGGTTCTTTTCCAGCTCGACGTAATACAGTACTGCCTGGCAGGATGGGCATTTGTGCCACAAGCCATCCGGCACGCTCTTCTTCGCTTCATCACTTTCCCTGCGCTTGATCTTCGGTGGCAGTAATTTATGGAACCAGCTCATGTCTTTCTCCTCTGTTACGCGCGGTCTATCGCCGCTCGCATTTCCTTGGTCAATTTCCTGATGTTATCCAGCACCTGTCCGGCTTCGGAAGATTCGATTTCCTGCACAATTCTGCTGCCGATCACCACGCCGTCGCACAGCGCAGCAATCGCTTGTGCTGTCTCTGCATCACGAATACCGAAACCGACACCGATCGGCAATCTGATATGCTTGCGCAACTGCGGCAGTTTCTGCTCGACGGCCGAAAGGTCCAGATTGCCGGCACCGGTTACCCCTTTCAGTGAAACGTAATACACATAGCCACGCGCAAGCTTTGCCACCTGGGCAATCCTCACTTCGGTGGTCGTCGGTGCAAGCAGGAAGATCGGCGCAATATCGTGGCGCTGCAGATGCTCGAACGCCTCATGACTTTCTTCAGGTGGAAAATCCACCGTCAGTGCACCATCCACACCCACTTCCGCACAACGCCGTGCAAATGTTTCCCAACCCATGGCTTCAATCGGATTGCCATAGCCCATCAGGACTACCGGCGTTTGCGGGTTTGTCTTGCGGAACTCTGCCACGATCTCCAACGTGCCACGCAAGCTCATGCCATTTTTCAACGCACGTTCGGAAGCGCGCTGTATCGTAGGGCCATCCGCCATCGGATCGGAAAAGGGGACACCCAGCTCCAGAATATCCGCCCCACCTTCCACCAGCGCGTGCATCAGCGGCACCGTCATCTGCTGCGAGGGATCACCTGCAGTGATGAAAGGAATCAGCGCCTTGCGCTTTGCCTGCTGCAACCTGTCAAAGGTAGTTTGTATGCGATTCATAACGTAATACCCTTGATTTTCGCCACCGTATTCATATCCTTGTCGCCACGGCCAGACAGGTTGACCAGCAGCACCTTGTCCTTGCCCATGGTCGGCGCAATCTTCATCGCATGCGCCAGAGCATGGCTGGACTCAAGTGCCGGGATAATGCCTTCATTTCGGCATAGCGCATCAAACGCAGCGATGGCTTCATCGTCGTTGATCGCCACGTACTCAGCGCGATGAATGTCTTTCAGCAGACAATGCTCCGGACCCACACCGGGGTAATCCAGACCTGCGGAAATGGAATGCGTTTCGATGATCTGGCCATTTTCATCCTGCATCAAATAGACTTTATTCCCGTGCAGCACACCCACTTTCGCATTGGCGGTGAGCGGTGCGGCATGCCGGCCGCTGGCCACGCCATGTCCGCCCGCTTCCACACCGATCAGGCGCACATCTTGCACATCTATATAAGGATGGAAGATGCCGATCGCATTCGAACCGCCCCCAACGCAGGCAATCACCGCATCGGGCTGACGGCCAACCATGTCGACCATCTGCACCTTGGATTCTTCACCTATTACACACTGGAAGTCGCGCACCATCATCGGATAGGGATGCGGGCCGGCGGCGGTACCAAAAATGTAGAAAGTGCTTTCCACGTTGGCGACCCAATCGCGTATCGCTTCATTGCAGGCATCCTTCAGGGTACGCGAGCCGCTTTCCACCGGCACCACTTTCGCGCCCAGCAGCTTCATGCGGAACACATTGGGTGCCTGGCGCTGCACATCTTCCGCACCCATGTAGACGATGCATTCCATGCCGAAACGGGCCGCCACTGTCG
Organism: Pseudomonadota bacterium; assembly: GCA_021782995.1. GTDB lineage: Bacteria > Pseudomonadota > Gammaproteobacteria > Burkholderiales > Gallionellaceae > 39-52-133. Next base: position 25,859 of record JAJXUI010000022.1, on the reverse strand, counting down.
CCGTTGCCACGCCGTGCATGCCCGCACCGGTTTCAGCAATCACCCGTTTTTTGCCCATGCGTTTTGCCAGCAAGGCCTGGCCAATCGCATTGTTGATCTTGTGCGCGCCGGTATGGTTAAGGTCTTCCCGCTTGAGATAGATTTGCGCCCCGCCCAGGCTGTCTGACAGTCGTTTAGCATGGTAGATGGGGCTGGGACGGCCGACATAATGCTTAAGCTCATATGCAAACTCAGCCTTGAAATCCGGGTCATCCCGGAAACGCAGATACTGCTGGCGCAGCTCTTCCACCGCAGGAATCAGCGTCTCGGCCATGTAAATGCCGCCATATGGGCCAAAATGGCCCTGTTCATCCGGATAACTGTAACTCAACTCTTCCTCTCGTTTTCATGCCCCCTCATTCCAGGGCAGAGTTTTTTATCGCACTGTCCGACGGTGCCCGCGCAAGGCATCCTTACGGCCGGACAACTGTAAATCCATCCGGTTGACTTCATTGATAAAAGCTGCAATTTTGCCTGAATCTTTTATTCCTTTTGCCGATTCCACCCCGCTGGACACATCCACCGCATAAGGCCTGATCTTCAACATCGCCTCACTGACATTGCTGGCCTGCAACCCGCCAGACAATATGACCGGCAGCGGTAAATCCTGTGGTACCAGCGTCCAGTCAAAAGTGACTCCTGTGCCTCCCTGGGTACCTTCAACAAAGGCATCCAGCAGCAATCCCTGGGCCCCCTGATGCAAGGTCGCGTATTGTATCAAATCCAGCCCCGGCTTCACCCTGACCGCTTTCAGGTACGGGCGGCCAAATCGCGAGCAAAATTCAGGTGATTCTTCTCCGTGGAATTGCAGTACATCCAGTGGCACAAATTTCAACACTTCACGCACATAGGCTTCTTCCGGATTGACAAACAACCCCACCAGCGACACGAATGGAAACACAAACTCGGTGAGCTGAATTGCCTTTTCAAGGGTGACATGGCGCGGACTTTTCTCGTAGAAAACAAAGCCCAGGGCATCAGCGCCGCAATATACGGCATCAATGACATCCTCAGTCCTGGTCAGGCCGCAAATCTTGATCCGTGTCATGTTGGAATGCTTGCAGGTATTGCTGGAAGGAAAATGCGATTTTAATCGATTCGGGCAATCATTGCCTGGTTTCACTCATCCACTGAAAGTTGCGGCAGCTTCCATTTAGGGTCATAGCTGATATGTCTCAGGTACAGTCCGGCGGCTGAAAATGTCGGCGCAGCCTGGCTGCGATTGCGGGATTCAAGCACTTCCTTCATCCATTCAGGGGAAAATTTCCCTTTACCCACATATACGAGGCTGCCGACGATGTTGCGCACCATATGATGCAAAAATGCATTCGCTTTCAGGTCGAGCACGATCAATTCGCCGTGTTTGCGGATATTCAGCTGATACATCTGCTTGACGGGTGATTTGGCCTGGCACTCTGCAGCCCGGAAAGCACTGAAGTCATGCTCACCAAGCAAGAAATCAGCAGCACTTTGCATGGCTGATATATCCAGCGGCAAATGAAACCACCCTGCCTTGCCATGCAACAACGGGCTCCTGACCGGACGGCAGCACAATTTGTAGCGGTAACTACGTGCCTGCGCGGAAAATCTCGCATGGAACTCATTATCGACTTCATGCGCCCATAACACAGCGATTCCGTGCGGTAACAGGGCATTACTGCCCCGCACCCAGGCAGTCGGCGGACGCAAGGCAGCCGTCTCGAAATGCACCACTTGCTCACTGGCGTGTACACCGGTATCCGTCCTGCCTGCTGCAATTACTGAAACCGGCGCATCAGCGAGCTTGCTCAATGCATCCTGCAAACAATCCTGTACCGTATTTTTACCAGGCTGGCTTTGCCAACCCAGATACGAACTGCCGTCATATTCCACACCCAACGCGATTCTCATGAAAACAAATACAATACAATTAATAAGATAAATAAAATCAGGAGCCTGTCTAACCAACCCAGCCTGTGCACATCCAGCTCAATGGAACGACTTTCAAACTCCGGCAAGGTGAAAATGCCTTCCAGTAATTGTTCTTGCCGTCCATTATTGGATTTCGCCATCACTTCCACTTGCTGCATCGTCAGCATCAGTCGCACTGACAGCTTTTTTATATCGATGCCGAACCATGCCAGCGGTGAGATGAGATGATAAATTCCGTCTATCAGCTCGCTGGTACCCATACGCCCTATCAGCAGGATAAGGCTGCTAAGTACGGCAAGCAAATGCAGACATTGCGTCAGGCCTGTTGTCGCCTGCCCCCAGGCAGCCTCTGCAACCCCTTGATTCGCATTGAAATCTCCAATGAAAAACTGCCATGCTACCGGCACCAGATACAGCAACAACATCGAGTAAAACAGCCATCGCGTTTTGTGCAGCATATGCTGCATTTTTTCCCGGTCAGCCAGCAGCGCAAGCAAAAGCAGCATCAGGGATAAAACCTGAATGTAAAAAGCTTCCATATGCTGGAAAGCCAGCAGAAATCCGATCCAGGAAAGCAAACTGACTACAGGATGTACGGATAAGCTCCGGGGCAATGATTTGGTATTCATGACATCAGCGCATATCTTGCACTTCAAACAAAAACGGCAGCCATTCCGGCTGCCGCAAAAAAGACTGCTGATCCGTCAGGCAGTGAGCTGTTGCAACAGCTTTCCTGCAGATTCACGCTGCTCTGCATCCCCATCCTTGACGACTTCCTCCAGAATTTCTCGGGCACCATCTGCATCGCCCATTTCCTGGTAAGCCTTTGCCAGATCAAGCTTGGTTGCAACTTCCTGCCAATGTTCGTCCTTTCCTTCGCTTGCAGCTGTATTAGCTTGCGCATCATCAAGGTTGAAATTGATATTGCCAAAATCCATATCTAACTTTGATGTGGATTCAATCGCTGGCTCAGGCTGGACATCTATATTGCTAGTCGGAAAATCCAGGGAGAAGGACAGCCCACCGTCTTCCGCTGGCTTGGTGACCGCTGCCTGAGCTGCAACGGGCTGCTCCGGTTCGCCCATTGGTATTTCGAATTTCAGGTCACCAAAATCCATTGAGGGAATGGCAGTAGTGACATCAATCGCTGAATCAGACGGAGGTTCGCCAGGCATGCTCAGGTTGCTGGATATATCGAAATCCATGCTGCCCGTATCTTGCCCAACCGGGTTCGGGATTGATCCAGAAACATCAAAATCCATCATGCCTGATTCCGCTGCCTCTACCCCCTTATATGAACCCGACACATCGAAATCCATGCTGGACGTTTCAGCAAGCTCTTTCATTTCCCCGGGCAGGATGCCTGACACATCGAAATCCATAGGCGAGGCTTTTTCTGCGGCCGCCACAACTTCCCGCGACAATATGCTTGTCGCATCGACATCTGCCGCCGCCATTGGCTGGGATGAAACCATGGTTTTGGCATAATCCACTTCCAGGTCGACATCTTTTGAGACGGCAGCCGGCGCAGCATCCCCGCCAAACAGGTCAAAATCCATCTTCAAGTCTGCACCTGCCGCAGAAGTGCTGACCGCGGGTGCTGCCGCAGAACCGAGGCCGAGATCAAAATCCACCTCTGCCTTTGCTGGCTCCCTCTGCTGTCGGGGCTCACCCTTGACTCCACCATAATTCGGATTTGACGGATCGATCTCCCTGCCCATTACTGCCGCACGTTCCCAGGCTGATGTATCCCCGGAATCCTTCACTTCCTGAGCATATCTGGAGAAGGATTTGACATCCTTGCGACCAGAATAAATGGACAAAAGCTTCAATTTGACTTGGTTGTTACCTGGCGTTTTGGACAGTGCATCCTTGAGAATTTCCTCTGCCTGCACATCACGGCCGAAGTTCAGGAACAGGTCTGCTTCACTTATAGGGTCAACATCATCAACTGCAGGTGCTACCGGGGCTGGTACTGCATTGATTGTTGAAGAAGAGGCAACCTGGGTAAAGTCACCGGTATCCGGGGATGGTGGCACCGGCACGCGCCAGCTGCCGGTTGCAGAGCCTACATCCTCATTTTTTTTTGTTTTTTTTTGAGCTACGCCGCCCTTTTTGCGACGAACCATCACAAAGGCGAGGCCACCTATACCCAGCACAGCGGCTGCAATTCCTCCCAGCAAGATGGGATCATCCAGCAAGGATGACAGGAAATTCATTGCAGTCGTCATCAAATCCTCTTCGACTGGCGCAGGTGGTGGCAGCTGCACAGGCGCCTTCGGTTTCGGTGGCGTAACAACACCCGGCTTTGCGTCAACAGCAGGTTTCGCTGCTTCCTGTGCTGAGGCCGGCTTTTCAGGCACTGGCTGACCTTTCAACTCAACCAGCTTGCTGGCTTCCTTGCTGATATTTTCCAGTTTTTCAATCTTGGCCTTGTTTTCCTGGACCTGCTTGGTTTTTGCTGCGCTATCGTCAGCCTTGGCAGTCAGCATTTCCTGTTTGGTCAGCCCTTTGCCCGATGCAACAGTCTTGTCGCCCAGCGATTCGCCTTTGGAAAGCTTCAGTACTTCTTTGGCGTTTTCCTTGATGACTGGTGCCTGTTCGGCTACTGCTGTACTGATCTTGCCTGTCGCCTCCTGATGTGACGCCTCAGCAACCGGCACTTCATTTTGTGCGGCAGCGAGTTTCTGACGATATTCCTGCCAGTCAGCGACCTGGGCGTGAATTTCGCGCACAGCAGCTTTTTGTGTGATTTTTTCGATTTCCCCGGCTTCCGGCATGCGCAAGATCTTGCCAGCACGGATACGATTCATGTTCTTGCCATCAAACTGTTTGACGTTTGCACGATACAATGCAACCAGCATGCGTTCCAGGCTGACATCTACCGGCTTCAGGCCATCTGCAATCCGCCCCAGCGTGTCACCTTTTTCCACAAGAACGGAAGCAGGCGCTTCTTCTGCCGGTTTTGCCTCTGTCAAAGGCTGCACATCCACCTGTTCAGCAGGCTTTACTTCACCAGCAACAGCCTGCTCGCTGGCAGCCTGTTCTGTTGCGCTCGCTGCGGCCATTTCAGGCTGAGCCTGTTCCTGACCTTCGGCTGGTGCGGCCGCAACCATCGGCGCTGGCTCGGCTGCCACAGGCGGTACATTTTCGTTTGCGGCAGGCACCATATCTGGAATGGGCGCTGCGGCCACAGCTGCTGGCGGCTGCACAGGCACCATGGGCTCTACCGGCTTGACTTCAGCCGCTTTGGGTTGCTCTGCGGTAAATCCCGGCGGATCCAGCAGGAAAGTATATTCCCGCAGCATTTTGCCGGAAGACCAGTTAAGTTCCACCAGCAAGGAAACAAAAGGATCGTTGACCGGTTGCGTGGAGGTCATGCTCAAAACGGCATCACCTGCGCTATTGCTTGTAACTGCAAAGGTAAGTTTGGGAAGGCTATAAGGATAATCGATACCGGCATTCTTGAAGTCATTGACTGAGGCCAGCTTTGCTGCAATGGAGGACTTGTCACCCTTGCCAATGTCACCCAGCAGGATTTCTGCCTTTAGCGGCTGACCCAACGCTGACATCACACTGACGCCGCCCATTGTTGCGGCATTTACCCAGGTAAACCAAGTTAATGCCGCCAGTAATCCGGTAATTTTGAGCAGTGTTTTAAGCACTTTGTATCCTCATCTATTTTGCCTTGCTATTCAGATTAACATCATGGAGTTATAGATGCAAGCTAAAATGTTCTTTAACTTGATGCGTTAACCTGTCATTTCCAAAAGGAAATAATCCAATTTTTCGGCTATTGATTAGCCTGATTCCGCTTATTTATTAAGCAGAATTCTCAGCATGCGCCGCAATGGCTCTGCCGCCCCCCACAGCAATTGGTCGCCGCAGACAAATGCACTCAGATATTCAGGCCCCAGCTCCATTTTGCGTACACGCCCTACAGCCACATCCAGCTTGCCTGTCACAGCGACTGGGGTCAGCTCCTTGACTGACAGGGTACGGTCATTTGGCACAAATTTCACCCACGGATTGCCGCCCTTGATCAGCTTTTCAATCTCGGCCAGCGGCACATCCTTTTTCAGCTTGATAGTCAATGCCAGACTATGGCAGCGCATTGCGCCGATGCGCACGCACAGTCCATCCACCGGGATGCGCTTTGCGGTGCCCAGGATCTTATTGACCTCGGCCTGACCCTTCCACTCCTCTTTCGATTGGCCGTTTTCCAGCTGCTTGTCGATCCAGGGAATCAGGCTGCCAGCCAGTGGCGCGCCAAAATACTCGGTCGGCATCGCATCAGCGCGCTGCGCTTCAGCCACGCGACGGTCAATTTCCAGAATTGCCGACTTGTCATCATTCAAAAGATCTGCCACAGAAGCATGCACCATGCCCATCTGCTTCAGCAATTCACGCATGTTCTGTGCACCAGCACCGGATGCTGCCTGATAGGTCATCGACGATACCCACTCCACCAGCCCGGCATGAAACAGACCACCCAGCCCCATCAACAAAATACTGTTCGTGCAATTGCCACCGATGTAATTCTTGCCGCCATTGGCCAGCGATTTCCTGATCAGGTCCAGATTGACCGGATCAAGGATGATCACCGCATCGTCCTCCATACGCAGCGTGGAGGCGGCGTCGATCCAGTATCCCTGCCAGCCGGCCGCACGCAATTTTGGAAATATTTCGGTGGTGTAATCGCCGCCCTGGCAGGTAATGATGGTATCCATCGCCTTCAGTTCGCTGATGTCCATCGCGTCTTTCAGCTTCGCGCCGCGACCTTCGGCAGGCGCCTCACCGCCGATATTGGAAGTCGTGAAAAATACCGGCTCAATCAGGTCGAAATCCTTCTCGGCACGCATGCGCTGCATCAGCACCGAGCCCACCATTCCACGCCAGCCCACCAGACCCACTCTCATCGAATCACCCTGAAATATTTAATATAATCAATATGTTAAGTTACATCATCGCCACAACCGCATCACCCATCGCGGTGCAGCTGACTTTCTTCATGCCGGCCTCATAAATGTCGCCGGTACGGATGCCCTGTTGCAGCACCTTGCGCACTGCATTTTCAATTCGAGACGCATTCGCCTCATCAGCAAAGGTGTAGCGCAACATCATCGCGGCCGACAAAATGGTGGCCAGCGGATTGGCCAGGTCTTTTCCGGCGATGTCCGGCGCAGAACCATGGCTGGGCTCATACAGGCCCTTGTTGTTCTGGTCCAGCGAAGCGGAGGGCAACATACCGATGGAGCCTGTCAGCATCGAGGCTTCATCCGACAGGATGTCGCCGAACATGTTGCCGGTCACCATCACGTCGAACTGCTTGGGGTTTTTCACCAGCTGCATCGCTGCATTGTCCACCAGCATGTGTGTAAGCTGAACATCCGGATATTCCTTCGCCACCTCGTCGGCCACATCGTGCCATAGCTGCGTGCATTCCAGCACATTCATCTTGTCGACCGAGCACACCTTCCTGTTGCGCTTGCGTGCAGCACCAAAAGCCACATGCAGGATGCGGCGGATTTCGCTCTCGCTATAGTGCATGGTATTGAAACCGTAGCGTTCGCCATTGCGGATCTCGATGCCGCGCGGCTGGCCGAAATAAATGTCACCGGTCAGTTCACGCACGATCAGGATGTCCAGGCCGGCAACCACTTCCGGCTTCAGTGTCGAAGCACTGACCAGCTCGGGATAGAGAATGGCCGGGCGCAGGTTGGCAAACAACCCCAGATCCTTGCGGATGCGCAGCAGGCCGCGTTCCGGACGCAATTCTCGCGGATTGGTGTCCCACTGTGGGCCGCCCACCGCACCCAGCAAAACGGCATCAGCCGCCTTGACCAGCTTTTGCGTAGCCTCGGGGAACGGGTCTTTGGCTGCTTCCACGGCACAGCCACCCAGCAAGGCTTCTTCCGTCTCGATCTTCATGCCTTCCGACTTCAGCACGTTCATTACCTTGACCGCCTGCGCCACGATTTCCGGACCGATACCGTCACCCGGCAATACTGCGATTTTCATAATAAATCCTAAATATTTAATATATTCAATATATTACAATTCAAACAAACAACCAGGGCTGCGCCGCCTTGTGCTTGATCTCAAATGTCTTGATGTCATCCACATGCTGCAAGGTCAGGCCAATATCATCCAGGCCGTTCAGCAGGCAATGCTTGCGGAAGGGGTCCACCTCAAACGCATAGCTCACGCCATCCGGCGTGCTGACCGCCTGCTTTTCCAGATCGACCGTCAGCTTATACCCTTCCTTCGCCGCCACTGCCTTGAACAAGCCATCGACAATTGCCGCATCCAGCCTGATCGGCAACAGGCCGTTCTTGAAACAGTTATTGAAGAAAATGTCGGCAAAGCTCGGCGCAATGATCACGCGGAAGCCATAATCATCCAACGCCCACGGCGCATGCTCGCGAGACGAGCCACAGCCGAAATTCTCACGCGCCAGCAGAACCTGTGCGCCCTGGTAGCGCGGGTAATTCAGCACGAAATCCGGATTGATCTTGCGCTTGCTGTTGTCCATGCCCGGCTCGCCATGGTCGAGATAGCGCCACTCATCAAACGCATTCGGGCCGAAGCCGGAACGCTGGATCGACTTCAAAAACTGCTTCGGTATGATCGCATCGGTATCCACATTGGCACGATCCAGCGGCACCACCAGCCCATTCAACAACTCAAATTTCTTCATGCTCTGCTCACATCCACAAAATGACCGGCAATCGCTGCTGCAGCCGCCATGGCAGGGCTGACCAGGTGCGTACGCCCACCCTGTCCCTGCCGCCCCTCGAAGTTGCGATTGGAAGTGGAAGCGCAGCGCTCACCCGGCTCCAGCCGGTCATCATTCATCGCCAGGCACATCGAGCAGCCAGGCTCGCGCCACTCAAAACCCGCCTCGATAAAAATCTTGTCCAGCCCTTCCTTCTCGGCCTGTGCCTTTACCAGGCCGGAGCCCGGCACCACCATGGCCAGCTTCACATTGGCGGCCACTTTTTTGCCTTTGGCCACCGCAGCGGCCTCGCGCATGTCCTCGATGCGTGCATTGGTGCAGGAGCCGATAAATACCTTGTCGATCTGGATATCGCTGATCTGCGTATTGGCCTGCAGACCCATGTATTTCAACGCACGCTCCCAATCGCCACGCTTCACGGCATTCGGCGCGGATGCCGGGTCCGGCACGCGACCATCAATCGATGTCACCATTTCCGGCGACGTACCCCAGGTCACTTGCGGGCGGATGGTCGCCGCATCCAGCTCCACCACCGCATCGAATTTTGCACCTTCATCGCTGCGCAGCGTTTTCCAGTACGCCACTGCCTTGTCCCAGTTGTCGCCCTTGGGCGCATAGGGGCGGCCCTCGACGTAATTGATCGTGGTGTCGTCCACCGCCACCATGCCGGCGCGCGCCCCGGCTTCAATCGCCATGTTGCACAGCGTCATGCGGCCTTCCATCGTCAGGCCGCGGATCGCGCTGCCGGCAAACTCGATCGCATAGCCGGTGCCGCCGGCGGTGCCGATCTTGCCGATCACTGCCAGCGCGACATCCTTGGCAGTCACGCCCAGTCCCAGCCTGCCTTCCACCTTGACCTGCATGGCCTTCGATTTCTTCGCCACCAGGCATTGTGTGGCCATCACATGTTCCACCTCGGAAGTGCCGATGCCGTGTGCCAGCGCACCAAATGCGCCGTGCGTGCTGGTATGCGAGTCACCGCACACCACTGTCATGCCGGGCAGTGTGGCGCCCTGTTCCGGGCCGATCACATGCACGATGCCCTGGCGCGGGTCGTTCATCTTGAACTCGGTAATGCCGAAGTCCTTGCAGTTCTGATCCAGCGTTTCGACCTGCAAGCGGGAGATCGGGTCATGGATGCGCTCCATGCGGCGCACCGTGGGCACGTTGTGGTCGGGCACCGCCAGCATCGAGGCGGCGCGCCAGGGCTTGCGCCCGGCCAGCTTGAGCCCTTCGAATGCCTGCGGACTGGTGACTTCATGCACCAGCTGGCGGTCGATGTAGATCAGCGCGGTGCCATCCGGCTCGGTGCGCACCACGTGGGAATTCCAGAGTTTGTCGTAAAGTGTCTGTTTGCTCATTGCAAATACCCCAAAGTAAGCCGCGAATTATGCCACAGCCTGGGGTTGTAATACCAGACACACAGGGGGTTTACGGAGCCCGACGATATGCCATTTCCAGCAACCCATGCCTACTCTCCGGCCCGATCACCCCCGGCAGCACGCCATCCCTCTTCAGCCATGCCGCCAGTTAGGCAGCGCATTGCCGCAACTGAAACAAGTTCCAGCTTGACGCGCCTTAGCCCAATTGCAGTCGACGTACATGCCAGAACATCAGCAACAATCCTGCCAGTGCTGCCAGTGCGCTGCATGAATACATGATGCTGGCACCCCAGTGCAGCCACAGGGGACCGCTCATCAAGCCACCCAGCATCCCGCCCATGCCATAGGTGACGCTGCCGAACAACGCCTGCCCCTTGGACTGGTGCCTGCCCTGGAAAAAGTGATGAATCAATGCAACCGCCGACGCATGATAAGCGCCGAAGGTTGCCGCATGCAGTGTCTGCGCGAACAGCAGCAAACCAAGGGTGTCCACCTGCCACCCTATCAGCAGGAAGCGCAGCACCGCCAACGCCAGGCTGCCCATCAGGATATGTGCCAGGCTGAAGCGCTGCATCAGCAACGGCATGAACGCAAACACCCCGATTTCGCAAATCACACCCAGCGACCACAGCATGCCGACTGCAGCCTTGGAATAATGATGTTCCACCAGATAAATCGAGAAGAAAGTGTAGTAAGGACCATGCGCCACCGCCATCAGCAAACAAGCGACAAACAATGCCAGTACCTGCGGCTGCATCATGATACGCAAAATTGGCTGACTATCCGTATGATGTGCCAGCACCTCTGTCGGCGGGATCTGCCGGGCAAACACCAATATTCCCAGCATGATGGCCAGCCCAGCCCACAATATCCAATTTATACTAATATAATCAAATAAATAGCCAAGTCCCAATACGGCAATTATAAAACCGACCGACCCCCATGAACGCAAGCGCCCGTAACGCGCGGCATGCTTGCCGAGATACGTCAGCGTGGTTGCCTCGACCAGTGGCATCGAGGCACTCCAGAAAAAGCTCATCAACGCCATCACCAGAAAAAGTCCGGCATAGGATTTGAATAAAAACACCCCGCTATACGCCAGTACGCTACACAGCGCCGCGAACTGTATAACGAGGCGACGGTTATCCAGATAGTCTGCCAGCCAACCCCACATCGCAGGTGCAATCATGCGCATGACCGGCTGGATGGACATCAGCACCCCGATTTCGACCACATCAAACTTGAGCGACTTGAGATACAGGCTCCAGTAGGGGGAAAACATCCCGACAAAAGCGAAATAGAAAAAATAGAAGCCGGCGATACGCCAGTAATAACGGGGATGGCTAGAAGTCATTGAAAGATCTGGTACCGCCCCCATCCAAGAGCAAACCCCTTGCAGAAGCAATCTAAACTGTTAAATAAAAAGACATTATCGCACGATAATATTTTTTTCATGCACCCACTTGAAGTAAGGGGATATATCCCCATTTATGGGGAACCGAAAAATTGGAGGAAACGATGCAACACAATGAAACCAGCCAGCCCGAAGATAACAGCAAGGATGCAAACAATGCAGCTGAAGTCATGCCCAGTCTGGAGGAAATGCTGAAGCAGGCGGAACTCAAGGCCAAGGAACATTACGACGCCTGGATGTATGCCAAGGCAGAAGGCGAAAACATCCGCCGCCGCGCACAGGACGATGTGAGCAAGGCGCAGAAATATGCCGTGGAGCGTTTCTCCAATGAAATGCTGGCCGTGATGGATAGCCTGCAGGCCGCACTGACCGTGGAAACCGCCACCGTGGAAAGCTTCAAGGAAGGCATGGAACTGACACGCAAGCAGCTGGCCAGCGTGTTCGAGAAATTCAACATCAAGGAAATCAACCCGATCGGCGAAAAATATGATGCACACAAGCATCAGGCCATCGGCATGGTCGAGAGTGAGCAGGAGGCCAACACGGTGGTCAGCGTGATGCAAAAGGGCTATTCACTGAGCGACAGGGTGTTGCGCCCGGCAATGGTGACCGTTGCCAAACCTAAATAATCTGCCTGAAACAGGCAAAGCACTTGAAATAAGCGGATTGCATCCACAAATTAGCAACAGCGGATTATAAAATACAAAAATCGAAAGGATTTCAAAATGGGAAAAATTATCGGTATCGACCTTGGCACAACCAATTCCTGCGTGGCAGTGATGGAAAGCGGCAAGCCCAAGGTCATTGAAAATGCAGAAGGCGCACGCACCACTCCCTCCATCATCGCCTATATGGAAGATGGAGAAGTGCTGGTAGGCGCCCCAGCCAAACGCCAGGCAGTCACCAACCCGAAGAACACGCTGTTCGGCGTCAAGCGCCTGATCGGCCGTCGCTTTGAAGAACCGATGGTGCAGAAAGACATCTCCATGGTGCCTTACGGCATCACCAAGGCCAAAAACGGCGACGCCTGGGTGCAAGTACGCGACAAGGAAATCGCCCCGCCCGAGATCTCCGCACAAGTGCTGATGAAGATGAAAAAGACTGCGGAAGATTACCTGGGCGAGTCCGTTACCGAAGCCGTGATCACCGTACCCGCCTACTTCAATGACAGCCAGCGCCAGGCCACCAAGGATGCCGGCCGCATTGCCGGCCTGGATGTGAAGCGCATCATCAACGAACCGACTGCAGCTGCACTGGCCTTCGGCCTGGACAAGCAGGAAGGCGACCGCAAGATTGCCGTGTACGACCTCGGCGGTGGTACTTTCGACATCTCCATCATCGACATCGCCGAAATCGAGGGTGAACACCAGTTCGAGGTGTTGTCCACCAATGGCGACACCTTCCTCGGCGGTGAAGACTTCGACATGCGCGTGATCGAATTCCTGGTAGAGGAATTCAAGAAGGAAAACGGCATCGACCTGAAGAAGGACATGCTGGCGCTGCAACGCCTGAAAGACGCCGCAGAAAAGGCCAAGATCGAACTGTCTTCCGCACAACAGACAGAAGTGAACCTGCCCTACATCACTGCAGATGCTTCTGGTCCGAAACACCTTGCAGTGAAGATCACCCGCGCCAAACTGGAAAGCCTGGTGGAAGAGCTGATCGCCCGCACCATCGAGCCTTGCAAGATCGCGCTGAAGGATGCAGGCGTTTCCGCATCCGACATCGCCGACGTGATTCTGGTCGGTGGCCAGACCCGCATGCCAAAAGTGCAGGAAAAGGTGAAGGAATTCTTCGGCAAGGAGCCACGCAAGGACGTGAACCCGGATGAAGCCGTGGCCGTGGGTGCTGCAATCCAGGGTGGCGTGCTGCAGGGCGAGGTGAAGGACGTGCTGCTGCTCGACGTGACTCCGCTGTCCCTGGGTATTGAAACCCTGGGTGGCGTGATGACCAAGCTGATCAAGAAAAATACAACCATTCCGACCAAGGCATCGCAGGTGTTCTCCACTGCCGACGACAACCAGTCTGCCGTGACCATCCACGTGCTGCAAGGTGAACGCGAGATGTCTTCAGGCAACAAGAGCCTGGGACAGTTCAACCTGACCGACATTCCGCCCGCACCACGCGGCATGCCGCAGATTGAAGTGACTTTCGATATCGACGCCAACGGCATCCTGCATGTCAGCGCGAAGGACAAGGCCACCGGCAAGGAAAACAAGATCAAGATCCAGGCCAGCTCGGGTTTGAGCGAGGAAGAAATCCAGCGCATGGTGCAGGATGCCGAATTGCATGCCGACGAAGACAAGAAGGCCATGGAGATCGTCGGCGCACGCAACCAGCTCGATACGCTGATTCATGCCACCAGCAAGTCGATGAAGGAATACGGCGAACAACTCTCAGCTGACGAAAAGTCCGCGATCGAAAATGCCCTGAAAGATGCTGAGGAAGCCATGAAGGGCAACGACAAGGATGTTATCGTCGCCAAGACTGAAGCGCTTTCCACCGCCGCACACAAGCTGGCTGAGAAACTGCAGGCAGCAGAAGCGGCCAAGGCCCAGGCGGGTGCTGCAGGCGGCGATCAGGCGGGCGGTGCCAAGCAGGATGAAGCTGACGTGGTTGACGCCGAGTTTACCGAAGTCAAGAACGACAAGAAGTAATATTTGTTAACCCAGGCACAGGCTTCGGAGCCACGCAGATGCGTGATTTCCGGATCCTGTGCCTTTTGTGCGATATAGAGCCATGTCGAAAAGAGACTATTACGAAATTCTGGGTGTGAACAAGGATGCATCGGCAGATGACATCAAGAAGGCCTATCGCAAGCTGGCGATGAAATTCCATCCCGACCGCAACCCGGACAATCCGAAAGCAGAGGAACAATTCAAGGAAGCCAAGGAAGCTTATGAAGTGCTGTCTGACGACCAGAAACGCGCTGCCTATGACCAGTATGGCCATGCAGCAGGTGGCGCGGGTGGAGGCGGATTCGGTGGCGGAGGTTTTGGCGGCGCCGGCGGTTTTGATTTCGGCGACATCTTCGGCGACATTTTCGGCGGTGCCGGACGTGGGCGCAGCCATGCACAACGCGGTGCGGACCTGCGTTACAACATGGAAATCACACTGGAAGAAGCTGCGCGCGGCGCGACCAAGCAAGTTCGCATTCCGACTTATGAGGAATGCGAAACCTGCCATGGCAGCGGCGCCAAGCCGGGCACCTCTCCCACTACCTGCCAGACTTGCGGCGGACAGGGGCAGGTACGCATGCAGCAGGGCTTCTTCTCGATCCAGCAAACCTGCCCGCGCTGCCACGGCAGCGGCAAGACCATCAGCTCACCCTGCGGTACTTGCAACGGCAGTGGCCGCGAAAAGCACCACAAGACGCTTGAAATCAAGATTCCTGCAGGCATTGGTGATGGCATGCGCCTGCGTCACAGCGGACACGGCGAAGCCGGCATGAATGGTGCACCAGCAGGTGACCTGTATGTGGAAATCCATATCCAGCACCACAGCGTTTTCGAGCGTGACGGGGATGACCTGCATTGCGAAATGCCAATCAGCTTCACGACCGCTGCGCTGGGGGGGGAAATTGAAATCCCGACGCTGGATGGTACCGCGCGTATCAAGATTCCACCCGAAACCCAGTCCGGTAAAATTTTCCGACTGCGCGGCAAAGGCATCAAGGGTATGCGTACCAATACACATGGCGACCTGAATTGCCATGTCGTGCTTGAAACACCAGTCAAGCTGACTGAAAGGCAAAAGGAACTGTTGCGCGAGTTCGAAGCCCTCAGCCAGAAGGACAACAGCCCCCGCGCCCAATCCTGGATGGACAAGGTAAAGGAATTCTTCGGCTGAAAATATCCCTTTACCTTGCGGCGAAGACTCATATCACGCGTAACGTGATGTGATGTCGCAGCCACAACCTCCTTCATTTCTTCGGCTGAAAATATCCCTTTACCTTGCGGCGAAGACTCATATCACGCGTAACGTGATGTGATGTCGCAGCCACAACCTCCTTCATTTCTTCGGCTGAAAATATCCCTTTACCTTGCGGCGAAGACTCATATCACGCGTAACGTGATGTGATGTCGCAGCCACATCATCACTCCATCCTTGCTTAACTACCCTCTGTTTTTCCAGTGCACGCGTCAATTGGCCAAACGACAATACCGCCCATTTTATCCATCACTTCATATCACATTGATATTATTGATAATTTTATTCTTCATCAGTATGTCCTGATAAACACTCGCGCCACCGGCAAACTTGATTAATGGTTATAATCCCACGCACAATTCAATCCTCATGCATCTATATCAATAAAATAAAGAATGGATAAAACGGAACAAGGTGCATCAAGAATACTGGTCGTAGACGATAGCGCCACCATCGGCATTGTCGTCAAAAACGCACTTAAATCTGCAGTAAACCTCCCCGTAGACCTTGCCCGCTCCCTCGCGGCTTGCAAGCAGCTGATTGACGAAAATCCAGCGAAATACCAGGTGGCCGTGGTTGATCTCAACCTGCCTGACGCAAAAGAGGGCGAAGCAGTCGATTTTGTCCTGAACAGCAATATCCCTACCATCGTGTTGACCGGCTCACTGGATTCCGCCACGCACGAACATATTTCAGCCAAGCCCATCGTCGATTACGTTACCAAACAGTCACCCGGTTCGATGGCGATCGTGCAGCGAAGTGTCATTCATATCCTGCGCAACATGAATGCCATGGTGCTGCTGGTTGAGCGGGACGCTGGATTCCGCACGCAGTTGAAATCCATTCTCGCCACGCAAAGGCTGGATGTATATGAAGCAGAGAATGGTACCGCCGCATTGCAGATCATGGAAAAGCACAATGACATCTCCGTTGTCGTGACAGGCTATGACCTGAAAGACATGGATGGCGTGGAACTGTGCATGAAATTGCGGGCCAGTTTCTCCGGCAGCAAGCTGGCAATCCTCGGCATTACCACCAATTCAAATGATTTCAGCGGCGTACGCTTTTTCAAGGCCGGTGCCGAAGACATCATCCACCATCCTTTCATCAAGGAAGAGTTTGTCAGCCGCATCAATGCCCGTCTCGATTACCTGGACAGCTTGCGCATCATCCAGGAGCAGGCAAATCGTGACTACCTGACCAAGCTTTATAACCGCCGCTACCTTTATGAAATGGGTAATGCCCTGTTCAGCAGCGCCGTAAGGAAAAGCATACAGCTGATGATCGCCGTGCTGGATATCGATTTTTTCAAACGCATCAACGATACGCACGGGCATGATATTGGAGATGTTGCGCTGGTTGCAGTGGCGCATGCAGTTCAGAAAAGTTTCCGTGCAACCGACATCGTGGCGCGTATGGGCGGAGAAGAATTCTGTGTGGTGGCAGTCAACAACAATGCCCCGATGGAAACAATGAACCGGGTGCGCCAGACGATTGAAAACCTGACAATCCCCCTGAATGAGAATGAAACGTTGCGCATGACCGTCAGCATTGGCGTGACGATTACCCTGAAAAATTCGCTTGATGACATGATCAATATCGCAGATGAAGCCTTGTACATGGCAAAACAGCAGGGCCGCAACCAGGTGGTCATGCTATAACTTTCCCGCCAGCCACAAACGCAGCCGCAATCCCCACTCTGACGTATATCCGGTTTCCCGGAAACTGATATTGCCATCCTGTCCCACTATGTAACTTGCCGGTACCGCATATACTCCCCAACGCTTGGCGATACGGCCATCCGCGTCATAGATCACCGGGAATTTCAAATGCTGCTCTGCAACAAACTTGCGGACTTCATCTTCATCCTTGCTCCACGATGCAATAGTAATCACTGGATGATCACTGGAAATTGCGTCTATGGATCCTTGCTCTGCGCGGCAGACCGGGCACCAGGTTGCCCAGAAATGCACCAGCACCGGTTTCTCCGGGTGTGCAGGCAATTGATAGCCACTGCCGGAAAGCGCTACACCCTGCAATGCGGGCGCCGGGCCTTGCACCATATTGCGCTGCTGCCAGAGCCTGATGCCGGCAATGACAACGATCACGATAACAGCCTCAATCAGCCACTTCTTCCAGCGCTTGCGCGATGGTTTATCGGGATTCCCGGGAATTTCGGCAGATGCATCACCCTTGCTTTCCGGTACATCACTCATGAATGCTCCCCAATGCGATGCATCGTGCCGGTCGCAATATAGATTTCCCGCAACAATGCCAGCAAACCAATGATCAATGACAGCATGGCACCGATAAACAGGAAGGATACCAGCCGCGTCATCTGCATGCCTGACGCCGCCCCGACAAATAGCGATGCCACCACGCCGCAAACCAGCAATGCACTCAGCGTACACAGGCTGATCGCGCGGTAGATGATACGCTCGCGTCGTGCAAGCACCCGCATCTCATCCTGGTGCAGATCGGAAAATTCGCCATTGGACTGGATTTTTTCCAGCACCCGGTAACGATCGACGATGCGTGACAGACGGTTTGCCATCACATTCAGGATGGTGCCAACGCCGGTCAGCAGGAACACCGGCGCCACCGCCAGCTGGATGACATGGGCAACTGAGGAAACATCGGTTTCGGTCGGCATCACACCCTCCCGTTTATCAAGTTCAGCGTGGCACGTTGGCTGAGATAAATGCCTTGAGTTTGACCACATCCGGATCCATCACTTCACAACGTTGCGGCAGTTTTTCGATACCGGCAAGTTTGGCGGGGCGCTCGGGTTCACGATCCAGCGCTTCCATGATGGTCTCGGCGAATTTCGCCGGCAATGCAGTCTCCAGGCAAATCAGCGGCAGGCTGGGACGGCGTTGCTCCAGCCCCACCTTCAAGCCGTCAGCAGTATGGGTATCTATCATCACGCCATAATCCGCCCACACCTTGCGGATGGTTTTCAACCTGTCCTGATGTGCGCTGTGGCCGGAAGCAAAATGGAATGCTGGCAACGCATCCCAGTAAGGCGTCTGCTTGACATCAAAGGAGCCGCCCTTGTCCACTGCGCCCCAGAACTCGCGCACCTTCGCGCCATCGCGGCCCACCAGGTCGAATACGAAACGTTCGAAATTGGACGCCTTGGAAATGTCCATCGACGGGCTGCTGGTTTCATAGGTGTGCCGGGTATCACGCGGACGGTAGGCGCCGGTACGGAAAAATTCATCCAGCACATCATTCTCGTTTGTGGCCAATATCAGCTGGCCGATCGGCAAACCCATCATGCGCGCAATATGACCGGCACAGATGTTGCCGAAATTGCCGGAAGGCACCGAGTAGGCCACTTGCTCGTCGTTGGACTTTGTCGCGGCAAAATAGCCCTTGAAGTAGTAAACAATCTGCGCCGATACGCGCGCCCAGTTGATCGAATTCACCGTGCCGATCTTGTAATCCGCCTTGAATGCATGATCGTTGGATACTGCCTTCACCATGTCCTGCGCATCATCGAACATGCCGTTGATCGCGATATTGAAAATGTTCGCATCTTGCAGCGAATACATCTGCGCACGCTGGAACGCGCTCATTTTGCCGTTGGGTGACAGCATGAATACACGGATGCCATGCTTGCCGCGCATCGCATATTCCGCAGCCGACCCGGTATCCCCGGAAGTGGCACCGAGGATGTTCAGCTCTGCCTTCTGTTTCGCCAGCGCATATTCGAACAGATTGCCCAGCAGCTGCATCGCCATGTCCTTGAACGCCAGCGTCGGCCCGTTGGACAGCTCGAGGATATGCACGCCCGGTTCCAGCGTACGTAACGGCGTGATCTGGCTAAAATCGGAATCTTCACGGCCATTGCTGTACACCTCGCTGGTGTAAGTCTTGCTGATGATGGCCTTCAGATCCGCTGCCGGGATATCAGTCGCAAATTTCGACAGCACCGCATAAGCCAGGTCCGCATAGGAAAGATTGCGCCATGCATCCAGCTCGGCACGTGTCACCTGAGGATAATGTTCAGGCAGGTAAAGTCCGCCATCCGGCGCCAGACCGCCGAGCAGGATTTCAGTGAAAGTTCTGGCGGGAGAGTTACCGCGTGTCGAGATGTATTTCATATTACTTGCCCAGTTCCTCAAGACGAATGCGCGTCACCTTGCCACTGGTCACATTCAGATTTTCTATTTTAGCGATGGCACTGTTGATACGCTTCTCGCGCGTCTGGTGCGTCAGCATGATCAGGTCGGCCTGCTCTTCGCCCTCGCCCGGCTCTTTCTGGATCACCGCATCGATGGAAATCTGCTCATCGGCCAGGATGCGCGTGATGTCGGCCAGCACACCCGGCTTGTCCTGCACGCGCATGCGCAGGTAATAGCTGGTCTGCACCTCATCCATCGGCAATATTTTCAGGTCGGCCAGTCGGTTGGGCTGGAACGCCAGGTGCGGCACGCGGTTCTGCGGATCTGCAGTATGCATGCGGGTCACATCCACCAGGTCGGCAATCACCGCACTTGCAGTAGGTTCCGCACCCGCACCCTTGCCGTAATACAATGTTGCACCCACTGCATCAGCCTGCACCAGCACGGCATTCATCGCCCCTTCCACATTGGCGATCAGGCGCTTCGCAGGGATCAGCGTCGGATGTACGCGCAGCTCAACCCCCTCTGCCGTTCGTTTGGTAATGCCCAACAGCTTGATGCGGTAGCCCAGTTGCTCTGCATATTTGATGTCGGTCGCATCCAGCCTGGAAATCCCTTCCACATGCGCCTTGTCGAATTGCACCGGAATGCCGAAGGCCAGCGCGGAAAGAATGGTGATCTTGTGCGCGGCATCCACGCCTTCAATATCAAAAGTCGGATCAGCCTCGGCATAACCCAGGCGCTGCGCCTCCTTGAGCACGGTGTCAAAGCTCAGGCCCTTGTCGCGCATTTCGGAAAGAATAAAGTTGGTGGTGCCATTGATAATGCCGGCGATCCACTCGATGCGGTTCGCAGCCAGACCCTCACGCACCGCCTTGATGATGGGAATGCCGCCGGCCACTGCCGCTTCAAACGCCACCATCACGCCTTTCTGCTGGGCGACAGTGAAAATTTCAGTACCATGCACTGCCAGCAAGGCCTTGTTGGCAGTGACCACATGCTTGCCGTTTTGCAATGCTTTCAGCACCAGCTCTTTGGCCACGCCGTAGCCACCGATCAGCTCGACCACGATATCCACTTCCGGATCATTCACCACGGCAAAAGCATCATCGGTAATGCGGCATGCGCCGCCGGTCACCTGTTTCGCCAGATCCAGATTCCTGTCGGCAACCATTGTGATATTGATGGGACGGCCGGCACGACGGCTGATTTCTTCAGCATTGCGTTTCAACACGGTATACGTACCGCCACCGACAGTGCCGATGCCCAGCAGGCCTACATTCATTGGCTTCATAACTACCTCATTAAATTAAATTATTTCCCGTGACGCTTGCGATATGACTCAAGGAAGCGTGCGATGCGCGAAATCGACTCGGTCAGGTCATCCGTATTCGGCAGGAAGACAATGCGCAAATGATCCGGCTTGATCCAGTTGAATCCGGTTCCCTGTACCAACAGCACTTTCTCGGCTTCAAGCAGCTCAAGGATGAATTTCTGGTCATCCTCGATCGGGTAGATTTTCGGGTCCAGCTTCGGGAACAGGTACAGTGCAGCCTTGGGCTTCATGCAGGTCACGCCAGGAATCGCGGTGATCATGTCGTATGCCAGATCGCGCTGCCGTGTCAGCCGGCCGCCGGGCGCCACCAGGTCATTGATGCTCTGGTAACCGCCCAGTGCAGTCTGAATCGCAAATTGTCCCGGCACATTCGAGCACAGGCGCATCGATGCTAGGATGTTCAGTCCATCGATATAATCCTTGGCATTCTTCTTGTGGCCGGAAACGATCATCCAGCCACTGCGGTAACCGCAGGCACGGTAGTTTTTCGACAGGCCATTCAGCGTGACGAACAGCACATCATCCGCCAGTGAGGCAATTGAGGTATGCGTATTGCCGTCGTACAGCACCTTGTCGTAAATCTCGTCGGCAAAGATGATCAGCTGGTGCTGGCGGGCGAGTTCAATAATCTGCAGCAGCAGCTCGTCGGAATACAGCGCACCGGTCGGATTGTTGGGGTTGATGATGACGATCGCACGCGTATTCGATGTGATCTTCTTGCGCATGTCATCCAGGTCCGGCATCCAGTTGCTCTGCTCATCACACAGGTAATGCACAGGCGTGCCGCCGCCCAGCGAAACCGATGCGGTCCACAGCGGATAATCCGGCGCCGGCACCAGCACTTCGTCGCCGGTGTTCAGCAGCCCCTGCATCGACAGGGTGATCAGCTCGGATGCACCATTGCCGATGAAAATGTCATCCATGCCCACGCCGGCAATTTTCTTCTGCTGGCTGTAGTGCATGATCGCCTTGCGCGCGGAAAACATGCCCTTGGATTCGGAGTAACCGGCCGAATTCGGCATATTGTGGATGACGTCCTGCTGGATTTCCTCCGGCGCCTCGAAACCGAATGGTGCAAGATTGCCGATATTCAGCTTGATGATGCGGTGTCCATCTTCCTCCATCTGCTTCGCTCGCGCCATCACAGGACCACGGATGTCATAGCAGACATTCGCCAGCTTGGACGATTTCAGGATGGGGCGCATGTTACTCATTTCAGATGATTTATCGGTGCTCACGATGATCTTTCGGGTTGCCAGGGCCGGATTTATTGACTTGCGGTACCGGATTTTTTTGACTTGAAGTCGCAGTCGGGTAAAATTCCCTGCAGGCCTTGCCAATACTGAGCAATACTGAGCCCGCAAAGGCGCTAATTTTAACCGAGCCAGCCCCGGCGAGCAAACCGGACTCCCGCCGTTGCGGGCTTTTGCCGCCCGGCCCCGCCAAGTTTTCAACTGGAGCAATGCTTGAAATTCCACCTCGCCAACACTGCCGGCCTGAACATCTTTACCGCACATGGCGAAGGCTATGTCCAGGTCAACCAGCAACGCTACAGCCGTCCGCTGATCGTGACCCCTGAAACGCTTTTCGAAGATTGGAGCGCCAGCCGCTTTGCCGCGCTGACCACAGCAGATTTCAGCCAGTTTTTACAGTTCAAGCCCGAAGTCGTCATTCTGGGCAGCGGCCCGCAGCACCTGTTTGCCCATCCGCAACTCTTCCAGGCGCTGACCGCAGCTGGGATCGGCGTTGAGTTCATGAGCACGCCGGCAGCCTGCCGTACCTATAACATCCTGACCGGGGAAGATCGCAAGGTGGCGGTGGGTATCCTGTTCGCATAAACCAGGCTCACCGCGACCCGCAATTGAATTTCATTATTGAGATATTTGCCTGGCGACCGGGAAGTCCTGCAACAGCGTTTCCAGGGTGCCCACAAAATGCTGGATATCCGCCTCAGCCTTGATGCTGCGGCTAGCCTGCCATAACAGCTTGCCAGAGCCGCCCTCCAGCAGACTGACATCCAGTATAAACGTATTCTTTTCAAAGGCTTCCACACTGATCGCATCGCGAGCGCCCTTGCTCAATATCACATTGCTCCCCATGCTCATATGCATGCCCGGCTTTCCGCCATTTTCGGTCTTGCCCCGGGCGGTCATCACCAGCATCGGCAGGGGCTTGCCGTGGCGGTCGGGGAAAACCAGCCGCGGATCAAATGACTTGCGATGCGCGGCGACCAGTAACGGCAGATTTGCATAGGAAGACCGGACATACATGCCAAATGGCGGCATATTGGGCGCCTGGTGCGACGCGAAACGCAGCTCGGGAAACACCTCCAGCGGTTGCTGGTCCGCAAAAAATCCCGAACCTGAACTGGCAATCACCGGCAACGGCTGATAACCTTTTTTTGCGAGTATGCCGGCTGCGGTATTTTCCAGGCCATTGGCGATATGCATATCGGCATCCACGATGACTTGCGGCAACCCCGAAGACTGTTCATGCAACACGGTCACGTCCGTCACCAATGCAATCTCTCCCAGCCCATGCTCCTTGCCATCCAGAAATCGACTGGTACTGCAGCCCGAGAGAAAAACCGCAATTGCCAGCAATCCAACTGGTATACCGGCATATTTCAATATCGTGCCTTTTCTGAACAAGATTCCCCCCACTGATGACTTGTGTGCGCCAACCATTCAAACATGATCTGATACTGCGGATCAAACCGCAATGCGTCCCATCTGCCCGCTTTGATAATCCATCATCGCGCGACGGATTTCCTGCTCGGTATTCATCACGAAGGGCCCCATCGCCACAATCGGCTCCGCAATCGGCTCTCCGCCCATCATGATGATGCTGCTGTCCTGGCTCGCAAGCAGCTTTGCATGCTCGCCAGTCTCTTCGAGTATCGCCAGGTCACCCTCATTGAGTGCCTGCTTTTCCAGTTCGATTGCCCCCCGGCGCACAAACAGCATCGCGTTATGTCCCGCCAGCAAAGGCAACTCGACAGTCTTGCCGCCACGCAGCGCCACCACCCACAGGTTGACCTTGCTGAACGTGCTGGCCACGCCTCTGGTATCTGCATAATCACCGGCAATCACCCGCACGGAACCCGCCCCGTCCGGCAACGCAATCTCGGGAATTTCACTGGCCAGTATCGACTGGTATTTCGGGGGAGTCATCTTGTCCTTCGCCGGCAGATTCACCCATAGCTGCGCCATCTCCAGCGTACCACCCCGTTGCAAAAATTCCGTCGACAGGAATTCTTCATGCACGATGCCTGACGCCGCCGTCATCCATTGCACATCACCGGGTTTGATCACGCCGCGATTGCCCACCGAGTCACCATGCTCAACTTCGCCCTGGAAAGCGATGGTCACCGTTTCAAAACCACGGTGAGGATGCGGGCCTACCCCCAGCTTTTTCGGGGTCGCGTCAAAATGCCGGGGCGCAGCATAGTCAAACATCAGGAACGGGCTGATGTCAGGGGTAAAAGCCATATTCCCAAAAACCGGACGCACGTTGAAACCGTCACCCACCCAGTGGTTACGGGAAGTGGCGGGAATAATGGTTTTGATCGCCTTCATGCTCTTTTCCTTTTCCAGATTGATAACGCATTCGATACACAAGCATCCATTCTGGTTCCATCAGGAATAAAGTCAAGCGCAACGCCATACAAAAAAACGCCCCGCAAGGCGGGGCGTTCTGTGCAACGCGGTGATTCCCTGTACTTTACTTTTGCGGTGCTATCTTCGTAATGCGATAACCTTTGCCTTTTGTCATCAGCTCGAAATCCACTTTCATGCCGGGCTTGATATTGGCCAGCTCTGCCTTGTCCTGCACATTGAAGTCCATCGTCATCCGCGGCCAGCCCATGCTTTCGATAGGTTCATGCGTGATGTTGATCTTGCCCGACTGTGCATTGACCTTGTTCACCATGCCGTGTCCCTGATGCATCTGGCCTTCGGCCGCCAAGGCCTGTGTACCCATGTCCATATTGCCCATGCCCTGCATGCCTCCAGCCAGCACAACCTGTGCTGCGCCCAGCAACATCACTGCCACCATTCCCTGCATCATCTGTTTGAACATTTCTCGATCTCCATTAATATAATATAATCAATAAATTACGACACACCGCCAGTCCCGACCTGGTGTACATCCGCTGCCAGCACACTGGCCAGTCATGGTTGCTCCTGACTGGCAGCTATCTTATTCTTGATAGCCGGACACTCAACCGACACGGAAATTACAATTCTGTAATCTGGGAAAATGGAAAATCAGGGATATGAAAGCACTGATCATTGAAGACGAAACCAAAACCGGCGACTACCTGAAAAAGGGATTGGGCGAGAACGGATTTGTCACGGATCTTGCACGCAACGGCATCGACGGCCTGCATCTGGCACAGACCGGTGAATATGCAATCATCGTGCTTGACATCAACCTGCCCGGCAAGGACGGCTGGCAGGTCATACAGGAATTGCGCCGCACACAGGAGACACCCGTGATCTTCCTGACCGCACGCGACAAGGTGGAAGACCGGGTAAAAGGACTGGAGCTGGGTGCGGACGATTACCTCGTCAAACCCTTCGCCTTCTCGGAGCTGCTTGCACGCATACGCACCTTGATGCGCCGCGGCAAGCTGCAACAAGCCGGCGTGCTGCGCATTGCCGACCTCGAGCTGGACCCGGTGCGCCGCCGGGCTACCCGGGGGGATGCGCGCATCGACCTTACCGCCAAGGAATTCTCGTTATTGCACCTTTTCATGCGCCGACAGGGAGAAGTACTGTCGCGCACCTTCATCGCCGAACAGGTGTGGGACATGAATTTCGACAGCGATACCAATGTGGTGGAAGTGGCGATGCGTCGCTTGCGCGGCAAGATCGATGACGGTTTTGACAACAAGCTGATCCATACCATACGCGGCATGGGCTATGTGATGGAAGACCGCAGCCTATGAAATTCCTGCACAGCTTCAATTCGCTCA
>JAJXUI010000058.1 GCA_021782995.1 Pseudomonadota bacterium | reverse complement strand
GCTGGGTATTTCAAGCAACTTTGTTGGCACATTCTTGGCACAATTGGCACAGTTAATTGAATGTTGCCGAATCTGTAAGCCAAGTTTCGTGTGTGAGTAATATGATGAAATATAATAGAAATTTGGTGCCCCGAAGACGAATCGAACGTCCGACCTACCCCTTAGGAGGGGGTTGCTCTATCCACTGAGCTACCGGGGCGCAGCGCGCATTTTAGCGTAGAACACCCGGTGTCCCAAAATTTTTCTGCGAATGTTTTTCTGACAGCTTGTTAGTGTGTTGCTGTTACGCACAGGAATGCGGGCATTTCCTGCATGTTGAAGCTCCACCACAATCCAATGAGGCCGATGCTGGTGAGCAGGCTGGCGCCTGTGTATTTCAGCAGTGCGGGCAGATTGCTTTTGCGGTTCCAACCGGCAATGCTTTGGGCAAATAGCAGGTGCGGCAATGCAGAAAGGCCGAACAGCAGCAGCAGGGTTGCTCCGGCGAGTGCGTTGCCGCTGAACAGGGCAAACGGCAGCACACCATAGACGAGGCCGCAAGGTAAGAGTCCCCAGGCCATGCCGACGAAGTAGGGACGCTTTTGTGTTTGTTGCGGCAGGGAAAATTTGCCCTGCAGGCTGATGAGCGAGATGGCTTTGGTGATCAGCCTGTCGAATGCGGGCAGGCTGGGTGAGTAGCCAAACAGGCGCAGGCCGAGCCAGACGAGTGCCAGGTTGCCAAGGAAGAAAAATACGTTGTGCATGGAGATGAAGGGGTGCACGCGCAGGCCGAGGTTGCCGAGTGAGCCTGCAATGGCTCCCATCAGCATATAGGTGCTGATTCTGCCGGCGTGCAGGTATGCAGAGGTGCGCAGTGCAGGGCGGGGCTTGGAGGGATGCGCGTGGGGCAGGATGGGAATGGTTTTTTTGCCGGCGCTGGTAAGGATGCCGGCAATGCCTCCGCACATGCCGATGCAGTGCAAACCACCGAGCAGGCCGGCGGAGATTGCAGCCATGACGAGGGGTGGGGTGAGCATCAGATCAGTTTGGAATATTGTGCGGTGGTGGATTGCTGCAGGTATTTGTCGAACACCATGCCGACAGCGCGTACGAACATGCGGCCCTTGGGGGTAACGGTGATGCCGTGGTTGTCGATCTGGATGAAGCCGGCATCGGCATAGGGCTGTATCTGCTTCAGCTCGTCTTTGAAATACATAATAAAATCAATATTATAAATCGTATTGATTTGCGCAAAATCAATCGGTTCGCTGCACATGAAGTTCATGATGATTTGCCGGCGCATCACGTCGTCGGTGCTGAGCTCTATGCCGCGATCAACGGGCAGCAAGCCTTCATCAAGTTTTTCATAGTAGGCATCGAGCGTTTTCACTGACTGGCTGTATGAGCGTCCCACCATGCCGATGGAGGACAGGCCGAGGCCGATCAGGTCGCATTCGGCATGGGTGGTGTAGCCCTGGAAGTTGCGGTGCAGGGTTTTGCTGGCCTGTGCTCGAGTGAGTTCGTCGTCCGGTTTGGCAAAGTGGTCGAGGCCGATATAGAGATAACCGGCATCAAGCAGGCGGCGCAGTGACATCATGAAGATCTGCAGGCGCTCTTCAGCGGGTGGCAGGTCATTTTCATTGATACGGCGCTGCGGCATGAAGCGCGCGGGCAGGTGCGCGTAGTTGTAGAGTGCGATACGGTCTGGAGAGAGGCGGATGACAGTATCCAGGGTATGGCTGAAGCTTTCCAGGTTTTGTTTGGGCAGGCCGTAGATCAGGTCAAAGTTGACCGAGACAAAGCCTGCGGCACGGCTGGCCTGGATGGCATGCTCAACCATGGGCACGGGCTGGATTCGATTCACGGCTTTCTGCACTTCCTCGTCGAAATCCTGCACGCCGAGGCTGGTGCGGTTGAAGCCGAGGCTGGCCAGCATGGACAGCATTTCGTCATTCACGGTGCGCGGGTCGATTTCGATGGAAAGCTCGGCTGCTGCTGAAAATTCAAAATGCTCGCGCAGCATGCGCATCAGGTCGCGCAATTCTGCTTCACTGAGGAACGTGGGTGTGCCGCCCCCCAGATGCAGCTGCACGACCTTGCGTCCCGGTTTCAGGTGGGACGCCACCATGGACATTTCCTTTTCCAGGTAGCGCAGGTATTTGGCGGAGCGACCGTGATCCTTGGTGATGATCTTGTTGCAGCCGCAGTAATAGCAGATGGAGGCGCAGAACGGCAGGTGCACATAGAGGGAAAGCGGCGCTGAGGAGGCTTGCTCGAGATAGCCAATGTAACCCTGCTCGCTGAACTGTTTGTTGAATCTGTCTGCGGTCGGATAGGAGGTGTATCGCGGACCCAGTGCATCAAAACGGCGTATGAGTTCTTCCGATATTTCTATGTTAGGCAAGGTACGAGTCATGGCAAAAGATACTTAACATACGCACATCAACTGCAGGAGGTGCTGTTTATCTGGACTTGCACATCAGCAAGGCAGTCAGCCCGCTTGATAGCGCGCCGAGGAGCCACATGATGAAGAAGGCAATGGTGTAAATCACAGTATTGCTCAACTCGAGGGTATCGTCGCGCAGTGCGAGGGTTCCGGGTTCAAACAGGCCGAACAGTACGCCCATGGAAACACTGGCCATGAGGAAGGATGGCCACAGCACACTCATGAGTAGCCTGCGGATACTGAAAATTGTTTCGTCCAGCTTGATGTTGCTCATTATTTTCTCCCTGAAATTTTTTGGTTTATTTATTTAATTCTGCGGCTTCATTTTAATTCTGCGGTTTCATATTATAAGGCTGACGGTAGGGGTTTACCCAGTCTCCAGTCAGTCGCCATGCGCCACCATCTACCTTGAGATGCCAAACTTCGATGTTGGCCGGGATGGTTGAGCCGAGAACGCCTTCGTACATGTGCTTGTTGACTCGGCTCAGGATTATTTTCTGCATGGTCTCGAATTCGGCTGCATGGTAATTGGTCGAGATGTCCAGTTCCAGGGTGTCAGGCATCCGGCCCTGGCTTTCCAGTTCGAACGTGATTTTGTTGCCTTGGGCATTGAATTGCAACGTGCCATGGACTTGCCATTCGTAAGCCTTTGCATCCTGCTCGATGGTTTTGTTGATATTCAGGCCCTGTTTGTAATAATCCTTGCTCAGCACTTTGTCCGAGTGATCCCAGGCCACAAAGAAGGAGATGAAGCTGGCGATGACCACGATGAGCGGGCCGGAAATGACGGCGAGCAACCAGGGTTCCTTGTACCAGATTTCCTTTTTGGTTTTTACGGGGACGTAGAATGGGTTCATGTTGTTTTCACCTTGGTATCAGGAAGGCAGCCTTTTCCGAGACTTCTACCTTCGGGTTGTCAACATCGCGTACCGTGAAACGGATTTTGTTGGAGCCTTTCTGTCCGCTTTCTGGAGGGACGCGTACTCGGGTTGCGACAGATCTGGAAGTCGTGGCAGCCATGTTAAAGTCGGCTTCAGAAACAATACTGATGCCGGGCATGCCACTGACTTCAACCGTGTAATGGCGTGGCTTTTCATCGGTATTCATGATTTGCAGGCGATATACGTTGTCGATGGCGCCTGTATCAGTAATTCGCGGCAGGCCGCGGTCGCGGATGACGTCAAATTTCAGCGGCGACTTGAATGCGATCGCCATGGACCACGCTATGATGATGCCAAGCAGGATGCTGGAATAGATCCTGACGCGCGGACGCAGCAGGCGCTGCAATATGCCCTTGTTGTCCAGCTTGTTTATCATGGCATGTTCGGTGGTGTAGCGGATCAGTCCTCTTGGATATTCCATCTTGTCCATCACCTGGTTGCAAGCGTCGACGCATAGCGCACAACCTATGCATTCGTACTGCAGGCCTTTGCGGATATCGATGCCGGTTGGGCACACTTGTACGCAGATGTTGCAATCGACACAGGTTCCAAGACCTTGTGACTTGTAATCTGCCTTCTTGCTGCGGGCACCACGCGGCTCTCCACGCTCGGCATCATAAGTGACAGTCAGTGTGTCCTTGTCGAACATGGAGCTCTGGAAACGCGCGTAGGGACACATGTATTTGCATACCTGTTCACGCAGCCATCCCGCATTTCCATACGTGGCCAGGCCATAGAACAGGATCCAGAAAATCTGCCATGGACCAAGTGTGTTGGCGATGATTTCAGTTGCAAGATCGCGTATGGGCGTAAAGTATCCGACGAAGGTGAATCCGGTCCACAGTGCGAGGGATATCCACACAAAGTGCTTGAGACCTTTGAGGGCAAACTTGCGCGCAGAGAGCGGTTTTCCATCCAGTTTGATGCGCGCATTGCGGTCGCCTTCTATCAATCGCTCGATCCACATGAACATTTCGGTGTAGACCGTTTGCGGACAGGCGTAACCGCAGAAAACACGCCCTGCCATGGCCGTGGCCAGGAACAGCAGCAGGGCGGAAATAATCAGGAGAACCGCAAGATAGATGAAATCCTGCGGCCAGAAGACCAGCCCGAAGATGTAAAACTTTCGGGCGGCAAGGTCGAACAGGATGGCCTGCCTGTCATTCCATGTCAGCCAGGCCGTGCCATAAAACAGGATCTGGGTAAACCAGACCATGATCCAGCGCAAATTTGCATAAAAACCCGATATTGCGCGTGGATAAACCTTTTTATGGGTTTCAAAAAGTGCCAGTTCAATTTCCCGAACTGGCTGATTTTCTGATTGGTTGTTCATGGATTTTTATTTTGCAGGAGCAGCATCGTTTGTTGTTGCCGGATTGGACAGGCTCCAGACATACGCCGCCAGCAGGTGCAGTTTGTCCTCGCCCAGCACGCCCTTGTATGAAGGCATGGTGTTTGTACGGCCCTTGTTGATGGTTTC
Organism: Pseudomonadota bacterium; assembly: GCA_021782995.1. Taxonomy (GTDB): domain Bacteria; phylum Pseudomonadota; class Gammaproteobacteria; order Burkholderiales; family Gallionellaceae; genus 39-52-133. The sequence goes on along the minus strand of JAJXUI010000058.1, from coordinate 7,510 downwards.
AACGATGGATTCGATGTTGCCGCCATACAGCCAGGTTTTGTCAGTCAGGTTCGGTGCGCCCATTGCCTGCATGCCCTGGCCATTTTCACCATGGCAACCTGCACATGCTGCAAATTTGGCCTTGCCCAGTTTGGCTTTGTCGGCATCATGCCTGGAACCGGACAGGCTCAGTACGTAATTGGCTACGTTAAGCACATCTTCGGGCGTTCCCACAGCATCTGCCATGGGGGGCATCATGCCATTGCGGCCTTCATGCAGGGTGGTGAGGATGGTTTGCGGGTCGCCGCCATACAGCCAGTCCTTGTCTGTCAGGTTGGGGAAACCCTTGACACCCTGCGCATCCGAACCGTGGCACTGTGCGCAGTTATTCAGGAACAGGCGCTCGCCAATTTCATGTGCCTGCGGGTCACGGGCGACAGCCTGGATATCCATTGCCATGAACTTCTGGAACAGCGGGCCATACTTGGCATCACCAGCCTTGATTTCGTCAGTGTATTCCTGGTTTTCGGACCAGTTCAGAACGCCTTTGTAGCTGCCAAAGCCGCCATACAGCAGCATGTAGACAACTGCAAACACAAGCGTGATGTAGAACAGGTTCATCCACCAGCCGGGCAGTGGATTGTTGTTTTCCTGCAGGTCCACATCCCATACGTGGCCAGTGGTTTCAACCGGTAGCGGTTTGCCGTCTGCACCGACTTTCACCTTGATCTTGGATTGCATGATCAGCAGTATGCCGCATGCAAGGATACTGATTACGACTACTGCCGTAAGGACGATGCCCAGCCAGTTATTTACAAAATCTGCCATGATTATTTCTCCGTCTTGTCAGTATCGATTTCGAGTAGTGATCTGCCGATTGTTTCAAACTTCTTTTTGTTTTTTCCGGCATAAGCCCAGTAGATAATGCCCAGGAAAAGCACGAAGCTGATCGCGGTAATGATGCTGTTGAGGAGTGAAGTATCCATTCTGATCTCCAAGGGTCAGTTTCTGTTCTTGATCGCGGTGCCCAGGACTTGCAGGTAGGCTACGAGTGCATCCTGCTCGGTTTTTCCGGTAATGTCTTCCGGGGCTGAAGCGATTTCAGCGTCGGTATAGGGCACACCCAGTGTACGCATGGCACGCATTTTGGGCTGGATATCCTTGGGATCCAGCTTGGCATGGGTCAACCAGGGGTATGCCGGCATGTTGGATTCAGGCACGACATCGCGCGGATTCTCCAGGTGGGCGCGCTGCCACTCATCACTGTAGCGGCCGCCTACACGTGCCAGGTCCGGGCCGGTACGTTTGCTGCCGAACTGGAACGGATGGTCATATACCGCTTCACCCGCAACAGAGTAATGTCCATAACGTTCAGTTTCGGCGCGGAACGGGCGGATCATCTGCGAGTGGCAGCCATAGCAGCCTTCACGCAGGTAGATGTCGCGTCCTTCGAGCTGCAGCGCAGTGTATGGCTTGAGGCCCTCAACCGGCTGGGTGGTCGATTTCTGGAATGAAAGGGGTACGATTTCCACAATGCCGCCTACTGCAGCTACCAGGAATGTCAGTATGATCAGCAAGCCGATGTTTTTCTCAATCAACTCGTGGGTAAATTTGTTCATTAGTCTTCTCCTGTAGGCTTCTGAGTTCAGGCGTGTGCAGCTGCTGCTGGCAGTGCAGGAATTTTTGCATCTTCTATCTTGCCTGCAGCAATTGTTTTCACGACGTTGTACACCATGATCAGCATGCCACTGGCATAGAGTGCACCACCTCCGAGGCGGATCACGTAATAGGGGAAGGTGGCTTTTACAGATTCGATGAAGGTGTAGGTCAGGGTGCCGTCATCGTTCACTGCACGCCACATCAATCCCTGCATCACACCTGCGATCCACATGGAGGCGATGTACAGAACGACGCCGATGGTGGAAACCCAGAAATGCACTTCAATCAGTTTCTTGCTGTACATTTCGGTGCGGCCAAACAGGCGCGGAATCAGGTAATACATACTGCCGATGGTGATGAAGCCCACCCAGCCCAGTGCGCCGGAATGTACATGGCCGATGGTCCAGTCAGTGTAGTGTGACAAGGCGTTCACGGTCTTGATCGACATCATCGGGCCTTCAAAGGTTGACATGCCGTAGAAGGACAGGGATACGATCAGGAAGCGCAGAATGGGGTCGGAACGTAAAGTGCTCCAGGCGCCTGAAAGAGTCATGATGCCGTTGATCATGCCGCCCCAGGAAGGCGCAAGCAGAATCAGGGAGAAAACCATACCCAGAGACTGCGCCCAGTCAGGCAGGCTGGTATACAGCAGATGGTGAGGGCCCGCCCACATGTAGGTGAAAACCAGAGCCCAGAAATGCACGATGGACAGGCGGTACGAGTAGACCGGGCGATTGATCTGCTTGGGAATGAAGTAGTACATCATGCCGAGGAAGCCTGCTGTCAGAAAGAAGCCAACAGCGTTATGGCCATACCACCATTGCACCATGGCATCCTGTACACCAGCATATACCGAGTAGGATTTCCACATGCTGACTGGCAGTACTGCAGCATTCACGACATGCAGCATTGCAACGACAACGATGAATGCACCGAAGAACCAGTTGGCGACATAGATATGTTCAATCTTGCGCTTGGCCAGTGTTCCGAAAAATACCACCGCATAAGCGACCCATACCACAGTCAGCAACAGGGCGATTGGCCATTCCAGTTCAGCGTATTCCTTGGCACGGGTAATACCCAGCGGCAAGGTAATGACTGCTGATACAATTACGGCCTGATATCCCCAGAACGTAAAGGCTGCGAGTTTGTCGCAGAATAACCGGGCATGGGAGGTACGCTGGACGACATAATAGGAAGCTGCAAAGAGTGCACTGCCGCCGAATGCAAAGATGACGGCATTGGTATGCAGGGGTCGCAGACGTCCGTAACTGAGCCAGGGCAATCCAAAGTCGAGATCAGGCCAGATTAGCTGGGCGGCTATCAGTACGCCAACCAGCATACCAATAAAGCCCCAAGCAATGGTCATGATAGCGAACTGACGAACAACGCGATAATTGTAGGTATTTTCCATAGTGTCACTCATGTAGTTGGCCCAGAAAAAATGAAAGTAATATTATGATTTGATGATATACAATCCAGATCTCAACTGTATTGATCTAGATCAATTCTATGCTCATGTTGGAAAAAGCAGCAAGCTAACTTATTCAGAAATAATATTATTCGCATATTTCTACTTATGCGGTGCACAGAAAATTAATTGATTGTAATTGTTTATGAAAATCGGTGATATTAAGGTTAGTTTGCTCGACATGGCTCGTTGTAACAGTTGTAGTGTACGGGAAAGCTCATTGTGTTCGGGGATGACCGATAATGAGTTCGATCGAGTACATAACTATATAGATGATGTTATTTTCCCTGCTGGTTCAGTACTTTTCAGGCAGGGTGATGAAGGGCATCACGTATTTACCATTCGTTCCGGCCTGGTTAAGTTAAATCGGCTGCGCCAAAACGGTGAATTGCGCATTATGCGCATCCTGCGGCCGAGTGATATTGGTGGACTGGAAGTGGTAGTAGCCAATAAGTATGAATATGATGCGATTGCACTCGAGCCAGTAGTTGCTTGCCGGATTCCGGTAAAGCTGATCAAGGAACTGGATGTTCAATCGCCTATGCTGCACCAAAAACTGCTTGAAAGATGGCATTTGACTGTCAGTGAGGCAGATGAGTGGATGGCAGAGCTTACTTCAGGCTCAGCCCGGGCGCGCTTGGCAAAATTGCTGCTGAAAATGAGAACTGCCGCCAAACCGGAAATGTCTACCCTGTTTTCAAGAGAGGATATTGGCTCCATGCTTTGCATGACGATGGAAACGGCCAGTAGAACAATCAAGGCCTTTGAGCGAGAAGGAAAAATCAAGCCTGAAGACTCAGGCGGGCGTTATTACCGGGTAGATGTTCATGCACTTGAACAGGAAATCCTGAAGGACGATTGAGCAGCGTGATGACGAGTACTATTTGTTTTGCCTGATTTCTTCTTCCTCAAGGATTTGGCTGCCCTTGGCTTCCAGATCGTCGAATTGTCGATTATTCAAGGCCCACCAGAATAACAGGCCAATCAGGAATACAAGAAAAATGCTTAATGGAACGAGTAAATACAAAATATTCATGAATATCTCTCGGATCTTGTGTCATGCAGGTATTGGGCAATAATCATTTGAACTCCCGGGTAATACATATTTTTGTGGTTCGATTTTGCCGGAAATCCTGAAAATTCTGAGTGAATTCAAGACTACCGCAATGGAGCTCAGTGACATTCCAATCGCCGCATGCCAGGGAAGTAACAGGCCTGAAATGGCAGCGGGTATGGCAATCAAATTATAGACAATCGCCCAGCCCAGATTTTGCCGTATCAGTTCCAGTGCAGATTTCGTCAGGTTAACTGCATATTCCAGATCACGTAAATCATTGGAAATCAAAACCATGTCGCTGCGTGCCTGTGAAATTGGCGCGCCTCTTCCCATGGCAATTGAGACATTGGCGATCGATAATACCGGGCCGTCATTGATACCATCTCCTATCATGGCAACAAGTGCTCCAGAATTCTGTAATTCCTTGACTTTATTAAATTTATCCTCGGGGCTCAAATTTCCGAATGCGACAGAAATGCCGAGTTCGGTTGCGGCATGTTTGACAACCTCGGACTGATCACCGGATAGCAGCAGGACATTTTTCCCTTGTAGTTTGAGTGCGTCTATAAGCTTGCGGGCATCTTCCCGTATCGTATCTTCGAGTGTAAAGATGGCGATAATGTTTTCGCTATCTGCAAGTATGGCGTGCGTCATATGAGCAAACTCGGTAAAAAATTCTGATTTGCTTCCAGTCATCTGGCTTATGAAGTTCAGGTTACCTAAGCGGTATTTCCTTTTATTGGCGCTGATTTCGATGCCGCCACCAGGGATCTCATTAAAATCATCAATCTCGATTTTTTCGTTTAATGGCGAAGTTATCGGGTGTGCATCAAACAGCGCACGGGCTACCGGGTGATTTGAGGTGGCAGTAATTGCATGTATGAGATGGTCAAGCCTTGCTTCATCAAGCTCATCCGGCAATCTATTTATAATTTTGCTTGTCAGTTTTAATTTGCCTTGGGTCAAAGTGCCGGTTTTGTCGAATACATAGTGGGTGGCGTGTGCGAGTGATTCTATGGCCCTTCCACGGGCGATCAGTACGCCATGTTTGGAGAGTTGGCCGATGGTGGCCGACATGACACTGGGTGTGGCAAGAGAAAGCGCACAGGGGCAGGTGATAACGAGAACGGTAATGGCGATCCAGACCGACCGGTCGGGATCAAAGTGCCACCATATCAAGCCGGAAATGAACGCCAGTGCAAGAATTGCAGTGAGAAAATGACTTGCATAACGGTCTGCCAGTTGCACGAGAGGGGGCTTCTCCGCGGCCGCGCTCTCCATCATTCGAACGAGTGAGGATAATTGAGTTTCATTACCCACTTTGCTGGCTTGCATGATCAGTGGTCGGTTTAGATTGATGGCGCCAGCGATGAGTTGATCTCCTGCTTGCTTTGCAATTGCCCTTGATTCTCCGGTCATCAGTGATTCATCACATTCACTCATTCCAGAGATGACTTTACCGTCAGCGGGGATGGTTGCGCCGGGCTCAATAAGTAAATAGCTTTTTACTGTAATTTGGCTGGCAGCAATTTTTTCTGTGCGCATGTCTCCAGGATAGTTTGGAATGTAATCAGCCATTAATGGCAGAAGGGAGGTCAGTCTGCGGAGTGCTGCGGAGCTCTTATTGTGAACGTTGGTCTGAATATTGCGCGCTGCCAATAAGAGGAAAACAAACATGATGAGTGAGTCATAATAGACCGGCCCGCCGTTAAAGGTTGACCAGATACTGGCCAGGAAGGTAACTGAAATTCCAATAGATACAGGAATGTCCATGCCAATATGAGCGTTTCTTATATCGCGCAATGCAGCCGCAAAAAAAGGTTTTGCAGAAAAAGTGACTACTGGAATGGATAAAATCAGACTTGCCAGTTTCAATAGCAAGTCTATATCGGGTGTCAGATCTCCATCAGGCTGTGGGTTTGGGACCAGGTAAGCGGGCAAGGCATACATCATGACCTGCATCATGGCGAAGCCCGCAACAAACAGCCGCCACACACTGGTTCGATGTTCTCTATTATCCGCTTTCCCTGTGCTATCCACTGGAATTGCGCCATATCCTAGCGATGTGATGGCTTCAATGATTCTGGAAAGGCTGATTTTTTCGGGATTCCAGGTAATGTTGGCTCGATGTGATGCAGTGTTTATACGGAAATTGCTGATCCCATCCAGTCTTTGCATCCTGAACTCAATGATCTGATGGCAGGCAGCGCAGTGCATGCCTGATATGGAAAGCATGTCATGCTGCTCAGTAAATTTTTTAATTCCAGATGACATCGGATTAGAGTTTGCCTGTATAACTATCTTTAAAATACTGTGCTTTGCTGGCTTTGTATTCAACCGTCATGTCAAGCTCTTCAACTGTTTTCAGTACGGCTGCACATCCGAAACAGCATACAGGCTGGCGCGCTCCCTCAAAAAGAACATAAACCGTATCCTTGGGACGAGACAATTCACCACAATGAAAGCAAACAATGCCATTTGGATTATCAGTGCGATCAAAGATCGAGCGCAAAAGTTTGCTGGTGAATGCGAACATAACTTGAATATATTAAAAGATTTGTTGGCGTCGTTTCATCCCAAACGGTATTTCATGAGCAGTACTGTCCCTGCCAGCAAAAAAGTGATTCCATTAGAAAAAATGATGGGCCATGATGATAAATAAATTCCATAGACCAGCCATAGACCAACACCGGCAGTAAAAATTGCATACATCCCCAATGAAATATCCTTGGTATGACGCGTCCGCCAGACTTGAATTACCTGTGGGATGAAGGAAACTGTCGTAAGTAATCCTGCAGCTGATACCAAAGTGTCGAGTGTTTGCATAATTGGATAGTGACACTAGTATTTTTTGTCTTAGCTATTTTAGAGTTTGCTGATTTTAGCTGAATGAGAATGTAGTGGATTGATAAAGATCAATAACTAGTAACAGTTTATTCAAACATAATTCCATCTGATGAAACTCAGTAATGACCATCAGATTCGGAAAAGCACAATTGGATTTGACGTATCAATATTGGTTTGCTATAGTTCGACCTTCGCTGACGCGGGGTGGAGCAGTCTGGCAGCTCGTCGGGCTCATAACCCGAAGGTCGTAGGTTCAAATCCTGCCCCCGCAACCAACGAAAAAGAATTTTGCAAAAACAGGTTGACGAGGAAAAAACGATCTGTATAATGCGCACCTCTTCGCTGCTACGGCGGCAAGCGCGAAAGCGTAATGGCTCTTTAAAAGTTAACTAAAACAATCGATTAGTGTGGGTATGCGGGTTGAGTGCACAGTTTGAAAGGCCGCGAGGCTGAGTAGGCTGACTCAATATAAAAGTAATACCTCGCACAAAGTCGAA
>JAJXUI010000073.1 GCA_021782995.1 Pseudomonadota bacterium | reverse complement strand
AGATGCTCGCGCTGATTCAGTCCATCCATGCCGAATTCAAGGGAGCCTATGGCAGCCCGCGCATGGTCAAGGAATTGCGCCTGCGCGGTTACCCGGCCAGCAAGGAACGCGTGGAAAGGCTGATGCAGGAGAATGGCATCAAGGCCAAGCACAAGCGGCGCTTCAAGGTTACGACCGACTCGAAGCACAACCTGCCGGTGGCGCCGAACCTGCTGGAGCGAAACTTCACGCCCGAGGCGCCCAATCAGGTCTGGGCCTCCGACATCACCTACCTGTGGACGGACGAGGGCTGGCTGTACCTGGCCATTGTGATCGACCTGTTCAACCGCGAAGTGGTGGGCTGGTCGCTGAAGCCACGCATGACGGCGGACATTGCGACCGACGCGCTGACCATGGCCTGGTTCCGCCGCAAGCCTGAGGCAGGACTGATCCATCACTCGGACCGCGGTAGTCAATATGCCAGCCATGCGTTCCAGGCCAAGCTTGCCGAATACGGCATGCGCTGTTCGATGAGCCGCAAGGGCAACTGCTGGGACAACGCCCCGACCGAAAGCTGGTTCGGCAGCTTCAAGAACGAGAGGGTGTACAGCGAGCGCTTCGAGACGCGGGATGAAGTGATCGCCATGGCGTTTGAATACATCGAGGTATTTTACAACCGGAAGCGACTGCACTCGACGCTGGGTTACAAGTCGCCGATGCAGTTCCTGAACGACTGGATCAATTCTCAACAGCAGGAAAAAGAGGTAGCATGAACCCCGCCCCTTGGAAGACGAAAAACCGGGGGAAGGTCATTCCGCTGGCGAAATAATTGCAAACTTGGGTGACTGAAATCTATCCGTTACAGCACGTTGTGTTAAATCAATGAAGTGATCAACATGGTTCCACGCTCTTTTGAGTTCGACATTTTCATACATGTCACGATAGTTTCCTACTGTGGCCCGAGCATGCAGCAGGGACTCAGGATTGTCGTTCATAACAAGGCCAACATTGGTAGCAAAAACTGGGTTTGACAGATTGTTGTGCCAGTAATCTGTCTGGATGACCGAAACCGGACAACCGCACAGCAGCGCTTCTACTATAAGGGCAGTAGGCTCATAGACATACAATAGCTTGGAACGACGCAAAATACCAGCAATCTGCGAATGAGTTAGAACCTGATCCTTGCACAAACTGGTTGCACCTTTAACGTGTTCAGTTAATTGTCCACCCGATGCGAGATACTTGTGTGCATAGAAACAGACCAGATCGCGTACATGGTCATGTGGATTGTCGTCATTGTTAAAGATAGACATATCACAGGTCGGAATGTACAACGTTTCACCATGCACTCCCGGAAGGAGGAAGTGTGGGTCATAGGCAAAAATTAGATCATCAGCAGAATACGACTTGTCGCCGCCTAAAAGTCCTGGACGATTCAATATCCATCGAACGACGATGCCGCCTGCAGCAAGCGGATCTCCCGGAATAATTTCAGGATATAGCATGATGGGTTTCCTACCAGCAGTATGGTGTTGCATCATGATTTCCGGGGTTAACAGCGGAGTTCTTAGTTGTGGTGCAGTACGTTTGCAAGTTATATAAGCTTCCTGACCGCTCTCATTAAGTGCATGACAAAGGTAATGTAATGCGCGTATACCGGCAGACTGCTGGATGTAATCAAGGCCAAAAATGTAATAAGGCGCAAAGCTTGCTATATAGAAATTTCGAGTCATAAAATTACTTTCTGTCTGGCATGGAAATCAGATTGTAGCAGTGCTTCCAAAATGTGTTATCACATGTTTTCATTTGGTTCGCTAGCCTATACCATACGTGACTCATACAGTACAGTTTTCAAGGTGAAGACGTCGTGAAACCACTTCTGTCCATCTGCATCCCAACACTGAATCGCAGTGCACTGCTGAAAGTCTTGCTGGAAAACCTGGAGCGGGAAACGGCGGGCTGTCTCGACCAGATAGAAATCGTGGTGGCGGACAATGCCTCCACTGATGACACAGTCGAAGTGGTGCGGCAAAGTTCGTTGCCTATCGTGTACGGGCGGCAGGAAAGCACGCTGGGCTTCGCGCGAAATGTGCTGTTTTCGACCGCCGGCCTGGCCTCCGGAGAGTTTGTGTGGGTGATCGGGGACGACGATCTGGTGCTGCCGGACGGTGTCGGACGTGTGCTCAAGTCAATGCGCGATGCGCCGGATGTGGATTACCACTACCTGAACTTTGGGTGGATCGACTTCAATCTGCGTCCGCGCATCATCAGGGAACAGAATGGGCAGCCCCCGGCATCCATGCTCAAACGCCTGCAATGCCGGGACACCAGCTGGCAGCGCCTGCCTCGCCTTGAGGACCTGGCATTCCTCCCATCCGACAATCCGTCCGCCCTGTTCAGCGGAATCTTCTGTTTCGTGACGCGCCGCCAGTATTACGTGGATGCGGTCGATGTGCTGCAGCCCAGCAACAGCCTGGATGGCTCCTCTACTGTCATCGCTGACTGCTTTCCGCATGCCATGCTGTCCTTGCCCCGCGTGGCGGGCAGGCCGATCGCTTATATCGGCGAGCCGTGCCTGATGCAGGGCATCAGCGGCTGGGAGTGGGGTGCCTATGCCTACAAGAACATGATCTTCGGCACGCACCAGTTTTTCGAATGGTTGCAGCAGACATCATTTGCCTCTGATGCAATGCAACATCTATCGAACAGCTACTACCAGATGGCAGGCCGCCTGTTCTTCCGTATGCTTCACTATCGTGAGGAGCATAAAGGGCTGGATATTGTGCTGGAAAAAGCCATTCCTTCATCTGCGGCGCACATGATTTTCTG
>JAJXUI010000072.1 GCA_021782995.1 Pseudomonadota bacterium | reverse complement strand
TGCTGCCCTACAAAATTGCGTTTGCGCTCTCCGTACACCCGTGCCAAATGGATCGCGCTCTTGCCTTTGATATACCCCACCACCTGTGACACCGAATACTTCGGCGGGATCGATATCAGCATGTGCACGTGATCCTGCATCAGATGTCCCTCTTCCACCTTGCTCTCTTTGTACTGCGCCAGCTTCCTGAACACCTCTCCAAGGTGCGGCCTCAGCTGTTCGTACAATGTTTTCCTTCTACACTTCGGAATGAATACCACGTGGTATTTGCACTCCCATTTGCTATGGCTTAGGCTTTCATTGTCGTCCATCTCGATTCTCCTTTCTACGTGTGCTTGGCGGCTCACGTTTGGAGTTTCGCTGATGGACTCCCGTATATGTCAAACTTTTACTGCCTCCCCGGCATAGCCGGGGGATTTCCCGTCATAGGTTAAAGTTAATTGACCGAGCTGAACCATAAATTCATGCACGTATTTCTCTTCCAGACATCGCACATCCAGACAAAAGGCGCCGTCTGTAACTCTGCCCAGTACCGGCACGGGAAGCTGGCGAAATGCCTGTTCAATTTTTTTCAAAGCGCTGCCTTCGCCTTTGCCGCGGATCTGTGGAGTAATCGATAAACACACGCTGGACAAGAGGTCTATGGGAAGTGACCCGCTGCCGATCTGGCTCTGACAAGGCGTGATCGCAACCGTGCCGTGTCCTGCCAGCGCCTGTTCAACAGCAGGAAGCAAGATTCGTGCCGTGCTGTCGATTTCCATCACAGAACGCGTCAGCAGCCGCAAGGTAGGCAGATTCTGCGTGAGGCGTTCCGGGTCGCGATAAAGCCGCAAAACTGCATCCAGTGCAGCATATGTCATCTTGTCTACCCGCAACGCTCTTTTGAGCGGGTTCTTTTTGATTTTGGCGATCAAGTCTTTGCGGCCGATAATAATGCCAGCCTGCGGGCCACCGAGCAACTTGTCGCCGCTGAACGTGATCAGATCGGCCCCATTAGCGAGAGATTCCTGCGGGGTCGGCTCATTAGGCAAACCCAGTTTTTTGAGATTGGCTAATGTGCCGCCGCCCAGGTCGACCATGAAAGGCAGGCCATGCTGATGGGCAAGCGCGGCCAGATCTTTTTCTGCAACTGACGCGGTAAATCCCTGTATCGCATAATTGCTGGTATGCACCCTGAGCAGCATCGCTGTTTTGCCTGAAATTGATTCCGCATAATCCTTCAAATGCGTGCGGTTGGTGGTGCCCACCTCTTTAAGCTTGCAGCCGGCCCGTGACATGATGTCCGGCACCCGGAATGAGCCGCCGATTTCCACCAATTCGCCACGCGAGACGATGACGTCCCGGCGCAGGCCCAGTGTATTCAACGCCAGAAAAACCGCTGCCGCGTTATTATTGACGACCGTTGCAGCTTCTGCCCCAGTTAATTCCAGAAGCAAGGGCTCAATCAAGCTGTCTCGATCACCGCGAGACCCGCCATCGATGTCATATTCGAGATTGCATGGACGGGTCATGGCGTTGATGACCGCCTGAATGGCCGCATCCGGCAACTGTGCACGGCCAAGGTTGGTGTGCAGCACGGTACCCGTCAGGTTATACACCGGCCGCAACGCCGGTTGGGATGCCAGTTGGAGCTGTGCTTGCAGGTGCGCATGAATTGCCGGCTCGTCAAATTGAGGCAGGGTATTGGTCCGCGCAGCGTTATCCCGCAATTCCATGAGCATGGCACGTATTGCCTTGACTACTGGCATGCGTCCATATTCCAGGATCAACACTTCAGTGGCTGCCATATTCAGCACACGATCCACCGAAGGGATTACGGCTAATATGGCAGATTTTGTAGTATTCGACTGAGTGCTCGGCATCAGGCGATTACTCGGCTATATTGGATATGAGAAACAGGTTAGGGCCGCTTCTGCTCTTGCCGTTTTCATCCATCATCAGATCAAGAGCTAACGTTGCAAGATCATCCGCAACGGGGTCCACCTGAGGGTCTTTGTCCATATGCATGATTTTCAGATAAGTGCCGCATTCATCGCATGCTTCTGCTTTCACCGCATCGGAAGCGCCTTCGATCTTGAAATATGAGATGCCTTTGGTGGACTCGCAATTAGTGCACTTGACGCGAACCATATGCCACTGCGTATCGCACACCGAACAGCACAGATAACGCAGCGCATTCTCGTTACCGCCGATGCGGACGATACTGGCCACGGGAGGAGATGCGCATACCGGACACAGATTGCTGATATCGTTGCCAGCAAACGCCTGCACGCCCAATGCAGTGGCCATATGCGCCCAATAAACCTGGAGTGCTGCAGCGACAAAAGGGACAGCGCCCAGGTTCACCTCATTGAACTGCCCTGAAAGAACCTCAGATGCGAAATTTTCCAGCGCTGCGCTGTCCATCGCCTGCAAGCCCGTGAGAATTTCCCGTGCTTCCGGCGTCGCGTTCTTCATCACCTGCGCAATGATTTTCGCAAGCGCGTGCTGCCATACAGGATCACGCGGCCAGTTTTGCACCGAGAGCGGCGGCATGCCATGCTCCCGGCACAGGTTCAACTCGGCTTCTGTTGGCAGGGAAACCTCTGGGAAGGCTGCCAGTGCCGCATGCTGAGCATCAGCCAATTCAGCCATGAACAACAGGTAATCCTTCATGACATGCCCTTCGGCCAGCTGACGCATACGCTGAGCCCGGTCACGGAAAGCACCTAGTGGAATATAGATCGAAGGAATTGAACCGACCGGGGGCTCTATTTGTCCCGGCTGGATGACATGGGTAGTGGTAGTCAAAGCTTGTTTTCCTTCGAGATTTCTTTATACCAGGCAGGATGATGATGCCGGGCCCAGGCTGCGGTA
>JAJXUI010000021.1 GCA_021782995.1 Pseudomonadota bacterium | reverse complement strand
TTGTATAGGCAGGCAATTAGATATGCTCGGAGTGCAGCCACAGCTCGGCACAGGCTTTTAACTTGTTTGCCACATATACTTTGGAGGCCGGGTTTTCACCCACAATGATCACGGCCAGTCCCGGTGTGATGCCGCGTGCTTTGAGTTTGTCTGCACGCGCTTTCCATTCTGCGCGAACCTCCTGTGCAATGGTCTTGCCGTCGATGATGCGAGCAGTCATATGACCTCCTTTTTGCGAGTTGGCTTAGAAAGCAGGTTTGACTTTTGCGTCCTGGTAGTTTTTCACGGAATCCATGATTTCCTTGCGTGCCTCTTCCACGCCAAACCAGCCGTCTACCTTGACCCATTTGCCGGCTTCCAGGTCCTTGTAGTGTTCAAAGAAGTGCTGGATCTGCTTGATGGTGATTGCTGGCAGGTCTTCGTGGCTTTTTATTTCACGGTACAGTGAGCACAGTTTGTCTACCGGCACCGCGAGCAGCTTTGCATCCTGACCGCCTTCATCCGTCATTTTCAGCACGCCCAGCGGACGGCAGCGCACGACAACGCCGGTCTGCAGCGGGATAGGGGTGACCACCAGTACATCGGCAGGGTCGCCATCGCCACACAGGGTGTGAGGAATGTAACCATAATTGCAAGGATAGTGCATCGCCGTGTTCATGAAACGGTCGACAAAAATTGCTCCGGAATCCTTGTCCACTTCGTATTTCACCGGTTCGCCATGCATCGGAATTTCGATGATGACATTGAAATCGTCAGGGAGGCTTTTGCCGGAGGGTACATTGTTCAAGCTCATGTCAAATCCTTGGATTGCAGTAAAAAAGCAATTATATCATTAGCCCATAAGGTGAAATGAACGTGAGGAAGTGCCGGAAGGGAATGGTATGCCAGGAATCGGGCTGCTTGTGGCAATAAAAAAGCGGTACAGTCTGGTCTGGCTGTACCGCTTTTGCTTTCGCAAGAATGGGTTAGAAGCGAACCTGTACTTCGTAGCGGCGGTTTTTTGCCTGCTTTGCAGGGGTATTGTCAGGCTTGACCAGCATTTTTTCGGAGCCCATGCCGATGGCTTCGATATCGTCAGCATTCACACCTTTGGCGATCAGCTCCTTCACCATCACCTGGGCGCGGCGCTGCGACAGTTCCTTGTTCTTGGCGGCATTGCCGGTGGAATCGGTATGACCTGACACGATGAACTTGAACCCGCTCTGGCCTTGCGATTGCAAGGTCTTCTTCACATCGATGATGACCTGCGCCAGTTTCTTGGATTTTCCGTCACAGCCCTTTTCCAGTTCGTCTGTACCGCTCTTGAAGGAGCACTGGTTCTTGCGGGCCTCGGCAAGCAGCTTTTTGTTGACCTGTGCGGCGATTTTGCTATTACCGGCAGCCTTGGCTTTGCTTTTGGCCTGATCTGCAAGCTTTGCACCCATATCTCCGCCTGACTTGTTCAGGTCGTCCATCAGGCCGGCTTGGGCCAGTGCAGGGATAATCGACATCAGCAGAATTGCCAGTAAATTTTTTTTCATAATGATTCCTTGAAGGGTGATTGAATTGAAAGGTGATTGAAGAGTAGTGCTGCAAAGGTTCAGAGGTGCGCTATGCTCGCTGAAACTTTTTTGCCGGTCAATAGCATTGCATGACTTCCAGCATGGAGCGGGCTTTATCCGCCTTGCTTTCTAGCCAAGCAGGCAATCGATTTTTGCAGCGCAGATAAAATCGTTTTCCGACAGGCCGCCGACCGAGTGGGTGGAATAGCGGATGCGGCACTGCTTGTAGCCGACTTCCAGTTCGGGATGATGATCTTCACGATGCGATATCCAGGCTGTAGCGTTGACGAAGGCCATCGTTTCGTAATAATTCGCGAAATGAATGGTTTTGCAGATTTCCCTGTCCTGTTGCTGCCAATGCTGCAGCCCGGTCAGCAGTTTTTCTATTTCTGGCTGTGGCATGGCGTGTGCCCCAGCCGCATAAACATTGCAGGATTTAATGCTCAGGTTGTGGGCCAGCTCCTTGTCCATGTTTGCCTCCTGTCTGTCGGGGTTGAATAAAAAGGGGGCTGCCTAGCCCCCTTGGTATGGCGTTGTGGTGGTGAGCATTACAGCAAAGGTACGATCATCAGCGCCACGATATTGATGATCTTGATCAGCGGATTCACCGCTGGGCCAGCGGTATCCTTGTAGGGGTCACCCACGGTGTCACCGGTAACAGCAGCCTTGTGTGCATCCGAGCCCTTGCCGCCGAAATTGCCCTGTTCGATGTATTTCTTTGCATTGTCCCAGGCGCCGCCACCAGTCGTCATCGAAATCGCCACAAACAGTCCGGTGATGATGGTGCCAATCAGCACGCCGCCCAGCGCCTGTGCGCCGAGAGTGAGGCCAACCACCACCGGCACGATCACCGGCAGCAGTGATGGCACGATCATTTCCTTGATCGCGGCCTTGGTCAGCATGTCCACGCAAGTGCCGTATTCCGGTTTGGCTGCGCCATCCATGATGCCCTTGATCTCCTTGAACTGGCGGCGTACCTCCACCACGATGGAACCTGCGGCACGACCTACGGCTTCCATGCTCATTGCAGCAAACAGGTAGGGCACCATGCCGCCGATGAACAGGCCAATGATTACCATGTGGTTGGAAAGATCAAACGTCAGCCCGCTCTTGTGTGCGGCAAGCGCGTGGGTGTAATCAGCGAACAGCACCAGCGCAGCAAGGCCTGCAGAGCCAATGGCGTAACCCTTGGTGACGGCCTTGGTGGTGTTTCCCACCGCATCCAGCGAGTCGGTGATGTTGCGGATTTCTTCCGGCAGCTCGGACATCTCTGCAATGCCACCTGCGTTGTCGGTGATCGGGCCATAGGCATCGATTGCCACGATGATGCCGGTCATCGACAGCATCGAGGTTGCGGCAATCGCGATGCCATACAGTCCGGCCAGATGGTATGCACCCCAGATCGACAGGCAGACAGCCAGCACCGGCAGGGCTGTCGCCTTCATCGATACGCCGAGGCCGGCAATCACATTGGTGCCGTGGCCGGTGGTGGAGGCCTGTGCGATATGGCGAACCGGCCCATACTCGGTTGCGGTGTAGTATTCGGTGATCCATACCATTGCCGCAGTCAGGGCCAGGCCGATCAGTGATGCATAATACACACTCATGCTGCTGATCGTGCTTGCGCCCATCATCAGGCCGTCACCCAGCACGCGTGTGGTAATGAAGTAGAAACCTATTGCTGCCAGGATGGCTGCAACCAGCAAGCCACGGTACAGCGCATTCATGATCTTGCCACCTGGTGAGGCTTTGACAAAGAAGGTGCCGGCGATGGAAGCAAGGATGGAGAAGCCGCCCAGCACCAGCGGATACATCACTGCACTTGCCGATGCGCCATTGAACAGCAGGCCACCAAGCAGCATTGTGGCGACCAGGGTTACAGCATAAGTCTCGAACAGGTCTGCAGCCATGCCTGCACAATCACCTACGTTGTCACCCACGTTATCGGCAATCACCGCAGGGTTGCGCGGATCATCTTCGGGGATGTCGTTTTCGACTTTACCCACCAGATCGGCACCAACATCCGCTCCTTTGGTGAAGATGCCGCCGCCAAGACGGGCGAAGATGGAAATCAGCGAACCGCCAAAACCAAGTGCAACAAGGGCATGGATCGCATCAGCATCACTGATGCCCATGCCCGCTGTCAGCACGGCGTAATAACCCGCCACCCCAAGCAGTGCCAGACCTACCACCAGCAGTCCGGTGATCGCCCCCCCCTTGAAAGCGACATTCAGCGCATTATTCAGGCCGCCATGCGCTGCTTCTGCGGTTCGTACATTGGCACGTACAGACACATTCATGCCGACATATCCTGCAAGTCCGGAAAGGAGGGCACCCACGGCAAATCCTATTGCGGATTTCCAGCCCAGCGGAGAAAAGAAAATGATGGCGAGCAATATCAGGCCAACGATACCAATCGTGGTGTACTGCCGGTTGAGATAAGCACCGGCGCCTTCCTGTATTGCCGAGGCTATCTGCCGCATGCGCTCATTGCCGCTGGGTTTGCCTATCAGCCATTGAGTCGCAATGGCGCCATACAGTAACGAAAGTGCTGCGCAAATCAGGGTGAACCAGAGTCCTGCTGACATCATTTCCTCCCCATTTCAAGTTGTGTGCAATATTATCAACAGGGCAGAAGCTGTGCCCAGTCCCGAGGTGCGCAAGGTCACCTCCGCAAGGCACATTCAGGTACATGCCTTGCAGAGGAGGCCCTGCGTGTCAGATCTTGAATGCTGAAAGTTTTTTAGGCACGGCTACATTTTTCATGCGCACATACTGGGGCAGGCCATCCTTGTAAGGTGGATAGTCTTCACCCTTGATCAGCGGGGTAAGGTACTTGCGGCATTTTTCGGTGATGTCATAGCCATCCTTGCTGATGAAGTCGCGTGGCATCATCTTCTCGACATTGGCCACGTTTTTCAGTTCCGCTACACCCAGTTTCCATTTATATGGCTTGTCGGAAACGCGCACGATGGTTGGCATCACGGAGTTGTTACCCTTGATTGCCAGCTCCACGGCAGACTTGCCCAGTGCATAAGCCTGGTCCACGTCGGTCTTGGAGGCGATGTGCCGTGCAGCACGTTGCAGGTAGTCAGCCACAGCCCAGTGGTATTTGTGGCCCAGCTCGGCCTTGATCATGCCGGCCACTACAGGTGCAGCACCACCCAGTTGCGAGTGGCCAAACGCATCCTTCAGGCCCTGATCGGCGAGGAATTTGCCATCTTCACCCTGTACGCCTTCGGAAACCACCACGGTGCAATAGCCGTGTTTCTTGACCATCGCATCGACCTTGGCAAGGAAGGTTTTCTGGTTGAATGGAATCTCCGGGAACAGGATCACGATGGGGATTTCTGTCTTCGCATCGGAAGCAAGACCACCAGCAGCAGCAATCCAGCCTGCATGGCGACCCATCACTTCCACCACGAACACTTTGGTGGATGTCTTGCACATCGAGGCTACATCGAAGCTGGCTTCGCGGGTGGAAACGGCAATATATTTGGCTACGGAACCGAAGCCGGGGCAGCAGTCGGTGATGGGCAGGTCATTGTCCACCGTCTTGGGTACATGGATGGCCTGGATGGGATAACCCATCTGGTCGGCCAGCTGCGAAACCTTGAGGCAGGTATCGGCGGAATCGCCTCCGCCATTGTAGAAAAAGTATCCGATATTGTGAGCCTTGAAGACTTCGATCAGGCGCTCGTACTGGGCCTTGTTGTCTATCAGGCTTTTCAGCTTGAAGCGGCAGGAACCAAATGCACCGGAAGGGGTGTGGCGCAATGCTGCGATGGCAGTGGCTGATTCCTTGCTGGTATCGATGAGGTCTTCGGTGAGTGCGCCGATGATGCCGTTGCGGCCGGCATAGAGTTTGCCGATCTTGTCCTTGTGCTTGCGTGCTGTTTCAATCACACCACAGGCGGAAGCATTGATTACTGCAGTTACGCCACCGGACTGTGCATAAAACGCGTTCTTCTTTGCCATACTGAATAAAACTCCCTGAAAGAAATAATTGTCGTTGCCACTTGTAACGTGGTGTTGGTGAAGCATGACGTTTTCTCGTCACTGGCACCTTTCATCGACATCCTTCAGTGCACTTATTTAAAGCCATGACAGGAAAAGCGTTGATGCTGCACCCGTCAGTTTACGCGAAATTGAAAATTATGAAACCTGCAAGGCTTCCATTAAAATTCGCTTATGAATCCCCATGCAATCTGGCCACCACAGGTGGTGACGAGTTTCCCGCTGTTTTTCCCGTTGTGGCCTGCCATCTCCCGTTTGCAAGCATCAGCGTTTCCTGATTTACCTGACTGGAATCGGGCTCTGCTTGAGCAGGCTCCCATCCTGGTGGCGAGTGGCAAACCTTTGCGCTTTGTGCCGCAGGAAACTGGCAAACTCGGTTTCGAGACGCAATATGAGCCGCGCTGTTACCTGCAAGGCGAAGTGCAGACTAGGCAGGACAACTGGCATGACTGTTTCAATGCGCTGGCCTGGTTGACGTTTCCATTGAGCAAGGCAGCAATCAATTACCGCCATTACCAGTCACTATCTGCCAGCGAGATCAACACCGAGGGTAAGTCTGGCAGTGAGCGAGGCAAGGTCAGGGATGCGGTGACACTGCTGGATGAATCCGGCGTAATCGTTGCCTGTTCCGATCCGGAATTGCTGGAATTGCTGCAACAGTTTGAATGGAAGAAACTATTTTGGCTCAAGCGGGAGCGTGTACTGGCGTCCATGCAGTTTTATGTGATTGGCCACGGCCTGTATGAGAAGTCCATGCAGCCATATCTCGGCATGACAGGGCAAGGGCTGCTGCTTAAAGTAGACCCGGCCTTCTTTACGCTGCAATTGTCAGCGCGGTTACAGCAGCTGGACCATAGGGTGGCTGACTATGTGAAGGTGCCATCTCATTGCAATTCGACCAGGGAGTGGCAGCCAGTGCCGTTGCTGGGCTATCCGGGCTGGTCTGAGCAGAACAGGCTGGAAGCCTATTACGACAATACGGCATATTTCCGTTCATCACGTCGTGCAAGCAAAGGTTGAACATGGGCATTTGATTTGTATCAATCAGTGTGTCCAGATTGGCGAGTAAAATTGTTCGGTTATAGAATGAGAACAATATTTCCGGAGGATGCCGCATGGCGATTGAGCTTTTCAATAATGGTACGCACAAGTGCCTGATGTTTGACGACCTGGTGGATGACTCCGCGAACCATGCGGTACAGTCCAACCAGTTCCTGATCGTCGATAATGGCCATGGCGCCATTCTCGATCCGGGCGGCAACATGACCTACAATGCTTTGCGCGTCGAGATGTCGCAGCACTTTCAGCCAAAAAATCTGGACTACATTCTGGCATCGCATGCCGATCCGGATATCGTTGCCTCACTTGGGAAATGGCTTTCCAGTTCCGAATGCAACATCCTGATTTCCAGTTTATGGGTCAAGTTCCTGCCGCACTTTTATAACTCCAGCAATGATGAAGGGCGTATCAAGGGCATTCCGGATCCGGGCATGTCATTCATGCTGGGGCAGTGCCAGTTGAAGGCCATTCCTGCACACTTCATGCATTCCGAAGGCAATTTCCAGTTTTACGATCCGGTCAGCAAAATCCTGTTTACCGGCGACATGGGGGCGTCTCTGGTTGCGCATTCCGAGGCGGATACGCCAGTGGAGGATTTCAATGCGCATATTCCCTTCATGGAAAAATTCCATCGCCGTTATATGGTATCGAACAAGATCTGCCGCTACTGGGTGAACATGGTGCGCCAGCTGGATGTGGAAATGATCGTGCCGCAACATGGACGCATGTTCCAGGGCAAGCCTATGGTGAATGCCTTCCTCGACTGGATCGAGAGACTGGAATGTGGCGTGGACCTGATGACGCAGGATAATTACCGCATCCCGGCCTGAACTGCTTTTCATTTCCTGCGCGCCATCCCGTCGCGCAAGCGGGGCGGATTGGGGTAAGCTAACCGCCTTTCTATCCTTGATGCCCATGTTTTCCCTCAATCCCGTCTCGATTCTGCGCGACATATTCGGCTACACCTCGTTTCGCGGCGTGCAGCAGGACATTATCGACCACGTCGCTGCCGGCAATGATGCGCTGGTGCTGATGCCCACCGGCGGCGGCAAATCGCTGTGTTACCAGATTCCTGCGCTGCTGCGGCCGGGGGTGGGGGTCGTCGTTTCGCCGTTGATTGCGCTGATGCAGGACCAGGTCGACGCGCTGACCCAGCTCGGCGTGCGTGCCGCTTTCCTCAATTCCAGCCTGGATGCGGAAGCGGCGCGCGCGGTGATTGGTGCACTGCTGCGCGGCGAGCTGGACTTGCTGTATGTCGCCCCGGAACGGTTGCTCACCGAGCATTTCCTCGGTCTGCTGCAGCGGCTGGCCGAATCCTCCGGCATCGCCCTGTTTGCGATTGACGAAGCGCATTGCGTATCGCAATGGGGTCATGACTTCCGCCCGGAATACCGTGCGCTGACCGTACTGCACGAGCGTTTCCCGGAAGTGCCGCGCATCGCGCTGACGGCCACCGCCGACGCGCCCACACGGCGTGAAATCGTCGAACGCCTCGCGCTGGAAAACGCCCGGCAATTCGTGTCCAGTTTTGACCGTCCCAACATCCGCTACCGCATCGCGCTCAAGGACAATGCGCGCAAGCAGCTGCAGGCGTTTCTCGAAAGTGAACATCCCGATGACGCCGGCATCGTGTATTGCCTGTCGCGGCGCAAGGTGGAGGAAACCGCCGCCTGGCTCCGCGATCAGGGCTGGGATGCCTTGCCCTACCACGCCGGGATGGAGGTCGCCACGCGCAACGCCAACCAGCAGCGCTTCCTGCGCGAGGAAGGCGTGATCATGGTGGCTACCGTCGCGTTCGGCATGGGCATCGACAAACCCAATGTGCGCTTCGTCGCCCACCTCGACCTGCCCAAGAGCATGGAAGGCTACTACCAGGAAACCGGCCGCGCCGGGCGCGACGGCCTGCCTGCCAATGCTTGGATGGCTTATGGCCTGGGTGATGTGGTGTCGATGCGCCAGATGCTGCTGGGGGGAGATGCGCCCGAGGAACGCAAGCGCGTTGAGCTGCACAAGCTCGACGCGCTGCTGGGCTATTGCGAATCCACCGCCTGTCGCCATCAGATCCTGCTGCGATATTTTGGCGAAGACCATCCCGGCGATTGCGCCCAGTGCGACAACTGCCTGAACCCGGTGGACACCTGGGATGCCAGCCTCGCCGCGCAGATGGCGCTGTCATGCGTGTATCGCACCGGCCAGCGCTTCGGCGTGGTGCACCTGATAGACGTGCTGCTGGGCAAGGTTACCCCCAAGGTCGAGCAGGGCGGCCACCAGCAACTCTCCGTGTTCGGCATCGGCAAGGAGCTGTCGCAGCCGCAGTGGAGCAGTGTCTATCGCCAGCTGGTGGCCGCGGGATATCTCAGTGTCGATATCGAAGGCTATGGTGGCCTGCGCCTGACCGAGACCGCGCGCCCGGTGCTGCGCGGCGAACAGGCGGTATGGCTGCGGCGCGATCCGGAAGCGGTGAAACGTCCCAGCCGCGCCGAGCGTGCCTCGCGTCAGCGCGAAGCCTTTGCCGGCGCCAACGATGACCCGCTGTGGCAAGCGCTCAAGACCCGCCGGCTGGAACTGGCGCGCGAGCAGGGCGTGCCGCCCTACGTCATCTTCCACGACAGCACCCTGCTCGAAATCCTCAACCGGCGCCCGGCCAACCTCGGCGAACTTGGCCGGATCAGCGGTATCGGCCAGGCCAAGCTTGCGCGGTATGGCGAGGCTTTCCTGCAGGTGCTGGCGGAGCATGGGTGAGCCGGGGCGAGGGATATTGAATCGGGAAATAGCTAGGCCTGATAGCAGGTCAGGTTGATCTGTGGGTTAAGGATAAGGGGTTGGCTTTTGCGCGGATTCTTCCATGCGATTGAAGAATGAAATACATCCGATTGCGCTTTTCTAATCGGACCTGCGCGGGCTATCGCATTCCGGCGTGAGTCAGCCTTCAGGATATTCCGGCAGATTCACTGCGCCAACCGGAATAAGCCGGCATTAGCAATTCAGGGCTGCAGGGTGGCCGAAATACCAGCCTTGGCCGTAGTCGCAATGCATCTGCAACAATGCCTGGTACACTTCTTCGGTTTCTATGCCTTCTGCCACTACATTCATGCCGAGGGAATGCGCTAGACGGATCGATGACAGCACGATTTCATGACTCTGTGCATTGCTCAGCATCGAGCTGACAAAGGTTTTATCGATTTTCATCGTCGCAATCGGGTAGCGCTGCAGCGCATTGAGGCCGGAATAGCCGGTGCCATAATCATCCAGCGCCAGACTGCAGCCCAGTCGCGTTAGCTGTTCCAGCACGCGCTGAGCCTGATCCGGGTTCTGGATGAAAATGGATTCAGTCAGTTCCAGTTTCATCTGGCTGGCAGGTGTCTGCGACAGGTACAGCAATTCTTTCAGGTTGCTGAGCAGGTTTTCATCGATCAGCTGGTTTGCTGACAGGTTGATGCTGATGAAAGGCGCGCTGTCCTGTATATTCATGCGCAGAACAGGCCAGTCGCGGCATGCGCGTTCCAGCGTCCAGCGACCAATATCGATGATCTGGCCGGTGTTTTCCGCCAGCCACAGAAAATCCATTGGCGAAATCATGCCATTTTGCGGGTGGTTCCAGCGAATCAGCGCCTCATATCCGGAAACAGCGCGCGTCTGCATGCTGCAGATCGGCTGATAGTGCAGCACAAATTCATTCTGTTTCAGCGCCTGGTTGATGTCATGCGCCAGTGCCAGTTTCTGCGTGACTTCGCCGCGCAGGGAGGCGATTTTCTGGTTGGTGCCGTTATCTCCAGCAGGCGCATTGGAGTTGCCTGTTGCAAGTTTGTTCAGTCGGTATCGTTCAAGGATGACCAGCAGCAGACTGCGGATGATGGGATCGGTTTTTTCCAGCAGGGTGTTTACCGTCTTGCGCTGGATCGGGATCAGCACGGTTTTTTCCTGGCATATTGCTGAAGCTGAACGTGGCAGCGCATCCAGCAGGGCAATTTCACCAAGCAGGTCCCCCTTGTGCGCATAGCCAACCGGTTGAGCATCGCCTTGCGCTTGCATGTAGATGGCTATCTTTCCGGTCTCAATGATATATGCGCAATCGCCAGGGTCGCCTTCACGGAAGATATATTCTCCTGCGACATATACTTCTCGGTTCAGATGTTCGAGCATGAGTCAGGAAATGAATAAATTTACACAGACTGGATTGTCTTGAAACGGCAAGTTGATTCTACTTGCAGTTAAGAGTCTTGAGAATTTCGTTTTATGACAGGCTGAAATGTTCATTTCCGATCACCGCCGCGCCGGCATTGGCGATCTGGCCGTCCTGCATCGATCTTACGCCACTGACGCCAATCGCGCCTATCACCACATTGTTACGCATGAGCGGCACGCCACCCTCCGAAGGAATCACGCCGGGCAGGGCGAGGTGGATCAAGCGTCCGGAGAGCACGGCATCTTCCGAATATTTGGTCGGTTTCTGGAAGGCCGCAGCAGCGCGGGCCTTCATGATGGCGGCATCGACGCTGCCAAATTGCGTGTCATGGCTGCGTTGCAGGTAAAGCAGGTGGCCGCCGTCATCGACGATTGCGATGGTCACCAGCCATTTGTTGGCGCGGGCTTCCTGCTCGGCAGCCTGCGCAACTTGTCTGGCTTCTTCCAGGGTCAGCACTGATTTTTCAGCCATATTGAATTCTCCAAAAAACAAGGGCGCCAGTATGCGCCCTGAAATCATAATGCCTTGATTAAATTTAATTATTTTAGCGCAGCAAAAGCCTTGTCGCGGATGGCTTCCACGCTGCCGACACCGGCGATGCTTACGCACTTGGGTGCACCTTTTTCACCGCTGTTCTGCCATTTGCTGTAGTAGTCCCACAGCGGCTTGGTCTGCTCATGGTAAACCTGCAGACGCTTCTTCACGGTTTCTTCTGTGTCGTCCGGGCGCTGGATCAGTTCCTCGCCAGTCACATCGTCTTTGCCTGCGACCTTGGGCGGGTTGAACACGACATGATAGGTGCGGCCGGAAGCGACATGCACGCGGCGACCGCTCATGCGCTTGATGATTTCGTCATCCGCGACGTCGATATCCAGCACGTAGTCCAGTTCAACACCAGCCTGCTTCATCGCTTCAGCCTGGGGAATGGTGCGGGGGAAACCGTCGAACAGGAAGCCCTTGGCGCAATCGGCTTCCTTGATGCGTTCCTTTACCAGATTGATGATGATGTCGTCGGATACCAGGCCGCCGGCATCCATGATCTTTTTGGCGGCTACGCCCAGCGGGGTGCCGGCCTTTACTGCTGCTCGCAACATGTCGCCCGTGGAAATTTGCGGTATGCCGAATTTTTCCTTGATGTAGTTAGCTTGTGTACCTTTGCCGGCACCAGGGGCGCCGAGTAAAATCAATTTCATGTTTGCTTCCTCTCCCTGTCGTAATAATGTTTTACTGAACAAATTCTGCTACAAAATCCAAACGTGATGCCCGTTGCAAGCATTCTGGTTCCGGCTTTCTCCTCATGTAATTATTGTATGTTTTGCTTTTCATATTGTTCGCGTGCGACATGCAGGTCGGCTTCGGTATCCACCCCGGCTGGTGGTGCTTCATGTGTGACGGTCACGCCGATTTTGTAACCATGCCACAGCGCACGCAGCTGTTCGAGTGACTCGAACTGCTCAATGCCGGACGGGCTCAGTTTGCCGTATGCCCGGAGAAAACTGGCGCGATAGGCATAGATGCCGATATGCCGCAGTACAGGCATGTTGGCAGGGAGTGCAGGTGTATTTGTTGCAGCGGGTTCCCCCCTTCCATCTTCCCTCCGGAGGGAGGAAGAGCCAACGTCTCGACCTGCTGTCGAGGCTAGACCCGTAAAAGCATCGCGCGGCCAGGGGATCGGTGCACGACTGAAATACAGCGCATTGCCATTTTTGTCGGTGACGCACTTCACCACATTCGGGTTGCGGAATGCAGCGTCATCATGAATCGGATGGCAGGCGGTAGCGATGGCGCATTCGGGATGGTCGTGCAGGTGTTGCGCGACGGCGGTAATCAGCGCAGGCGGGATCAGCGGCTCATCGCCCTGTACATTGACAACGATGGTGTCGTCGTTCCAGCCTTGCTGCTCCACCACTTCGGCAATGCGGTCGGTGCCGCTGGGGTGGTCGGCGCGGGTCATGCAGGCCTTGAAGCCATGTTCATGCATCGCCGCGTGTATGGGTTCGTGGTCGGTCGCAATCCAGATCTGCTGCGCGCCACTTTTCGCTGCTTGTTCTGCCACACGCACCACCATCGGCTTGCCACCTATCAGCAGCATCGGTTTGCCTGGGAGGCGGGTTGAGCTGAAGCGGGCAGGAATGACAACGTGGAAATCCGGCATCAGAGTTTCGCAACCTCTTCAGCTGTCATTTTTCGTGCTTCATCTGCGAGCATCACGGGAATATCGTCCTCGATGGCAAAGGCGAGACGGTCTGCCTTGCAGATCAGTTCCTGCTCGGCCTTGTGGTAGATCAGGGGCGACTTGCACAGCGGGCAAACCAGGATGTCGAGCAGTTTAGGGTCCATTCAGGTATCGAGCTTTTCTAAAATATTCTGGGCCAGGGCGGGATCAATTTGCGCATCCACACGCAATACCCAGTAATGTTCATCGGCGAAACCGGCACATTTTACCGCATCTTTTTCGGTCATGAGTAGCGCATTCGCACCGGGATAATTCAGCTCGGCTGCCGAATAGCGGTGATGGTCCGGAAAGGCATGGGGTGTAAAGTGCAGTCCCATTTCCTGCAAGTAACTGAAAAATCGTTGCGGGTGGCCGATGCCCGCAATGGCATGCAGCGTCTGGTCGCGGAATTCTGCCGCGCTCGCGGTGATGTCGGGATTCAGCAGGTTATAGAACTGCGTGCCTTCCAGTTGCATCGCAAATTCACCTGCCTGCGGCGTGCCGCCATTCACAATGACAGCATCGACACTGGCAAGGCGCGAAATTTTTTCGCGCAAGGGACCAGTCGGCAGCAGCATGCCATTGCCGAAGCGCCGCAAGCCATCGATCACCACCAGCTCCAGGTCGCGTATCAGCCGGTAATGCTGCAGGCCATCGTCGCTGATGAGGATGTCGCATTCCGGATGGGCCGCAAGCAAGGCCTGGCCGGCCTCGGGACGTTTGCGTCCCACCCAGACCGGGCACAGCTTGCGCTGTGCCATCAGCACCGGTTCGTCGCCGACAATTTCCGGATCGCCATTTGCTGAAACTTCCTGGGGTGCCGTGCCACTGCCGCCATATCCGCGGCTGATGATGCCAGGATGCCAGCCATTCGCCAGCAATTGTTCGGCCAGCCAGAGCGTAGCGGGTGTTTTACCCGTGCCGCCCACTGTAATGTTGCCGACGACGATCACAGGTACCGGCAGCTTGATGCCGGAAAATATTCCGTAGTGGTAAAGCTTGCGGCGAATAAGGGAAAGCAGCCAGAACAGGACACTCAATGGAGTCAGCAGGGCATGCAGCGGCGTGACGTGATTCCAGTGCTGTTGCAAACCGTGAAGACTTTCCTTGTGCATGCCTATCGTTCTTGGCTCTGCGTGGTGAAGGTGATGCGTCCGTAACCTGCAATGCGCGCAGCCTCCATCACGTTGATCACGGACTGGTGCGTGGCCTTGGCATCCGCATTGATCACGATAGTGGGGTCGGTATTGCTGCCAGCCGCCTTGCGCAACGCCAGGGACAGGCTGTTGACGCCGTCAAACTTGGCAGGCTTGTTGTTGATGGCGTAATGCTCGGTGGCATCCACGGCGATATTGATCTGGTTGGCATTCGGTGTGGATTTCTCACCGCTCGCTTGAGGCAGGTTGATTTCCAGCTCTGCGCGCTGTGAATAGGTGGTGGTGACCAGCAGGAAGATCAGGATGACCAGCAGCACATCGATCATCGCGATCAGGTTGATTTCCGGCTCTTCCCGGGTGCGTCCTTTCTGGAAATTCATGCTTATTCCCTGCGCTCGCCGTGCACGATTTCCACCAGCTTGATCGCCTGCTGTTCCATTTCGATCGTCAGGCTGTCGACCTGTGCGCGGAAGTGGCGGTAGAAAATCAGGCTGGGCACGGCCACGATCAGGCCGAAAGCGGTGTTGTACAGCGCCACGGATATGCCATGTGCCAGCACGGCTGGCGAGTTACCCGCCGCAGTCTGCGAGCCGAAGATTTCGATCATGCCGACCACAGTGCCGAACAGGCCAAGCAAGGGACTGGCGGAGGCGATGGTACCGAGCGTGGTGAGGAAGCGCTCAAGGTCATGCGTTGCCGCGCGTCCGGCTTCTTCTATCGCTTCCTTCATCACAGCGGGGGAGCTTTTCACGTTCTTCAGTCCGGCGGCAAAGATGCGGCCCAGTGGCGAACCCGCCTGCAGGCGGGCCAGCATCTCGTCGGTCACGCCTTGCTGTTTCAGTTCCTGCACCACATCGCCAAGCAATGTCACCGGTGCAATGGTCTTGCTGCGCAGATACAACAGCCTTTCAACGATCAGTGCAACAGCGGTTATTGAAGCGATTATCAGGAACCAGATGGGCCAGCCGGCGGCTTCGATGATGTTGATCACGCAAATCTCCAGAAAATTTCAAGATGTCAGGCTCAATCCTCGCGGATCGAAAACTATCGAACTGTAACGTGTAGACTGTGTTTGGGCAAGATTTATGGTTGCTGTAAGGATATTCGGGGCTTCAGGCTGGATGCAGCGAAGTGCTTTTTGAATTATTCACAAAATCTGTGGATAACTTTGTGCATAAAACTTGTGTGCGGGGATAAGTGGTTAACCGGAAAACTTTTTTTTCTGAAGCTTAAAATTTAAGCGCTGAAAATAAATTAATAAAAACAACAAGATGGGAATATTTGGGTGGATTTTGGCGGTGTGTTTAATGAAATCTACATAAAAGTGCCATATTCATTGGGTTTGTGGATTATTTGAAAATGTCAATCGGATTGATTGCATTTTCAACAAGAGTGAGGCACGCCGGAACATCAAAAAAAACAGCTGCCAATTGATCCGCAAGGAAAATTTCCGGTACAGATGCCTTTGCGTTTTCTTCAGCGCATTCTTTCTTCCAGCGCCTGCAAGCGTTGCTCGACATACTGGATTTCCTCCATATCAAGCGGTACCGTCATGCGCATGCCGAGGAAAAATCCCTGTATCTGACCCAGCATCTGTCGCATGGTCATGTGGTCATCACTGTTCGACAGGACTTCCATTTTCAGGTTGGCATAGAGATCTTCAAACATCTCGATCATTTCTTCCTTGTCTACCATAATTTATCTCCAGGCATTTTTTTTCTCAGAATAAGGTGCGTATACTTCTGCCCGGAGTATGGGCAGGGGCAAAAGACCTGTCAATTTCACACAAGAACAGCAAGGCCATTCTTCATCGGTTTAATCACAGGTTTCCTGAATGTTTGATAAAAGCAAAGTGCTCAGCGTTGGCGAACTCAATTTCGCCGTCAAGCAACTGGTGGAAAACAATATTCCACTGCTGTGGGTGCGCGGGGAAATCTCCAACTTTGTGCGCGCCGCGTCAGGCCACTGGTATTTTTCGCTGAAGGACGAACAGGCGCAGGTGCGCTGCGTAATGTTCCGCCACAAGAACCAGTTGATCGACTGGCAGCCGAAAAACGGTTCACAGGTGGAAGTGCTGGCGCTGGCCACACTGTATGAAGCACGCGGCGATTTCCAGCTGACCCTCGAACAGATGCGCCCGGCCGGCCTGGGTGCGCTGTTTGAAGCGTTTGAAAAGCTTAAGACGAAACTCGATGCCGAAGGGCTGTTTGAGGCTGTGCGCAAAAAGCCGCTACCGGCCATGCCACAGCAGATCGGCATCATCACCTCGCCGCAGGCCGCAGCACTAAGAGACGTTCTTACTACGCTCAGAAAGCGTATGCCCTCTATCCCTGTGGTGCTGTATCCCACCCCGGTGCAGGGGGCGGAAGCCGCGCAGAAAATCGCGGCTGCCCTGGCAACGGCCAATCAGCGCAAGGAATGCGATGTGCTGATATTGTGTCGGGGCGGCGGCAGTATTGAAGACCTGTGGTCATTCAACGAAGAAGTGGTGGCGCGTGCGGTGGCAGCGAGCGAGATTCCCGTCGTCAGCGGTGTTGGGCATGAAACCGACTTTACGATCGCCGATTTTGTCGCCGACCTGCGCGCAGCCACACCCACGGCGGCCGCGCAGGCGGTAGTGCCGGATCGCAATGAATTCCTGCAGCGCCTGCAATACCAGCAGCAGCACCTCAGGCGCGCGATGATGCGTCCGCTGGAAACTGCGATGCAGCGGCTGGATTTTCTGGCCAGAAGGCTGGTGCATCCCGCGCAGCACATGGAACAGCAGTCCCAGTACCTGCAGCAACTGCAGCAGCGCCTGCGCGGCATTCTCGCCATGCACATGCAGCAAAGGGACTGGAAGTGGCAATCCCTGCAGCACAGACTGCATGCCAGAAAACCTTCGGTGCAACCGCATATTACCCATCTGGACGGGCTGGAGCGGCGTATGGATGGCGCAATGCTGCATTTGCTGGAAAAACAGCTGCATCGACTGCAGGCAGTTCACCAGCAATTGCAGCTGCTCG
Source organism: Pseudomonadota bacterium (assembly GCA_021782995.1). Lineage (GTDB taxonomy): Bacteria > Pseudomonadota > Gammaproteobacteria > Burkholderiales > Gallionellaceae > 39-52-133. Next base: position 31,894 of record JAJXUI010000021.1, on the reverse strand, counting down.
ACCCGATGCAGGTGTTGTCTCGCGGCTATAGTCTGGTGCGCGACGAAAATGGCACTGTCGTGACTGACAGTGCTGGACTGATGGCCGGCGATCAATTGGAGGTAACCTTTGCCAAGGGTGGCGCGGAAGTCGCAGTGAAGACAGTCAAGTAAGGTAAAATGCCGTCCAGTTGCAAATTCCGAATAAGAGAACGATAGATATTCTCCTGATGAAACGTTTTTTCCAGACGCTACCCCCATTCAAAGCCACACTCCTGCTGATCCTTGCCACCACGCTGGTGCGCATTGCCGCCAGTATCAATGCCGAACTCACCACTGATGAAGCGCACTATGCACTGTATGGCTACCACCTGGACTGGAGCTATTTCGACCACCCATCACTGATCGGCTGGCTGCAGGCGCTGATGCTGAACTTCTCCTCCAGCGAGCTGGCGATGCGTTTCATTCCGCTGCTGCTTTTCGCTGCTGCCAGTGTGGTGCTGTATAAGCTCAGCGTTAAACTGTTCCCGAATGAATCACGCTGGCTGGGATTTGTCAGCGTGGCATTGATGCAGAGTGCGGTGATGCTGCAGCTGATCGGCATGGCGATGTTGCCGGATAGCCCGCTGCTGTTGCTGGGGCTGCTGGTGGTGTGGGTGTTGCACGATATAGTGAAAGATGGCCAGGCGGGAAAAAATACTTTGCGGTACTGGTTGTGGTTGGGTCTGTTGCTGGGATTGGCGGGCATTTCCAAATACACCGCAGTGACGCTGGTGCTGACGGTGCTGCTGGCGCTGCATTTTGGCCGGAAGTGGCGGCAGGTGCTGAGCCCCGGCCCGTGGCTGGCAGTGATTGTTGCGGGAGTTGTGATCCTGCCGGTGCTGTACTGGAACTACAAGCATGAATGGCTATCCATCCTGTTCCAGTTGCACCATGGCACGGCCAAGCTGGATTGGCAGTTTAAGCGGCTAATCATTTCACAAGCCGGGCAATTGATTGTGTATGGCCCGCTGCTGTTCGGGTTTGGCTGGGTTGCCCTGGTCAGCGGCTTGAAGCGCTGGGGTGCGTTGGCACAAGCAGAAAATCACGGCACGATGCTGTTGCTGGCGGCCGCACTGCCGTTGCTGCTGCTGTTTGCATGGAACTCCGGTTATGAAATGACCTTGCCGCACTGGACCTCATTCGGCTGGCTGGTGCTGGCGCCACTCACCGCGCGCTGGCTTATCAAGGCCTGGCACAAGCGCTGGTTGCGGAATACGGTGTATGTCTCCGCTGCATATTCAGTGCTGCTGAATGCTGCAATACTGGGTCAGCTGATTTCGCCCTGGCTGCCTTTTGCGGAAAATAATAACCCGCTGAAAGACCTCTATGGCTGGAAAGCGGCAGCGCAACATGCCGCTGCATTGCGCGGGGAAATGAATATGGTTAATCCGGATGAGGCCTATATTTTCGTGGAGAACTGGACGCAGGGCAGCCGCTTGGGCTGGTATGCCAGACCCGCGCCCATCATGGTGCTGGATGACAAGATCAACCAGTTCGATATCTGGTTCGGATCACCCAAAAACAACATGCGCGGCATCCTGGTATTGTGGCCGGGGGAGACGGCGCAACCGGAAACCGGTGGGCCGGGTCATTTTGCGAAGTGTGCATTGCATGATCGCATGCCGGTCAAAGTAAAGGGTCGCGTGTCATCTACATTTTCGTTTTATGCCTGCGAAGGCTATCAGCTCAAGGATTAAAGCATGAAAGCAGCGGACAAGTTCGTCGATGTGAAATCCGGGTGGCGCTGGGGCGTGCCGCTGTTTGCAGGGATTGCGCTGGCCGTATTGCTGCTGAGCGGGCAGAACCTCAATCTGTTCCTGTGGCTGAATCACCTGTTTTCCCATGCGCCAGATGCTTTATGGACGCACTTGTCGTTGCTGGCTGACGGACAGTTCATAGTCCTGTTCATGCTGCCTTTCATCGGGCGTCGGCCGCAAGTGGTGTGGCAGTTCATCTTGGCGCTGATGCTCGGCGGAATATATGTGCCTGGCATGAAGGAGTTCTTTTCCGAATTGCGTCCGCCGGCTGTGCTGGAGGAAGGGGTATTCCATTTGATCGGCCCGGCCCTGGAATACAACGCCTTTCCTTCTGGCCATACGACTGCCGCTTTTGCAATTGCCGGACTGGTGTGCCTGTACCATCTGGATTATCGCCTCAAAGTCACTGCAGTCGTGATTGCGACCTTTGTCGGCTTCTCCCGAATTGCAAATGGCGTGCATTGGCCGCTGGATGTCCTGGCCGGCATGGCGGGCGGCTGGCTGATTGCGAATGGCGCGGTATGGTGGTCGATGTATTGGCAGGCCGGAGTGCAGTTGAAAGTGCAGCGGGTATTTGCATTTATTTTGGTGCCACTTTCAATTTGGAGCGTATGGTCATTGTGGATGCAACTGGATGATGTCTATCCGGGAACCGGATTGATGAAAACCTTGTTTCTTGTAACATGTCTGGGACTCGCATACCCTGGGTTGCGCCGTTTGATGAAACGGGATCTGGGCTAGAGAATTATTTTAACTTATTGATTATATTATATTAATTTCAGGTAAGCCATGCCTAAACTAGCATTGAAAATTGATGTTGCCACATATCGTGGCACCCGCACAGGCGTGCCGCGCCTGATGGAAGTATTACAGCGTCATCAGGTGCAGGCCACGTTTTATTTCACATTAGGCAAGGACAGGACGGGTCGCCGCATCGGCAACATATTCAAACCGGGTTTCCTGAGCCGCGCTTCACGCCTGAAACTATGGAAGCATCTTGGTGTAAATACCCTGCTTTACGGCATCCTGCTTCCCGCGCCTGATATAGGCAAAAAATGTGCAGACATCATGCGATCAGTGCGTGATGCAGGGTTTGAAGTCGGCATCCATTGCTTTGACCAGAACAAATGGCGAGGCCAGGCTGCCACTGCCGACATGCACTGGACGCAACGGGAAATGCAGCGGGCGATAGACCGCTTCATGGAAATTTTCGGCATAGGCTCAAAATCCTGTGCCGCGCCGGGATGGCAGCTAAACCGGCACGCGATGCGGCTGATACAACGCCTGGGGTTCAATTACTCATCCGATACCCGCGGCAAATATCCTTATCTCCCAACCTGGAACGGGGAAATCATTGCCTGCCCGCAATTGCCCACCACACTGCCCACGCTGGACGAGCTGATCAATCGCGACAGCATCACGGAAGAAAATGCGGCGTCATATCTGTTGCAGCTGACGAAAGATGCGCCGGAATCGGGTCATGTGTTCAGCCTGTCTGCAGAAATGGAAGGCGGATTATGGCTGCCGATATTCGAGCAACTGCTGGAAGGATGGAAAGCGCAGGGATATGATATTGTTTCAATGAGGCTTTACGCACAAGGCCTGCCAGCCGACCTGCCACGCCATGAAGTGGTCATGAAATCAGTGGAAGGCGCCATTGGCTTGCAGGCAGTACAAGCCTGAACAAATGCGTATGATTGCGTAAATGGAATATCCTGGAGAGGGAGGTTGCTATGCAGTCTGAAAAAAGGGACCTGAACGGTTGGGTCAAATTCCTGACCAATACGGAAATTCCCATCCTCAAGCAGACCCTGCGTGACCTCAAGGCATTGCGCGAATCCGACAATACCAGCGCACACGACATCAGCAAGGTGGTGGCGCGTGACCCGATGATGACTGCCCTGCTGTTGCGTTACCTGCAAGGTCACAAGCATAAAAGCCAGACCAGCGAAGTGATGGAAACCGAACAGGCGCTGCTGATGCTCGGGCTGGAGCCTTTTTTCAAAAACGTGATGCACGAACTTACGGTGGAAGACCTGCTTGGCAAAACACCGCAAGCGCTGATCGCCACGCTGAAAGTGGTGCATCGTTCTCATCGCGCCTCCACCTATGCTTTCGACTGGGCGGTGCGCCGCCGCGACCTGCATTTCGAAGAAATCCGTGTTGCCGGCCTGCTGCGCGACATGACAGAAATCCTGATGTGGTGCTTCGCGCCAGGTGAAATGCAAAAGATCAAGGCCATGCAGGATCAGGACAAGCACTTGCGCAGCGGCATCGCCCAGGAAGACGTTTTTGGATTCAAACTGGTCAGTTTGCAGCAGGCGCTGGTCACGGAATGGAAACTGCCGCAACTGTTGCTGACACTGATCAATGCGGAACATGCAAACCAGCCGCGCGTAAAAAATGTCGTGCTGGCAGACCGGCTGACACGTCACTCTTCACATGGCTGGGATGACGCGGCCTTACCGGATGATTACAAGGAAATTGCCGGGCTGCTCAATATGAAAGTCGAGGATGTGGAAGAGATTGTCCGCGACGACAAACCCACGTAGTCTGATGGTTGGGATGCTCAAATGCGGACATTATTTAGAGGCGGAATTGTCCCATTAACAGCCGATTTTTAATGTAATTTACATAGGCTGAAGTCTTCCAGGAACAGCCATTAGACGATGACCAATATGACTGATTTCTGCGAGTCCGACAGTCTTTAATGGAATCCGAGCCACCGATAGCAGACCATCAATCTACTGAATTGAGAAGTCCGTTTGGGGCACGACTTTGCCATTAAGGTTCTTAACTGAACTGTAGATTAGCTGACTTTTGAGTTCGATAGCATAAGATTTGGCTGAATTGATGAAGCTCAACATTTCATAAACTTAAATCAAAACCGTCGGGGGCAGCCCGACAGCTGCTTACCTTTCTTGCTTCGCCAAGAAAGGTAACCCAAAGAAGGCGACCCCAGTTCCGCCATCCCTGCGGGATGCCCTGTGTTGCTCGATTGATCAGGCGGCTGCGGAGCTCGCACGATCCACTTCGTGGCCACGTGCTCAGACAGTCCTCGCCGACATCCCCTGACCAATCTGCGCTACTCGGTGGCGGAGATGGGGACCCAAAGTCAAAGGCGAAAATCAAAAGCGGTTTTGTGTGAGGGCGCTTTGCGCCCTCACATGCTTTTTTTGATTTGGTGTGCGCTTTGCGCTCACCAAGGGGTGGTTTCTGCTTTTGGATTTGGCAGTTCATACCCATCTGTATCGCTGAGGGCGGGCGATAAAATCGGGAAGCAAGGCGAGGACTGTTTGAGCACGTGGCTGCGTAGCAGATCGTGCGAGTTCCGCAGCAGCCAAATTTTGTCGTTCGACCGAAGGTACCCGAAGGGCGATACGGCTGGGACGCCTTTTCTTTGGTTACTTTCATTTGGCGAAGCAAAAGAAAGTAACCAGCTGTCGGGCTGCCCCCGACGGTTTTGATTTTGAGTCCACAACTTAAGTGGCCAGGCTCGATGTCCGTTATCGAGTAGCCATAATGCCCGTTTGGGGCACGACGCGGTCAGTAACATCGCGTTATGAAAAGTAAAAAAGCTGCCCATTCCAGAAGGAGTGAGGCAGCTTTTTAATTGGCACTGTCAGCTTTATTTCAAATCTGCTGCGAGTGAAGCCCGCTGAGGATCGGTGAGCTCGGTTTCCATCTTGTAGGCAGGCAAGTCAATTCCCATGGAAATCTTTTTGCCGTTTTTCACGGCGGCAATCATTTCAGGTGTCAGTTCAAAGCGCATGAAGTGAACGGCTGAAGTCTTGTTTGGCTCGGTGCGGTCAAGGTCTTCATTGCAGATCGCATAAACCTTGTCGAATTTGTCTACGCGCACCCAGGTAGTGTCTTCGATGCCAACCAGTTTGGTCAGCGCAATTTTGCGTTCTTCCACATCCGGATATTCGATCATGAAGGTGGCCTTCCAGTTGTGGCCATCGGGGATCAAGGGGTTGTAGACATCCAGTTCATCCTGGATCAGCTCCGGCTCGAACATGCGCTCCAGACGCAGCATTTCCTGAATCTGGTATTGCATCGTCAGCTTGTCTTCAAAATACAGTGTGGCGTGTTCGCCTATGGCAATCTGGCGCTTTTTCTTGTGTTCGATGACCTGTTTGCGGAATTCATTCTTGATCGTCGCATATTTTTCCAGAGTGAACAGGTCTTCACGCGTTAAGTGATTCATTTCCATAGTCTCCATCTTCAGTATCCTTAAATGCCGTAAGCCTTGCGTACCAGGCTGATCGGGTGTGAGGGTGCACGTCCATCCTTCAGGCCGTTTTCGATGTGATGGCCGGCCATCGCACAGTCGCTGCCATAATGCGCGGCTTCGGCTTTCTTTACGCGGTCTACCACCGGCTTCACGATCTTCATCGAGAATTCGTGGAATTCCTTTTTTACCGCGTAGGTGCCGTCATGTCCGGAGCAGCGTTCAATGATTTCCACTTCGGTGCCCGGAATGATGGACAGCATTTCGCGGGTCTTCGGGCCAATATTCTGTACGCGCTGATGGCAGGCCGCATGGTAGGCCACTTTGCCCAGTTCGTTTTTGAAGTCGGTCTTCAGCTTGCCTTCCTTGTGGCGGATCATCAGGTATTCGAATGGGTCGAAGAAGGCATTTTTTACCTTTTGCACATCCGGATCGTTGGGGAACATCAGCGGCAGTTCCTGCTTGAACATCAGTACGCAGGAGGGCACCAGTCCGGTGAGGTCGTAACCTTCGTCCACCAGCTTGGCCAGTACCGGGATATTGAATTCCTTGGCTTCCTTCACCGCTTCCAGATTGCCCAGTTCCAGCTTGGGCATGCCGCAGCAGCGCTCTTTCTCGGCGATGACTACGGGGATGCCGTTGTGTTCGCATACTGCGACGAAATCTTCACCGGGGCCGGGTTCGTTGCGGTTGGTATAGCAGGTGGCAAACAGCGCAATCTTGCCTTTTGTTCGTCCTGCGGGTTCGGCGACGGCTTTGCTCTTGTGACTTGAAAGACGCTTGCGCAGGGTATTGCTTTCATAACGCGGCAGCTTGGCATCTGCATGCACGCCGAGCACGGCTTCCAGTGCCTTGCGTGTCGGGCCAAAATTGTTGGCGGCATTCACTACTTGCGCCACCACCGGGATGCCGGCGAGGCTGCCAACCGTGTCGGTGCTGGTGAGGATGCGGTCGCGGGTTTTCACATCGCCCTGCTTGAATTTGAATGCTTTCGCTCGCAGCATCAGGTGCGGAAAGTCCAGGTTCCATTCATGTGGCGGGGTGTAGGGACATTTGGTCATGTAGCACAGGTCGCACAGGTAGCACTGGTCAACGACCTTCATGTAATCCTGCTTGTCTACGCCGTCCACTTCAAAGGTGGAGGATTCATCCACCAGGTCAAACAGGGTAGGGAAGGAGTGGCACAGGCTCACGCATCGGCGGCAGCCGTGACAGATATCGAACACGCGTTCCATTTCGTCATACAGCGATTTTTCGTTGTAGAAATCCGGGTTGTTCCAGTCAAGTGCATGTCGTGTCGGGGCTTCCAGATTGCCTTCGCGTGATGTCGTAGCCATGTCTTCACTCCAGTTAATTCGAAGCGCTGTTCGAATGCTTGTTTAATATTCTTGTGCGGTGCAGTTTTGTTGGCCAGCTGCCTGTGGCAGCCGGCCGGAATTCGGTATGAAAGTCCACAGACAAGGCGAGGAGGCAACAGGGAGAGAGTCGCAGCCAGCGCTTTGCCGTGTCCTTCATGAACGGTGATTAAGCGTTCAGTTCGTTCAGCGCCTTGCTGTAACGATTGGCGTGAGAGCGCTCGGCTTTAGCCAGTGTCTCGAACCAGTTGGCAATTTCTTCAAAGCCTTCGTCGCGAGCTGTCTTGGCCATGCCTGGGTACATGTCTGTGTATTCGTGTGTTTCACCGGCAACAGCAGTTTTCAGGTTGTCGGATGTCGAGCCGAATGGCAGACCAGTTGCTGGGTCACCGCACTGCTCCAGGAATTCCAGATGGCCGTGTGCATGGCCGGTTTCGCCTTCAGCTGTGGAGCGGAACAGGGCTGCAACATCGTTGTAACCTTCTACGTCAGCTTTAGATGCGAAATACAGGTAACGACGGTTAGCCTGGGATTCGCCAGCAAATGCATCCTTCAGATGCTGTTCGGTTTTGCTACCTTTCAGTTTCATGATTGTTTGCCTCCATGATTGTTAACAATGTGGTGGAAACCACGATCACAGTATAAGGAGGGCGGTTTATTGATGCTGTAGATTTTCTCAACCGGGTCGATTGATAAACTCAATCAAAATATCATGACTTTGCTGAAAATTAAATAATTATTTGATTTGATTAATTAATTAAATTAATGGGAGGGTGCGGGGGGGGAGATTATCTCGGAGAGTTAATGCGAGTTGCTCCATGGTCGAGGCGAGGGGCGAGCGCTTGCGCCACACCAGACCGATGGTGCGTGATGCACCCGGGGAGGTCAGCCGACGCAATGCCACCTGGGTCATCGCAGTCGTGCCGCCACTGGCCAGCACCGGAATCAGGGTCACCCCCAGGCCCATGCCCACCATCTGTCGCAGGGTTTCCAGGCTGGTGGCGGTGATTTCTTCATTCTGCAGGCCATCGAGCTGGCAGGCTTCCAGCGCATGGTCGCGCAGGCAGTGGCCTTCTTCCAGCAACAGCAATCCGGCCTGCGCCAGATCCTTGATGTCGATTTCCGTTTCATCTGCCAGCTTGTGTGCATAGGGCACGGCGGCGAAAAAAGGCTCCTTGAACAGCGGGAAAACTTCCAGGTTGGCATCGTCGACGGGCAAAGCAAGCAAACCCGCATCCAGCCTGCCTTCAGTCAGGTGCTGCAGCACATGGGGGGTCATTTCCTCGCGCAGCAGCAGGCGCAATTTGGGAAACTGGCTGTGCAACAGTGTCAACACGTGGGGCAGGTAATAGGGTCCCAGTGTTGGAATCACGCCGAGATTCACCGTGCGCTCCATCGGATCATTCGCCTGACGCGCCAGCTCGCGAATACGATTGGACTCATCGAGTATCAGGCGCGCAGAAGCAACAATATCCTTGCCTGTCGGTGTCAATACCACTTGCTTCAGCGATCGGTCGAACAGCGTTGTGCCGAGGTAGTCCTCCAGCTTCTTGATTTGCGTGGACAGCGTGGACTGGCTGATATGGCAGATTTCGGCAGCCTTGCCGAAATGGCCTGTGTCAGCCAGGGCAACAATGTAACGCAACTCTTGCAATGTCATGCAATCAGCCTTTGAGTTTCAGGACGATCAGGTGATAGGTCTTGTAGCGCTCGAAGGTTTCCTTGTTGCGATGGCCTTCGAAATACTTGTAGTTCAGACGCTCCAGCTTTTTGCGCACCAGCCTTTTGATTACCCAGTATATCTTCGGGTAATTTTCACTCAGATAGCGGTCAAAGGTCAGTCCGACCGGCTTGATCGTGTTGTGCAGGATATCATTTACCAGCTGCAGGTTGGGGCTGACGCGTTGGGTAATGTCTTCATCCCGGGCAATTTCGAAGCGCGACGCCTGTACCTTGCGGTAGAAATCGGCCATCGCATGGCCGCCGCCGAAACTGCCGTCGCCGGGACCGCCATCGCCATGATGTTCGGTCTTGAAAAAGTCACAGATCACTACGATGCCACCAGGCTTGAGGATTTTCTGCAGGATGTCGAAAGACGTCTCCATGCAGATGTACTGGAAGCTTTCGCTGAACAGGCAGACATCATATTTCTGCTGCATTTCCCCGACAGGTACTGCCTCAAAGATGCACTCGTACAGTTTGCTGGGATAGTTTGGGTATTTCGCCTGCTGCTGGCGCACCAGCTTGGCCAGGCTGGGGGCGGGTACCAGCCCGTCCGCTTCAAACCCGCGGGCCAGAAGTTGTCCCAGCACATGGCCGGTGCCGCAGCCGATGTCGAACACCTTGACGGATCCTGCCTTGGGGTCGGGCATCGCATTGATGAGGTTATCGGTATAGCGCTGCTGCGCGATGTGCAGGTTGGCAAGCTTGAGTTCCATCGCGTCATCCCACAAGCCATAATGCAGGTCATCTACGCCGAGGATTTGCTGGGTCAGCACCAGTCCTAATTCGCGGCTGCCCATTTTTTCTGTATCTGACAAATTGCGCTCCCTGAAATTATATTAATAATCAAATCTGCAATTATAAGCGTTTATCCGCTCCAGAGTCGCAGGAATGCTGCATCATGGGGTGATTCGCAGGGGGCAGGCAATAAAAAAGGCGGGAATCATCCCGCCTTGCATCCAGCCAGGGGCTGAATTATTTCTTCTTGTGCTCCACGGCCTTTTTCTTGGAATGTTTCTTTTCCACTTTGTGCTTTACTGTCTTGGCAGGTGCAGCACCTTCTGCTGCAGGCGCACCTTCAGCGGCAACAGCAGCCATGCTGATGGAAGAAACGAAAACGGCAGCGATCAGGGTTGAAAGCAGTTTGCTCATGGTCAGTCTCCTAAGGATGGTTGGTTGGTGTGACACATATTTCGCGGTGTCGAGACCAATAACGGGACATATCTGATTTCAGTTGACGGTGTGATTGAATAAATTCATGTCAACCGGAGTGCAGTTCATATATTGTCGATAACCCATTGTCCAGCAAGGTAAACGGGTATGCCATCCAGTTGTACCGACTCTGTAACAGCAAATACATCGATATGATACTTGGCATCCTTGCGCTTGATTTCCGCCTTCGAGTACACGCCATGCTTGGCCCCCAGCGAGAGATGGATGCCGCACATCCTTTCATAGGTGCCGATGTCATTTACCAGTCTGTCTTTGGTAAATGCCCGATTCAGTCCAAAGCCGATTTCGCGCAACCAGATCTCGCCTTCGTCGCGGCGGATCATTTCCATCATCTCGTCAAAAGCCGGGGTGGAGTCGATCACTTCAACTACACGACTTTTATTCACGGTCAGCGTAATCGGTTTGTCAGGCCTGTTTACCATAAAGTGCGAATCACCAAACACGAAGATGCGCACCTTGCCGTTTACCGCGCTGAAATCCCGGGTTTCGGTGAACACTTCCCCGATGGGGAACTGTCCGCCCACATTGTTCAGCTCGCTGTAGTCCCCCACATTGAGTTTGGCGGGCTCAAAGGGGGCGGTAAAGTGCAGTTGCACGCCACCACTGTCTATCATGGCTGACTGTGTGCGGTCGATGCGTGCCTTCAATGCACGCCCGGTATTGCGGTAGTAGGCGGGGTCATAGGCCAGAGACTTGATATAGTCCAGCGGCTGCAGATCTGGCAGGCGGTTCAGGTGTACATGCTCGATCACCTTCAAGCCGCGCTTGAATAATTCCACCCTGATCCTGAATGCATCCATGCGAAAATTGCTGGTCTGCACCAGCACCACCAGATCACCCGCCTGCATGCGGTTGAATGCTTCATGTACCTGCTCTGGCGATACGCTATCAAAATCCACAAAGCGTGCATCGGGAATGTTACGGCGATAGGCGGCAGTGAGTGCACAGGCCAGGTCGCTGCGTGTGTCATGCACCACCAGAGCCTGATGTGATGCCTTGTGTTCGATCGCCAGGGTCAGGATGTCGCCGATGTTCGTGTTCAGCTCGTCCATCGCCTGTTGATCTATCACTCCAAAAACGGCGTTGTTGGTATATTCAATAACCATTTGATTTAATTATATAAAAACTTTTCTACTGCAGATCGCACGTGTTGTGCAAGATGCGGATTCAGGCAGTCCAGCTCAATATTATCCGGCATGCCGCGCAACCAGGTGAGCTGGCGCTTCGCCAATTGGCGTGTCGCGGCAATGCCATGCTCGGGCAATTCATCTCGTGAAATTTCGCCTTGCAGGAATTGCCATGCCTGGCGGTAGCCGACGCAGCGCATTGATGGCATGTCGGCGCTGAGCTCATATTTTTGCTGCAGCTCCTCCACTTCCTCCAGCAAGCCTTCTTTCATCATGTTGTAAAAGCGCGTGGCGATGCGCTCATGCAGCACCTTGCGCTCGGAAGGCACCAGCGCAATCGGAATTAATCTGTATGGCAACTCATAGGGCTGCTGCTGTTTCAGCAGATCGCTCATCTTCTGCCCACTGACTATGCAGATTTCCAAAGCGCGCTGTATACGCTGCGTATCATTCGGCTTCAGGCGTGCTGCAGTTTCAGCATCCAGCATGGCCAGTTTGCTGTGCATATATGGCCAGCCATGTATTTCAGCTTCAGCATCAATTTCTGCCCGCACGCTTTCATCCGCCTGTGGCAGCTCGCTCAGGCCAAAGCGCAGCGCGCGGTAATACAGCATCGTGCCGCCCACCAGCAGCGGAATGTTGCCGCGTGCGGTGATTTCCTCCATCAAGCGCAATGCATCAGTGCGAAAGTTTGCAGCAGAATAGACGTCAGTCGGGTCGATGATGTCGATCAGGAAATGCGGGGCGACTTCCAGTGTTGCTGCATCCGGCTTTGCCGTGCCGATATTCATGTCGCGGAATACCAGTGCCGAATCCACGCTGATCAGCTCCACAGGCAGGTGCTGTGCCAGCGTAATTGCAGCTGCGGTCTTTCCGCTTGCAGTGGGGCCCATCAGGAAAATGGCTGGAGGTGTGTTCATTGCAGTGTGAGTATGTTGAAACGTTACCGCGATTGAAATTTCCCGGATTGGCGGGAAATTCACAATGGTACGGGATTAAATATCAGAACTATTCGGCAAGCCACTTTACAAAAGTACCTGTAGTGATGGCCTCAATCCATTCCTGGTTTTGTCTGCTTGTGGCCAACGGGGCAAGGTCAAACAAGAAGCCCGTTACAGTTTCGCCGCGTTTTAGCAGGGTGTCTTGTGTAGTGCCGGAGCTTGCAACAACAATCATTTCATCAGATTTTTTGCTGATGGAAATGGTTCCTGCGGAAGTCTTGAAAGTCAGGTTCATATCACTGCAATCCCCGCTGCATATTGGCTCGATCTGCCTTGATGCAACAAAGTCGTATTGTCGTCCCTTTTCATACAGGTCATGCAGATACTGTCCCCAATATTTACCATTTGCTTGCCAGAGCCATATTTGTGTAACCAGGTAGGCATTGCTGCTGGCTGGCGTTTTTGCAGAGAATACGCCAATGAATTTAACCTCGTCATGCGGAGAGACGGGTTCAGGAAATCTGGGAGGGGAAATTTTCCTGAATATGGTTTTCTGCGATGTGTCAGACACTGTGCTGTTTATAAATCTTTGTGAAACAAGTCTGAAAGCGTCGTTGCCTTGGTGCTCGATTGTAATATGTGTTTTGTCATTCACTCCGTGTATGGCCACGCCCTGATACTGAAGTGAATCTGGGGTATTGGAATTTTGTCCAGTATATAAAAGCCGCAATTCATTATCGTAAATCCAGAATTTTCCCTGTTCATTGATGATGAGTTGCTTGAAGCGCGAGTCGGTATTGTCTCCCAGATAGTAGCCTGCCCATGGATTGGTTTGGGAAGCCAGCTGTCCAAAGAATCGCATTTGTGTTTCGTCATTCCTGAATGCAGCTTCGAACCGGTAATGTCTTCCATTTTTCAGTGATAGATCGACTTTTGTTGATTCAGAGGTAAATACACCCCATCCTATAATGGACAGTACGGGTACGCTAAAACACAACAAGCCCAAGGACGCCGAGGTCAACCTGAGCTTGTTCGTGTATTTTCCTGAAACGCCCTGATAAACAAGAACAGCGCCGGATGCGGTGTAGATCAGTCCGAGTATCAGTATCGCGATCAAAATGTCTATTCGAATCGCGCTCTGGAAAAAGAGGGTCATCAGTAATTCATATGCGCCAGCCAATAAACTGACTTTGACCAGGAAGCGCAGCGTCTTTTGGAGTGAAGTTGGGAGATTTGGGTTGTTAGCGTAAATCAGGAAAGGTATCCAGATGATAAATATCCAGTAATAGGAATAGAGCAGTATTGTGCCCATCTTATCTTCCTCGCATGAACATCCCATCCAGCTCCTGAATGCTGATCTGGAACCAGGTGGGGCGGCCGTGGTTGCACTGGCCGGAGCGTTCGGTGTTTTCCATCTCGCGCAGGATGTGGTTCATCTCGGTGAGGGTGAGTGCGTGGTTGGCACGCACCGCGGAATGGCAGGCGAGGGTGGCGAGCAGTTCGTTCCGTCTTTCAGTCAACGCGCGGCTGGCACCGAAGTTGCGCAACTCCTGCAGCACATCACGCGCGGCGGATTCGGCATGAGATTGCTTCAGCATGGCCGGCATCGCGCGCACGGCCAAGGTGGTGGGGGAGATCGGTGCAATATTGAAGCCCAGCTTGTGCAGGGCTTCCTGTTCCTCTTCTGCGGTGGCGATGTCGAGAGGCTCGGCGGCAAAGGTCACCGGAATCAGCAGGGGCTGGTTGGGGATCTGCTGCTGGTCGAGTGCAGTTTTGAGCTTCTCGTACACGATGCGTTCGTGTGCTGCATGCATGTCCACCACGATCAGGCCGTGCTGGTTTTGCGCAAGGATGTAGATGCCTGAAAGCTGTGCCAGTGCAAAACCCAGCGGGGGGATCTCTGTCTGCGGGTTGAATGCGGGAGTTGGGAAATTCGGCAATACTTCATCTTCTTCTGTCACCACTGAGTCGCCGGTTTGCTGCATATTGCGACCAAACATCGTATCGTAGAATGCAAGTGGCTCCGCCACCTGGCGCAATGGCATGGCTTGCTGCTGCGGAACGTATTCCCGGGCAGGGATGCTGTTTGTGTGGGGCGCAGCCTGTTCTGCAACTACTGCCGGTGCACTCAATGCATCGTGCAGGGTATGGAAGATGAACTGGTGGATGCCGTTGCTTTCGCGGAAGCGTACCTCGCTCTTTGCCGGGTGCACATTGACATCCACGCCTTCCGGCGGCATATCGAGGAACAGCACAAACGCCGGGTGGCGCTGGTGGTGCAGGATATCCTGATACGCCTGGCGGATGGCGTGGCTGACGACCTTGTCTTTCACAAAGCGACCATTGAGGAAGAAATACTGGCTGTCATTTCTGGCGCGTGAATAGGCGGGCTGGGTGATCAGGCCGTGCAAGTGCAGGCCGGCGGCGCGTCTTTGCACGCCAACGGCATGTAAAGCAAACTCGTTTCCAAGGATGGCAGCAATGCGCTGCGCCAATGCTTCATCAATCTTTCCGTCTTCCAATGGTAATGCCTTGTGCGCCGGAAGCTGCCATACCATGCGGCCATTGTGCTGCAGTGTAAATGTCACATCCGGGCGCGACAGTGCCATACGCTTGAACACTTCATCGCAATATGCAAATTCTGTGGATTCCGATTTGAGGAATTTCCGTCTGGCAGGGGTGTTGAAATAGATTTCGCGCATTTCCACGCTGGTGCCCTGTGCGTGAGCGGCAGGTGAGGCTGCACTCAGGTTGCCGTCTTGCGCATCGATTTTCCAAGCATGCTCGGCTGCGTGATGGCGGCTGGTCAGGCTGACTTGTGCCACGGCAGCCATGCTGGCCAGTGCTTCGCCACGGAAGCCCATGCTGGCCACGCGCTGCAGGTCTTCCAGTGAAATTATCTTGCTGGTGGCATGGCGCATCAGTGCCAGGGGTAACTCCTCCATCACGATGCCCTTGCCATTGTCGCGTACACGTAACAATTTGATGCCGCCTGCCTCAAGTTGCACGTTGATTTCAGTGGCACCGGCATCCAGGCTGTTCTCCATCAGTTCTTTCAGCGCGGACGCAGGTCGTTCGATCACCTCGCCAGCGGCAATCTGGTTGATCAGGAGTTCGGGTAATAGCTGGATGTCAGGCATTGGGTTGCAGCAAATTTGAAATTGTTTCCATTATATAACGGACAGCGAATTGCCTTGCCCGTGGGCTGACTGTTTGTCAGGCTACGTATAAAAGAATTGCGAAATAATGCAGGACACTGCCGGCAATCACAAAAAGGTGCCAGATACCATGAAAGTGGCGGAACTTGTGGTCGTTCAGAAAGAAGATGACCCCGGTGGTGTATGCAATGCCACCTCCTGCTACCCACAAAAAGCCAGTCCAGGATAGCACATTAATCAGTGGTACCACGGCCACCAGGGCGACCCATCCCATCAGCAGGTAGATCACCATCGACAGCCAGCGTGAGCGTGTGGGAAACCAGGATTCCTGCATCATGCCAAATATTGCCAATCCCCACACTACGCCGAAGAGCGACCAGCCCCAGCTACCGCGCAGGGTGACAAGCGTGAAGGGCGTGTAGCTGCCGGCAATCAGCAGATAGATGGAGTTGTGGTCCGCCTTCTGCATGAATTTCTTGAATTTTCCATATGCAGCATTGTGATAAAGCGTGGAGATGCTGTAGAGCAGGATGAGGGTGGTGCCATAAATGGAAAAGCTGACGATTTTCCAGGGATCCTCTTGCAGGGCGGCAAGCACTATCAGCACGGATGCGCCCCCCAACGCAAGCAATGCGCCGGAAAAATGGGTCCAGGTGTTGAAGCGTTCTTCGGGATGCATGGGGCTGGATTATCTTGAGGTCATGTACACGGTTCTTCGGCAGGCAGTTCGAAGTAGAAACAGGAGCCGCCGCCCTCAGCCGGCATGAAGCCGATAGTGCCATGCATGCGCTCGATGATTTCCTTGCTGATCGCGAGGCCCAGACCTGTACCGCCTCTTTGCCGGGAATCAGAAGAATCTGCCTGGGAAAATTTTGTGAATATGCGCGTACGGAAAGCTTCAGGAATGCCGGAGCCATGATCGATGACGTTGACCCTTATCATGTCGTTCCTGCGTTGGGTGTCGATCCGTATCGTGCTGCCGGCTGGCGAGAATTTGGCCGCATTGGAGAGCAGGTTGTACAACACCTGTTGCAACCTGAAGCTGTCCGCCATGACCATATCATTTTCAGAGCAGCCTGCTTGTACGAATTCCACACTGTATTGCGTTGCATAGGCACTGACGGATTCGATGGTGGATTGCAGGATGGGCAGCAATGCATGCTTTTGAATGTTGAAAGACATTTTCCCGGCAATCAGTTTCTCCATGTCCAGCAGGTCATTGATCAAGTGTTTCAGATGCTGGCTGTTGCGGTTGGCGATTTCCAGCATGCTCTGAACTTGCGGTTCAAATGAACCAAACTTGCCGCTGGTAATCAGGCTGAGTGCGCCTGCAATCGAAGTCATTGGTGTGCGTAATTCATGGCTGATGGTGGAGACAAATTCGTTTTGCATCTTGTCGATTTTCCGGCTTTCGCTGATATCCTCGACGATGGACCAGATATAATCCCTGCCATCAATGCCCCGTAATAACAGGCCATTCAGGCGAATTGGAATTCTGGATTTATCCTTGCGGATGTATTCCTTTTCATAAGGGCCGTAAATGCCTCTGCTGCGCAACGACTCCAGCTGCATTGCTTCCATTTCCGAGTATTCCCTGGGTGTGAGTTCCCAGTAGTCCAGCTGGTTCAGTTCTTCCCGGGTGTAGCCGCATATTTTCCGGAAGGCATTGTTGAATTCAACATATTTCCCCTGCATGTCGGTCAGGGCGATACCCAGCGGGGACAATTCATACAGGTTGCCCAGTTTGGTCGATAATTGGGCATATTTCTTGCGGCTCAGCACAAGATGATAGGAAAGCAGGCTGATCAGGCAGGCAAGCAATATCGAGGCTGCGCGCGTGAAATCCAGCAGGTTATGCTGAGCTTGCGTCAGCGGTTTCTGCATGGCCATTTCCCATTGACCATCGGGTATGGCAATGTTCTGCATCACGCTGTCCGGATAGTCGAAGAGCGCCGCATTGCCGTAAAAAACGTCATTCCCGTTGCGGATGGCAAGCTGGAATTGTTCGTTTATGCCTGCGGTGAAAGAAGCCTCAAACAGGGAGTCTGCATTGATGACGGTTGATAACAGTCCCCAATATTGACCCCGGATAAAAAGCGGGATGCGGTAAATCAGCCCCCTGCCACCTTGCACCAGTGTGATCGGCCCGATCAAGGCTGGTTTGCGAGATTCAATCACCTTCCGGATGCCTGGCCATTGCGCTGGCAAGTCCGGGTAATTCAGGCCGATGGCCTTTTCATTACCCCGGACAGGATAGACATATTTAATACGGTAGCCGATGGCAATGCCGAAATTCTTGATGTGCGTGTTGCTGTGATAGAGCTCTGCCAGAATGGCATTAATTTCATTGTCATTCAGGTTTGTGTGTTTGACGGCCAGATAGCTGCCCAGGCCGCTATTGAGGTAAATCAGGGAACTGAGCTCCCGCTCAAATCGCGCGCGTAGCGATGCGCTAAGGGCCAGTGTGTCAATGCGTTGCTTATTGGCCAATTCCGCTTTTTCAAATCCAACCAGCCCTTCGGCAAGCAGGATGATCAGCAGGAACACTGCAATGGCGATTGCATGGGGGTGAAATTTGTCTGGGAGCCTGGTGCTTGAGATCGAGGGCACGGTTTTGTAAAACGGCGCGGGTAAATATAAAATTCTATAATTTATTCAGTATGTTATGGTTTTCATGTGGAGAGTTCATCGTCCTTGCTTGTCGGCGGGCAGTCCGACGTCTCGCCACAGGGAGAGCATACGCGCATTTTATGGATAGAAAAACTGTTGTCAGACAGGCATTCCCTGTTCGCTGTGACTGCCATGCAGATGTTGTTTGGGGAATGGGCTTGCATTGTTTCAATTTGGAGCACAATACACCGGATCTGCCGCAAATAAGCATGACGGATCTGCAGTCAGCAAAGCAGAGGATAAGCTGTTGATAATGTATTAAAGTTTCCTGAGAAATAACCGATAATCAACCATCTGCAATTCAGAATGAGTGGTCCAAATGTCGTCAACCTTCCCCCTAAATGGCAAGCCTCTGCCGGGATCTGCTGCCAAGTTGAAAATTTCTACCCTGCTGGTTTTGATGGGATTGGGTATATTTTCCATCGTACTGATTATATTTACATTATTTGTATATTTTGAAACGGGCAATATACTCAGACAGACTGGAGTCAGTGAAATCCAAACGGAGTCAGAGCTGGTCAAGGACCAGCTGGATACGATGAATGTGACACTGAAGGATAATGCCCAGCGTTTATATGAAATCTTTGACTCAATGTTTCCCCAGGGGCTGAGTGTTGATCCAGGCCATCTGGTTAATGTAAAGGGGAATGATGTACCGGTGATCCGAGCAGGCGATAAAGTCCTGAACATGGATTTTACAGCGGTCGACCAGATCAAGAACATGTCCGGTGGCGTAGCCACAATCTTTGTACGTAGCGGGGATGATTTTCTGAGGGTAACCACATCCTTGAAAAAGGAGGATGGTAGCAGGGCATTGGGCACATTCCTGGGCAAGGAAAGCCCTGCATACGGGAAAATCATGGATGGTCAAACATATTTTGGCAAAGCCAGGCTGTTTGGCCGCGATTACATGACGAAATATGCACCTGTGAAGGATAAATCAGGGCAGATCACTGGAATCATCTTTGTAGGCGTTGACTATACCGATACGCTGATACGGTTCAAGGAGCAGATCAGGAAAAACAAAATAGGACAAAAAGGATATATTTATATTCTCGACAACAAGGAAGGGAAAACCAGAGGGGATCTGGTGGTTCATCCATTTGATCAGGACAAGAATGCATTGGTGGACAAACTCGGTGACCATTACAAGATTATGTCCGAGCAAAAAAATGGACTGGTGGAATATGACGGTCCCCACGGCAGGAAAATGGCGGCGTTTGTGACGATGCCTGACTGGAACTGGATCGTCGTGGCTGCTGCAGATATGGGAGAATTTAACAGCAAGGCCGCAAAACTCAGGAATATATTGCTCGTCGTGAGTCCATTGTGTCTGGCATTGGCGGGTATTCTGTTGTATGTGCTGATATCCAGGAAGCTCGAGCCTCTGAGCATGATGGTGGTAAATGTTGGCAAGGTTGGGCAGGGGGATATGACGGTACGGTGCCGTTACACTGGAGAAGATGAGATCGGCGTGCTTGGGCAAGGGTTTAATGCGATGGCTATCCAGATCGGCAAGTTGATTGGTGAGGTTACCGATTCAGTCAGGGCAGTGAATGACGCGGCTTCGCGGCTATTGCTCAACGCCAAAACCGTTGAAGCCAGCTCGCACCATCAGAGTGAAGCGGCTTCCGCAACGGCCGCCGCAGTAGAACAGCTGACAGTCAGTATCAATCAGGTCACCGACAGTGCGCGTGATACCGAGTCGTTATCATCCCGTGCAAGTGAATATGCATCAGAAGGCGAGAAGGTTGTGAAAACCGCATCGGGTGAAATGAACAACATAGCGGAAATGGTCATTCAATCTTCAGGCAGCATTAATGAGCTTGGCCAGAAGTCCAGCCAGATCAGCAATATTGTGAATGTGATCAAGGATATTGCCGAACAAACCAACCTGCTTGCGCTGAATGCAGCCATTGAAGCTGCAAGGGCGGGGGAGCAGGGACGGGGATTTGCAGTTGTCGCTGATGAAGTCAGGAAGCTGGCAGAAAAAACCAGCCAGGCTACGGCTGAAATCGGCCTGATGATCAGTGGCATCCAGGATGAAATTGACTCCGCCGTTGTCAACATGCAAAAGGGGAGTGAAAGGGTCGGACAGGGCGTGAAGTTCGCCAATCAGGCCGCCGCCGCACTATCTTCTATCAACATGTCGAGCAAGGAAACACTGGTCAAGATCAGCGATATTGTCGGCGCGATGAAGGAACAGAGTGTGGCGAGCGTTGAAATTGCACAAAATGTTGAAAAAATAGCCGGAATGGCCGATGAAAACAGTGTTGCGGTGCAGGATACTGCTGTTGCTGCACATCAGCTTGAGCAATTGGCAAGCAATCTCAGTCATTCCGTCAGTGCATTCAAAATCTGATCGGGTGAGTTTGCAGGGATTTTGCCAGGGCATGTGTAGCGATGAGAAATATGCAAGAATCAAATCTGTAAAGATTGTCTGACCCGGTCATGCCTGAATCACTTTCCCTGTTGCAAATTGTATCGCTATGTGGTCTGGCATTCTGTGCCGGACTGATCGATTCTGCCGTGGGCGGTGGTGGCCTGATTCAGATTCCCGCCTTGTTTAATGCATTTCCGCAAACGGTAGAAGCATCTCTGCTGGGTACCAACAAACTGGCAGCAGTAACCGGCTCCAGTGTGGCGGCACGCAGTTATGTGGGCAAGGTGCATATCAACTGGCATCTGGTATGGCCGGCAACGATTGCCGCGTTTGTAATGGCATTTTGCGGTGCGGCCACGGTGGTGCTGATACCGAGGGAGGTCATGCGCCCATTGGTGCTGGCGCTGATCATCGTGATGGCGGTGTATGTATTCTGGAAGAAGGATTTCGGGAAACTGCAGAAACCTTTGCAAGTCGGACGGCGCGAGAAAATGCTTGCCGTGGTGATCGGCGGCGTGATCGGTTTTTATGATGGCCTGTTCGGGCCGGGCACCGGCAGTTTCCTGATCTTCCTGTTCATCCATTTCCTGGCGCTGGATTTCCTGCAGGCTTCTGCGTCGGCCAAATTTGTGAATATTTCAACGAACCTGGCGTCTCTCGCGTACTTCATTCCCACCGGCAATGTGCTGTATGCCGTCGCGTTGCCGATGGCGCTGTTCAATATGGCAGGGGGGTATGCCGGCTCCCGCATCGCAATGAAACACGGCACCGGATTTGTCAGGGGATTGTTCCTGGTTCTGCTGGTGGTATTGATCGCCAAACTGGGGTATGACCAGTTTGGCGGCCTGTTCAGTGCTGCTTCCTGAGCATGATCAGTACGGACCAGATGCCGATCAGGCTGAACCACACCAGCGCCCATTCCGGAATGTTGAGGCCGAGAAAGTCCCAGCCACGTGCAGCACACTCTCCGGAGCCATGCACCAGCTCTTTCAGCACATCTGCCATCGGGAAATGATCCAGCATGTAATCCAGGCCGGGTCCGCAGGCCGGTACCTGATCCTTGGGCAGGTGTTGTAGCCAGATATGGCGTGACGAGACACCAATGCCGGCCAGTGAAAACAGCGTAGCCAGGCTGCCATAGAAGTAGGTGCCCGTTTTTTTGGGACCATGCAGTGCGGCAATGAGGCTGATGACGCCTATCGTCAAAAAGGTGTATCGTTGCACCATGCACAACGGGCAGGGGTCTTCATGCAGCACCTTCTGCAGGAAAATGGCAAAGCCAAGCAGGCAGGTTACAGCCAGGGTATTTGCAAGAAACAGCCAGCGGGTCGAACAGGTGCGCCAGAATTTGAGCATGGTTTGATGTTCCATAGTTTGTTTTGCGGATTGTATTACAGAAAGGCCTGTACATTATGTCGGTATTGCTTAGTGACCAGAAGCGACAAATCGTTCAGTTTCATGCGGTGTTCATCAATAATGTGGTGATGGCCTGCCTGAATCGCGAAATGCTGCCGCAGCTGGAAGAAATGCTGCAGCAGACCGCGCAGCATGGCTGGGATAGCCTGGTGGCGGCGATCAGGCTGATTGCGCATGGCAGGCGTGACGCAAGTGTATTGCAGGGGCTGGATGAAGAGGACCGTACGATTGCCGAGGCCATCCTGATCGGCATCAGCGATCCCTCGACTTTACCCGACCCGGAAGCCAAACCTGACCCTGCAATGGCAGCACCGGGGCTGGCGCAAATGATCAATGCTGCAGGCAAGGGCAATGCACAAGCCTTGCAGATGCTTTCGCTGATGGCCGAACAGATGGTTCGCGCGGGTGACGACATGGCAAAACTGGGTGCCGTGATGGGACGGCTGGTGAATGGTGAGCGTGATGCCGACAAGCTGGCATCAGGGATGGGGGCCCAGGGACAGGCGCTGGTCTATGGCATCCTGGCTGAGCTTGGGAAGCTGGCGTTGCATTAAGCAAATCGACTTCGGGTAAAAACGGGGGGCTAATCATGAAGCTCATCAAGCATGAAGGCACTTTTCAACTGATTGCGCTGGAACCCGCTGAGCCCTTATACAAATATGTCCCGACACGCGGCGCGGACGGCCGCCCGCTGTTCGATTTCATGATGCTGATTCCCCGGCTTAAAACGCAACCTCAGGAAATCATCCAGGCGACCCTGGTGAAACTGCAATATGCGCTGGAACCATTCGATGATGTGGTGTTTGTCGATTTCAACCTCAAGATCAATGTGCTGTGGGTCTCCTTCAATAATCGCGCCGGCCTGCTGCGCGACCTGGTGGATGCGATCCAGCATTATGTGCCCGAAGCCAAACTTGTGATGCGCTATTAGTGTTATTGTCCGGATTTGCGTTTAAATTTTCCTGTAAGTTCCTGAAATTCAACTTCTGCGACAATTTGCCACATTCTCCTGTCGTGCCTGCATTCTTATAATCTGCCCCGCGATAAATTGGAGGCAGGTTCTGATGAACTACAAATACAGAAACATGAGCAGGTTGCTGTTTGGCCTGGTTGCGGGTGCATTTGCGCATGGGGTAGTGGCAGCGGATGATGTAAACAATTTACTGGATGAAGTGGTGGTGAGCGGTTCGCGTGCTGAAACGAAATTATCCGAAACCCCGATGTCTATTGGAGCCGTGGATGAAAAGGCCATCAGGCGCGACAAGCCCAAGCTGATGGGTGATGTGCTCAATCGCATTTCCGGTGTGCAGTGGGTAGACCTGGGCAATGAACAGCACAAGATGGGCATCCGCCAGCCCAACAGCACCAATGCGGTTTACCAGTATCTCGAAGATGGCATTCCCATCCGTCCGCTTGGTGTGTTCAACCACAACTCTTTGAATGAACTGAACCTGGCTGAGGCAAGCCGGGTTGAGGTTGTGCGCGGTGCTTCCTCATCGCTGTATGGTAGCAATGCCGTCGGTGGTGCAATCAACTTCATCACCGCCAGGCCCTCCCTGACGCCTGAATTATCCATTGGTTACCGGACTGAGCCGGTTGCAGGCTACCAGCGTGTGGATACCAGCGCGAGCAATACCCGGGATGACATTGGCGTGCGATTCTCGCACTATACATCGGACCGCTCAGCCAATAACTGGCAGCAATACAGCAATGGCCACAAGGATTCGATGACCATGCGTGTGGACAAGGCGCTGGAAAGCGGCGCGATGGTGCGCACGGTTGTTTCCTACAACAATCTGGATTCCGCCACACCCGGCAGCCTCAACCCGGTGGATTACCAGTTGAATCCGGGTAAGAGCTACCAGACGTTTTCCTGGCGCAAGGACAAGACCACGCGCATGAGTGTGGCATGGGAGGGCGAGACGACAGTCAATGGCACCAGTACCTTCACCTTCTTCGGTCGCGAGAATGATCATGGCCAACTTCCCAACTACACGATTACTACCTGTACCATCAGTGCAAGCTGTACCACTGGCTATCACGGCACGCTAAACAACAATCATGTCAGTTCGCTGGGTGTGGATGCGAAACATCAGCAGGAATATGATTTCCTCAAGTCACGCCTGATTGGCGGCATATATTATGATGCCAGCCCGAACGTCTACAAGAGTGACAACCTCGATGTGACGCGTGATTCAACGACACTGGTATATACCGGATATACGCCAAGTACGACTTATACCACTGGCAAGCGTGATTACCAGACTGATATCGCGAATACGGCCATTTTTGCCCAATGGGAAATCACGCCACTGGACAAAACCCGATTCGTGATGGGGGGGCGTTATGATGCGATCAATTACAACTACAAGAACAACCTGACACCGGGTACTGCCTATGGTGCACCGAATGAGGTGCGCGGTTTCAGCCACTTCAGCCCGAAAATCGGCGCGACATATAGCGTAAGCGACAGCACGAATGTATATGCCAATGCCAGCCAGGGCTTTACCCCGCCAGATGTCAGCCAGCTGTACAGCAAGAACGCCATTCCGGACCTGCGCCCGGCAACCTATTACAGTTATGAGGCGGGCACCCGCATGGCATTCCTCGACAAGTCATTGAGGTTCGATGCAACTGTATATCGCCTGGATGGCACGGATACCATTGTCAGCATTACGGATACCTCGGGAAATACCTCCAATGTGAATGCGAGTGGCACGCAAAGCACGGGTATCGAGATGAACCTTGCCTATGATGCAGGACAGCTTGATGGGCGGTTAGCTGCTGCCTATGCAAGGCACCAATATGTGGACTACAGCACGAACATCAGGAATGGTGCGCTGTATGTGCCGGTGGATTACAGCGGCAATATCATTCCGGAAGCACCGAATACGCTTTCAGCGGAACTGGGTTACAAACCGATGCAGGATTTGCGAGTCGCGCTGGAATTGGTGAAGGTCAGTGCATACTGGATGGACAATGCGAATTCCGTTTCCTACTCAGGCCATACCCTGGTCAACTTGCGTGGCAATTACAGCATGGGCAATGGCTGGGAATTCTGGATGCAGGGGCGCAACCTGACCAATCAGCTTTATGCCGATTCGGCTTCCAGCGCGAATAACGGCGTTACGGCATACGTGCCGGCAACTCAGGACAAATATACCGTCGGTGCGCCGCAAAGCCTGATGCTGGGCGTAACTTACACATACGCAGCACCGAGGAAGTAATCCTTGCAGGATGAATTCCTGGGCCTCCAATCCTTCTACAGGCGTTGCCAATACTGATACACCTGCCAGCGGTGCAATCTGACCGATCTGGGGTATGGGCACTGATGCAGCAACACCAGCATTTGATACTGCCAATGAAGCTTCAGGTGCACCGGGCCTGGTAAATATCGATGGCGTGCAGTCCATTCCCGCAGCTTCCGATATTACCGGCAAGTCGATTGCCGATCAGCTGGTGGAAGCCCGTATGAGCTGGAAGAGCTACCAGGAGAACCTGCCGCTGGAAGGCGCTGACCGCGTCAACTACAGCGATGGCGTATACAGCAACAATACGGATTTCAGCAAAATCCAGCCTGCCTTGAATCCACCGCTGACATCCGGTGCGGTAGTCAGCCTGTACGCTGCAAAGCATAATCCTTTTGTCTATTTCCAGAGCGTGCAGGAAGGTCGCTATCCTGGCCTGAGCCTGAAGAATTCTGTAAGCTTCGATGGCGCAGATGGCCTGTATGCCGACCTTGCAACGGGTAATGTGCCAGCATTCTCATTCATTGCCCCTAACCAGTGCAATGACCAGCATGGTCGTGGCAATGCCGGCCCATTGTGCAACTATGACCCGGCTTCCGATGGCTCCCAGGCTGGCGTAAATCCTGCGCTGATCCAGCGTGGTGATGTTGCCGTCAAAACGATAGTCTCTTCCATCAAGCACTCTCCGGCATGGAAGGAAGGCAAAAATGCCATCGTATTGCTTTGGGATGAAAACGATTACAGCACATCCCCCAATACCAACAAGGTTGTGCTGGTAGTCGATACCAACTATGGTGAGCATGGCAAGCAAAGTTCAACTGCTTATAACCATTTCTCCTTGCTGAAATCGATAGAGTCTGCATTTGATCTTCCTTGCCTGAACCATGCCTGTGATCGCAATGTGCAGGTGATGACAGACCTGTTTGGCGGTCGTGTATCCGGCTGGAGATAAGCGGGTTACTGCAATCATGCCAGTCATCTTTGCATAGCCTTAACCGCCATTTCGGTGGCGGTTTTATTGCAGAAATATTACGTTTGCCTGGTAAGTTGCAAATCAATAATATCAGTGGGTTGGATAACTCCTGATCGCTCATGTCATCTTTTCCTGAATTAAGAGAACTCAAACGCATCATCGAGCAGGGAAAAGGTCATCTCGACGCTTATGTCGCATGCGAAATCGCATATAAAGAGCATGAATTCCCGGTTTATGTGCTGACCATGGGCAACGCAGATCCATCAGTGCCAGCCATCGGCTTCTTTGGGGGAATACACGGACTGGAGCGGATTGGCACGCAAGTGCTGTTGCATTTCATTCGTAGCTTGTTGAATCGGCTGACGTGGGATAAAGGCCTGCAGCACCTGATGCAGGAAGTCAGGCTGGTGTTCATGCCGCTGGTGAATCCGGGCGGCATGTGGCAGAGCACACGTTGCAATCTCAATGGCGTGGACTTGATGCGCAATGCCCCCATTGAAGCGGAAGGCAGGGTGCCATTCCTGCTGGGCGGGCAGCGTATCAGCCCCATATTGCCGTGGTATCGCGGCAAGGCGGATGCGCCAATGGAAAAGGAAAATCAGGTGCTGGTCGGGGCTGTTCGCAAGGAGTTGCTAAGTCGTTCTTTCAGTATTGCCGTGGATTGTCATTCAGGGTTTGGCCTGCGCGACCATGTGTGGTTCCCGCATGCACATACCGTACAGCCTATAAGGCATATGGCTGACATCATTGCGCTGGAGGCGCTGTTCCATGAGGTGCATCCCAATACCCGCTATGTCTTCGAGCCGCAAAGCCTGCATTACCAGACGCATGGCGATGTCTGGGATTATCTTTACCTTGAAGCGGAAACCAATCCTGAGCGCATCTTTTTGCCGCTGACGCTGGAGATGGGCTCCTGGCTGTGGGTGAAGAAAAATCCGCGTCAGCTGTTTTCCGTACAGGGCATTTTCAACCCCATCGTCGAGCACCGGCAAAACAGGGTGCTGCGCCGGCATGCGTTCTGGCTGGACTTCCTGATGCGCGCCACTGCGGGCTACAACGAATGGCTGGTGGATGGACCGCGTCGCTGCCGCATGCAGGAGCAGGGTGTTGCCAGGTGGTACAGGCGATGAGCAACTGGATATTCTTGCGGGGCTTGATGCGTGAATCGCGGCACTGGGGAGACTTTCCGGAAACCTTCCGCAAAGTAACACGGGTCGATAACATTGTGGCGCCCGATATTCCCGGCAATGGCCGCTTGAACCAGCTGCAAAGCCCGGCTTCAATCGAAGCCATGGTGGAGTGGGTGCGTGCAGATTTGCAACGACAGCAAATCATGCCGCCGTATTCCATGCTGGCCTTGTCGATGGGCGCGATGGTGGCGGTAGCCTGGGCTGAAAAATATCCTGAGGAGCTGCAGCGCATCGTGTTGATCAATACCAGCGTGGCGGGATATTCGCCGTTCTATTATCGGCTGCGACCTGAAAATTATGCTGGAGTGCTGTTCTTCATGCTGTTTCGCAGCGCAATGGCAAGACAGCAGCAGGTGATGAGGTTGACCAGCCGCATGGCGCGTTTCTCCCGGCATAGGGAGGCGATACTGGCGCAGTGGTTGCAGTTTGCAAAGGAAAATCCGGTATCGATGACCAACGTTTTTCGTCAGCTGCTGGCGGCGATGCGTTTCAGGGCGGGCATGCGGCCGCCTGCAATGCCGGTACTGTTGCTGTGTTCGCAGCATGATGATCTGGTCAATGTGCAATGCTCCGTGACCCTCTGCGAAAAATGGCAGGCTGAAATCCGCATGCATCCTGTTGCAGGCCATGACCTGCCGCTGGATGATGGGGAGTGGGTGGCTGAAATGGTTAAGGACTGGATGGAATAAGCGCTGAAATAATATTTTTGAATACGTGATCAATGAATCCAATCCGGTATTTCACGAGATATAAGCGGATTTGTACGGCACTGTCAGTATTTTCCGGGATTTTGTGATGTAGTTTGTGGGCGGGCATGCCTCTGCCAGCATGATGATATAGAATCGGCTGCATCCAATTATCAGGCAGGAAAATATGGAATTTGAACTCAATCACCTGCGGCAGCCCGTGGGTAGGCCTGTTTCCGGCTGGACGCCTCCATTATTCCCGTCACCTGAAGCAACAAATGGCAGATATTGCCGGCTTGAGCCATTGAATATCGAACAGCATGCGCGTCAGCTGTTTGATGCCTTTGCGCTGGATGCGGATGGCAGAGGCTGGACCTATCTGCCCTATGGGCCATTTGCGGATATCGCGGGTTTCCGGGACTGGCTGGCCACGGTTGCAACGGGGGCTGACCCGCAATTTTATGCCATCGTGAGTCTCGCCAGCGGCATGGCAGTTGGCTTGGCCAGCTATTTGCGCATCGATCCGAAAAACGGTTGCATCGAAGTCGGCCACCTCAATTTCTCGCCCCTGATGCAACGTACAGCGTTAGCCACGGAAGCGATGTTCCTGATGATGAAGCGGGTATTTGAATCCGGTTATCGACGTTATGAATGGAAATGCAATGCGCTGAACCAGCCATCACGCATCGCGGCACAACGGCTGGGGTTTTCCTATGAAGGCCTGTTCAGGCAGGCGGTCATCGTAAAGGGACGCAACCGCGACACGGCATGGTATTCAGTGATTGACGCCGAGTGGTCCGCATTGCAACAGGCATTCATGCAGTGGCTGGCGCCGGAAAATTTCGATGCAGCAGGCAAGCAGCGGATTTCCCTGTCTGCATTGACCGCGCCACTGCTGAAGCAGAAAGGTTAGGGATGACGCTCGCCGACAAGCTGCAGGCTACCCTGCATCATGAAATTCCATTGACCCGGCACATGGGCATCGAGGTCACGCATTTTGACGGCCATACACTCAGGCTGGCTGCGCCGCTTGCACCCAACATCAACCACAAGCACACTGCCTTTGGCGGCAGCCTGTATGCGCTTGCGGTGTCCTGTGGCTGGGGCATGGTGCATCTGAAGCTGGAAGAAGCAGGCATGCACAGGCATATCGTGATCCAGGAGGCAGAGATCAAATACCTGCTGCCGGTTGCAGGTGAGATGTGCGCAGAATGCACAGTGGATGAAGCTGATTGGCTTCGTTGCCTGAAAATGCTGCAGAAGCATGGCCGGGCGCGTATCGCCTTGCAAGTCACGATACCGGGCCAGAATAATGCTGCAGTGGAATTCAATGGCCGTTATGTCGTGCATGGGTAAACTGCGCAGTTGCTGCCTTGCTTAGGACGGTAAACGCATTCAACATGCATGCAGTGGGCTGGCGATGAATAAGAATATGAATATATTAAAATGTTTTGCTTTTTCTGCATGCATCGTGCTGTCCTGGCCAACGCTTGCGGAAACCCTGAAGGCGTGCAAACTGAATGAGGATTATGTGCCGATCAGTTTTCCCGATCGGGTAGCACCCGGGGAGAAGCTGATCAGCATGGCAGTGCAAAAACTTGGACATCAGGTGGAGTTTAATGCCGCGCCGTGGCCGCGCTGCCTCGATGGCGTGCGTAAAGGTCAATACGATCTGCTGGTCGGTCCGTCACCGAATCCCAAGTTTTTTGATTTTGTCGCCTATCCGATGAAGGCTGGCAAACCTGACCTTGCGCGCAGCCTGTGGCCGGTTGAGTATAGGGTGTTGCGTACCAAAGGTTCGCAAACCGGGTGGGATGGTGAGCGATGCACCGGCCTCACCACGCCGGTGGTTTACGGCAATACGGCAGTCATCGTAAAAGCCAGGCTGGATAAAATGGGAATACCCAGTGACGACAGCGCACGCCAGATCGAGCAGCTTTCCGACATGCTTTACCATGGACGTACCGATGCAGTGATCATGCGCTACTACGAGGCACAGTCGCTGATTGCGTCACCGCGCTACCACGGCAAACTTGAAATGCTGCCCAGGCCATTTGTCGCATTTGACGCCTATCTCGGCATGAGCAAGCAATTTGAAGCCTCTCATCATGCGCTTGCGCTTTCCATCTGGAATGAACTGGGGAAGATCAGGAGCAGTCACGAAGCTGCGGAACTGATGCGTAGCCTGCTGAGCGGTAATAATTGACATGACAGTTCGTCAACTCTGGCAAACCCTGTTCAAGAATCACCTCCCTTTTTCCGGCATGCCGATCGGGCAGCGCCTGTCCTGGCTGATCGTTTCATCCAGCGCGATTTTCATGCTGCTCATTTCCATCATCCAGCTGAGCCTCGAGTATCGCGACTTGCGCAACAACCTGAACAGTACGCTGGACGGGATATCCATCTATGTCGACACCATTGCCAACAGTGTCTGGAGTTTTGACAGCAAGCAGATCCAGCTGGCGCTGGATGGATTGTTGCGTCTGCCGCAGGTGGTTGAGGCGGAGGTGGTTACTGCCGATGCGGAACCGCGCCGCTGGGCCGTGAAACGCCAATCTGCAAACAGCACCTTGCAGCGTAATTACCCGTTGATCGCCATCGTGCGGGATAAGCCTGTCGTGCTGGGCCATCTCAGGGTGGTGGCCAGCCTGGAGTCGTTGTACCGCCAGATTGTGTACCGTGGCGTGACCATTTTCATTTCCAATTTCCTGAAGACCGTTCTGGTCGTCCTGTTCATGCTGTTCATATTTCGCCACTTGATCACCGATCGACTGCAATTGGCCGAAAAGCAGATTCTCGGACTGAGGACGCGATTGTTTGGCCTTGACGCGCAGGATAAGGTTGCAGGCAGCCTGCAGGGCAGGAAACAGGACGAACTGGATATGTTGCTGGAGACCCTGGAAGACACGGCAGGCGAGCTTGAGCGTTTGACCGAAGAGCGGGACACGGTTGCACGGGACCTTGCGCGCAGCGAGCACGACCTGCATTCCGTGCTCGACAACATGCCGGCGATGATAGGCTTCTGGAATCGGGATTTGCAATTGATATTTGCCAACCAGACTTACCTGGAATGGCTCGGCGTTCCGGCTGACAAAATACCCGGCCTGCATATCCGTGAAGCGATCGGAGAAGCGTTATATCAGCAAAACCTGCCGCTGATGGAGGCTGCGCTGCAAGGGCAGCGTCAGGTGTTTATCCGGCTGATTGCTCCCCGTCAGGATGGGGATGATCCCCGGCACATGCAGGTACATTACATCCCGGATATCAGTGCGGAAGGTGTGCGGGGTTTCTACCTGATGGTCGTGGACATTACACCGTTGAAACGGGCAGAGCTAGAGCTGCAGCAGCATCGGGACCAGCTGGAGTCGACCGTGGCGGAGCGCACACGGGAGCTGGAAAACGCAAAAGCAGCGGCAGAGGCGGCCTATGTTGCAAAAAGCGCGTTTCTTGCCAATATGTCACATGAGCTGCGTACGCCTTTGCAGGCCATCATTGGCACGATCAGCGTATTGCGCAGGAATGGCCTTGGTGAAGGGCAGGCGACATGGTTTGAACGTCTGGAGGTGGCCAGTGGGCATCTGCTGGAGGTCATCAACATGATTCTTGATCTGTCGAAAATCGAGGCGGACAAGCTGGTGATCGAGGCGGGTCCGGCAGAGCCCTGCAGCATTGTCAGCGAAGTGGTAATGTTGATGCAGGAACGGGCACAGGCCAAGCACCTGCATCTGGGTTATCGATGTGATCCCTTGCCGCAAGGCGGGCTGGTCGTGGCCACCCGCTT
>JAJXUI010000057.1 GCA_021782995.1 Pseudomonadota bacterium | reverse complement strand
GGAGCAGCCATTAGACGATGTCCAATATGACTGATTTCTGCGAGTCCGACAGTCTTTAATGGAATCTGGGCCACCGATAGCAGACCATCAATCTATTGCATTGAGAAGTCCGTTTGGGGCACAACTCGGAAATCCCCATGCGAATTTGTACGACCGCTTTAATTTGCAAAAGGGACATCATTCGAAATTCCTGAAACGGCACGTTCTGGCCGAATTGCGGTTCTTCGTTGAATGGGCGAGATGTTGTCAGACTGGTTGCAAACCGCACCGCATGTATTATTCAGATGAACTCAGGTAACGGAAATACAGAAAAGACTTGATAGGTTTCGCACAATTCTCATGTGACGAAATGAGGTGGGTAAGTCAGTTGTCGTGCACTTCAGCCGCTGCCCAGATGGCGGCCATTGCTGTTGATGTTGGCCTGTCCATTCGGGCCGTATACGCCTGCATGATTGCTTGTGTCGCGGAACAGCACATTCAGCGCCTGCTGGTTGCTGCGCATGCGTGACTGGATCAGTTCGCCATTGGTGGTGTTGAGCTGCTGTGCCTCGTTGGCCAGCGTGCGGATTTCCTGCCACAACGACAATTTTTCCGGTGCATTTTTTGCCATCCAGTTTTCCATCGTGTCCTTGCCATTTTCCAGCAGGGACTTGCGGCGCGCATTGGCGAAATCCGTCAGCAGGCTGGCAACCTGGGATTTGTTTGCGCTCAGTTCCAGCAGTTTGTCGGTTTCATTGTTGAGCAAGGCCTGCTGCTCTGTGGTCAGCAAGTCAACAAACTTGCGCAATTCGGCAAGTTCCTGGTGCATCTGGCTGATGGCGTGTGCGTTCATTTTGTTTATGGGCCGGCGAGGCTTCAGGCTTTATGCGACCTGCCGGATTTGTCGGCCTCGATCAGTTCCTGCACGCTGTTGATCAGGTTGTCGGCAATGGCCGCAGGGTTGACCTGAAAGCGGCCTTCGCTGATGGCTTTTTTGATGGCCTCGACTTTTTCCTTGTCTACTGCGGGTGAATTTGCCATATGGCTCTCCATGCTACGCAGCTGCGCGCTGCCGTTGCCGAGATGCACGCTGGTTTCATTGGCGGGTGCGCGGGTATTGGCCGGGGCGCTTCCTCCGGTCGGTCTGGCATTGGCAGATTTCGGGGCAAGTTCTCCGATCTGCGAGGCCGGTAACGGCGGGGTCGTTTTATCAATTTTCATGGACGGGCTCCTGTGTTTATTTCCTGCTCGTTGCTTACATCGGCAACTCAGCGGAAAACTTTAGGGTAATTCCTAAAAAAATATCAGTATTTTAAATATATTATAACTATATGAATTATTGAATAATTTCAATTCCGCCCCGACGGGCTACGCCGCTGACGATTTGTCCGGACGGCGTTCTGGCGGAGGTGGTTTCGCCTTCCGCGGCATTGCCCAGGGATAGTGCTTCGCTGGTCACGCTGAAGCCCCCACCTTTCACGCGCAATTGTACTGTCTGTCCCAGGTGCACGGTATAGGGTGCGCGCAGCATGTCGTAGCGCAGGATCTGCCCCGCGCCAACCCCGTATTTCATCATTTTGCCGATAGCTTCGTCTGCCTGCGTAAGCGAGCCAGCCTGCACGCTATCGCTGGCCAGCGCGCCCAGATCGTCCGCGGTGACGGTCTGCCCGGCATGCAGGGTGCGTTTCAGCGTCAGCACACTGCTGGTGGTGCGCACTGTCACCGGCAGGAAGATGGTCCAGCCTTGCTGGCTGTTGCAGCGCACACCGACATTGGTATTGCCGTTCAGCTGCACCCCGGGCGAGAGGAAGGCTTCCAGCTTTTTGCAGGCGGGCAGCGCCAGGCGCGGGTCGGGCGGGGTGACCTGGAAAGTGGTCTTGCCCT
This sequence comes from Pseudomonadota bacterium, assembly GCA_021782995.1. Lineage (GTDB taxonomy): Bacteria > Pseudomonadota > Gammaproteobacteria > Burkholderiales > Gallionellaceae > 39-52-133. Next base: position 11,309 of record JAJXUI010000057.1, on the reverse strand, counting down.
GCAGGCCGCGGGTCTGGCTGTTGACGAAAGTATTCACGGTATCAATGATTTGTGCATGGCTCTGCATGGCCTGCGCGTAGCTCGCGGGGGCCAGCAGCATGATCAGCAAATACAGGGAAACAAGCACATTTTTCATGCATGCATTGTCATCCAGAGCGGCTTTTGAGGAAAGCTTTATCAGCGGATTTTAAGGCGGGAAAAGAGCGGGTTTTACCGCCTTAATCTGTCCTTGGTTTTGCCGGGAGGGGAATAGTATGCCTGCCATGGCGGCTTAAAGGCCGATAAAGGATGGAGAATTCCATGAGCAACAGGATAGACGATGCGCTGCATTTCAACCAGACCGCACTGAATTTGCGCGCGGCGCGGCAGGAAGTGCTGGCCTCCAACATTGCCAATGCGGATACGCCGAACTACAAGGCGCGCGACATCAACTTTGCCAGCGCCTTGAAAGGCGCGCTGGACGGTACCTCGTCCAAACTGGATGTGGCGACCACGTCAGCCGCCCACCTCAAGCCGGCAGACGACGGCAAGACCGTGATGGGGCAGCCGCTGATGTACCGCAAGCCTAACCAGCCCAGTGCGGATGGCAATACGGTGGATATGGATGTGGAGCGCGCCCAGTTTGCCGACAACGCGTTGCGCTATGAAGCGGGTGTGCGCTTCATCAGTGACGACATCAAGAAAATCCTGACAGCGATTACGGGGTAACATCATGTCTTTATTTAATATTTTCAACATATCCGGGTCGGCGATGACCGCCCAGGCACAGCGCCTGAACACGGTGGCGAGCAACCTGGCCAATGTGGATAGCGCCACCGGGCCGGACGGCAAGCCTTACAAGGCCAAGGAGGTGGTGTTCCAGGCCACGCCCACCGGGGATAACGCCGGCAATGGCGTCAAGGTGGCGGCGGTGGTGGAAAGCACCGCGCCGATGCGCATGCAGTATGACCCGAAAAACCCGATGGCGAATGCCGAGGGTTATGTGACGATGCCGAACGTGAACCCGGTGGAAGAAATGGTCAACATGATCTCGGCCTCGCGTTCTTACCAGAACAATGTCGAGGTGCTGAATACTTCCAAGACCTTGCTCGCGAAAACGCTGAATATCGGCAACTGACCTGAGAGGATCGCAACATGGCTAACGCAGTGCAGAATTCCAACATGCCCCCGCCGCCCATCATGTCGCTGAGCCCGGGTACGCATAACCCGGTCAAGTCGGCACCGGCACACGCGGGAACAGATGCCGGCAAAGGAGCGGCAGGTGCCGGAAAAACGGCAGCGGAAGCGCAGGACCGCTTCCTCAAGCTGCTGGTCGCGCAGATGAAGAACCAGGACCCGCTGAACCCGATGGACAATGCGCAGGTGACATCGCAGCTGGCGCAGCTCAGCACGGTGAGTGGCATCGACAAGATGAACTCCACGCTGGAAGCACTGAGCAGCAGCCTGATGGCATCGCAATCACTGCAGGCTTCCTCGATGATCGGCCATGTGGTGCTGGTGCCGGGCAACGCGATGGAACTGAAAAAAGGCAGTGCGGCTGCCGCAGTTGAGCTGAAGCAGCCGGCCGATGACGTGACAGTGCAGGTCCGCGATGCAAGCGGCGCACTGGTGCAAAGCATGCAGATGGGCGGACAGCCATCCGGCATCGTGCAGATCGAATGGGATGGCAAGAATGATGACGGCAAGCAGATGCCGGACGGGAAATATACCTTCAGTGCCACGGTGAAGCTGGGCAGCGAAAAATCGAATGCCGACACGCTTGCCTATGGCCTGGTGAGCGGTGTGACGCGCGGCGAGAACGGCACCAGCCTCAAGGTGGACGGGTTGGGTGTCGCGGACATGAAGTCGGTGAAGCAGATCATGTAGCGCAAATCATTTCAGGTGCGGCAGGAAATCTGCCGTTTGGCAGCAGGGCAGGTTTTTTACAGCAATTATTTTACAGCGGGAGACTATCATGGGTTTTCAACAAGGCTTGAGTGGTTTGAATGGTGCAGCCAAAAACCTCGACGTGATCAGCAATAACGTATCCAATGCGAACACAGTCGGTTACAAGGAATCGCAGGCGCAATTTTCCGACGCGTTTTATGCGGCCCAGGGCACGGGTGCGGTGAACGTGGGTACCGGTACCAAGCTGGCCACCGTCGCACAGCAGTTCAGCCAGGGCAGCGTCACCGCCACCAGCAACCCGCTGGACATCGCGATCAGCGGCAAGGGTTTCTTCCGCATGCAGAATGCGCAAGGCGAATTGCTGTATGGGCGCAATGGCCAGTTCCAGCTGAACAAGGACGGCTTCATTGTGAACTCGCAGGGACATTTCCTCACCGGATACCAGGCTGATCCGGTAAGCGGGGCGATTTCCACCGGCAATTTCGGCCCGGTGCGTTTGCCTACCCAGGCCATCACGCCGCATGCCACGACCAAGGCGGATGTAGGCGTCAACCTGGATTCACGCGAGACGCCGCCGTCGGTTGCCGAGTTCAACCCGCAAGACCCGGGCTCGTATAACCGTTCCACTTCGATGAACATTTTCGATACGCTGGGCAACGAGCATGTGCTCAGCATTTATTTCGTCAAGCAGCCAACCCCGGTGAATACCTGGAACACTTATCTCACCGTAGACAACAAGCCGCTGAACCAGAATGCCAATCAGGCGGTAGGTCCTGATGGCCAGCCTGTCCAGGGCGATCAGGCCGCTGCACCCGCAGGAGGCGATACCGGTGCGGAAGGGGGCGCACAAGCGCAAGGTGCCGCGCCACAGAAACCGACCGGTACGTTGCTGGGCTCGATCACTTTCAATTCCATGGGCGCGGTAACCTCCACCAATCCCGCATCCACCCCGGCTGGCGTGCTCAACATTCCTGGCGGCATCGTTTACGAGAATGGTTCGACGACGCCGCAGCCACTGGTGATGGACTTCAGCGGCTCCACCCAGTTCGGCACGTCGTTTGGTGTAACTACACTGAACCAGGACGGATATACCTCTGGTCAGCTGAATGGCTTCAGCACCAGCACCGATGGTGTGGTGGTGGGACGTTATACCAATGGCCAGTCGAAAGCGCTGGGCCAGATCGTGCTGGCCAATTTTGCAAACGAGCAGGGCCTGCATCCTGCCGGCAACAATGAATGGTCGAGCACGGCGCAATCCGGCCAGCCGGTGGTGGGTCAGCCGGGTTCTGCCACGCTGGGTATTTTGCAGTCAGGCGCAGTGGAAGATTCCAACGTGGACCTGACGGCGGAGCTGGTGAACATGATCGTGGCGCAGCGTGTATACCAGGCGAATGCGCAGAGCATCAAGGCGCAGGATTCCATCCTGCAGACGATCACCAACATCCGTTGATGACATGAAGACCTGCTGGGCTCGATTTGGCTTGGTTGTTCGGATATTCAAAATGCGCACTTACGCTTTTGTAAAAGCCGCCATTTCGTCTTGCAGCGCTGCACTCTGCCAGCACGCGTTCAGGTCTTCTGAACTGAGTGGCCAGATTCAGGACGGGAAATTAGAGAAGAAAGCATTGTCATGGACAAGCTGATCTACACCGCGATGACCGGTGCATCGCACACGATGCAGCAGCAGGCTGCAGTATCGCAGAACCTGGCCAATACCAATACCCCGGGTTTCCGCGCGCTGGTCAACAATTTCCGTGCGGTGCCAGTGGAGGGCGAGGGCCTGAAAACGCGCGCCTTTGTGGTGGATTCCACCGCAGGCGCGGATTACTCCACTGGCGTGCTGGAGGCAACGCAGCGCCCGCTGGACATTGCGGTGGATGGCGACGGATGGATTGCAGTGCAGGCGCGCGACGGCCGTGAAGCCTATACGCGCAACGGCAGCATGCAGATTGCGCCTTCCGGCCTGTTGCAGACGCGCACCGGGCTGAGCGTGCTGGGCGATGGCGGGCCGATCACCATTCCGCCGGATTCGCGCGTGCAGATTGCCGAAGATGGGACCGTGACCGCAACTCCGCTGGGTGCGGGTGCCGACGCGGCGGTGGTGGTGGACCGCATCAAGCTGGTCAATCCGCAGCAGAATATGCTGGTGCGCGGGGATGATGCGCTGTTCCGCCGCAGCGATGGCAAACCGGCTGCGGCGGAAGCCGAAGTGAAGGTGAAATCCGGCTATCTCGAAAGCAGCAATGTGAATGCGGTGGAGGCGATGGTGAACATGATTTCGCTGGCACGCCAGTTCGAGATGCAGATGAAGGTGCTGACCACGGCAGACAGTGATGCGCGGCAGGCTTCGAAGATACTCTCTTCGGGCTGAGCGTAAGGCAGAAGGAAGACTGACATGATACGTTCCCTGTGGATTTCCAAATCGGGTCTTGAAGCGCAACAGACGCAGATGGACACCATTTCCAACAATCTGGCCAATGTCAACACGACCGGCTTCAAGCGCTCTCGTACGCAGTTTGAAGACATGCTGTACCAGACCATGCGCCAGCCCCAGGGCAAGGCACCCGAAGCGACCGGCGGCTCCGGCCTGCAGGTCGGCAGCGGTTCGCGCCCGGTGGCGACAGATCGCATCTTTTCCCAGGGTACCCTGCAGCAAACCGGCAACACCTATGACATGGCGATTGAGGGCGAGGGCTTCTTCACAGTGCTGTTGCCGAATGGTTCCATCGCCTACTCTCGCGATGGCGGCTTCCATGTGAATGCGCAGGGGCAGGTGGTGAATGCCAATGGCTATGCGCTGCAGCCGCCGATCAATATCCCGAACAACGCTACCAGCGTGGAGATTGCCAGCGATGGCATGGTCACCGTCAAGCAGCCCGGCAGTGATGAACCGGTGCAGGTGGGCGCAATCCAGCTGGCTTCATTCATCAATCCTGCCGGGCTGGAAAGCAAGGGTTCCAACCTGTATGGCGAAACGCTGGCATCGGGCACGCCGCGCTTCAATGTGCCGGGCACGAATGGAACGGGTGAAGTGCGGCAGGGTACGCTGGAGGCATCCAATGTGAATGTGGTGGAAGAGCTGGTGAACATGATCCAGACGCAGCGTGCATTCGAAATCAACTCCAAGGCAGTGACTGCATCCGACCAGATGCTGCAGAAACTGTCGCAACTGTGAAGACACACAGGTATGAATAGCGCAATAAAAATTCTCGTTGCAGTGATGCTGCTGGCATTGGCGGGCTGTGTTGCCGACCAGCGCGACCGCCGTCTGGCGCAGCCGATGGAAAAGGCGATTGCGCCTTATGGTACCGGTTCGATTTTCAAGGCCGGTTTCAATGAGCATCCGTTCTATGAAGACAGGCGAACGCGCAATGTGGGAGACATTCTGGTGATGACGGTACCCGATTCGGTATTGCCGCCGAAACCCCCGGCACCTGCCAGCAAGGCCCCTGCCGACCCGAATGCCGACCCGAATGCGGACACTTCGGGTAGCCAGGATAACCAGACTTCGATCCGCAGCGATGATGGCGAACAGATCAGCTTCATTCCGCCGGAAGCGCTGGTGGGCAAGATTCCGCTGACCGTGATGAAGGTGCTGGATGATGGCAAGTTGCTGGTGGCCGGGGGCAAGCAGGTGGTTGATTATGACGGGTACGATCGTTATGTGCGCATCACCGGCGAAGTCGATCCTGCAAATATCAAGGATGGCAACAGCGTGCTTTCCACTGCGATGACGGATGTGAGGATGCGCGTGGATGAAGTGCGCATCCATTCCGATGGCACCGCGATCAACTTTTCGGAAGGCCAGAACACCTTTGGTGGGTTCTTCCATTCGATGCAGCCTTGATTCATGGGTGAGCTATGAAAATACATAAAATAATCAGCATATTGATAATGGCCGTGATGCCGCTGTCTGTACATGCAGAGCGGGTGAAAGATCTTGCCAGCGTCATGGGCGTGCGCGACAACCAGCTGGTGGGCTATGGCCTGGTGGTGGGTCTGGATGGAACCGGTGACCAGGGTTCGCCGGTAACCCTGAAAAGCACGCTGAACATGCTGAACCAGCTGGGCATCACGCTGCCCCCCAACACCAGCCTGGAAATGAAGAACCTGGCTTCGGTGCTGGTCACGGCCTCGCTGCCACCGTTTGCCCGTCCCGGGCAGACCATTGACATCACCGTGTCATCGGTCGGCAATGCGAAAAGCCTGCGCGGCGGCACACTGGTGATGACGCCGCTGAAGGGTGCAGATGGCCAGATATACGCGATGGCACAGGGCAACATGCTGGTGAGCGAGGCGGGTGCAGCAGCGGGCGGCGGCAAGGGGCAATCGAACTACCTGATCGTGGGCCGCATTCCCGATGGCGCAACGGTAGAGCGTGCAGTGCCCACCGCCGTTGGGCAAGGCGATTTCGTGATGCTCAACCTGAATACTTCGGACTTCACCACCGCCAGCAGGCTCACCGATGCAATCAACCGCGAATTTCCCGGGCCGAGTGAAATTGCGATGGCGCTGGATGCGCGCGCCATCCGCGTGCGTGCACCGATGGGCAAGGAGCGCGTGGCCTTCATGTCGCGCCTGGAAAACCTCGAAGTGGAACCGGCGCATGCCGCAGCAAAAGTCATCATCAATGCGCGTACCGGCTCCATTGTGATGAACCAGCAGGTGACATTGGAAACCTGCTCGATATCCCATGGCAACATGACCGTGGTGGTCAAGGCTGAAGCGGAAAACAAGGATGCGAAGGTGGATCCGAATGCGCCAGTGGATCCCAATGCACCGGTGAACCCGACCGTGGGCAAGGGACTCAAGGCGGAGCCGGGCAACCTGCTGCTGCTGCCTAAGGCGGTTTCACTGAATGAAGTGATCCGCGCGCTGAACGCGATCGGTGCCACCCCGAAAGACCTGCTGGCAATCCTGCAGGCGATGAAGGCATCGGGCGCATTGCGCGCGGAGCTTGAGGTCATATAAGACGGAATACACATGGTCGCCGAACTGAACAATGCATATGGCAACCTCGCGGCAGACAGCCGCGAGCTGGAGGCATTGCGCGCGCAGGCGGCCAAGTCGCCAGACAAGGCGCTGTTCAGCGCGGCGAAACAGTTCGAGGCCGTGTTCCTCAACATGATGCTGAAATCGATGCGCGATGCCACGCCGCAGGACGGCATGTTCGACAGTGACCAGACGAAGATGTTTACCTCGATGCTGGACCAGCAGCTGTCGCAATCGATCGGCGGCAGCAAGGGCATCGGCCTTGCCGAGATGATGGTGAAGCAGCTGGGGCAGCATATGGGCGCACAGGCGCCAGACGCTGCAGCAGCGACGCACAAGGCGCCACTGCCGGAAGCCGCCGGGCAAGGCGTGAAAAACGGCAAGTCGGTGCCTTCTGCCTACAGCGACAACATGCAGCAGGATTTCGTGCAGCGCATGTTGCCGCACGCGATGCAGGCCAGCCAGGATACCGGGCTGCCGCCGCACCTGATGATAGGCCAGGCCGCGCTGGAAAGCGGCTGGGGACGGCGTGAAATCCGCAATGCGGATGGCAGCAGCAGCCATAACCTGTTTGGCATCAAGGCCGGAGCGGAGTGGAAGGGAAAAGTGGCCGAAGTCACCACGACCGAATACGTCAATGGCGTGGCGCACAAACAGAAGGCGAAATTCCGCGCCTATGATTCCTATGCCGATTCGTTCCGCGATTACGCGAAGTTGCTGGGCGAGAATCCGCGCTATGCAGATGTGCTGGAACAAACCGACAGCGTGCAGGGCTTTGCCCGGGCATTGCAGCAATCCGGTTACGCCACCGACCCGAAATATGCGGACAAACTGTCCTCCGTCATCGGCCGGGTGAATACCCTGGCGTGATGGCATATTTTTAAAGTATTTGAATTGTTTATTGTATTTTTGCGGTACGGCAAATTGCGCCCTGCGATTAAAGAAATCCGCAAAGTTGCCGATAAAGTGACAGGCCGCTTGAAAGCGGCGAAAGGAACAACATGCCAGCAAGCATTTTCGGATCGGGACTGAGTGGGCTCAACGCAGCCCAAATGGGACTGGCAACCACCGAACACAATATCGCCAACCTGAATACCCCAGGTTACACCCGGCAAAGAACCGAGCAGGCCGCGCGCGTGCCGGAATTCTATTATTCGGGCTATATCGGCAAAGGCGTTGACATCCAGACGGTGAAGCGCGTTTACAGCGAGTTTCTCGACCGCCAGGTGTTGCAGGAGCAGACAGTCGCTTCGCAGCTCGATTCGCACTATGCGCAGATCCGCCAGATCGACAACATGCTGGCGGACCCCAACTCGGGCATGGCCCCTGCGATACAGGAATTTTTCAGCGCGGTGAACAATGTATCGAATTCGCCGGAATCGGATGCGACCCGGCAGGCGCTGATCAACGCCGGCAATGCGCTGGCGTCGCGCTTCCAGGCCATGCACCAGCGGCTGGATGAGCTCAGCAATGGCGTCAACAGCCAGATTACCAACAGCGTCACCAATATCAACAGTTTTGCGAAACAGATCGCCACGCTGAACCACAATATCGTGGTGGCGGAAGCGGCCAATGGCAAGCCGGCCAATGACCTGCGCGACCAGCGCGACCAGCTGGTCAGGGACCTCAACAAGCAGATCCGCACCACCGTGGTACAGCAGAGCGATGGCAGCTTCAACCTGTTTGTCGGCACTGGTCAATCTTTGGTCGTGGGCAACACCACCCATGTGCTGAAGGCCGTGCAATCGCCTGCCGATCCGAGCAAACTGGATATCGCCTATATCAATCCGGACAGCACCACCAACATCCTGCAGCAAAACGCGATTCAGGGCGGGGAGCTGGGGGGGCTGCTGGAATTCCGCGACAAGACGCTGACCAAAACCCAGAATGCACTGGGGCGTGTGGCAATGGGCATTGCCGGCAGCTTCAACGAGCAGCACAAATTCGGCCTTGACATGAATGGCGAGCTTGGGGTGGATTTCTTCAACCGGCAGGAACCCGAAGTCATCGAGAATTCATTCAACAAGGGCAAAGCCACTGTCACAGCCAGCATCGCCGAAGCGGAAGATTATTCCTCGTTAAGTGGCAGCGACTACGAACTGAAATACAACGGCGGCACCAGTTACACCCTGACCCGGCTAGCCGACAACAAGGTATTCGAATTTCCCGACTGCCTGCCTTCCGCGCCGATCGACGGCATCACCCTCAGCGTGTCCGACGGTGCTGTCGCCGGCGACCGTTTCAAGATCCGCCCCACGGCGAATGCCTCGCGTGATATCGAAGTCAAGATCAGCGACCCGGCAAAAATTGCCGCCGCACAACCGGTACGCAGCATTGCATCGTTGAAAAACATGGGTAGCGGCAAAATCAGCGATGCGACGGTGGCTCGCTATCCGACCACCGCCATCGACCCGACCCATCCTGCGACTGATGCCTACCTTCAGCATCCGGTGCTGATCACCTTCAATGATCCGCCAGACAGCTATAACGTGTCCGGCCTCGGCATCGATGCCCAGGAAGAACCCATTGCCTATACCCCGGGCGAGGAAATCAGCTACAACGGCTGGAAAGTGAAGATCACCGGCAAGCCTGCAGCAGGCGACACCTTCATGGTTTCCGCCAATACCAATGCCACTGCCGATGGCCGCAATGCGCTGCAGCTGGCGAGCCTTCAAACAGCCAACACACTGGCTGGCGGCACCACGTCCTATCAGGGCGCATACAGCCAGATCGTCAGCGATATCGGCAACAAGACCCGCGAGCTGGAAGTGACCAGCAAGGCGCAGAGCAGCATGGTCGAACAGACCGAACAGACCCAGCAATCCATTTCCGGCGTGAACATGGATGAAGAGGCCGCCAACCTGATGCGCTACCAGCGGGCCTACCAGGCTTCAGGCAAGGCGCTGCAGGTGGCCAACACGATGTTTGATACCATCCTTGGTATCGGGAGGTAAGCATGCGCGTCAGCACCAGCAATATCTACGATAGCAACGTCAGCCTGCTCAACCAGAGCAACGGCAAGATGTTCCACACCCAGCAGCAGGTCGGCTCCGGGCGCCGCATGCTGACACCGGCTGATGATCCCTATGCCTCGGCGCGCGCCCTGGAAATTTCGCAGTCGGACTCGGCCAACACCCAGTTCACCACCAACCGCAATGCGGCAAAACATACCGCCTCGATGTCGGAAACGATACTCGATAGCGTCACCTCATTGCTGCAGGATGTGCGGCAATCTGCCGTGCAGGATGGCGATGGCGCGCTGAGCCGACCCGACCGCCTGGCGCTGGCGGAAGAAGTGCAGCAACGCATGGAAGAACTGGTGGGGCTGGCCAACAGCACCGACGGGGCAGGCAATTACCTGTTCTCCGGCTATCAGGGACGCACAATTCCCTTCGTAAAGGGCCCGCATGGCATGCGTTACATGGGCGACGACGGCCAGCGCGTGATCCAGGTGGCTGCATCGCGCAAGCTGGCGGTCAGCGACTCCGGTGCAGACATCTTCATGCGCATCAGGAACGGCAATGGCAAATTCACCGTGACCAGCTCGCAATACAATGCCGGCAACGGCGTGACCAGCCAGGGCATGGTCACCAACCCGGCCTTGCTCACCGGACATGATTACAAAATTGCCTTTGAAGTGCGGATGGTCAACGGCGAAAAGGTGCCGATGTTCGACATCATCGACATGAGCACCCAGGAGCTGCTGTCCAGGGACAACCGCTATACCAGTGGCCAGTCGATCGAATTCGACGGCATGCAGCTCGACATCACCGGCAACCCGGAAGATTGCGACGAGTTCTATGTGACACCGTCCGAAAATGAAAGCCTGTTCAAGACCCTGAACGACCTGATCATTGCATTGCGCACCGACAACGAGCACGGCGGCGATGCGGCAAGGGCGCAATATACCAACGCAGTGAACCGTGCATTGAACAACCTCGACCGCGGCCTGCAGAATGTATCCACCCTGCGCACCAACATCGGCTCGCGCCTGCGCGAACTGGATTCCCTGCAGCAAACCGGTGATGACCTGAATGTGCAGTTCAAATCGAAACTTTCAGAACTGCAGGACACCGATTACAACAAAGCCGTCAGCGACCTGACCCAGCAACAGGCCAGCCTCACCGCAGCGCAGAAATCCTTCAAGCAGGTTTCCGACATGTCGCTGTTCAACTATCTCTGACCGTTTCGGGAAACTGCAATCATTCAGGCGTGTGCTGAATCGCAGCGATCGAAATTCAGGTCAGTTTCACAACCAAATATATGACTGCTTTAGGCAGGTCAGTTTGGATGTGTTATTTCTGAGTTGTGCCCCAAACGGACTTCTCAATGCAATAGATTGATGGTCTGCTATCGGTGGCCCAGATTCCATTAAAGACTGTCGGACTCGCAGAAATCAGTCATATTGGACATCGTCTAATGGCTGCTCC
>JAJXUI010000020.1 GCA_021782995.1 Pseudomonadota bacterium | reverse complement strand
GCCAATGAGAGAAACAGCAAAAATGCCGTTGCAATTCTGAAATGCATGACGCCTCCTCTGATGAGCTCTATATTGAGTGTTATTTTGATTTCTCAATACCTTGCATGCCGGTATTAAGCTTGAGTCTCAGGGTTAGTATACTCAAAGAATTTCGCAGGCCGCAAAGTTTTTTTCGATAAAAGGTCGCTTTTATCGTTCATTCGGGTACTAAAACATGCCGATTATTCATTATTCAGGAATAACGACGTACTGGATATTTTCGAGTATGAAGGCAATTCTGCGTTGTAGTGCCATCGAGTCGCGATGCCGGTCATAATAACGGGGGTTGGGCACCATTGCAGCAAGGAAGGCGGATTGTTCAAGACTAAGGTCAGCAGAGGAAATGTCAAAATAGTGGCGTGATGCAGCTTCAGCCCCAAAGATGCCGTCTCCCCACTCTATCGTATTCAAATAGATTTCATAGATGCGCTGCTTGTCCATGATGATTTCGAGCATCAGGGTAATCAGGGTTTCTTCTGCCTTGCGCCAGGGAGTGCGTTTGGTGGAGAGGAACAGGTTTTTGGCCAGTTGCTGGCTGATGGTCGAGCCGCCGGCGACGATGCGGCCGCGGGCAACGTTTTTTTCATAGGCCTTCTGGATGCCATCCCAGTCAAATCCGTCATGTTCCAGGAATTTTGAATCTTCCGATGCAATTAGTGCCCGCTTGAGGTTGGCTGATATGCGTGAGTAGGGTACCCATTTGTGTTTCAATTTTGCCTTGGGATTTTTCTGTTGCAGGATTTCCAGGCGGTTGTCCATGAAAGCGCTGCTGGCAGGATTATGCGTGCGCCACCAGAAAATGTTGGCCGCAAACCATGCCTGATAGGTGATGAAAACCAGTATCAGGATGGCCAGCAGCCATTTCAGCAACTTCCACACCATGATTTTCATGTACGCAGCCGGGCAAGTACGGGCCGTGTGTCAGGCTTGATGCCGCGCCAGAACTCGAATGCGGCAGCGGCCTGTTCCACCAGCATGCCGGTTCCATCGGCAAGCGTAGCTGCGCCATTCCGGGCGGCAAATTCGAGAAAGGGTGTCTGCCTGCCATACATCATGTCGTAAGCCAGTGCGCCTGCACTGAAAATATGCTCCGGCAGTGGGGGGAGTGCATTGGACAGACTGCTTGAGGTGGCATTGATCACGCAATCAAATACGTGGCCATCAAGCGCAGCATAGCTGCTGGAAGTTACCTTGCCGTATTGATGGAAACTTGCTGCCAGCTGTTCGGCCTTGTCCAAGGAACGATTGGCGATGGCAAGCGTTGCGCCAGCTTGCAGCAGCGGCAGGATTACACCATGCGCCGTGCCGCCAGCACCCATCAGCAGGACGGATTTGCCATGCAGTGCAAGCCCGAGATTGTGCTGGATATCCTGCACCAGCCCGATACCGTCCGTGTTGTGTCCAAGGATATGATCATCGGCAAAAAGCAGGGTATTGACAGCGTGTGCAGTGGCTGCTTCCGGGGTGTGTCGTTGCGCGAGGGCAAAGGCTTCATGCTTGAAAGGCACGGTGACATTGCAGCCTTTGTAGCCGGCTTCACGCAGTTGCCTGACCGTAGCAGCAAATCCGTCAAGCGGGGCTTCGATCGCTTCATAAGAAATATCCTGCCCGGTCTGTGCGGCAAACATGGCATGGATCAGCGGCGACTTGCTGTGTGAAACAGGGTTGCCTAGTACGGCATATTGTTCTGGCATGGGAGAAAGGCAGTTTGTTTCCTGATGCGGAATTATAACTTTTTCATTCGCCTCAGCAGCAGTAAACCTGCACCGCATATCGCCATGCTCCATACGATCGCAGCACCAGACGGCAGGTCGCGCAGTACTGAAAGCAGCAAGCCCGAAGTATAGCCCAGCATGCCGACAAGATAAGCCAGGGGCAGGCGGAATTTCGCCACGCCATGTGAGGTGATCGCGGGAATGATCAGGCTGGCAAATACCAGGTAGATACCTACCATCTGGACAGAAGTGGTGACTGCCAATGCAAACAGGGTATAGAAGACTGCACTGCCCATCCTGTTCCTGAACAGGCGCAGCATGGTCAGGATGAATACGCTCAGCACGCCGGCTATGATGAGCTGGGTGTTGTTGACCCACAGAATCTGCCCAACCAGCAGGTCTTGCATGTGCTCGCCCGAATGCACATCATGGCTGAGCAGCAGGATGCCACCAGTCGCTGCCAGCACAAACAGCAAGCCGATGCTGGCTTCGCGGATTTCCGGTTTGAGTTTTTCCAGCAAGGTCAGGATGCCGGCTCCGGCCAATGCGCTGACGATGGCATACAACTGTATCAGCAGCTGCTGGTCGGTGTGGCCGGCGATGATCACCCCGAGGCCGGCTATCTGAGCGACGGCGATATCTGCAAAGATGATGCCGCGTTGCAGCACCTTCATGCCGAGCGGTACATGGGTTGAGAGTACCAGCAGACCGGCGATGAAAGCCGGCAAGATGATGCTGAGGTCAAAATCATTCATGCGTTCATCCTTTCTTCAGTGCGGCGAGCAAGCGTGCGATGGTGTCGTCGAAGAGGCTGTACAGGTCTTTTGCCTCGTCATCACCGCCGACACTGAAAGGCAGTACCACCGCCGGTACATGCGCATGCTCCGCCATCCATTGTGCAGGTTTGCCGTCCTGATAGGCCGAGCGTATCACCATGCTGACAGGATTCGACTGTACTGTTTTAAGCACCTCGGCCAGGTGCGCGGCACTGGGTTCCATTCCCGGCTTGGGTTCAAGTTCGGCAATTTTTTTCAGGCCCAGCCAGTTTTCCAGATAAGGATAGGCGCGGTGCTGCACGACAATCTGTACATATCGCAAGGGCGCAGCCTGCAGTTCCCAGCGCCGGATCGCGGTCTGCCATTTCGTTGTAAAGCGCTGCAGTTGTTGCTGATAGAAAGCAGCGTTGGCGGCATCCAGCGTTGCCATGCGTTTGGCTAGAGCATCGGCAATCGGCAGGTAGTTGCGCGCATCCAGCTGGATATGCGGATTGCCCTGTGCATGTACATCGCCGTCGGCACGGTCGAGACGGGCCGGGATTTCCAGCATGCTGACCTGATGTGATGCTTCGAAGTAACCGGGCTGTCCGGGGGTGATGGCGGGATTGCCGGATTCGCGCAGGATCACCGGCAGCCAGCCGATTTCCAGCTCCGCTCCGGTGCACACCACAAGTTGCGCGCGGCGGGCCTTGGCGATCAGGCTGGGGCGGGCCTGGATGTGGTGCGGGTCCTGCAGCGCGGTGGTGGCCGTATAGATGCTGGCCTTGTCGCCGGCCAGTTCCTGCGCCAGCGCGGCCCATTCAGGCTCGCAAGCGAAAATGTTGAGCGTTGCATGCGCGGGTGTGAAAGCGAGTAAGCCGAAAAACATCAAAAATGGTTTTGCAAATTTCAACATGAAGCTCTCCTCGGAAAATATGTGTGTCATATCCGCAATGGCATCAGAAAATATGTGCACCGTGCGCGCCCAGGCTCATCACGTATTGCAGGAACAGCTGGTTGTCGGTGAGACTCTGTCGCGACTGATCCAGGTTGTATTGAAGGCGCAGGCGGGAAAACTCGCTCGGGCTCCAGTCCAACATTGCACTGTAACGCACGGGTGTGTAGCTGTATGAGGCGGGCACATTCACCAGTGCTGCGCCGACATCGGCGCTGCCCGGGTTGAGCTGGTCATAGCGCAGGCCGGCGCGCCAGTAAGGTCGCCATTGGTAGACGCCTTGCAGGTACCAGCCGGATTGCGCATTCAGGAAGCTGTCGGTGATATTCGAGCCTCCACTTGCAGTGTCGTAAGCAAGCAGTCCATTGCGGCGGCGCTGGAAATATTCGCCCTGCAACTTGAAGTTGGTGACCAGCGTATTGCCATGTGGTGCGTATTTCCACACGAAATCCATCCCGGTGGTGTAACTGTCGCCAGTGAAGCTGTTTTTCACGCCATACGCATCGGCCTCTGCAGCATGCTGGTATGTCTGGTGAAAAGAGGCGCCGGCCTGCCAGCTGCTGCTGTCACTGATGTCATCACCCACATGAAAATACACGGCTTCGGCGCCGGCACCGTTATTATCCTTGCGGTTGCTGCCGGGATAGTTGCGTCCGCGCGCCAGCTCGGCACCCAGTTCAAGGAAGGTATCGGTGGGTGCCAGCCATTTGAGTTGCACGCCATCATCGCTCAGCTGGTTATCCCAGAAGGTACGGTATACCAGCGGCTGGTCTACGAAATCCCAGGTATGGGCATGCTGCTGGTTGAGGTAACCCAGGCCGGAATAGAAGCGGCCAAAGGTGGCGGTGTAACCGTTGCCCAGTGCAGTGGTTTGTACATAACCATTTTCTACGCTGATGCCGCCATCCGGGTCCAGCGATAACGTGGCCGTTCCGCTGAACAGGGGGTCAATATTGGCAGAGAACCCAAGTTCGGATTCTTTCAGACTGAAGCTGCGCGTATACCCATGATTATTGGGCGACAACTCAAAACCTGTGGCCGGTGTGTCCGGATTCTGGCTGTAACTGCCGTAAATGCCGGACAGGATCAAAGAAATGGCGGGATTGAATGCTTGTGGTCCGGGGCTGGTTTCGGGCGCCGCTGGTTTGCTGTTTTCAACCTGCTGTAACTGCTGTTCCAGCTTGTCGATCCGCTGCTGCAACTGCAGCATGGTTGGTTCTGTGGCGGCCTGGGCCGAGACAGCACCTGCCATTGCCGCGAAAATCAAAATGCGATGTAACACACTGTTCTCCTCATTGTATGCATGCGCACAAGGCGCAATCGCCGGCATTGCCGGCCGTGCTTCACGTATTGAGCAGGACAGCAGGCGGGCCGCGGGCACAGGAGGCGGGAGGGTTTGAGTAAACGACGAATTGATCGGATTGAGTATGACGGGTTGTCCCGGCATCGCAGAGTGTCAAATTGAAGGAGGTGCTATTGAGTGCACTGCCTATGGTGGAGTAGTTGATGCATTTTTCACATACAGTGGAAGTCTTGTTTTGTCCTTCCTGTTTGCGGTGTTCGGCTGCGCCATGGCTCAATGCATGTAGCAGCCCGCCCTGCTGAGCGAACAGCAGGAAGAGCGAAAGCAGCAGCATGCGGAGCACGGACATATAACTTATATGCTTGAATATATTAATATAATTTAATAATGGGGCAGTCGAATACGGCAAGTCCTGCGAATTGCAGCCGCTGCCGCCATTTCCTTCGTACTCCGGGCACCGAAAAAGTTCAGCCTGAGCAGTTTATTCTGTTTCCAGCTGGTCCGACGGAGTAAATGACCAGGTGCGCACGATGCCGAGGATGTCGGTGTCCTTGCGCATTTCCGGGGGGAACGGAGCATAGGGTGCAGCCAGCTTGACGATGCGCACGGCTGCAGCATCGAGAATTCGCTGTCCGGAAGAGCGGGACACTTCCACGCTTTCCACTGAACCGTCAGCGCGAATGTTTACGGTCAGCTGCAACTTGCCAAAAATTCTCTGCTGGCGCGCCTGTGCCGGGTAGTTGAGGTTGCCGATACGTTCGACCTTGATGCGCCAGTCCTCGATATATTGCGCATACTGGTATTGCTGGGTGCTCGCACCGATGAAGGTCCGCTTCGGCAGTTTCTGGTAGGCGCTGAATTCGCGGTTGATCTGCGCTTCCATGCGGGCAAGTTGCAGCGAACGTTGCACCAGGTCGCGTCCGCTTGTGTCACTGCCATCCTGCAGCTGCTTTTCACTGTGCGGTTGGGCCACCTTGTGCATACTTTTCGCCTGCGTCATCAGCTTGCGGATTTCGAGTTCCAGCTTCTGGATGCGCTGCTTGCTCTGTTCCGGAGTGAACTGCTCGTCGTCGCCGATGTTGGGGAGGGGCGTGCTGGCGCGCTTGTCCTGTTCGGTGTTGCCGCCTCCGGCAAGGTTGAATTGAGCGAGTGCGTCTGCGCGATGCGGCCGGTTGCGCGACTGGCTGTTGACCAGTACTACCTGCAGTGGTTGCAGGTAACTTTCGTTCTTGCGTGGATCCGGCAAGGCGAATCCGATGCCCCATAACACAAAGGCGTGCATTACCAGCGAAAAGGCAAAGGTGCGGACGATCAGTTGCCTGGCGATTTTGCGGATGAATGCAGCGACTTTCTGTCTGGTCATGCAGCGGTCTCCGCCGCTGTGGCGGCTTCTGGTGTGGTTGGCGTGGCGACATGGCGCGCCTCGAAATTGAGATCGAGCAGGTCGATCTCGCCGATTTCCAGGGTGACCAGACTATTTGCCGGCAGCTCGGGCAATGACGGGATGCGTCCAACCAGCGGGATCCCGGTAAAGCGCACGAGATTTTCGCGGATGACCTGGGCTTCGGCCATTTTCACGTTTTCCTGGATCAGCCAGCGCAGGCACCAGTAACGCTCCATCTGGCGCTGGAAGTCATTGTAGGCGGTGTAGGCGGTGTCGAAGCTGCTCAATACGGCAAACAGCGCGTTGTCATTTTTTGGATAAACCGGTGCTTCACCTTGTATCACCTGAATGATCTGGCGCTGGTTCACCAGATCGACATAGCGGCGCAGCGGCGAGCTGGACCACATGTATTGCGCGACGCCCAGCCCCTGGTGCGGCGCGGCAACCGTACTCATTTTGACCTTGCCGTTGTTTTGCGTGCGGTAGATGCCTGGAACATCATGATCAGCAAGCAGTTTGCCCCATGTGCTGTTGGCGAAAATCATCAGTTCCGAGACCAGCTTGTCGATCGGTGCGCCGCGCATTCGGCGGCTGATCGTCACATGGTCATTTTCCACATGGAAGTTGTAGTCGAACTGTGGCGTCGTTTCGCCGGATTTGCCACGCCCGGCTTCCAGCTTGTTGGCAAGATTCCATAGCAAGGTAAGTTCGCTGGCATAAGGATAATCAAGCTTGCTGTCGCGCAGGGTCTGCTCGTTGAACAGTGGCTCCAGCGTATGGTGGCGCAGGTTGTCCTTGATGTGCACACGTTCCAGTCTTGTTTCGGTACCCAGTACAACGAGTGAGCCGGCATCGACATCCAGATACAGTGTCAGTGCAGGGCAGGCACGGTCGGCGCTCAATGTGAAGACATTTACCACACTGTCGGGCAGCATGGTGATCTTGTCGCCCGGCATATACACGGTGGAAAGGCGCTGCGCGGCAATCGCGTCAGCCGCTGAGCCTGGCGTAATGCCCAGTGCAGGAGCGGCAATATGGATGCCGATGCGCCAGTTGCCATCCGGCAAAGAGGCAACCGAAAAGGCATCATCGATCTCGGTGGTGGTGGCATCATCGATACTGAAGGCATCAACTTCTGCCAGCGGCAATTCGGCTGGGGCGGCCACTTCCGTTTCAGGAAACTGGGTTCCCCTGGGGAAATGTTCATGCAGGAAGCGTCCCAGGTGATAAGCCTTGGTCGAAGGGATGCCGCCGCAGCGCTGCAGCAGGTGGGCTGCAGACAGGTGCGTGGTGGCGCAGGCTGCTTCCAGTGCTTTGAATTCAATAAGGTTTTTGTCCGGATTATAAAGCAGCTGAGACAGTTTATCGTTGAATTCTGCGGGCAAGTGGAATTTGCTGAGTTCTTCTGTATAGCGTGCCTGCAATTCTGCCTGCAGGCGTTTTTTCTCCGCACTGGCGAGTGCGGCTTTCAGCGCATCCGGTGGCGCAGCCTTGTAGCGGCCCTTGCCCTTTTTGTAGAAATACATCGGCGCGCCATGCAGCCGGATCAGCATGCCGGCGGCTTCCAGCGGTGTGGGTGGGTGGCCGAAGTATTCTGCTGCCAGTGCGTCAAAACCGAACTCTTCCTGCGGTGCGCTTTCCCACAGGAAATCCAGGTCTATCTCGGCTGAGGCCTTTTCCGCCTGCGGCATGAATTCGGTCAGTGCGGGCTTGTCAAAACGCAGCAGTACATTGGCTGCCTTGATCTTGCTGCGTTTGCCCTGAATGCTTTCGACCTGCAACGAGGATTCATTGTCGGTCATGAGATTGCCAACTTTAAAGCTGCCTTCTTCTTCGTAAAAAATGTTCATGCTGGGTGCTGCTCGACTCAAGGCAAAAATAATCGTGGATTATAACCGAGCAAGGCAACATCTTCATTGAAGTTGGGAATGGCAGCTGAAAATGTTAGTATTCGCTATTGATTATTAATATGAGCAAGCGGTATTAAACCGGCAAACGGAGAGCAACATGGCAGGTCACAGCAAGTGGGCAAATATCCAGCATCGAAAAGGCAAGCAGGATGCCAAGCGCGGCAAGATTTTTACAAGATTGATCAAGGAGATAACTGTTGCGGCCCGACTGGGTGACAAGGACCCGGCAAGCAATCCGCGGCTGCGCCTCGCGGTGGAAAAGGCTTACGCACAGAATATGCCTAAAGATAACGTCGAGCGTGCCATCAAACGCGGCAGCGGCGAGCTGGATGGGGTGAATTATGTCGAGATTCGCTATGAAGGCTACGGCATCAATGGTGCAGCGGTGATTGTCGATTGCATGACTGACAACAGGACGCGCACGGTGGCGGACGTGCGCCATGCGTTTACCAAATACGGCGGCAATCTGGGCACGGATGGTTCTGTGGCTTACCAGTTCAAGCATTGCGGCCAGATGTTTTTTGCGCCGGGCACCAATGAAGATGCGCTGATGGAAGTGGCGCTGGATGCGGGTGCGGAAGATGTGATCAGTCATGATGATGGCAGCATCGAGGTGGTCACCGGCCCGCATGAGTTCATGGATGTGAAGCAGCGCCTGGAGTCAGCCGGTTTCAAGCCGGAAATGGCGGAAGTGGTGATGAAGCCTGCGGTGGATGTTTCATTCACCGGGGATGATGCGGTAAAGATGCAGAAACTGCTGGATGCGCTGGAAGACCTGGATGATGTGCAGGAGGTATACACCAACGCCGTCATCGAGGATTAGCGGTGTGGTCTGTAACCACTGTGGCGATCATCTGCTGTGTTGCACGGTACGCGGTATCTTCATTCACTGACGTTTACATTCTGGTTCCAGTCTGTTCCGCGCCTTGCATATGAATTTTCCAGGTAACGTGACAGACTGCATTGCAAGGTTGCAGGCCGTGAGTGGAGCGGAATATTGAGTACGATCCGTATTTTGGGAATTGATCCGGGATTGCGCAGCACGGGCTTCGGTGTACTTGACAAGCAGGGACAGAAGCTGAGCTATGTTGCAAGCGGATGCATCAAGACAGCGGTCGGAGAATTGCCGGAGCGGTTGAAGGTGATCCTGAGTTCGCTGACTGAGGTGATTGCCTGCTATCAGCCGCAGCAGGTGACGGTGGAAAAGGTATTTGTCAACGTGAACCCGCAATCCACATTGTTGCTGGGGCAGGCGCGCGGCGCGGCAATCTGTGCGGCGGTGCAGGCTGACCTGCCGGTAGCGGAATATACTGCGCTGCAGGTGAAGCAGTCGGTGGTGGGCAATGGCCATGCCGAGAAGGAGCAGGTGCAGGAAATGGTGAAGCGCCTCTTAGCACTGGAAGGCACGCCATCACCTGATGCGGCCGATGCGCTTGCGTGTGCAATCTGTCATGCGCATGGCGGGGCAGGATTGGGAAAATTGTCGACGCGCGGGTTGCGTGTGAAGAACGGCAGGTTGGTATAACTGAGTGCTGTTGAAATTTATTCGGGAATGGATGGCAGATGATAGGTAGGCTGAGTGGCACCTTGCTGGAAAAAAATCCGCCGCAGATATTGCTGGATGTGCAGGGTGTGGGATACGAGGTGGATGTGCCGATGAGCACGTTCTACAACCTGCCGGCATTGAATGAACGCGTGGTACTGCATACGGTGATGGTGGTGCGCGAGGATGCGCAGTTGCTGTACGGCTTTGGCACCCAGGATGAGCGCGCAGCCTTCCGTCAGTTGTTGAAAATCAGCGGGGTTGGTCCGAAGATGGCACTGTCCGTGCTTTCCGGCATGAGCCTCTCCGATCTGGTTGCGGCCGTGGTCAGCAAGGATGCCGCTCGCCTGACGAAGATCCCGGGTGTGGGCAAGAAAACCGCAGAAAGGCTGTTGCTGGAGTTGCAGGGAAAATTTACATCAGGGGTTGCAGGCGCGGCAGCCGTTTCTGCAACACCTTCCAGCAGCAGTGACATACTCAATGCCTTGCTGGCATTGGGTTATAACGAAAAGGAAGCCGACTGGGCTGCGCGCCAGCTGCCCGCGGATGCCGGGGTGTCTGAGGGTATCCGCCAGGCGCTCAAGTTTTTATCCAAAGCATAATTCATGATCCAGCACGACGACCTTTCTGCCAATCGCGTCATCTCGCCAGCCAGCAGCTCGCCCAAGGAGGAGGCGCTGGAACGTGCATTGCGCCCCAGGCAACTGGATGATTATGTGGGTCAGCAGAAGATCCGCGACCAGCTGGGTATCTTTATCGAGGCAGCAAAGAAACGCAGTGAGCCGCTGGATCATGTGCTGCTGTTCGGCCCGCCGGGCCTGGGCAAGACGACACTTGCCCATATTATCGCGCGCGAGATGGGGGTGAACCTGCGCCAGACCTCCGGTCCGGTGCTGGAGCGCGCGGGGGATCTCGCTGCGCTGCTGACCAATCTGGAGCCGAACGATGTACTGTTTATCGACGAGATTCATCGATTGTCGCCGGTGGTGGAGGAGATCCTCTATCCCGCGCTGGAGGATTACCAGATCGACATCATGATCGGCGAAGGCCCGGCTGCGCGTTCGGTTAAGCTGGACTTGCCGCCGTTCACGCTGGTCGGCGCCACCACCCGTGCCGGCATGCTGACCAATCCACTGCGCGACCGTTTTGGCATCGTGTCGCGACTGGAGTTTTATACCGCGGAAGAGTTGCAGCGCATCGTTACGCGTTCGGCCGGCCTGCTGGAGATGCCGATTTCGCCGGAGGGCGCTCTGGAAATTGCCAACCGTTCGCGGGGTACGCCGCGCATTGCGAACCGATTGCTGCGCCGTGTGCGCGACTATGCCGAAGTGCGTGCGCAAGGGAATGCCACTCGTGAGGTGGCCGATGCCGCATTGACCATGCTGGATGTGGATGCGCAGGGACTGGATGTGATGGACCGCAAACTGTTGCTGACGGTGATCGAAAAATTCATGGGCGGGCCGGTGGGTGTGGATAACCTGGCCACCGCGATCGGTGAGGAGCGCGATACGATAGAGGATGTGCTGGAGCCGTTCCTGATTCAGAAGGGTTACCTGCAGCGCACAGCACGCGGTCGTGTGGCAACGGCAAATGCCTATGCGCATTTTGGCATGGTGCAGCCTTCCGGCTTGCAGGCTAGAGGCATGCCCGGGCCGGATCTGTGGAGCATGAATGGAGGAAATGAATGAGTCGCCATGCAGTATTTGCCATGCCCATTCGGGTTTATTTTCAGGATACGGACGCTGGTGGCGTGGTGTATCACGCAAATTACTTGAACTTTATGGAACGTGCGCGTGCCGAATGGCTCAGGCAGTTTGGTTATAGCAATGCAGGATTGATGCAGGAGCTGGGCGTGGTGTTCGTGGTGCGTTCGATGAAGATCGATTACCTGAAACCAGCCCTGCTGGATGATGCGCTGGAAGTGACCGTGAAGGTACATGAGCTGGGGCGTAGTCGCGTGACATTGCAGCAGATGCTGAGGCGTGGTGAAACGACGTTGTGCGAAGCGGAGGTGCATCTGGTCTGTGTCTCGGCGGATCAGTTCAAGCCCGTAAGCGTGCCCGAGGCGTTGCGCGCCCATCTTTTGTAATTACTTGATTATATTATAATAATTTAGAGGAATGTAGAGGAGTATGGAAACATCCCAGAGTATGTCGCTGTTGCCGTTGATCACCAATGCCAGTCTGCCGGTGCAATTGGTGATGGGTTTGCTGTTGCTGGCTTCATTGCTGTCCTGGTGGTTCATCTTCCTGAAGATGTTTGCTATCCGGCAGGCGCGTGAGCAGACGGATGCGTTCGAAGAAGCGTTTTGGGGAAATCCTGATCTGGCACGTTTATACAGGGATTTCCTTGATGAGCGCGAAAATGCGGGCAGCCTGGAACGCATTTTCGCGGCGGGCTATGCCGAATATGTGAAGCTGCGCAAAAAAGGTGACATGGATAATAGTGCCGTCATGGATGGTGCGCGCCGTGCGATGCGCGCTACTTATCAGCGTGAAATGGATGATCTGGAGTCGCATTTGCCATTCCTCGCTACAGTCGGTTCTGTCAGCCCGTATGTCGGCCTGCTGGGTACGGTATGGGGCATCATGAATGCATTCCGTGGACTGGCAAATGTCGGGCAGGCTACGCTTGCGCATGTGGCACCGGGCATTGCCGAGGCGCTGGTGGCGACTGCGATGGGCCTGTTTGCTGCGATCCCCGCCGTGGTGGCATATAACCGCTATGCAGCAGAAACGACCCGGCTTTCATCCCGCTTTGAAAGCTTCATGGAAGAGTTTTCCAACGTATTGCAGCGTCAGCCATGAGCAGCACCGGTCGTCGTCCAGGCCTGCAGCCGATGAGCAACATCAATGTCGTGCCCTACATTGATGTGATGCTGGTGCTGCTGGTGATTTTCATGATTACGGCGCCACTGATGAACCCTGGCCAGGTGGACCTGCCAAGCATCGGCAAATCGCTCACACCGCCGGTAAACCCGGTTGAGGTGATCATCCGCAAGGATGGCGCATTGGCGATGCGCGACCTGGCTCGCGGCGGCATTGAGGTACCGGTGTCGCGCGATGAGCTGCTTGTCCAATTGAAGTCGAAGCAGAAACGCAATGCCGATCAGCCAGTGGTGATATCCGCTGACAAGAGCGTGCGTTATGAGGAGGTGATCAAGGTGATGGATATGCTGCAGCAGCAACAGATCCGCAAGGTGGGTTTGCTGGTCAGGTCAAGGTGAGCATGCGGGCTGAGGTAAGCAATGATCCGAACAGGTTACCCGCAGGCTTGCTGGCCTTGCTGGTGCATCTGCTGTTCTTTGCCGCCTTGTTTTTCAGCTTCAACTGGCAGATGAAACCGCCACAGGGCATGGTGGTGGAAATCTGGGATACCCTGCCGCTGAATGATGAGCCGCAGCCAGCGCCTCCTGTTCCTGAAGTCAGGGAACCAATAGTCAAGCCGAAAGTCGAAGCAACGCCATCTTTGCCTCCCAAAGCGGAAATAGCGCTGCGTGATACAAAAAAGATGGCAAAGGAAGATCGGCTTAAGCCTGAAAAAACCAAGGCGCAGTTAAAGGCGGAAAAGCAGGCTGAGCAGGCTGAGCGCCGGATGGAGGAGCTGGAAAAGCAAGCCGAGGCGAGACAGCAGGCTCAACGCAAGGCGCAGGAGCAGGCGGCCATCGTCATGGGCAAGGTGGTCGATGAATATATCGGCAAGATCGCAGCCAAGATCCGGCGCAACATCGTAAATCCGCCGGGCGTGGTGAAAACCATACGTGCAGAATTCAGTGTGACGCTGCTGCCGAGCGGTGAAGTGCTGAATGTGGCGCTGGCAAAATCCAGTGGTAACGATGTCTATGACAGCGCGGTTGAGCGGGCCATCCTGAAGTCGCAGCCGTTGCCTTTGCCGCCGGCTGAGCAAAATATGTTCTCGCGGTTCCGCGATTTGCGACTAAAATTCAGTCCAGCAGAAATCGGGCAATGAGGAGTGGGGTTGAAGAAATATATAGGTAACATATCTCTGGTATTACTGATGACGTTTGCGTTGTCGGCGCATGCTGCACTGGATATTGAAATCACAGGCGCAGGAGAGCACCAGATACCTGTCAGTATCGTTCCGTTTGCAGGCGAAGACTTGCTGAGCCAGAAAATCAGTGATGTGATCGCCAGCGATCTCAAGCGCAGTGGCATGTTCAGGCTGGTGGATACGGCAGGCAAAACACCGCATGAAACATCCGAGGTGGTATATGCCGACTGGTCTGCAGCGGACGCGTTGACGATCGGTTCTGCCAGCAAGCTGGCGGATGGCCGTGTTGAAGTGAAATTCCGCCTGCTGGATACGCATAAGCAATCGCAGATGCTGGGGCAGTCGGTGGTGGCGCGGATGGATCAGGTGCGCGCGATCGCACACCGTATCTCGGACCTGATATATGAGAAATTCACGGGCGATGCCGGGGTATTCAGTACGCGTATAGCCTATGTGAACAAGGATGGCGGCATGTATCGGCTGGTCGTTGCAGATAGTGATGGCTATGGCGAGCAATCCGTGCTGACCCTCAAGCATCCCATCATGTCACCGTCATGGTCGCCGGATGGCAGCCATCTGGCATATGTGACCTTCGAGCAGGGCCGGGCTGTGACCTATATCCAGTCGTTGTATACGCGGCAGCGGTTTGTGCTGGCGGCATTCCCGGGCAGCAATAGTTCTCCTGCCTGGTCGCCGGATGGCAAGCAGTTGGCGATCGTGCTGACCCGCGAAGGCAATTCGAATATTTACCTGGTCAGGCCTGACGGTACTGGCCTGAAAAGACTGACTTATACAGATGCGATTGATACCGAGCCCAGTTTTTCCCCGGATGGACGCTACATACTGTTTGCCTCTGACAGGGGCGGGAGTGTGCAGATTTACCAGATGCCGGTAGATGGAGGGTTTGCGGAGCGGTTGACTTTTGAGGGGAATAACAATTTTTCGCCGCGTTATAGTCCCGATGGGAATGGTTTCGTATACATGTACAGCACTGGTGGGCAATTTTATATAGCGACTATGGACTTCCAGACACGGCAGATGCAGGTTTTGACCGATGTGGGCTGGGATAAGAAGCCAAGTTTTGCTCCCAATGGAAAGATTATTCTGTTTGCAACCGAATCATTAGGTCGTGGTATATTAGCGACTGTTTCGAGTGATGGCAGGGTAAAACAGAAAATGACTCCCCAGCAGGGAGATATTCGTGAACCCATGTGGGGTCCCTTTTTGAAGTGAAATCTAATGACCAGGAGATAGGAAAATGAAGAAAATATCGTTCAGTTTGTTGTTAATCAGTCTGTTATCTGCTTGTGCAAGTGACAAGCCGGCTGACGTGGCGCAGGCACCGGCTGCAGAAGCACAGCAACCAGCTGCTCAGGAAACTGCACCTGCACAGCAAACTGCCCAGGCAACAGCACCTGTTGCAACTGACGCGCTGGAAGATCCGAACAGCATTTTGTCCAAGCGTAGCGCATTCTTTGATTTTGACAAGTCTGTGGTCAAGGAAGAAGACAAGCCTGTGGTTCAGGCGCATGGTCAATACCTGAAAGAGCATGCAGATCGTACCGTTGAGGTTCAGGGTAACTGTGATGAGCGTGGCAGCAGCGAATACAACCTGGCACTTGGCCAGCGTCGTGCAGATGCAGTGAAAAAGATGCTGGTTGTGAGCGGTGCAGGTGCGAAGCAGGTAACCACAGTAAGCTTTGGCGAAGAAAAACCTCGTGCAACTGGTCATAACGAAGCTGCATGGTCTCAGAATCGCCGCGCTGACATCGCTTACAAGTAATAATGCGCAAACTGCCCTTACTCTGGTATGTCCTGGTTATTCTGCTGATTCCTGCAACTGCTGTAGCAGGATTGTTCAGTGATGATGAAGCGCGTGACAGGATACAAAGGCTGGAGGCCAGGGTAGCGCAGCTGGAAAAGGAAAACAGCAAATTGGTGGAATCCAGCAATTTGCTGCAAGCTGCAAACAAGCAACAAACCGGTTCAATGCTCGATATGCTCACGCAAGTAGAGTCTTTGAACCAGGAATTACGCACGCTGCGTGGACAGAATGAAGAACTGACACACAGCCTGCTTGAGGCAAAAAACCGCCAAAAGGATTTTTACGTCGATCTGGACGCGCGGCTCCGCAAGATAGAATCTGCGGAGGCTGCTGCTCAATCTGCTGCAACTCAAAAAGCAGCTGAAAAAAATGCCGAAGATGACAAGCTCGCACTGGAAAATACTGCTTTCGATGTCGTATATTCGCACTACAAGGCTGCAAACTATTCCAAGGTGATTGAGTCGTCGCATGATTTTCTGCAAAAATTCCCTGAATCTGCACACGTTCCTGATGTGCAGTATTTGCTCGGTGATGCATATTTTTCCTTGGATGATTTCAAGAAAAGCATTGCCAGTTACCAGGTCATCGTCAGCAAATTTGAAAACAGTCCCAAGGTTTCTGATGCCTGGTTGAGCATCGCAAGTTGCCAGCAGCAATTGAAAGATGTAGCGTCTGCTCGCAAAACGCTCAAGTTGCTGATCAATAAATACCCGGACAGCAAGGCCGCGAAGAAGGCAGTCAAACGCCTCAAGTCCCTCAAGTAAGCGCGTCACTAAAATGATATCAAACGAGCGAAGCGCTACCCTGCGCATCACTGAAATATTCCATTCCTTGCAAGGTGAGACGAGTCGTGTTGGTTTGCCAACCGTCTTTATCCGTCTTACAGGATGTCCTTTGCGTTGTGTTTATTGTGATACGACATATGCATTTTCTGGCGGTAAAAATATGACACTTGAGGATATCCTGGAACAAACCGCAAAACATGGAACCCGATTTGTCACTGTAACTGGAGGAGAGCCGCTTGCGCAAAAGGGCAGCCTGATGCTGATGAAGCAGTTGTGCGATGCGGGGTATCAGGTATCCCTTGAAACGAGTGGTGCATTGGATGTCTGTGAAGTTGATGGCCGGGTGATGAAAATTATGGATATCAAGACTCCAGCTTCGGAAGAAGAGGCGAAGAATCTCTGGTCCAACATTGAGTGCCTGAATTCGCAGGATGAACTCAAGTTTGTCATATGCAACGAATCTGATTATCTGTGGGCCAAAGAGAAAGTAAGCGCGCTTGCTTTGCATGAAAAATGCGATGTGCTGTTCTCCCCGGCACAGGGGCAGCTGAATGCATCTGAACTTGCCGATTGGATTTTGCGGGATCAGCTGCCGGTGAGGATGCAGGTTCAGCTGCACAAAATCCTGTGGGGAAATGTAGCAGGACGATGATATGAAAAAGGCGGTGGTGCTTTTATCGGGTGGACTGGATTCGGCGACAGTGCTTGCAATAGCACGGTCACAGGGGTATGCGTGCTATGCGCTCAGCGTGGATTATGGGCAGCGACATTGGGCTGAACTGGCTGCGTCGAAAAAGGTTGCTGATGCGCTTGGTGCAATTGAACACAAGGTAATCCATATCGATCTTGCGGCGTTTGGTGGCTCTGCGCTCACTGACAGCAACATTGCTGTGCCGTTAAAAGAAACCGAAGGCATACCGCTTACCTATGTGCCGGCAAGAAATACCATCATGTTGTCCATTGCGCTGGCCTGGGCAGAGGTGCTGCAGGCTGGCGATATTTTTTTCGGCGTGAATGCGGTGGATTATTCTGGTTATCCGGATTGTCGTCCGGAATATGTCGCGGCTTTTGAGCAGCTGGCCAATCTTGCCACCAAAGCAGGTGTGGAAGGCAGGAGGTTGAACATACATGCGCCCCTGCAATTCATGAGCAAGGCGGAGATCATAAGCAAGGGGGTCGGGCTGGGCGTGGATTTCAGCATGACAGTGTCTTGTTATCAGGCAGATGAATCAGGGCATGCATGCGGCTTGTGTGACTCGTGCCGCTTGCGTCGGGCAGGCTTCGAGGTTGCCGGAATTCAAGATGTTACAAAATATAAGCAATAAATTTGCCAAGAATGGCGGGTAGTGCGTTGACATATTTTTTCCAGTCCGTATAATGCGCGCTTCCGTTCGGAATGTGGGTCGTTAGCTCAGCCGGTAGAGCAGCGGACTTTTAATCCGTTGGTCGGCAGTTCGAATCTGCCACGACCTACCACAGTTTCAAGCGTCAGGTTCTGTTGTGTTTTCATGAGCCGTTCGTTGACGTTTCGCCGCTTTAGCTCAGTTGGTAGAGCAACCGCCTTGTAAGCGGTAGGTCGACAGTTCGAGTCCGTCAAGCGGCACCACTCATCTCCCCAGAAATAATAGTCTAGGCTGCAAGCCTGGAATTCTTTGCATTCATTCTGATTGGCCTTGTGTATTTCAGATGGAATTATTCTCCCGCTGTTATAGGCATTATTCGGTAATATGTAGGGACTTTGAATCGGTAATTGCAGGGGGCAATGATGAAAATTCATGAATATCAGGCTAAGGAAATCCTGAGACAGTACGATGTACCGACACCACGAGGTATTGCCTGTTTTTCAGCGGATGAAGCGGAAGCGGCTGCGCAGACACTGGGTGGTGGTGTGTGGGTGGTCAAGGCGCAAATTCACGCGGGCGGTCGTGGCAAGGGAGGGGGCGTCAAGGTTGCCAAATCCCTGCAGGAGGTAACGGAAAATGCCGGCAAGATTCTCGGTATGCAGCTGATCACGCATCAGACTGGTCGTGATGGACAGAAAGTGCGGCGACTCCTGATAGAGGAAGGGGCAAATATTGTCCAGGAGTATTATGTTGGCATGGTCGTCGATCGCAGCAAGCAGCGCGTGGTGCTGATGGCCAGTAGCGAAGGTGGAATGGATATAGAAGAGGTGGCAGCCAGGGCGCCAGAAAAAATCCATAAGCTCTGGATAGATCCGGCGGAAGGTTTGCTTGAAGCGGATGCTGATGCAATCTCCGGAAAAATCGGGCTGCCACAATCGGTGTATCCGCAATCACGGGCCTGCCTGCGGGGCCTGTATCGTGCCTTTGTGGAAAAGGATGCGATGCTGGCAGAAATCAATCCGCTGGCGCTGACTGCCGATCAGCGCGTGATTGCGCTGGATGCAAAAATCAATTTTGACAGCAATGCGCTTTACCGCCATCCCGAAATTGTGGCATACCGTGATCTGGATGAAGAGGATCCGGCGGAAATCGAAGCTTCGAAATTTGACCTCAGCTATATTTCGCTCGATGGCAATATCGGATGTCTGGTGAACGGTGCGGGCCTGGCCATGGCGACAATGGATATCATCAAGCTCTATGGCGGATCACCTGCCAACTTCCTCGATGTGGGGGGCGGCGCCAGCAAGGAGAAAGTTGCGGAGGCATTCAAGCTGATGCTGAAGAATCCTTCACTCAGTGCAATCCTGGTAAATATTTTCGGCGGCATCATGAAGTGTGACGTGATTGCAGAAGGTGTGGTGGCTGCTGCTCGCGAGGTGCATTTGAAGGTTCCATTGATTGTGCGGCTGGAAGGGACCAATGTCGAGCTGGGCAAGAAAATTCTGGTGGAATCCGGTCTGGCTATTACCTCTGCAAATAACATGGCCGATGCAGCACAAAAAGTCGTGGCTGCCGCAAAAGGAGGCAACTGATGTCCATACTGATCAATAAAAACACGCGTGTGATGACTCAGGGCATGACCGGCAAGGTAGGCCAATTTCATACAACCCAGTGCAAGAACTATGCAAATGGAGCCAGTTGCTTTGTGGCCGGTGTGACGCCCGGCAAGGCGGGCCAGAGCTATGAGGGCATACCTGTTTTCAATAGCGTGGCTGAGGCCAAGGCACAGACGGGGGCGACCGTATCAGTCATTTATGTACCGCCACCTTATGCAGCTGCTGCAATTGATGAGGCTGTTGAGGCGGGACTTGAGCTGGTGATCTGTATCACCGAAGGCATTCCGGTGCATGACATGATCCGCACGCGTTACAAGATGCAGGGTAAATCGACCATACTTCTGGGTCCAAATTGCCCGGGTCTGATCACGCCGGATGAGATCAAGATCGGCATCATGCCGGGTCATATCCACCGCAAAGGACGTATTGGCGTGGTATCCCGTTCGGGTACGCTGACTTATGAAGCGGTTTGGCAGCTTTCGGAGCTGGGAATGGGGCAGTCTTCCTGTGTCGGTATCGGTGGAGACCCTATCAATGGTTTGAAACACATTGATGTCATGAAAATGTTCAATGATGATCCGGAAACGGATGCGGTGATCATGGTGGGTGAAATTGGTGGTAATGATGAAGAAATTTGCGCGCAATGGATCCGGGATAACATGAAGAAGCCGGTGGTTGGTTTCATTGCAGGGATGACTGCACCGCCCGGCAAGCGTATGGGCCATGCCGGTGCGATCATTTCTGGTGGGCAAGGTTCTGCATCTGACAAGCTGGCGGTGATGGAATCGTGTGGAATACACATAACAAGAAACCCGGCTGAAATGGGTAAAGTCATGCAGCGCGTGCTCAAAATATAACAGAGGCATTCAATGAAGCACTTCAAATACTCAATATGGGTTTCCCTTTTGGGGCTTGGGTTAGCAGCGTGGTGGGGTTACAGTCAGGGTGGAATTCCTGTCGCCATGGAGGCAGTGAGTGTTGCTGCCATATTGGCGGTGATGGAGGTGTCCCTGTCATTCGATAATGCGGTCGTTAATGCATCCATCCTCAGGGACTGGGACCGTTTCTGGCAAGGTCTGTTTCTCTCGGTTGGAATGATCATCGCTGTTTTTGGCATGCGCCTACTGTTTCCGCTACTGATCGTGGCTTTTGCTGCAGATTTGAATCTTGTCGATGTGTGGCATTTGGGTATGAGCAGGCCGGAAGAATATGCGAGACATTTGACAGAGCATCATGCCGAAATTGCCGCTTTTGGTGGCATGTTCTTATTGCTTGTGTTTCTGGATTTTCTGCTGGATGAGGACAAGGAGCTGCACTGGCTTGGGCATGTGGAGAAGAAGCTGGCATCTTTTGGCAAAGTGCCATCCGTTGCGATCATGCTTGCGATCATGTTGTTGCTGACAAGCTTGCTGCTGGTCGGTGAGCATGAAAAACTCGCAGTACTGATAGCTGGCTTGTGGGGGATATTGACCTATGTGCTGGTGGATGTGGTCAGCAACATACTGGAACTGGAAGAAGAGGATCCGCAGGTAGGTGACATGCTGAAACGAGGTGGCGTGGGCGGTTTCCTTTATCTTGAAGTACTTGATGCTTCATTTTCCTTTGATGGGGTGATCGGCGCGTTGGCGATCACCAAGGATATCGTCATCATCATGTTGGGCCTGTCCATAGGCGCGATGTTTGTACGTTCGATGACGGTTTATCTTGTTCGCATGGGTACCTTGGACAAGTTCGTTTTTCTGGAACATGGCGCACATTATGCGATCGGTATACTGGCGCTGATCATGCTTGCCAGCATGAAGTTCCATATTCCCGAGATCATTACCGGCCTTGTTGGTGTGGCCTTCATACTCGCATCCTTGTGGTCTTCCATGCATCACCGGAATAAATTGTAACTAATTGATTATATTAATATATATTAATCCTGATTCGGCGGGGTATGTAACCCGGCATTTCATGCCCGCAGCCAAATAACTGCAATAAATCAAGCTGCTTATGGCTTGAAGTTGAAAAATGTTTTAGTATTCGGTCGTAACCTCCTTAACGTACATTCAGGGATGTGATGAAATTCAAGAAAATTTCGATATGGAAGGCAGACTGGTTGTACGGGCTGCTTGTCGTTCTCTTTTTCTGGTTCAGCGCAAACAGCGACCTGATGCAAAGCCTGGAACGCAAGGCTTACGATCTTGGGCTGCGTTCAACGATAAAAACTCCCAGTGATAAAGTGGCTGTCATCGCCATCGATGACCGCAGCATAACCAATCTTGGGCGCTGGCCATGGCCGCGTTCCCTGCAGGCGGACATGCTGGACCTGTTGGCGGCAAGTCATGCCAAGGTGATAGGCAATGCCGTCCTGTTTTTTGAGCCGCAAATAGATCCCGGGATGGAGTACCTGACGAAGATCAGTGCGATGCTGGATACGCCGACACTGAAAAGCGGACCGGCTGCCTTGCAGGCAGAGCTTGACCAGATCAGGGAGGTAACTGGGGATGGCATCAGTGCCCTCGATAACGACAAGAAGCTGAGTACCAGCATCGTGAATGCAGGTAATGTGATGTTGCCGATGTATTTTGATCTGGGGGATCCATTGGGCAAACAGGATGCCCCTTTGCCGGATTATGTGCTGAAGAACAACCTGAAGAACATCAATATTGCGGGAGGGAGTTCGCATTTCCTTCCTGTCAGCGGTGCTGATGTTCAATTTCCTATCCCTGCGCTGGGCGGTGGTGCAATAGGCATAGGCCATGTCAATACACTGATCGATGTGGATGGTGCGGTGCGTACCGATCCATTGCTGATCAGCTATTACGACCAGTTTTATCCTTCAATGCCGTTGCTGCTTGCGGCTAAAAGCCTGAACCTGGATATCAAGGATATCGTCATTGATCCCGGCAAGGACATCCGCCTTGGCAATCTCAAGGTCATTACCGATGACGCGGGACGCATGCATACATTCTTTTACAAGGACAGGGATGGTTTGCCGGCATTCCAGGTGGATTCGTTTTATGACGTGCTGAGCGGCAAGATTCCTGCAGAGAAATATCGTGACAAGATCGTGCTGATCGGTGCAACTGCTGCTGGTATCGGTACATCGCTGGTAACGCCGGTCTCTGCCAATATGCCGTCAGTCCTGTCGCTGGCGCATTCGGTATCCAGTATCCTCAAGCAGGATTTCATGGTCATCCCGGAGTGGAGCGGAAAAGCGCAGCTGGGGATATTTGCCGTGATTGCGCTATATGTCATTCTGTTGCTGCCCCGGCTCGGTGCAGGGCTTGGCGCAGTCATCACGGCAGGGCTGTTTGCTGGAATCCTGGGCACACACTTCTATCTGATGGTGAGCAAGTCCATGTGGTTGCCGATGATGGTTTCGGCAAGCATGCTGCTGATCGGTCATCTGGTGCTGACAACCAAGCATTTCTTCCGGACCGAAAAAGGCAAAATCAGGGCAGACGCAGAATCTGCGGAAAGCAATCGCATGCTTGGGTTGGCGTTCCAGGGGCAAGGGCAGCTGGATATGGCTTTTGACAAATTCCGTAAAGTGGAAATTGACGATAGCCTGATGGAGGTGTTGTACAACCTCGGACTGGATTTTGAAAGAAAGCGCCAGTTCAACAAGGCAGAGTCGGTATTCAAATACATGGCGGAATACAATCCCGAGTTTCGCGATCTGGGGCAGAGGCTGGCGCAGTCCAAGGCCATGTCAGAGACCATCATTCTGGGTGGGGGAGCTGCCAAAACCAATGACAGCACCATAGTGCTGGGCACGGGCGGAGTGGCAAAACCCATGCTGGGGCGTTACGAGATCGACAAGGAACTTGGCAAGGGGGCAATGGGCGTCGTTTATCTGGGCAAGGATCCGAAGATCGGACGGATTGTCGCCATCAAGACCATGGCACTTACCCAGGAGTTTGAACCGGATGAGTTGCAGGATGTTCTGCAAAGATTCTTCCGTGAAGCAGAAACAGCCGGTCGCCTGAATCACCCGAATATCGTCACCATGTACGATGCAGGCGAAGAGCACGACCTTGCCTATATTGCCATGGAATTCCTGAAAGGCAAGGATCTGGCTGGATACACCAAGCCGGACAACCTGCTGCCGATTCCAGTGGTCCTGAGCATCGTCGCAAGGGTGGCGGATGCGCTGGCATATGCGCACACCCTGAATGTCGTACATCGCGACATCAAGCCTGCCAATATCATGTTTGATCCAGCAACTGACACGGTAAAGGTAACGGACTTCGGTATTGCCCGCATCACTGACTCATCCAAGACCAAGACGGGTATGGTATTGGGTTCGCCTTCCTATATGTCGCCCGAACAACTGGCAGGCAACAAGATAGAGGGGACTTCGGACCTGTTCTCATTGGGGGTAAGCCTGTACCAGCTGGTCTGTGGTAAGCTTCCATTCTATGGAGATTCGATGGCACAGTTGATGTTCCGGATTGCCAACGAACCGCCCGTGGATATCCTGTCCGTGAGGCCGGATGTGCCTGCATGTGTCGTCGCCATCATAAACAGGGCGCTGGCTAAGAGCATTGCTGACCGGTATCAGAATGGTGCTGAAATGGCTGAAGAAATCCGCAAGTGTGCGGCAAGTGTGCAGGGATAGTGTATGGATATAAAAGATGCTCTGGAAATGGTGAGTATGTCCCATCCCGGGATGGTGCGGGCACATAACGAAGATAGTGTGGCATGCGAGCCTGACCTTGGACTGGTGGTGCTGGCAGACGGGATGGGGGGATATAATGCAGGAGAAGTGGCAAGCGGAATAGCTGTATCTGTCGTCATTTCCGAAATCAAGCATGCAATGGAGGAAATTCGTCCTGAAGACCAGGACGAAGAAAGTGGTGGTGATGTGGCGGTAAGTCTGTTGCGCAACAATGTGCAGAAGGCCAACTCTTCGATCTATCATGCAGCACATAGCCAGCCGCAATATTCGGGCATGGGAACGACGATCGTTTCCGGACTTTTTTATGATAACAGGGTCGCAGTAGCGCATATTGGCGATTCACGGATGTACAGGTTGCGCGGCGATGTACTGGAAAGCATTACCAAGGACCATTCGTTGCTGCAGGAGCAGATTGACAGCGGAATGATCAGCAAGGCAGATGCCCGCCAGTCGCAGAACAAGAATCTAGTGACGCGCGCGGTCGGGATAGATGCTGAAGTTGAAACCGAAATCCATGTGCATGAAGTCAGGCGCGGAGATGTCTATGTATTGTGCTCTGACGGCTTGAATGACATGGTGGAAGACAATGATATTGCGGAAATCGTGAAAACGCTCAAGGCCAATCTGCCTTTGATGGCATCGCAGCTGATTCAGACGGCGAATGACAATGGTGGCCGTGACAACGTATCCGTGATTGTAGTCAAAGTGAATGGTGACTTTGCTGCCCAGCGCAGCGTGATCGGTAAATTTTTATCTTGGTTCAAGAATTAATCAACGGGGAAAGATGATATGGCAGCAAAAATAATACTCAGCATGGATGGCGTGGTGCTGCAGGAATATGCGCTGAACAAGGAGCGCATGACCATCGGGCGCAAGCCGCACAATGACATCGTGATCGACAATCTTGCGGTGAGTGGTGAGCACGCTGCCATTGTGACCATACAGAATGATTCCTTCCTGGAAGATCTGGACAGTACAAATGGCGTAATGGTGAATGGCATTGCGACCAAAAAACATTTTTTGCAGAACACTGATGTCATTGAAATCGGCAAGTACAAGATTAAATACCTGAATGACCAGCCATCACAGACAACGGCGGCCGACTTTGAAAAAACCATGGTGCTGCGGGCACCTGCCAAGCCGGCTGCAAGCAAGCCGGCATTGACGACTACGCAGTCTATTCCGACCGTCGTGACATCGGAAGATGCACTGGATGCAACAGGAAAATTCACTGCAACAGGACCCTTGTCCGGTCCATTGGCCAAAGCTGCCGAATTGACCACCAAAGGTGCGGGCGCCGCACCCGAAAAAACCGCAGGTCCACAACGACCTGCAGTGGTGCAGATTCTGAATGGTCCCAATGTCGGCAAGGAGCTGGAGCTGGTCAAGAACCTGACGACGCTTGGCAAGCCCGGGGTACAGGTGGCCGTGCTGGCTC
Organism: Pseudomonadota bacterium; assembly: GCA_021782995.1. Taxonomy (GTDB): domain Bacteria; phylum Pseudomonadota; class Gammaproteobacteria; order Burkholderiales; family Gallionellaceae; genus 39-52-133. The sequence goes on along the minus strand of JAJXUI010000020.1, from coordinate 25,131 downwards.
GACGCCCCCATGGCTATTTCCTGACGCATGTTGAAGGCGTCACTTTTCCGGTGGTGAATGGGGAGTCGATTGGTGAAAACCTCAGGCAACTGAATGATCATGACATCATTGAGCTGGCAGGGGTGAAGATGGAGTTCTACCTGAAGTAATCCGCTACATCACTCGATGCTGACCCAAGTGAAACTGGTCAGGTACCGAGATGACAGGTTGTACACGGTGACTGCGTGGCCTGATTGTTGGGGGTATCGTAAACTTCAATTAATTCAGAGAATTGCTGGCATGAGGCTGAGGATACTGGGATGTAGCGGAGGTATAGGCGGCAAGCTGCGGACGACATCCTTTTTGATTGATGAAGATACCCTGCTGGATGCAGGCACGGGTGTGTGTGATCTCAGTCTGCAGGAAATGTGCCGGATAGATCGCGTTTTTCTTACGCACTCTCATCTCGATCATATCGTATCGATTCCATTCATGCTTGACAGTGTAGCCGGCATCCGCAACCGGCCTTTAACAGTTTACGGTTTGCCGGAAACACTGGAAACGCTGCAGCAGCATATTTTTAACTGGAAAATATGGCCGGACTTTGCTCAAATTCCAGATCCCGTATCGCCCTTTGTGCGTTACCAGCCAATTGCGATCGGGGAGAAAGTTGTTTTGAATGGCGGTTCGATCATCGCATTACCGGCAAATCACGTTATAGCTGCCGTCGGCTACCAGCTGGACAGTGGAGCAGGTAGTCTTGTATTTAGCGGAGATACGACCGAGCAAGATGAATTCTGGAAAATTATTAATAAAATTAAAAATTTAAAGCATGTCATCATGGAGACTGCTTTTTCTGATTCAGAAAGAGAACTGGCGGTGCGTTCAAAGCACCTGTGTCCCGCGATGCTGGGGACTGAGCTCTTGAAACTTGAAGGCCGGCCGGACATCCATATATCTCACCTGAAACCAGGCGAAAGCGATTTGACCATGCGTGAGATAACTGCATGCGTTAAAGACAGAAATGTCCAGATGCTGGAAAATGGTCAGGAATTTGAATTTTAGGATTTGCATGCGCACGGATGCAAAATCCCATGCAGAGCAATAGGAGCAGTAGATGAATACAGTCAATATGCAGGTGGAACGTCGCAGCAATCCTTCAGATATGGCCGCCAAGCTGGAGCTTACGCGTAACCTGAACCATGTGACAAACAAGATCCATGCTACCAGTAATATTGATGAAATCATGCTGGATGTCAGCAAGGACATCTGCACCTTGTTCAATGCCGATCGACTGACCATCTATATGGTCGGTGATGACAAGGCGTCCCTGGTTTCCAAAGTCAAAACCGGACTGAATTCCTTCAAAGACCTCAAACTGCCAATTGCTGAACAGAGCATTGCCGGTTATGTGGCGTTTCGCAAAAAAATGCTCAATATCCGCGATGTATATGACGAAGCCGAATTGGCACGGTATAGCCCGCAGCTGAGGTTCCTGCAGGATGTCGACAAGCGAACCGGTTATCGTACCAAGCAGATGCTGGTGGCGCCGATAATTGAGGCTGACACAAAAGACCTGGTGGGTGTCATCCAGGTCATCAACAATAAATCAGGCACCCCTTTTCCTTCGATGGTGGAGGAAGGTGTTATTGAGCTAGCGCAAACACTTTCAGTTGCCTTGCGCCAGCGGCAGCAGCAGGTCAGCGTGGCGAAAACCAAGTATGACAACCTGGTTTCCAATGCCACCATGTCGGCTGCAGAGTTTGAACTGGCCACCCGCACTGCACGGCGCAAGGGGGTGGATATCGAAGATGTATTGCTGGATGAATTCCAGGTCAAAATGGCAGACTTGGGTCAGTCCTTGGCCTCATTCTTCGGTGTTGCATATGAGCCATACAAATCGGACAGGATCAAGCCGGCAGAGCTGCTGAAAAACCTGCGACGAGAGTATGTGGAAAGCAGTCACTGGATTCCGATTGATGATACGCCCGAGGGCCTGATCATCCTGACAACCGACCCGGAGCGAATCAAGGCTTCGCGGGTTGTGAATAATATCTTCCCCAAGCATCGCCTGGTATTCAAAGTGTGCCCCCTGCGTGAGTTCAAGTCTACGCTGGACCTGTTTTATGGTGGCGGTGGAGATATGGGTGGCGGCTTTGCAGATGACAGCAGCTCGATGGATGATCTGCTTGGCGCCCTGGGTACAGATGACGAGGAAGGCGAGGGGATCGGGCAGGATGATGTCAATGCGGCTGCAGATAACGAGCTGGTCAAGCTGGTCAACAAGATCATTGTGGATGCCTACAAGATGGGGGCATCCGATATCCATGTTGAACCGGCGCCCGGCAAAGGCAAAGTGTTGATCCGCTTGCGCAAGGATGGTTCGCTGCTTAAATATATCGAAATTCCGTCCAACTACCGCAATGCGCTGGTGACACGTCTGAAAATCATGTGCGACCTCGACATTTCGGAAAAACGCAAGCCGCAGGACGGCAAGATCAAGTTCAAGAAGTTCGGTCCGCTGGATATCGAGCTTCGTGTGGCGACCATCCCCTCGCAGGGGGGGGTGGAAGATGTGGTCATGCGTATCCTGGCCTCCGGTGAGCCGATCAAACTCGACGATCTTGGGTTGTCTGTGCATAACCTCAGGGTCCTTAAGGAAACCATCGTCAAACCGTATGGACTGTTTTTTGTCTGCGGGCCAACGGGCTCCGGTAAAACCACAACCTTGCATTCGGTACTTGGCTATATCAATACGCCGGAAACAAAAATCTGGACCGCCGAAGATCCGGTTGAAATTACGCAAAAAGGGCTGCGTCAGGTGCAAGTCAACAAAAAGGCGGGCCTGGATTTTGCAGCGGTGATGAAAGCCTTCTTGCGTGCCGATCCGGATGTGATCATGGTCGGCGAGATGCGCGACAAGGAAACTGTTTCGACTGGCATTGAAGCTTCCCTGACGGGTCACCTGGTATTCGCAACCCTGCATACCAACAGCGCACCTGAATCCATCATCCGTCTGCTGGATATGGGTATGGATCCGTTCAACTTTGCCGATGCCCTGCTGGGTATCCTTGCACAACGCCTGGCCAAGCGCCTGTGCAAAAAGTGCAAGCGCCCGCATGTCGCCACTCAGGATGAAATACGTGCGTTGCTGACAGAGTATGCGCAAGAGTTGATGAATACACCCAAATGGAAGAAGGATCCCAATACGGCATACAAGGAACTGTATAGTGAATGGGTGAAGCTGTTTGGAGATGACAAGGGGCAATTTACGCTTTACGAAAAAGTGGGTTGCGACGATTGTTCGAATACCGGCTATCGGGGCCGTGTCGGCCTGCACGAATTGCTGATCGGCACCGATCCGCTGAAGAAACTGATTCAGGAACATGCAAGGGTGGCGGAGCTCTTTGCCTGCGCGCTGGAAGAAGGCATGCGTACACTGAAACAGGATGGAATCGAGAAGGTATTGAGCGGCGTAACGGACATACACCAGGTTCGAGCAGTCTGCATCAAGTAAGCAGAAGTCACATCTTTCCAGGGGTCAGTAATGAAGCAGGACGCGCCGGGAGACTTGCAGCAGGTTGCTATGTTAAGCAGGCTGGAAGAGCTTAACTCGATTGGTATCGCACTCTCCAACGAGCGCGATACCAACCGGTTGCTGGAAAAAATCATGGTGGCGGCCAAACGCATCACCAATGCCGATGGTGGAACGCTGTACCTGTTTGATCCTGATAAACAGATCCTCAAGTTTGAAATTCTCCGCACGGACTCACTAGGCATTGCCATGGGCGGCACGACAGGCGTGCCGATCACCTTTTACCCCATCCAGCTATATGATGCATCTGGCAATCCCAACCATAACATGGTGGTCGCGCATGCTGCGCTTACCGGTACCTCGGTCAATATTCCCGATGCATATGAGGCGGCGGGTTTCGATTTCTCGGGAACCAAGAGTTTTGACAAGAAGACCGGTTATCGCTCTACATCGCTGGTGGCCGTGCCGATGCGCAATCACGAAAATGAACTGATAGGCGTTTTGCAGCTGATCAATGCGCACGACCGGGAGAGCGACAAGGTCGTGCCGTTTACCAGGCAGGACCAGAGCCTGCTGGAATCCTTGGCCTCACAAGCTGCCATTGCCCTGACCAACCAGCAATTGATTCAGCAAATGGAGGCCTTGTTTGAGTCCTTCATCAGTCTGATCAATACCGCAATAGACGACAAGTCAGAATACACGGGGGGGCACTGCGAGCGTGTACCGGTCTTGACCATGATGCTGGCCGAAGCCGTCAACCGGACAACATCCGGACCGTTGCGAAACTTCGAGATGACGGAAAAGGACCGCTATGAACTGAAAATTGCCGGCTTGCTGCATGATTGCGGCAAGATCACGACACCGGTGCATGTTGTCGACAAGTCCACGAAACTTGAAACGATATTCGACCGCATTCATCTGGTGGATACCCGCTTTGAAGTGTTGAAGCGGGACGCGGAAATCAGGATGTTGAGGACATTGTATGAGGAGCGCTCGGTCATGACGGCGGAGCGGGAGGATGCAATCCGTGCTGAATATGCAGCCAGCATCCGGCAGCTGGATGAAGACAGGGAGTTTATACGCCATTGCAATATCGGCTCGGAAAAAATGGATGAGGCGCATCAGCTGCGTATCCGTAAAATTGCTGACTATACCTGGAGCAACAGCCTGGGGGAGAAAGCGCATTTCCTGTCGGAAAATGAACTGGAAAACCTGTGCATCCGGGCGGGCACCCTGACCGAAGCGGAAAGGCACATTATCAATCATCATATCGACGTTACCATCAAGATGCTGGAAGCGCTGCCCTGGCCCAAACACCTCAAAAAAGTACCGGAATACGCAGGTGGGCACCATGAGCGCATGGATGGCAAGGGATATCCTCGAGGGCTTACGCGTGAGCAGATGTCCGTGCAAGCCAGAGTGATGGGAATTGCGGATATATTTGAAGCGCTTACTGCAAAAGACCGGCCATATAAGCCGGGCAAGACATTGACTGAATCATTGGCGATACTCGGTCAATTCAAATTGAATGGGCACATCGACCCTGATTTGTTTGATGTTTTTGTCAGGGAAAAAGTCTATCTTGATTACGCGAAGCAATTTCTGGATGCCGACCAGATTGATGTGGTGGATGAAGCGAAAATCCCGGGCTATGTGCCCTGAAGCGTGTCGTGTGACAAATTTTGTCACCTTAAGTGACGAAAAATAAATCGGTAATCATGCTTGCAACGTAAATCGAAATTATCGTAAACTGAAAGCTGCTGTAAATACAGGAAATTGCTGTGCCCTCACAAGTTGGCATACTTCCTGCTAATTAGAAATCAGCACACTCGATGTGTTTCATTCAACTTATTTAAGGGAGCATTAACATGAAAAAGATTCAAAAGGGTTTCACCCTGATCGAATTGATGATCGTGGTTGCCATTATCGGTATTCTGGCCGCGGTTGCGATTCCTGCTTATCAGGACTATGTGGTTAAAGCAAAACTGTCCAAAGTGCAGTCCACACTGGATTCCGTAAAACTGGCATTGGCCATGTATTACCAGGAAAACGGCAGTTTCCCGGATGCTACAATTGTTTCCACAACAGCATCTGTTACTGGCAACACTCCAAACCTGTGGGGTTCGATCGGTATCAAGAGTGGTGAAAAGGTTACTTTGCCGTCTGAAGTCAATACTATGACAGTAGATGGCACGCCTCTTACCTCTGTTATCCTTGATATCCTGGTACAGAAAGGCAAAATCAAGGCCAATACAATTGATGATAAGCATCTTGTGATCATTGGTGAGGCTGGCGGTACCGCGATCAACTGGACTTGCGTAAACGCTTCCGGCAAGGCGGGTTCAGGTACAACTGGTATAGGTACAGTATCTAGCATTACCGAAGAAATCGCGCTGAAATTCTTCCAGTGCCCGAACTAATACATCGCTGATGTATCAACCCCTCTTCGGAGGGGTTTTTTTTTATCTATCAGGCAAGAAAAATACTGTGAAAAAAATAAAGCGCTATCTGTTGGAACGGGATCGCATATGGATTCTGGGCTTGTTGCTATTCACCTGCATGCTGTATCTGCCATTCCTGAATAGCCCGCTGTTTTTTGATGATTTCAACCTGTTTGATGATAAGTTTCTATCCCATTATGTAGGAGCAGATGCGCATTTTGGCTTGCGCTGGCTACCCAATATCAGCATCGTCTGGACTTACCTGCTGGTGGATAATGAGTTTACCCATTTATATCGCCTGGCCAGCCTGTTGTTGCACGCGGGCAGTGTCATTGCGCTGTTCTTCCTGATCAGGATGTTGCTCAGTTACACCATGAAGGAAAAATTGCCTGCATCAGCAGCGCATTGGGCTGCCTGGCTGGGCGCGCTCCTGTTTGCGGCGCATCCGGTGGCGGTTTACGCCACTGGCTATATTGCGCAACGCAGCATCCTGATGGCCACGCTGTTTTCATTGCTGATGCAATTGGCGTATATACGCGGCTTGATGAGTGGCAAACACATCTGGTTGGTGCTAACAGTGATTGCCTATGCTTTGGCTGTGTTCTCCAAGGAGCATAGTGTGCTGGCGCCCGCCCTGCTGGCGGCTGAAACGATATTATTGAGGACGGACATTCGTGCAGGGAATAGAGCGCTCTTCTTCACCTGGCTGGGATTGATAGTCGTCGGGATCAATACCATCCTGATGGCAAAGGGTGTTATCGGTACGCCCTATGAGGCAGATTCGGCGAGCATGTTTGCTTCGCAGCAACTTGATGTGAGCCGGCCAGTTTTACACTTGTTGAGCGTGCTGACCCAGGCGGGTCTTTTCTTCAAATATTTCCTGCTGATGGTGCTGCCCAATCCTGCCTGGATGTCGATAGACATGCGGGAGATGTTTATTACATCCTTGGGCGTGTGGCAGGGCTGGCTGGGATTGCTGGCATTTTTTGCAACAGGTGCTGTGGCAATCAGGTTGCTCTTCATACCACGCATGGCAGGTTTGCTTGGGCTGGCGATGTTTTATGTCTGGGGGCAGTTCCTGCTGGAGTTTTCCAGCATCAGGATCCAGGAAATATTCGTGATTTATCGGAGCTATTTGTGGTTGCCGGGAATAATACTGGGCTATGCAATAATATATGCGAGATGGCCAAACAGGAAAACTTTGGTGCTGGCCTTGCTGCTCGTTGTTGTCATGATGTCCGTTTCATATAATCGCTTGTGGGTGATGTCTGACAATTATCGCTTGTGGAAAGATGCCGCCATGCTGCTGCAGACCGGAAAGGAGCCATTGGCTTCCCGTATCTACTATAACCTTGCCAATGCTGAAGCGAAGAATGGCAGGTGGCCTGAGGCGGTTAAGCACTATGAACTCACAATCAGCCTATGGAAAACGGAGAGTGCGGTATTGCGTCACGACCTGGGTGCGGCTTATTTCAATGTAGGGCGCTATGAGGATGCATTGACGCAATTTGACAAATCTCTGGCCCTTGACCCTGATTATGCCAAAGCCTATTTTGATCAGGCGTTGACCTTGAAATACCTGCATCAGGAAAAACGTGCTCTAGAGCAGATGCAGAAAAGCTGTGACCTTAAATATAGCATTGCATGTATGCTGGTTAAAATGTCCGGTACAAAAAAGTAGGTACAAAGCACATCAGGCAAGTTTGCCGGCATTTATCCTGACGGGAGATTGAATGCGGCAATCTTAGAGATGTTTATTGAGACTGCCTGGTTTGTGCCGCTGCAATTGCACGGTATTTCTTCAGCTCGATTTCGATGGTTGAAAGTTCCTGGAAGTTGTTGCCAGCATGCTTGGCCAGTTCCAGTTGTTCTATGGCACCTCGCAGGTTGCCATGCAGCAGGTAGTTGTAGGCGAGGGCGTGGTGTTCTTCCTGCGGGCGGTTCAGTGCAGCATAGTTTTGTGCCTGCAGTTCGTACAGCCTGGGGTCGTCGGGAGAGTTGATGACCTGCTGGTTCAACAGTGGTACGACATCCGAATATCTGCCTGCCTGCATCAATACTTCAGAATAGTCATATAGCAGGGCGCGATGTTGCGGGAAATTCTGCGTGGCTGTCCGGTAAAACTCCACGATATTTTCATCCTTGATTGCGCCGCTTCTGCGCAATTTTCCCGCAAGTGTTGCGATCATCGCATTGGTCTGCACCAGCTTTTTCAGCGCTTCAAATTCCTGCGCGGCCAGTGTCAGCTGGTGGTTTTGCAGCAGGGAAAGCACCAGTCCATATCTTTGGGCGACCGGGTTGCCAAATTTTTTATTGCCCAATGCTGAAGTAAAATAGCTGATGGCTTCACTGGGGGATTTTTGCTGGCTCAGCAGCCGGGCGCGCACCAGCTGGAAGTCGAGGCTGCTGGCAACCGGGTGGAATGGCAGTTGCTGCACGCGATTCGCAATATCGGCAATACGCTCGTTGGTAACAGGGTGTGTCCGGAGGTAGGTGGGCGTGTTGCCTTCCAGCAGACGGGTGGCCTTTTGCAGGCGTTCGAAGAAGGCCGGCATTGCCCGGGTATCGAAGCCGGACTTTTGCAAGATGTTAAGACCGATGCGGTCGGCTTCCTGTTCATGTTCGCGGGTAAAGTTGAGTTGCCGTTGCATGGCGCCTGCCTGTGCGCCGACAATGGAGGCCATTGCCGCGTCCGGGTTGCTGCGGGCAGACAGGATGGCCGTGGCGATCAGTGCCATCGCGGCGAGCGAGTCATATTTCTGCCCCGCAATCATGCGTGCGATGTGATGCTGCGTGACATGCACGATTTCATGGCTCAGTACCGAAGCCAGTTCGGACTCGCTTTGTGCCGTGGTAATCAACCCGGTATTCACCCCGACAAATCCGCCGGGCAAAGCAAATGCATTGATTGCATTATCATTAATGGCGAAAAATTCAAACGGCTGGCCTGGGTCGGGGCTATTGGAAACCAGCAGGCCGCCCAGGTTATTCAGGTAATCCGCTACTTCGGGGTCGTCAAGGTAACTTTTGTCGCTGCGGATCTGCAACATGCTTTGTTCGCCGATCAGGCGTTCCTGCTGGGGGGTAATGACTTGCTGAGAGGCATCGCCAAGATCAGGCAGGCCTTCTGTGTGGCTGGTCATGCTGAAACAGCTAAGCAGGATAAATAACGGCAATTTCTTCATTCCGCTATGATACTGCATTCGATTGCCAGTTCCCGTGGCCTGCTGCCGAATATCGGTTGCCTGGGGGGCTGGCATGGTCTCGTGTTAATATTGACCCATTCTTAAGTATTGTTTCTGCTGCCTATATGGATACAATCGGCAAATACAGGATTATCAGGGAACTGGGACGCGGCGCCACCAGCACGGTATTTCTGGCAGAGGATCCCGCAGGCCAGATGGTTGCTGTCAAACGCTTCAATCTGGCGGTACTCCAGGATAACCAGCGCGCAAAGGCGTTCCGCAAACTCTTGCTGAGTGAAGCTTCGCTGGCAGGGAAATTGTCACATCCGAATATCGTGAAAATTCATGAAGCGGTGGTGGATGACAGCGAAGTGAATTACATGGTGATGGAATTTGTCGATGGCACCAGCCTGGAGAAACTGGCCGAGGTGGACCATTTGCAATCCCTTTCCACGATTGCCGAGATCATCTACAAAAGCAGCAAGGCACTGGAGTATGCACAATTCCAGGGGGTGATCCACCGTGACATCAAGCCGGCAAACATCATGATCTGCGGCGACAACGACATCAAGATTTCGGATTTCGGCTCCGCACTGCTGACCAATGAAGAGTCGACCCAGGTCAGCGGTGTTGGCTCGCCTGCCTATATGTCACCAGAACAGATCCGCGAACAGATGCTGACGCACCAGACAGATATCTACTCGCTGTCGGTGACCATGTACAAATTGCTGACTGGCCGCCTGCCGTTTGATGCGCGCAACAACTACAGCATGATCTACCAGATTATGAATATCGACCCACCCCCGCCCAGCACCTATCGCCCGGAAATTCCCCCTGCGCTGGACAAGATCGTGATGAAGGCGATGCAGAAAGATGTGAAACTGCGTTACCAGACGTGGGACGAATTTGGTCGCGATCTGGTTTCGTTTTTCAGCAACCGCCTGCCTGAACAGGAAAAGGTGGATACCGAAAAATATGACACCTTGCGAGCGCTGGCCTTCTTCAAGAATTTCCATGACCTTGAAATCTGGGAAGTGTTGCGTATCAGCGAGTGGGTCAAGTTGCAGCCGGATGAAGTCATCTTCAGTGATGGTGACAGCGGGGAATCGCTGTATGTGGTTGCCCAGGGCACGGTGAAGGTTTCGAAGCAGGGACGCTTGTTGAATCTGATTCATGCCGGAGACTGCTTTGGCGAGATGGCCAGCTTTGCCGACAATAATGCCAAGCGCACGACGGATGTGGTTTCCAAAACAGCAGTGACGCTGATCGATATCAAAACCCAGCTGCTGGAAAAAACTTCTGCAGAATGCCGCTACCAGTTCAGCGATGCCTTGCTGCGCTTGCTGGTCAAGCGCCTGTCGATTGCCAATACCCGCATCAGCCACCTGCTTGCAGAACATGGCAATGCCGGCGATGAATAGATAACTATATGATTTAATTATGATATTTATGTATCGCGAGGCGAAGCGAATCTAAAGCTTGGCGTAACATATCTTCACGCTGCAGCGTCAGGCAGCACGACACCCGCCGACATGCAAAGATGGCAAGCGCCAGCGTTCCACGTGACTAAAGCTGGCGTATCCGATTTCCCAAGACAGTCAATTCAGTTTGGCGCGTTGTGTCTGCAACTGTGTCATCGTCGCGCTGAAATCGGCAAGGCGTTTCTTTTCCTGTTCCACCACGGCGACGGGTGCGCGCTCCACAAACGTCGGTGTATTCAGCTTGTTTTCTGCTTTGCTGATTTCAACTTGCAGCTTGGCAATTTCCTTGTCCAGGCGCTCGCGTTCTGCCGCGACATCGATTTCCACTTTCAGCATCAGCTTGCAGTCATGCACGATGGCGACAGGTGCATCGGCATCCGGCAGTTTGTCTAGCAGGCTGATTTCGCTCAGCTTGGCCAGCGCCTGCAGGTGCGGGGCAGCCATCTGCAGGAAGGTTTTGTCGCCGGAGGCCAGCAGTGGCACGCGCTGCGCCGGAGACAGTCCCATTTCGCTGCGCAGGCTGCGCGCGGCGTTGACCATTTCCTGCAGCCTGGCGATCTGCTGTTCGGCATCGGCAAAAATCAGTGAAGCTTCGGCATGCGGGTAGGGCTGCAGCATGATGCTGTCGCCTTTCACATTCGCCAGTGGAGCCACTTTCTGCCACAGCTCTTCGGTGATGAAGGGGATCACCGGGTGCGCGAGGCGCAACATCATTTCCAGCACGCGCACCAGTGTCAGGCGCGTGGCGCGCTGCTGTGCTTCATTGCCATTTGCGATCTGCACCTTGGCCAATTCCACATACCAGTCGCAATAGGTGTCCCATACCAGCTCATAGATGGTGCGGGCGGCATAATCAAAACGATATTCGGCAAAATGGGCTGCCATTTCGGCGGAAGCATGCTGCAGTTTGCTGATCATCCATTTGTCGGCAATGGAATATTCCAGCGGCAGTTTTTCATTCTGCCCTACATCCTGTCCTTCGCAGTTCATCAGCACGAAGCGCGTCGCATTCCACAGCTTGTTGCAGAAGTTGCGGTAGCCCTCGCAACGCTGCATGTCGAACTTGATGTCGCGGCCGGGCGAGGCAAGCGAGGCAAAGGTGAAGCGCAGCGCATCGGTGCCGAAAGCGGGAATGCCATTCGGGTATTCCTTGCGTGTTTTTTTCTCGATGCTTTCCGCCTGCTTCGGGTTCATCAAGCCGCTGGTGCGCTTCTTGATCAGGTCGTCCAGCGTAATGCCGTCGATCAAATCAATGGGGTCAAGCACATTGCCTTTGGACTTGGACATTTTCTGGCCTTCCGCATCGCGGATCAGGCCGTGTACATACACATCTCTGAACGGAATCTTGCCGGTGATGTGCTTGCTCATCATCACCATGCGCGCCACCCAGAAGAAGATGATGTCAAAGCCGGTTACCAGCACGGAAGAGGGCAGGTAAAGATCGAGCGCGGTGTTGGATTTTTTCGGATACTCGGGTGTCCAGTCCAAAGTGGAGAACGGCCACAGTGCGGACGAGAACCAGGTGTCGAGTACATCCTCGTCGCGTGTCAGCGGGCCGGCGTAATCCGCCTTGTCGGCCAGGTGGCGCGCTTCTTTCTCGTCGTGCGCAACGAACACTTCACCGTTAACACCATACCATGCGGGTATCTGGTGGCCCCACCACAGCTGGCGTGAAATGCACCAGTCCTGGATGTTGTTCAGCCATTGATTATAAGTGTTGACCCAGTTTTCCGGCACAAAGCGGATTTCGCCACTGGCCACCACGTCGAGCGCCTGCTCGGTGATGCTCATGCCTTTGGCGTTGTCTTTTGATTTCGGTGCGGGCTTGCTCATGGCGACAAACCACTGGTCGGTGAGCATCGGCTCGATCACCACGCCTGTGCGGTCGCCACGCGGAACTTTCAGCTTGTGTTTTTCTGCTTTCTCAAACAGGTTCGCGCGCTTCAGGTCTTCCACGATCTGCTTGCGCGCATCGAAGCGGTCCATGTCGCGGTATTTGGCCGGCGCGTTGTCGTTGATCCTGCCGTCCAGTGCCAGCACGGAAATCATCTGAAGTTTGTGACGCTGGCCCACCGCATAGTCGTTGAAATCATGTGCCGGGGTGACTTTCACCACGCCGGTGCCGAATTCACGGTCGACATATTCATCGGCAATCACCGGTATCGTGCGGTCACACAAGGGCAGCTGTACCTGCTTGCCGATAAAATGCTGATAGCGCTCATCTTCCGGGTGCACCATCACCGCCACGTCACCCAATAATGTCTCGGGGCGGGTGGTGGCCACGGTCAAGCGGCCTGAGCCATCCGCCAGTGGATAATGGATGTGGTACATGAAGCCGTCTTCTTCTTCCTGCACCACTTCCAGGTCGGAAACGGCGGTGTGCAGCTTCGGGTCCCAGTTCACCAGTCGTTTGCCGCGATAGATCAGGCCCTCGTTGTACAGGCGCACAAAAGTTTCGGTAACGGCTTTGGACAGGCCATCGTCCATCGTAAAGCGTTCGCGCGTCCAGTCGCAGGAAGTGCCTAAGCGGCGCATCTGCTTGGTGATCGTGCCGCCGGAATATTCCTTCCACTCCCATACCTTGTCGAGAAACTTCTCGCGGCCAAGGTCGTGGCGTGAAATGCCTTTGGCATCGAGCTGGCGCTCGACGACAATCTGCGTGGCGATACCCGCGTGGTCGGTGCCGGGCTGCCACAGGGTATTGTCGCCACGCATGCGATGGAAGCGCGTCAGGGTATCCATGATGGTCTGGTTGAAACCGTGACCCATGTGCAGCGTGCCGGTGACATTGGGCGGCGGCAACAGGATGCAGAAATTGTCCTTGTTGTTTTTGTCCATGCCGGCATTGAAGTAACCGGCATTTTCCCATTTCGGGTACCAGCTGGATTCGATGGATTTCGGGTCAAAACTTTTTGCCAGTTCGCTGGCGGGTGAGGATTGAGTCATGTCGTTCTTCTGTTATTTATTTTTACTACTTAAATCAAAATGACGCAGTTCAAAACCGCGCTCACGGTAAAAACCAAATCGTTCGCGGCCACGCCGGGTGTCATGCTCATCGGTGCTGACTATTTCTATCAGTCGTTCAAAGCGGCTGAAAAACGGCAGGTGCGTATCATGCAGGCTGATCAGCAATTCACTGTGGGCAAACGGTTCGCGATGGTGGCCGATCAGCACTGGCGTATCGCTGGCTTCGGCAGCATCGCTACGGCAATGCGGGATAAAGGCGGTGGGAGGGTACTCCCACAACAGGGCATCCAGCTTTGCCGCCATCGCTTCATCCGGTGTATGCAGCAGCACGCGCATGCCGTTCTGCATCGCTTTCTGCGAGAGCAGGCAGGCGGTTTGGAGCTTGTTGGCTACCCCGGTATAGAAGTCGATGCGCGTCATAATATATAATATAATCAATATATTACATTATTTCTTGTCGGCGCGGTTGATCAGGTACTGGGTCAACAGTGGCACCGGGCGGCCGGTAGCGCCTTTGTCCTTGCCGGATTTCCATGCGGTACCGGCAATATCCAGATGTGCCCAGCGGTAGTCCTTGGTGAAGCGTGCGAGGAAGCTGGCCGCAGTAATGCTGCCGGCAGCGCGGCCGCCAATGTTCTGCATGTCGGCAAAGTTGCTGTCCAGTTGCGACTGGTAGTCATCCCACAGCGGCATGTGCCAGGCGCGATCATGTGACTCGGTGCCTGCCTTGAGCAGCTCCTGCGCCAGCGCCTCGTCATTGCTGAACAGGCCGCTGGCCACATGGCCCAGCGCAATGATGCAGGCGCCGGTGAGGGTGGCGATGTCGATCACGGTGTCGGGATTGAACTTCGCGGCATAGGTCAATGCGTCGCACAGGATCAAGCGGCCTTCGGCATCGGTGTTGAGGATCTCGATGGTCTGGCCAGACATGCTGGTGACGATGTCGCCAGGCTTGGTGGCGCGGCCGTCCGGCATGTTTTCGCAGGTAGGTACGATGCCGACCACATTGAGCTTTAGCGCCATGTCGGCAATCGCCTGCATCGTGCCCAGCACGCTGGCGGCACCGCACATGTCGTATTTCATCTCATCCATTTCGGCACCGGGCTTCAGTGAAATGCCGCCGGTGTCGAAGGTAATGCCCTTGCCGACCAGCACGATGGGCTTCTGTTTTTTGTCTGTACCGTAATATTCCATTGTGATCAGCTTGGCCGGCTCGTCACTGCCACGGGTGACGGAAAGCAGCGAGCCCATGCCGAGCTTCTGCATGTCCTTTTCTTCCAGTACGGTGGTCTTGATGGCTTTATGTTTTTTGCCCAGTGTGACTGCCTGCTGGGCGAGATAGCTGGGGGTGCATACATTGCCCGGCAGGTTGCCCAGAAGCTTGGCCAGGTCCATGCCGTGTGCGGTGGCTGCAGCTTTTTTCAGGATATGCGCAAGGTCAGCTGCGGGCTTTTCCAGCGAGGCAAAAGTGACATGCTTGAGCGTGGCTGCAGTGCCGGGCTTGCTCTTCATGTTGTCACTGCGATAAGCCCCTTCGGTCGCGGCGATCACTGCCTGGCGCAATACCCATGCGGTATCCTTGCCTGCGCCTTCATCGGTGATGAACAGGGTGGCATCTTTTGCCGGGGTGGCGTGCAGCGCCCTGAAGGTGGCGCGCAGGATTTCCACGCTGGATTTTTCATTCAGTTCCTTGGTGTCGCCCAGGCCCACCAGCAGTATGCGTTCTGCAGCAATGCCCGGCACTTTGTGCATGACCAGGGTGGATGCGCACTTGCCGGTGATGTCGCCGGCCTTGACCAGTGCACTGATCGCCTTGTTGCCAGCTTTGTCCAGTATCTGTGCGGCTTTGGACAATTTGCCGTTTGCAAAGACGCCTGCAACGACACAACCGCATTTGAGGGTGTCCGGACTGCCCTGTTTTATGCTAAATTCCACCTGCTATCCCCCAGAAAAAGTTTCGGTTTTTAATGCTCAATTATCCGCAATCCCGCAGTCAAAAGTCAAAGCAGCAGGCCGTGCGGCCGTTGCGGCGTGGTGTTTTCAATCGTTCGTTGATGCGGGAATTTGTAACGACCGGATTCTTTGTGTTTTCGATCCTGCTCGCCATTATAGTCCTTACCCAGCTGATCCGCCTCTTGGGCGAATCGGTGGGAGGTAACCTGCCGGTCGATGCGGTGTTGATCCTGCTGGGATTCAGTGCCTTGAATTATCTGCCTATCCTGCTGTCGATCAGTCTGTTCCTGTCAGTCTTGCTTACGCTGACCCGCAGTTACAGCGACAGTGAAATGGTAGTGTGGTTCAGTTCCGGCATCAGCCTGTCGCGCTGGATACAGCCGGTGATGCTGTTTGCCCTGCCGGTGGTTGCGGTGATCGCCCTGCTCAGTTTGCTGCTGACGCCGTGGGCGATGTCGAAAATCGATGATATCAGGCAGAAGCTGGAAAACCGGGATGATGCCCAGGTCGTCGCGCCGGGCACCTTCCGCGAATCTCGCCAGGCAGACCGCGTGTTCTTCCTCGAAAACGTGTCGCGTAGCAACAACCATATCGGCAATCTTTTTGTGCAGTCTGTGCAGCAGGGCAAGGTGGGTACCATGGTGGCAAAGGAGGGCGTACAGGAAATCGCGCCCAATGGTGACAAATTTGTGGTGCTGATGAACGGCACCCGCCACGAGGGCACGCCGGGGGATCTTGATTACAAGATCGTGCAGTTCGAGCGTTATTCCATGCGTGTGGAAACCGTGGAGAGCAAGCAGAAGGCGCCCAATCCCAAGGCATATTCCACGGCTTACCTGCTGCAGAATCCGACCAGCTGGAATATGTCTGAATTCAACTGGCGTGTGGGTCTGCCAGTCAGTGCGCTGATGCTGGTGCTGCTGGCGATTCCCGTCAGTTTCGTCAATCCTCGGGCAGGGCGTTCGTTGAACCTGATTGGTGCGCTGGTGGTTTACATGCTGTACAACAACTTGATTACGGTGATCAATACCCTGGTAGGGCAGGGGCAAGTCGGTACTTTGACTGGTCTCGTCAGCATACATGTGGCCATGCTGGTGGTGGTTGCCATCCTGTTCAAATACCGGCTTTCGGTGTTTTCGTTCAAGCGGATGTTCCGATGAAACTCTTAACACGTTACATGTCGCGAGAAATATACAGCAGCCTGTTGCTGGTGTTCGTGTCGCTCCTGATGCTGTTCGGTTTTTTTGATGTACTGGGCGAGCTGAGCGAAGTCGGCAAGGGACATTACAACATGTTGCAGATGTTCATTTATGTTGTGCTCATCACGCCGACGCGCATTTATGAACTGTTTCCGGTGGCCGTGCTGATCGGGACCATCTTTGCGCTGGTGCAGATGGCATCCAATTCCGAACTGACCATCTATCGCAGCTCCGGAGCTTCCCTCAGGCAGATGATCAAGGCCTTGTTCAAGATAGGTTTTCCCTTGATGTTGCTGAGCTTGCTGATCGGAGAGTTTGTTGCGCCATCCAGCATGAAGCTGGCGCAGGAACTGCGCCTCAAGGCGCTTAATTCCCAGGTTTCACTGAGGGAATTCCGTTCAGGTCTGTGGGTCAAGGATGAGGGGAGTTTCATCAATGTAAAGAATGTATTGCCTGACTCCACCTTGCTCAATGTCAGCATCTACGAGTTTGACCAGGATTTCTCGCTTGCGGGAATCACCTCGGCTCAGCGCGGCACCTTCAAGCAGGAAGGTGTCTGGCAGCTGGATGGCGTGGTGCAGACCTTGTTCGACAAGCAGGGTGCGCGGGTCGTGCATTTGCCCAGGCGGGACTGGCATACTTCGGTCACCCCGGATATCCTGCGTGTGCTGATGGTGGTGCCGGAACAGATGTCCGCATGGAGCCTGTATCTTTATACGCAGCACCTCAAGGAGAACCGGCAGGAGTCTGCGCGCTATGAAATCGAGATGTGGAACAAGGTTGTTTATCCATTTTCCGTCATGGTGATGATGTTGCTGGCCTTGCCGTTTGCAACGCATCAGCGCAGGTCTGGCGGTATAGGTGGGAAAATTTTCACCGGCATCGTGCTTGGGTTGTCGTTCTACTTCATCGGCAGGCTGTTCGCGCACCTGGGCGCATTGAATGACTGGCAACCGGTACTGAGCGCATCTGTCATGACAATCGCCTTTTTTGGACTGGCGCTGGGGATGTTATGGTGGACAGAAAGACGTTGAGGCCTGGCAGATGACAAGGCATGCGACGTCAGTCGTTGCCTTGATCTTCTTTTTGCGCAGCTGATTTCTGGATTTCTGATTTCTCGGCTTCTGCTGGCGTTTCATCGCGATATTCCGGCGCATAGTCTATCTGGGCCTCTTTGGCTTTCTCGGCTTCCTGCTCCAGTACCATGCGTTTCACTTCTTCACGCTTTTCCTTTGGAATCCGCTTGAACGCCTTGTATTTGGCGCGGGCTTTGTCGCGTTGTTCCGGGCTCAACCTGCTCCAGTCGGCCAGATTTTTCAGGAAACGCTGTTTTTTCTCGGGGCTCAGGTTTTTGAAGTGACGGGCTGTAGACAATAGCCGTTTCTGCTGCTTTTCCGGCAGGCTGTCCCATAGTTTTTCTATGGGTGCCAGCGCTTCGCGCTGATTGGCGGAAAGTGCTGGCCATTTCTGCGCCTCTGCCAAGGTCGGCAGTGACAACAGCAAACCGGCAACCAGGAGGGGGATTGCGCGGCGGGTGACGCCTGAAATCCGCTTAATCCACGTAGACATGTAGGGGCATATCGTCAGTCAGGATGGCCAGGTCGACATCGGCAGTATCGCCATCATTGAGATAGTTCTGTACAAAGTTGTAACTGGCCAGCAAGGTTACGGCCAAAAAAACACTCGCCAGCAGCATGCTGGCCGGCCGGGTAAGCGGGTTGGATACGGGCAGACCGGTATGGGCATATATCCAGTTAACCAGCGGCGAACGTTGCAAGCGTTGCTGTTTCAGTGCGCTGGTACGGAAAGCATGCAACGAACCCGCGACGGCAGGGGAAATTCCGAGCGTGGTCGAGTCAAGCAATGCTTTGATATTTTTGGGTTTTTTTTCAGAATTCATAATCTGTTACTCCTTTTGCCTTGAGTGCTGCGGCAAGTGCATGTGTTGCACGTGAGCAATGTGTTTTAACGCTACCTTCTGAGCACCCCATGACAGCAGCTGTCTCAGCGGTGTCCAAGTCTTCCCAATAACGCAGCAAAAATGCCTCACGTTGACGAAGGGGCAATTTTTTTAGTTCATTCTCAATTAATTCAATAATTTGAGATTGCTCAAGTGCATATTCCGGGGTGTCGGCCTGGCTCGGGCTGTCCTCGTCCTGCAAATTTTCCAGCGGATCGTAGTCACTTTCCTCATGTTGCGGCACGAGTGAGGAAAACAGGGTGGTCCAGACCGAACGGACCTTTTGCCGGCGGTAGAAATCACGAATTGTATTCTGCAGGATGCGCTGGAACAGCATCGGCAGTTCGGTAACCGGCCGGTCGCCATACTTTTCGGACAGTTTCATCATGGAATCCTGCACGATGTCGAGCGCGACATGTTCGTCCCGTACCGCGAACAGGGCCTGTTTGTAGGCGCGGCGTTCGACAGAAGCGAGAAAATCCGATAATTCAATCCGGCTGGCCAGTTTCAGACTCCAGGTTGCGGGAAAGGCGGCATGTTAGCAAATAACCCCTGCAATTACGAGTTTGAATGACCTTGTAAGCGGCCAAGGTATCGTCATTGGGGTTGACCAAAATGGCGCCAAGCCTTATCTTGTGGGGTTCGAATATTATTTAATTTAAGGTTTTGTCATGGAGCTTACGGGCGCGGAAATCACGATACGCTGTCTGCAAGATGAGGGGGTCGAATATGTCTTCGGCTACCCGGGCGGCGCGGTACTTTTCATCTACGACGCCTTGTTCAATCAGGACAAGGTCAAACACATCCTGGTAAGGCATGAACAGGCAGCCGTGCATGCGGCGGACGGCTATGCCCGTTCCACCGAAAAAGTGGGTGTGGCGCTCGTGACTTCCGGCCCGGGCGTGACCAATGCGGTTACCGGCATTGCCACCGCCTATATGGATTCCATTCCGATGGTGGTGATCAGCGGCCAGGTGCCGACGGGTGCCATTGGTGAGGATGCATTCCAGGAGGTGGATACCGTCGGCATTACCCGTCCTTGCGTCAAGCACAATTTCCTGGTGAAGGATGTGAAAGACATCGCCTCCACGATCAAAAAGGCGTTCTATCTGGCGAAAAGCGGCCGCCCCGGCCCAGTGCTGGTGGATATCCCCAAGGATATTTCCATCGCCAAGGCCGAGTATGACTATCCGAAAAACGTCAGCATCCGTTCCTACAATCCGCAGGTCAAGGCGGATGCAACTGCGATCAAGCAGGCCGCGGAGCTGTTGTTAAGCGCCAAGCGCCCTGTGATTTATACCGGCGGTGGTGTAATTCTTTCGGATGCGGCCAAGCCGCTGACCGAGCTGGTACGTGGTCTGGGCTACCCCTGCGTCAGCACGCTGATGGGTCTGGGCGGTTATCCGGAAACCGACAAGCTGTTCCTCGGTATGCCGGGCATGCATGGCACGCTGGAAGCCAACCTCGGAATGCAGAATTGCGATGTGCTGCTGGCCGTGGGCGCGCGCTTTGATGACCGCGTGATCGGTAATGTGAGCCACTTCAATTCCGTGCCGCGCAAGATCATCCATATCGATATCGACCCGGCCTCCATCTCCAAGCGCGTGCAGGTGGATGTGGCGCTGGTGGGCGATGTGAAAGAGGTAGTGAAAGAGCTGCAGGCGGCGCTGAAGTCCGTGAAGCAGAAGCCGGATGCGGCAGCACAGGCAGACTGGTGGAAGCAGATCGGCGAATGGCGAGGCCGCAACTCGCTGGCTTACAAGAATTCGACCGAGGTCATCAAGCCGCAGTATGTGGTGGAGAAGCTGTACGAAATCACCAAGGGCGAAGCTTTTGTCACTTCCGATGTTGGCCAGCACCAGATGTGGGCTGCGCAGTATTACAAGTTTGACGAACCGCGCCGCTGGATCAACTCCGGTGGTCTGGGTACGATGGGCTTCGGCCTGCCGGCCGCGATGGGCGTGAAGCTGGCGCATCCGAAAGCGGATGTGGCCTGTATTACCGGCGAAGGCAGCATCCAGATGTGTATCCAGGAGCTTTCCACCTGCAAGCAGTTCCGCCTGCCGATCAAGGTGCTGTCGTTGAACAACCGTTACCTCGGCATGGTGCGCCAGTGGCAGGAATTCTTCCATGGCAACCGCTATGCGGAATCCTACATGGACGCGCTGCCCGACTTCGTGAAGCTGGCCGAGGCCTATGGCCATGTCGGCATCCGCGTGGTGAATCCAGCAGATGTAGAGGGCGCGATTAAAGAAGCCTTCGCGCGCAAGAACGAGCTGGTGTTCATGGACTTCCAGACCGACCCGACTGAAAACGTATTCCCGATGGTGCCCGGCGGCAAGGGCCTGTCTGACATCATCATGGCGGAGGACCTGTAATGCGCCACATCATTTCTTTGCTGATGGAAAACGAAGCCGGCGCCCTGTCGCGCGTGGCAGGCCTGTTCTCGGCACGCGGCTACAACATCGAATCGCTGACCGTGGCAACCACGGAAGATCCGACCATGTCGCGCATGACCATCGTCACCAGCGGTTCCGATGATGTGATCGAGCAGATCAACAAGCAGCTGAACAAGCTGATCGAGGTGGTGCAGGTGATGGACCTGACCGAAGGCGAGCATATCGAGCGCGAGCTGATGCTGGTGAAGGTCAAGGCGGAGGGGGCGGCGCGTGAGGAGATGAAACGCATGGCGGACATCTTCCGCGGCCGCATCATCGACGTCACCGATGCCACCTACACGATCGAGCTGACCGGCAGCGGTACGAAGCTGGACAACTTCCTGCAAGCCATCGACAGGTCCCTGATCCTCGAAACGGTACGCACTGGAGCATCCGGCATCGGCCGTGGCAAACGCATTTTGAAGCTTTAAAAACTCAATTTAATCAATAACTTATCCGATTTACCTTAAAGGAAACAGCATGAAAGTTTATTACGACAAAGACGCCGACCTCTCCCTGATCAAAGGCAAGCAGGTCACCATCATCGGTTACGGTTCGCAAGGCCATGCGCATGCGCAGAACCTGAAAGAGTCCGGTGTGAACGTGACCGTGGGTCTGCGCAAGAACGGCGCATCCTGGAAGAAGGCGGAAGGCGCCGGCCTGAAAGTGGCCGAGGTTGCCGCAGCCGTGAAATCTGCCGATGTCGTGATGATGCTGTTGCCTGACGAGAACATTCCACAGGTATACAACGATGAAGTTGCCCCGAACATGAAAGCCGGTGCCGCACTGGCCTTTGCGCACGGCTTCAACGTGCATTACAACCAGGTGGTACCGCGCACTGATGTGGACGTCATCATGATTGCACCGAAAGGCCCCGGCCACACTGTGCGTTCCGAATACCTGAAAGGCGGCGGCGTGCCAACCCTGATCGCGGTTTACCAGGACAAGAGTGGCAAGGCCAAGGACATCGCCCTGTCCTATGCAGCTGCCAACGGCGGCACCAAGGGCGGCGTGATCGAAACCAACTTCCGTGAAGAGACCGAGACCGACCTGTTCGGCGAACAGGCCGTACTGTGCGGCGGCGCAGTGGAGCTGGTGAAAGCCGGTTTTGAAACATTGACCGAAGCCGGTTACGCGCCGGAAATGGCCTACTTCGAATGCCTGCACGAACTGAAGCTGATCGTGGACCTGATGTATGAAGGCGGCATCGCCAACATGAACTACTCCATCTCCAACAACGCGGAGTATGGCGAGTATGTCACCGGCCAGCGCGTGATCGCCGGCGAGGCGCGCGCCGCGATGAAGGAGTGCCTGAAGAACATCCAGAATGGCGAGTACGCCAAGCGCTTCATCCTCGAAGGCCGCACCAACTATCCGGAAATGACTGCACGTCGTCGTCTGACAGCAGAACATCCAATCGAGAAAGTGGGTGGCCAGTTGCGCGCGATGATGCCTTGGATCAGCAAGAATAAACTGGTCGATCAGTCAAAGAATTAATCAGGTCATCAGGTGTAACACACGGACGACCGGCGATATCGGTAAAACACCGGTTCGCTGGTCGTTTTGTTTTTTTCAGCCTGTCATGCACTTGTAACACCGGAGTCTACTTTGTCGACACGCATTGGTGTAAAGTAGCAATTCCAGCAGAACTCACGATCCCAGATCTTCCATCATGATGAATGACCTGAACCAACGCAAACCCGATATCCGCCGTCGCGGCATCTACCTCCTGCCCAACCTGTTTACGACCGGTGCGCTGTTTTCAGGGTTTTATGCCATCGTGCAGGCGATGAACAACCGCTTTGAATTTGCAGCAGTGGCGATCTTCATTGCCATGGTGCTCGATGGTCTTGACGGCCGCGTCGCACGGCTGACGCATACGCAAAGCGAATTTGGCGCGGAGTATGACAGCCTGTCCGATATGGTGTCGTTTGGTGTGGCGCCATCGCTGCTGATGTATGAGTGGGCACTGAAAGACCTCGGCAAGCTGGGCTGGTTTGCTGCATTCACCTATTGTGTGGGGGCGGCATTGCGCCTGGCGCGTTTCAACACCAATATCGATGTGGTCGACAAGCGTTATTTTCAGGGCATGCCCAGCCCGGCAGCGGCGGCGCTGGTTGCCGGGTTCATCTGGGTGGTAACGGACAATGCCGACTTCTTCAAAGTGAATGATTTGAGCTGGGTCGCCACAGCACTGACCATCTTTGCCGGACTCACGATGGTCAGCAACGTTAAATTTTACAGCTTCAAGGATATCAACCTGCGCAAGAGTGTGCCCTTTGTTGTGGTATTCCTGCTGGCGATGTTCTTCATGCTGGTTTCCAGCTATCCGCCGGGTGTGCTGTTCCTGCTGTTCTTTGCCTATTCGCTGTCCGGCTATGTGATGTGGCTGCTGGACCTGCGCAAACCCAAGCCGAAACAATAATTCTATATGGCATATACCACACTCGTCAGCGCCGATGAACTGGCCAGACACCTGCAAGACCCGGACTGGATCATCTTCGATTGCCGTTTTGCACTGAGCGACACCAGCCTGGGCCACAATGCCTATCTGCAAAGCCACATTCCCGGTGCGCGTTATGTGCATCTGGATGACGACATGTCATCCGCAGTCACACCCAAAACCGGCCGCCATCCGCTGCCCGATCCGCAAGTGCTGGCACAAAAACTTTCTGCATGGGGAGTGGATGCAAGCAAGCAAGTGGTGGTGTATGACGACAGCTTCGGCTCAATGGCGGTGAAGATGTGGTGGCTGCTGCGCTGGCTGGGGCACAACAATGTGGCCCTGCTGGACGGCAACTGGCCGCTGTGGGTGAAGAAGAAACTGCCAGTCACCGCTGAACTGCCGCAGATTACACCGGCAAAATTTGTCGTCAATGTGCAATACGACATGGTTGCGCATGTGAATGAAGTCAATGAAGCACGGCAGGAAGCCTGCCGCCTGATCATCGATGCGCGCCCGGAACAGCGCTTTACAGGCGAACGCGAAGCGCTCGACAAAGTGGCGGGCCACATCCCGGGTGCTGTGAACTGGGTGTTTGAAGAAAATCTCGATTTCGACGGCACCTACCTGCCGGCGGAAGAGCTGAAAGAAGCCTATACCAATCTGCTGCACGGCGTGAAACCGCACAACGTAATCCACTCCTGTGGCTCCGGTGTCACCGCCTGCCACAACATGTTGGCAATGGAAGTCGCCGGGCTCTCGTCAGGCAAACTGTATGCCGGCTCCTGGAGTGAATGGATCACCGATCCCTCGCGTCCGGTTGCCACCGGAGAGGCTACACCGCATCCGTCGCGCGTGCATGCAGACGATCTCGACTGCGCTTGACCTGGTATTACTTGCGCCTGCTTGCAGGTGTTGCTGTATATTTTTAACTATTTGATTATATTAAATATTATGAATATCACTGCATTTAACGTAACATCCGCAATTCGCATCTTTATATCCTTCTTGTTGGCCCTGTTCGCAGCACTCCCTGTTTCCGCACAGGAACAAAAATTTCCCGATGTCGTCAATGTGCAGATCACCGTGGTTAGCAACAACCGCTTTAATTTCGATGTCACATTGTCATCTCCCTACGATACCGAACAACGCTATGCCGATGCCTTCCGCGTGATGAACAAGGAAGGCGTGGTGTATGGCGAGCGCAAGCTGTGGCACGACCATGCCGATGAACAGCCATTCACTCGCGACCTTTACGGCGTATCAATTCCTTCAGCTGTAAAAAGTGTCGTAGTGCAGGGCAGGGATCAGAAGTATGGTTATGGCGGGAAGACGATAAATGCGGAGTTGCCGGGGCGGTGAGTTATCGGGCTTGCGATAGGTCTTTTGACCTAGTTTTGGTCGTTATTATCTTTGTTTACCGACGCGGATTCAAATTTGAAGTGCAACGCTTATTTGAAGAATACCTGATTAGGCGTCAAGTAACCAAGCCTCTTTCTGGGACGATTGTTTAAGCGTTTCATCACTTCATTTATCTCCTGTTGTGTAAT
>JAJXUI010000019.1 GCA_021782995.1 Pseudomonadota bacterium | reverse complement strand
CTTTTGTGGCCCATGCATGTCAGACTCCTTACAAAAGCAAAAGCCCCAGGTGAAAATCTGGGGCTTTTTGCTTTTATTTAGTTCCTTTAACAATTCATTCATCATTGAATGCTTGTTCGAATACTCGTCGCGACAATGTCGCTTGTCGCGGTGGAGGCTCTCGCATTCGTAGGATTAATGCGAGTACTGCATTATGTCGCAATCAATGTAGGTTACTTCTTCGCCAAGCCAAGGACAGGCTGCAACACTTGCAAACGCAAAGGCCCCAGCTGTAAAACCGGGGCCTTAAATCGTTTATCGAATTATGAATTGAATTTCAGTTTATTTATGGACTTTATTATCCAATCCATCCAGCACCATTTCTGCAGCTCTTAGCACGGCACGCGCTTTGTTCTGGGTTTCCATCCATTCACTATCGGGATTTGAATCTGCGACGATGCCTGCGCCGGCCTGAACGTAGAGTGTCTTGTCTTTTATCACTGCTGTCCGCAAAGCTATCGCCAGGTCCATATCACCATTGAAACCCAGATAGCCTACGGCACCGGCATAGACGCCGCGTTTTGTAGGCTCGAGTTCGTCGATGATTTCCATTGCGCGTACTTTTGCTGCTCCGGATACCGTTCCGGCCGGGAAGGTGGCTTTCAGCACGTCCATCGCGCTGACACCTTTTTTCAATTTTGCTTCGACATTTGAAACAATGTGCATCACGTGCGAATATCGTTCGATGACCATTTTGTCAGTCAACTTGACTGAGCCTTGTTCCGCTACCCGGCCGACATCGTTGCGTCCGAGATCAATCAGCATCAAATGTTCTGCCAGTTCCTTGGGGTCGGCCAGCAGTTCCTCTGCAAGATCTGCATCCTGTTCAGCTGTCTTTCCGCGCGGACGTGTGCCAGCAATTGGCCGGACAGTTACGTTGTCGCCTTCCAGGCGAACCAGAATTTCCGGTGATGCGCCGACTACGTGATGATCTCCCATGTCGTAATAGAACATATAGGGAGACGGGTTGATGCTGCGTAGTGCGCGATACAATGACAGCGGTGTACCGGGGAAGTGCTGTGACATGCGCTGTGCAAGCACGACTTGCATGATGTCACCATCGAAAATATAGCGCTTGGATTTTTCAACGGCAGCCTTGAAGGCGCTCTCGCCAAATTCGGATATGGCCTCTTCCTTTGTGAATGAAGGTGCATCTGGAATTTCCACGGGTTTGCGCAACGTACGTTGCAAGCTGCCAAGCTGGCTCAGACCCTGTTGATAGGCATCAGGTTGTGCAGGGTCAACATAAACAACAAATGACAGTTTGCCAGTCAGGTTGTCGATCACGGCCAGTTGCTCGGTCAGCATCAGCAGGATGTCTGGTGTACCGACCGTATCGGGCTTCTGTGTTTTTGCCAGCCTGGGTTCTATATAACGTATCGTGTCGTAGCCGAAATAACCTGCCAGGCCGCCAGTGAAGCGGGGCAATCCGGTGAGCGGTGCGACCTTGAATTGTTCTCTGAATAAATTAATAAATTCAAGTGGTTGAGATTTATTCTCGACGAGATTGCCAGTTGGGCTGGTGACCGTAACCTGATGGCCCCTTACTGTAATGCGGGTTTTCGCCGGCAATCCGATAAAAGAATAACGGCCGAATTTTTCCCCACCCTGTACCGACTCCAGCAGATAGGAATAGGGCTGATTGGCCAGTTTCAGGTAGAGCGACAGCGGCGTGTCCAGATCCGCAAAAGTTTCAGCGACCAGCGGAATGCGGTTGTAACCCTGCTTTGCCAGGGCATTGAATTCTTCTAGTGAAATCGGGGACAGCATAAGAAACTCCTGAAAGGTTAAGTCGAATGATAGCGCAGAGTCTGCTCAGTGCAGAATCTTTACCATCGCCAACCCAGTGCTTCAAGGAGTATTACCGTCATTTCAGGCCTTCTTGATCAGTGGCATGGCTGCAGCAAGATCGGGAATGACTGCGTCCACATTCAGGGACTCTACAGGTTCGCCATGGTTGTAACCATAGGGCACGCAGATGATGGGGCAGCCTGCAGCGCGAGCCGCCTGTGCGTCACTCAGTGAGTCACCAATCAGCAACAGATGTTCAATCGCCACATCGAAAAATTTTGCCGAATGCAGCAGCGGCATGGGATGCGGTTTCTTTTCCGGCAGAGTGTCACCTGCCACCACGATCTCGAAATACTTTGCGAGGCCCGCGCTCTGCAGGATGGGGGTGGTGTAGCGTTCTACCTTGTTGGTAATGCAGCCGAGTCGGAAACCGGCCGCCTTCATCGCATCCAGCCCCTGCATCACGTTCTGGAAAGGTTTGCTTTGCGTGGCCAGCTCGGTGTAGTGTCTTTCGAAGATCGGCAATGCTTCATCAAACAGTTTTGCATCGGGTTCAGCATGCATGTCGCCGGTCAGCGCGCGTTTAACCAGCCAGTGAATGCCATTGCCGATATAGCTCATCAGCAGGTCCTGTGAAACAGGAGGGCGGCCCATATCGCGCAGCATGCGGTTGGCAGATTCTGCCAGCTCAGGTGCGGTATGCAGCAGGGTGCCGTCGAGGTCGATCACAATCGCCTTGACCGGCAAAGGGAAAATTTTGAAACTCATAATGCCTCTGTGAAATGCGTCTCGCCGCATGTATGGCGGCAAGACCGGATTAGTTGAATTATTTTTTGACTTTGGCCAGCTCGGCACGCATTTCGGCGATGATGGTGTCGTACTTGTTTTTGTCGCCGTCGTTGCGTTTGCCAAAAACCGCTGAGCCTGCAACAAAAGTGTCGACACCGGCTTCCGCCACTTCGCGGATGTTGGCAGGGCCCACGCCACCGTCGATTTCCAGGCGGCAGTTGTATTTGCCATCGTCTATCATCTTGCGCACTTTGCGCGCCTTGTCCAGCACGTAAGGAATGAACTTCTGGCCGCCGAAGCCGGGGTTGACAGACATCAGCAGTACCATGTCCAGTTTGGGCAGCGTGTATTCCAGCACATCCAGCGGTGTTGCCGGATTGAATACCAGACCTGCCTTGCAACCGCTTTCCTTGATCAGGCCGATCGTGCGGTCAATATGCTCGGATGCTTCCGGATGGAAGGTGATGAAGCTGGCACCGGCCTTGGCGAAATCGGGAATGATGCGGTCAACTGGCTTCACCATCAGGTGCACATCGATCGGGGCGGTCACGCCATGTTTGCGCAGCGCCTCACAAACCAGCGGGCCGATCGTCAGGTTGGGAACATAATGGTTGTCCATCACGTCAAAGTGAACAACATCTGCACCAGAGGCAAGAACGTTATCGACTTCCTCGCCTAATCTGGCGAAGTTGGCAGAAAGAATGCTGGGCGCAATCAGGTACATGGTTAATCCTTGGTAAAGTAATGAATTCGAAGCGTCTATTTTACCTGAAACTGGCAATCAGGCTAAATCAGGATTTCCAGAATCAATCTATGCAAAATGCGGTGAGTTGCCTTGCCTTTGCAGAAAAAATACGGTGAAATGGCGAAATGGAAAAATCCTCTGAAAACAACATCAATATTACAACCCAGGTGAAATACCTGGATGACCAGTCTGACGAGGCGGATAACCGCTATGTGTTTTCCTATAGCATTACCATTACGAATAATGGGGAAAGCAGCGTACAGTTGATCAGCCGGCACTGGGTGATTACCGATAGCAATAATCAGGTGCAGGAAGTCCGGGGGCAGGGGGTGGTTGGCGAACAGCCGGTCATTCGTCCCGGGCAGAGTTTCGGCTATACCAGTGGTACTGTGCTGGCCACGCAAGTAGGCACCATGATGGGCAGTTACCAGATGGTGGCGGAAGATGGCTCCAAATTTGACGCGCCAATTCCCCGGTTTGTGTTGAGTGTACCGCGAGTCCTGCATTAATTCATGTTGTTGCAGACCAGCTATCGCCTGTTTTCTCCGATATATGACCTGTTCGTGCATGCAGCAACCAAAAATGCACGCCAGCGCAGTTTGTCAAAACTGCCGCAGGATGGGAGGTTGCAAGTCCTGATCAGCGGTGCCGGGACGGGGCTTGATATTCCCTATCTATCGCACAATCATGCCTATACGGCACTGGATGTTACGCGGGCCATGTTGTCCAGGGCTCAACCCAAAATTGGCGGGCGGGACATGGCGCTGGTGCAGGGTGACAGCATGTGCTTGCCATTTGCCGATGAAAGTTTTGATGTTGTGGTGCTGCATTTGATCCTGGCGGTGGTACCGGATTCCCGGCGTTGTTTGCAGGAAGCGGCGCGGGTACTCAGGCCGGGTGGAAGCATTCTGGTATTTGACAAGTTCCTGCATCGAGGGGAACGCGCCTGGTTGCGGCGTGGATTGGGCGTACTGACCTCCAGATTCATAACGCGGATGAATGTGATTTTTGAGGATGTGCTGGAAGCACTCCCTCGATTGAGGGTCGAGTCGGATGAAGCAGCGCTGGCAGGTGGCTGGTTTCGCCTGATTGAATTAAGGAAACAATAGCATGAGCAGCAGAAAAATCGCCTGGACCATCGTGATGGCAACCGGATTCTGGATGACAGCGTGCAGCAGCGTGAAGTCGCCGAGAACAATTGCGGTGGCGCCAGTTCCATCTGCACCGATTCCGACTTTTGCCCCCAGTACCTGGGAGAAGCTGCCTGACTGGAATTCCGTGGACCTTACGCAGTCGTGGAATGCCATGTTGCAAGGCTGCCGGGCCTTGAAAAGCAAGCCGCAATGGCAGCCTATTTGTGCGGATGCAGACAGGGTGGACAAGAATGACAGCGAGGCGCAACGTAAATTCTATGAAGAGCGCATGGTGCCATTCCAGGTCTTCAACTCGGATGGCAGCGAAAGCGGCACGATCACCGGATATTACGAGCCCTTGCTGAAAGGCAGCCGCACCCGTACCGAGCGCTTCAGGTTTCCGCTGTATGCGGTGCCGGATGACATGCTTGAAATTGACCTTGGGGATCTGTATCCGCAGTTGAAAGGCCAGCGCGTACGCGGTAGGTTGGTCGGCAAAAAAGTGGTGCCCTATTTCAATCGCGCAGAGATTGATTCAGGGACCAATAGCCTGAAGGGCAAGGAACTGTTCTGGGTGGATAATGCGGTGGACTTGTTTTTCCTGCAGATACAGGGCTCGGGCCGCATCGAACTGCCTGATGGCAGGCAGATAAAGGTAGGGTATGCGGATCAGAATGGTCAGCCATATGTATCCATTGGCAAAAAACTGGTAGACATGGGGGCAATGAAACTGGAGGAGGCTTCCATGCAGAATATCCGCGCTTGGGGTGAGAAAAATCCTGACAAACTGCGAGGGCTGCTGGAGCTCAATCCGAGCTATGTGTTTTTCCGTGAATTGCCTGAGACGTTAAATGCCCCGTTGGGTGCGCTGGGCGTACCGCTCACCACGGAATACAGTATTGCAGTGGATCCCAAGAGTATTCCATTGGGGGCGCCGGTTTTCCTGGCAACGACGCAACCCAGCAGCAATGTGCCCCTGAACCGATTGATGCTGGCTCAGGATACTGGCGGGGCAATTCGAGGCCCGGTACGGGCCGATTTCTTCTGGGGATTCGGCGACAAGGCGGGTGCGCAGGCAGGCAAAATGCGCCAGCAAGGCAGGATGTGGGTACTGTTTCCAAAGGGCAGCGAGCCAGTTTTCAACTGACTTCATTGATTGCATGAAATGCTGTCTATCCCGCTCGTTCAGAAGGTATTGCGCGCGGAAACCAGCGCTTGAGACTTGTCTATAATGCCGCCCCGTTTCAGCATGGCAAGGTAATCCTTCTCATCCAGCTGGATGACCTTATCGAGGTAGGCAATATTTTTCTCGATCGATTCCAGATAGAGGTTGCGGTCAACGCCTGCATACTCGCGAAAATGGCTGCTCAGTTTGTGAAAAATGCCATCAAACGCGCCTTCGAGCTTCTTTTCCCGGGTCGACTTATAGAAGTCGTGTGTTTGCCGCAGGAGGTCATGCAGGCTGACATAGTTGCCAAAATGGGCCTCCTTGAATTCCAGGTACAGGAAGAGCAGCTTTTCCAGGTAGGTGCGGTCAGCCATTTGTCCGACAATATCGGCGGAGCCGACGATCTGGGCAAGCAAGCGCGTACGCGCATCCGGGAAGTTGATTGAATTGAACTCGATGGCTGGATTGGTGCTGTTCATCATGAGTTCCAGCGGGACAGCAAATCCTGCCGGGAAGTCATTCTCCAGCAGGTAATGCTGCATGAAGCGGATGCCGCGTGCGACATGGGTCAAAGTGTGCTGCGCACCAGAACCGAAATCCTCCTCCAGTCGCTGTACATAGCCGATGTCGTGCATCAGGGTGGCCATCATGATCCAGGTAAGCTCCCGGTCATTCAGGGGTGAAACTGTCAGATGCACGCCATGCGCCAGACGGATGGCGCACAGGAAGACATCCAGCGTGTGGTGCAGGTTATGGTAAGGAGTCTTGATCGGACAGTAGCCCGGATATTCGCCGTGGAACAGGTTCAGCACATCCTTGAAAGCACGCCGTCCAGGCGTGAAATCAAATTCCGGGTTAATGCGGCGAACAATATCCACCGCAGTGGCCCATACCTGATCCGGGCCGCTCATATCCAGCAAGTGCTGGTGTTCGCTTGGTGCAGGGAAATTTTTCATGTCGTATTCACGATAATCACAAAACCTGCCCCCAGATGAACCTAGGGTGCACTAAATAAGTGCATGAATCATTTCACACTTGTTGTCAAATAACAAGTGTATCGGCCTTGAACTCAGGGGTTATGGGTGATTCGCTGCGTTCAGCGCCTTTTCCAGTTCTGCTGCAGGCAGATAGCCCGGAACAATGGTGCCGTCACTGAAAATCAGTGCCGGCGTGCCATTGATTTTGAGGGCGCGTCCCAGGGCCAGATTTTTCTCAATCGGTGTATTGCAGCTGGCTGCAGCGGGAATCTTGCCGCCATGCATCATGTCGTTCCAGGCTTGCAGTCTGTCCTTGCTGCACCAGACATTGCGTACCTTTTCGTCCGAGCCGGGGAACAGGGGGAACAGGAAGTGGTATACCGTCACGTTATCCATATGCAGCAGCTCCCCTTCCAGCTTTTTGCAGAAGCCGCAATTGGGGTCGGTAAATACGGCCAGTTTGCGCTCGCCTTTGCCGATCACCTCCTTGATGGCGTTCTCCAGCGGCAGCTTGCTGAAATCGATGGCGAACAGCTTGCGTGAGCGCTCCTCCGTAATGTTGCGCATGCTGTTCAGGTCATATACGGCGCCATCAATCAGGAAATTGCCCTTTTCATCGGAATAGAACAGATGATCCTGAGTAATCACTTCATACAGCCCGGGCACGGGTGATTTGACGATCTGCCTGATCTGGCCGAGTTGCGGCACCTTTTTCATCAAGGTGGACTTGAGTTCGGTGTCATTTGCGCTGGCGCTGGTAAATGCCAGAGAGGCCAGCAGGACGACTATGAGTTTGTACATCGTGATTTCCTTTGATTCAGATTGTATGGGACAGTTTGCGGTTAATTCAGTGCATGCGTGGCCAGCATTTTCCTGAGCGGGGCGATGCGGTTGGTCAGGCTCAGGCCGCTGTTACGCACCCTGCGCAATAGCGGATGGTGGTTATTGAACAGCTTTTTCAGGGTGTCGGTAGCGATCTGCATGGAAAGCATGTCTTCCCGGCGCGCGCGCTCATGCCTGCGCAGCAGCCTCATGTCGCCGCAATCCTGCAGCGGGCCGCGCCCGGCCAGTATCTTTGCCAGGCTGCGTGCATCGCGGAAGCCAAGATTCACGCCCTGCCCGGCGAGCGGGTGCACATTGTGCGCGGCATCGCCTATCAGCACCAGGCGTTCGGCAATGACATGTTCAAGGCGCATCAGACGCAAAGGAAACGCAGCGGCAGGCGTAACTTGTTCAAAATCGCCCAGCAGGTGATGGGAAGCAGCGCTGACTTCTGCGCCAAGCACTTCGGCATCCATCGACAGTAATTGTGCAGACTTTTCAGGGCTGACCGACCAGACCATCGATACCATCTGCTGCGGCAAGGGCAGCAGCGCCAGTATGCCATCCTGCTGGAACCATTGATAGGCCGTGTCCAGATGTGGTTTGCCGGTTCTGAAATTTGCCACCACGCCATCCTGCTGATAGGCAACGGGTTGTGCATGGATGCCTGCTTGCTGGCGCACCCAGGAATCCCGTCCATCTGCACCGACCAGTAGTTTGGCATTGATCAAGCGCCCATCTTCAAGGGTGATGCGCACTTGATCATCCGGCCAGTCCAGTTGACTGCAGCGGGAGCGCGTAAACAGGGTGAGGTTGTCCTGTTGTTGCAGCGTTTGCCATAGCGCATGCTGCAAGCGGGCATTTTCCAGGATGTAAGTCAGTGCTGGTGTACCGATTTCAAAGCTGTTGAAATCCAGTTCGGCACCGGTGTCGCCAAACACACGCATGTCGGTCACCGGCTGTACGCGGGCCATGTCCAGATGCTGCCATGCGCCACACTCGCGCAGAAAATCGGCATTGCCGGGGCTGATCGCATAAATGCGGTTATCCCAGCCCGGTTCATATGAGGCGGCAGGCTCGCTGCTTTCCACAAGCGCAAGCCGCAAGTCGGTGTGTTTGAGTGCGGCGGCCAGGCTGGCGCCTACCAGGCCGCCGCCGATGATGACGACATCGAAATCCATACGGTGCGAATTCCGCTCAAGGGGAACTCAAAAAGAATTAGGGAGTTGCGTCAATCATATCATGAAGCGCTGATGCCGGCCTGCTTTACGCCATGGCGGGTCGGGGCTGCTTCATTTATAATCGCACCCCCTCTGGAAATCCCCATGCAAATCGGTCAATACAAGCTGAAAAACAACCTGATCGTTGCGCCCATGGCTGGCGTGACCGATCGCCCGTTCCGCATGCTGTGCAAAAGCATGGGGGCAGGCATGGCCGTGTCCGAAATGGTGGCCTCCAATTCCCTGCTTTACGGCTCGGAAAAGACCAAGCGTCGCGCCAACCATGAAGGCGAAGTCGATCCCATCTCCGTGCAGATTGTCGGCGCCGACCCGGACATGTTGGCGCAGGCCGCCAAATACAATGTGGATAATGGTGCGCAGATCATCGATATCAATATGGGTTGTCCGGCGAAGAAAATCTGCAATGTGCAGGCCGGCTCCGCCCTGATGCAGAACGAGTCGCTGGTTGCGACCATCCTCGAATCCGTGGTCAAGTCGGTGAATGTGCCGGTCACCCTGAAAATCCGCACTGGCTGGAACAAGGACAACCGCAATGCGCTGAATATTGCGCGCATCGCCGAAGCCAGCGGGATCCAGGCGCTGGCCATTCATGGCCGTACCCGGGCATGTGCGTATATGGGGGATGCGGAATATGACACCATTGCAGCAGTCAAGGCCGGCGTCGCAATTCCAGTGATCGCCAATGGCGATATCACGACTCCGGAAAAAGCCAGATTCGTGCTGGAGAAAACCGGTGCCGATGCGGTGATGATAGGCCGTGCGGCTCAGGGTCGTCCCTGGTTGTTCCGTGAAATTGAGCACTACCTGCAGACAGGCGCACACCTGGCACCGCCCAGTGTGACCGAAATCCAGCGCGTGCTGATACAGCATCTGTATGAGCTGTATGAATTTTATGGCGAGGTGACCGGCACGCGCGTCGCGCGCAAGCATATCTCTTGGTATACCAAGGGCCTGGCCGGATCGGCCAAATTCCGTCATCACATGAATGAGTTGCCCACCAGCGCCGAACAGCTGGCAGCAATACAGGCATTTTTCGAAGAACAATTACAGCTGGGTGAACAGCTGAAATACGTGGAGGAACTGGCGGCATGAGCAAGCCGGATGGTGAGTGTGCAGTGATCAATGAAAACGATATTGCGCGCCAGGTGCGCAAGGCGGTAAACGAATATTTCAAGGACCTCGATGGGCAGGAGCCTTCCTGTTCTATCTATGAAATGGTGATGAGCTGCGCCGAAAAACCGTTGCTGGAAACCGTCATGCAATATGCGGAAGGCAACCAGACGCGTGCGGCGGACCTGTTGGGGATAAACCGAAATACCCTGCGCAAAAAGCTGCAGGAACATGAAATAAAGTAACTATCTGATTTAATTATATAATCTAGGAATACTCATGGCCGCAATCAAACAGGCTCTCATCAGCGTTTCAGACAAAACCGGCATCCTCGACTTTGCCAAAGCCTTGCACCAGCAGGGTGTGACGATCCTTTCCACCGGTGGCACCGCGAAAATGCTGGCCGACAACGGCGTGCCGGTTACCGAAGTGGCCGACTACACAGGTTTCCCGGAAATGCTCGATGGCCGTGTAAAAACCCTGCAGCCGAAAATTCACGGCGGCATTCTCGCCCGCCGCGACCTGCCTGAACATATGGCAACGCTTAAGGAACACAATATCCCGACCATCGATCTGGTGTGTGTGAACCTGTATCCGTTCAGCGCGACCATTGCCAAGCCAAATTGCAGCTTTGAAGATGCGATCGAAAACATCGACATTGGCGGTCCCGCGATGGTGCGCTCTGCTGCGAAAAACCACGCGCATGTGGCCATCGTGACCGATGCCGCCGACTACAGCAAAATCATCGCCGAGATGAAAGCCAACAAGGGTGCGGTCAGCGACAAGACCCGCCTGGCGCTGGCAAAGAAAGCCTTCTCGCATACTGCAGCTTACGACGGCACCATCAGCAACTATCTTACCTCGCTTGCCGAAGACGGCAGCCGCGAGCAGTTCCCGGATGCAATCAACTTCCAGTTTGGCAAGGTACAGGCGATGCGCTACGGCGAAAACCCGCATCAGGGTGCTGCGTTCTATGTGGAAACCGATGCCAAGGAAGCTTCCATCTCCACCGCAAAACAGCTGCAAGGAAAAGAACTTTCCTACAATAACATCGCCGATGCCGATGCCGCGCTGGAGTGCGTGAAGCAGTTCGACGGCGCGCCAGCCTGCGTCATCGTCAAACATGCCAACCCGTGTGGTGTGGCAGTCGGGGCGAACCTGATGGAAGCCTATGACCGTGCTTACAAGACAGATCCCGAGTCCGCCTTTGGCGGCATCATCGCCTTCAACGGCGAGCTGGATGCCAAGACTGCGCAAGCCATCGTCGAGCGCCAGTTTGTTGAAGTGATCATCGCGCCGAAAGTATCCAGGGCAGCCAGCGACGTGGTGGCTGCGAAGAAAAACGTGCGCCTGATGGAATGCGGCCAGTGGCCGAAAGAACCTTCGAAGCGCATGGACTTCAAGCGTGTTACTGGAGGATTATTGGTGCAGCATGCCGACCTCGCGCTGTATAACGAACTGAGAGTGGTCTCGAAGCGCAAGCCTAGCGAAGCAGAAATGGCTGATCTCTTGTTTGCATGGCGCGTCGCAAAATTCGTGAAGTCCAATGCGATTGTGTATGCCAAGGACAATACTACCATCGGCGTGGGTGCAGGGCAGATGAGCCGCGTGAACTCCGCACGCATTGCCGCGATCAAGGCCGAGCACGCCGGACTCAAGGTTGCAGGTTCAGTAATGGCTTCAGACGCCTTCTTCCCGTTCCGCGATGGCATCGACTCCGCCGCGCAATCCGGCATCGCCGCAGTGATCCAGCCCGGTGGCTCGATGCGCGATGAAGAGGTGATTGCCGCTGCTGATCAACACGGCATGGCGATGGTGTTTACCGGCATGCGCCACTTCCGCCATTAAATAAAGTTTCCCTCCCTCTTGCAGGGGGAGGGTTAAGGTGGGGGTAGATTGATTGCAGACTCCTGAACGGTAACACCCCCATCCCAACCTTCCCCCTGCAAGGGGGAAGGAGTTTGAATACACTCTCTGCAGTTGAGGAAACTATGAAAATACTGGTAGTCGGCGGCGGTGGCCGTGAGCACGCCTTGGCCTGGCGTTTGTCGCAGGGCAAGCGGGTGCAAAAAGTGTTTGTTGCGCCGGGCAATGCCGGCACGGCGCTGGAAGATGGCCTGGAAAACCTGCCGATCACCGGCATTCCCGAGCTGATTGAATTCTGTAAAAAGGAAGACATCCATTTCACCGTGGTCGGCCCCGAAGCGCCGCTGGCGGCCGGCATCGTCGATGCCTTCCGTGCCGCTGGCCTGAAAATCTTCGGCCCAACAAAAGCTGCTGCACAACTGGAAAGCTCCAAGGATTTTGCCAAAGCCTTCATGGTGCGGCACAACATACCGACCGCACATTACCAGACCTTTACCGAGGTCGCGGCTGCGAAAGCCTATGTCGAAAAACACGGCGCGCCCATCGTGATCAAGGCCGATGGTCTTGCCGCGGGCAAGGGTGTGGTGGTGGCGATGAGCAAAGACGAAGCCTTTGCTGCGATCGACATGATGCTGGCTGATAATAAATTGGGCAATGCCGGCGCCCGCGTGGTGATCGAGGAGTGCCTTGAGGGCGAGGAAGCCAGCTTCATCGTGATGGTGGATGGCAAGAATGTATTGCCGATGGCAACCAGCCAGGACCACAAACGTTTGAAGGATGCCGACCAGGGCCCGAATACCGGCGGCATGGGCGCCTACTCCCCGGCGCCGGTGATTACACCGACCATACATGGCCATGTACTGCGCGACGTGATCAGGCCGGTGATAAATGGCATGGCCAAGGAAGGCATCGTCTTTACCGGTTTCCTTTATGCCGGACTGATGATAGACAAGCAAGGCAACTTCAAGGTGCTGGAATTCAACTGCCGCATGGGCGATCCGGAAACCCAGCCCATCATGATGCGCCTGAAAACGGATCTTTCCGTGATCATGGAACATGCTATTGCCGGCACGCTGGACAAGATCGAGGCCGAGTGGGATATCCGCGCCGCCCTTGGTGTGGTGATGGCGGCCCACAACTATCCTGACACGCCGCGCGCCGGCGATGAAGTCACTGGCCTCAATATCGTGAAGGGCAGGTTGAAATCCGCCGAAGACGAGCATGTGTTCCATGCCGGTACGAAGCTGGAAGGCGACAAGGTGCTCACTTCTGGCGGCCGCGTGTTGTGCGTTACCGCACTGGGCGGCAATGTCAGCATGGCGCAGCGCCGCGCGTATGAAGTGCTGGAGAAGATCAGGTTTGACGGCATGCAGTACAGAAAAGATATTGGTTATCGCGCGATTGCGCACAAGAAATAAAGCGGCGATTTCAGATTGCGGATAAATGTGAAATAGGACATAGTTTAATAATTCAATATAATCATATAGATATTATTAATTTACTATGCCCTTAAGCTGGAACGAAATACGCAATCGCGCACATGAATTCTCCAAGCGCTGGGAGCATGAAACATCCGAAGATGCCGAAGCCAAACCATTCTGGATTGAGTTTTTCAATGTATTCGGTATAGATCGCAAGCGTGTCGCCAGTTTTGAAGAGCCGGTCAAAAAGCTGGGTGATAGGCAAGGCTATATAGACCTGTTCTGGAAAGGCATGTTGCTGATCGAGCATAAATCTCGCGGCAAAGACCTTGATAAGGCCTATACCCAGGCGCTGGATTATTTTCCCGGCATTAAAGAACGCGATTTGCCGAAATATGTACTTGTGTCGGACTTTGCGCGCTTCCGCCTGTACGACCTTGAAAGCGATGCCCAGCATGAATTTACGCTGGACGAGCTGCACAAGCACATCAAGCACTTTGCCTTTATCGCGGGCTACCGCACGCAAACCATCACCCCGCAAAACCCGGTCAACATCAAAGCTGCCGAGCGCATGGGCAAGCTGCACGATGCGCTCAAGGCTTCCGGTTATGAGGGGCATCCGCTTGAGTTGCTGCTGGTGCGCTTGCTGTTCTGCCTGTTTGCGGAAGATACCGGCATCTTCCAGCCCGCCAATGCGTTTAGAACATGGATAGAAGAGCGCACCGCGCAGGATGGCTCAGATCTAGGTTCGCAACTGGCGAAGTTTTTCCAGGCGCTCAATACGCCTGAAGCTAATCGATCGAAAAATCTCGATGAACAGATTGCCGCCTTTCCCTATGTCAACGGCAAGCTTTTCGAGGAAATGCTGCCCATCGCCGACTTCGATGCTGCAATGCGCGAGGCGCTGCTGGATTGCTGTGCACTGGACTGGAGCGCCATTTCCCCCGCGATCTTCGGCGCGCTATTCCAGAGCATCATGGACGCCAAAGCGCGTCGCAACCTGGGCGCGCACTATACCAGCGAAGAAATTATCTTCAAGCTCATCAAGCCGCTATTCCTAGACGAGTTGTGGGGCGAATTCAATCGCATCAAAAACAACAAGAATAAGCTGTTTGAGTTCCACAAAAAGCTGCGCACACTCACATTTTTTGACCCGGCCTGCGGCTGCGGAAATTTTCTGGTTATCGCTTATCGCGAGCTGCGACTGCTGGAGCTGGAACTGCTGCGCACCGTGCATAAGGAAACCGGCTTGCGCTTCCTCGATATCCATTCGGAAATTAACGTGGATGTGGATCAGTTTTATGGCATCGAAATCGAGGAGTTCCCGGCGCAGATTGCACAGGTCGCACTATGGCTGGTGGATCACCAGATGAATGTGCGCATTTCCGAAGAATTCGGCATGTACTTTGCGCGCATCCCGCTCAAGACCTCGCCGCACATCGTCAACGGCAACGCGCTCACGCTGGAGTGGAATGACGTGCTGCCAGCGGAGAAGGCGAGCTATGTGTTTGGCAATCCGCCGTTTATTGGTCATCAGTGGCGCAGCACTGAGCAGATGGCGGATATGGAACGAATATGGGGCACCGATGGTCGATTTGGTCGCCTGGATTATGTGACCTGTTGGCATCGTAAAGCTGTCGATTACATGCAAGCGAATAAAACTGTTATTTGTGCATTGGTATCCACCAACAGCATTTGCCAAGGAGAGCAAGTCGGTACGCTTTGGGGCTATATGCTGGAGCGTGGCGTAGTTATTCATTTTGCACACCGCACCTTTCAATGGAGCAATGAAGCAAGCGGCAAAGCAGCGGTGCATTGTGTAATTGTCGGCTTCGCGCTGAGCGAGGCATCAGAAAAAACCATATTTGAGTACGAGGACATAAAGGGCGAAGCTCATGCCATCAAAGCTGCCAATATCAATCCTTATCTGGTCGATGCGCCGAATGTCATCCTGCCGTCGCGCACTACTACGCCGCCCGGTTTGCCGAAACTTATCAAGGGTAGCCAACCCACCGATGGTGGCAACTTAATACTCACAGAAGCAGAAAGGGTTGATCTAATTGCGCTGGAGCCTGCGTCAGCAAAATGGCTACGTCCATATATTGGCGGCGATGAGCTTATCAATGGCAATCCCCGCTGGTGTCTGTGGCTGAAAGGCATCAATCCTGCGGAATTGAAGGCCATGCCACAGGTCATGAAGCGAGTGGCTGCTGTAGCCGAGACTCGCCGCAAGAGCCCGACCCAAAGCGTACGGGTATTTGCAGAACAGCCCACGCTGTTTACCCAAGACAGGCAACCGAGCAGCGATTACCTAGCTCTTCCAGAAGTATCATCTGGCAGTCGGCGATTTATTCCGGTAGGTTTCCTCCATCCCAACGTCATTGCCAGCAACCAATTACGCATTGCTGCAACCAATTACGCATTGCTGTTGGTGCAACCCTTTACCACTTCGGAATCATGAACAGCACCATGCATAACGCTTGGGTGCGCTACACCTGCGGACGTATGAAAAGTGATTTTCGTTATGAGCCTGCGGTCTACAACAACTTCCCGTGGCCCAAATGCAGCGATGCTCAGCATGGAAAGATCGAGGAAGCCGCCCAAGCCGTGCTGGATGCGCGCGCACAGTTCCCGCAAAGCTCGCTGGCCGACCTCTACGACCCGCTGACCATGCCGCCCGTGCTGGTGAAGGCGCACCAGAAGCTAGATGCGGCGGTGGATGCCTGCTACCGCAAGGCGGCTTTCGCCAATGATGCGCAGCGTGTGGAATATTTGTTTGAGCGCTACCAGCAGCTAGTCAGTTTGCTGTCTACGGATAAGAATATGATGAAGCGGAAAACGAAATCGTAATAGCAACTAATTGGCTATTAGACAGCAACCCATGAAATACGAGAAGCCGCAGAAAGGAAATCCGCGTAAGCTGACTGTACGTCAGCATGTGCTCCCTAAGGCCAGTATCGCTAGGTTTGCTAATAAGGATGGGCAAGTGTCCCTATTTCGTATCAAGAATCGGGATATCTTGTTAGTAAACCCATCAGCTGATATTTTTTGTGTTAAGCGGATTTGGGATCAAAGAGCCGAGTCTGGTGATTCGAAAAGAATTGAGGATCGATTTCAAGTATTAGCCGACAACATTGTCAGCGGCAAAATATCAGATATTAATTCTGACCAAAAACACATAGTAAATTCGATTTTTGCGCTTTGGCATATGCGCTCTAAGTTGAGGATGGCACCCCTTGGGGATCAATCTGCTAATGGGCTTGTCGGACCCGCTCTAACCAAGGAAGAGGAAGAAAGCTTGGAGGCAAATCATTACACATATGTTCGATCAAATGGAGCAATATCCGGGCGACAGATGGCGGGATTGCATATCCAAATTGGCATCATGGCAATCTGTAGGCAAATGTCAGATGCCCTCTGGGGAATTGTCCGCGCCGACAGTGGAGAGTTCATAGTCCCTGACCATTGCCCGGACGGAATTATCCCATTGTCCCCCACGATCAGTTTGGTTAATCCAAGTAAAAGTGGCGTTATACCGCGTGAAGGTGTTGAAGAAATTAACCGATATATGTTGGAGGCAAGCAGTGAGTATTATTTTGCGCGAGATATATCAAAATGTCTTTTGTAGATGCCTGCTACCTCAAAGCTGATTTCACCAATGACGTACAGCGCGTGGCGTTTTTGTTTGAGTTTTACCAGCAACTGACCCGCCTGTTGCAAACGAAATACAAAGCAAAAAAGCAAAAAGCATCCTCCAAAGGTAAACCATCAGAAAAAGCAGGCTCTAACAGGAGTGAGGTTGGCAATGCAGGTGATTGAGATTCTGGATCGATCGAAACAGGGAGTGACAAACCCGTTTTATTGCCGCTGCGAGGATGGGCAGGCCTATTATGTAAAAGGGCGGGGCGCAGGAAGGCGAAGCTTGATAGCCGAGTATGTTGGCAGCAGGTTGGCAAAAAAATTTGGCTTGCCGGTACCGGATTTTGAAATTGTTGAAGTGCCGGATGAGCTGATTAAGTGGAGTGGCAGGCGTGATGCTCAGGAGCTTGGTGCAGGACTGGCATTTGGTTCAATAGCATTGACTTACGTACAAGAGTTTTCCTTTTCACATATGCCTTTGGTGGAGACCGCCCAGCGGAAAGATATAGCTGTATTTGACTGGTGGGTGCGAAATGCCGACCGGACTTTAACGGCGAAGGGCGGGAACCCGAATCTGTTATGGAACCTGCAAAGCTCAAGCCTGGCGGTTATTGATCAAAATCAGGCGTTTGACCCGGATTTCAATGCGCAGCTATTTGGAGAATTGCATGTTTTTCATGAAGAATTTCTGAGGGTTGCTGGTGATATGATAGAGCGCCAAGCTTACGTAGACCGATTGTCTGGGACGTTTGCCGAATTCGAGCTTGCTTGCGATAATGTTCCGCCTGAGTGGTGGGAAATGGATGGAGTACCCGCCAATTTTAACCGGGATATGGCGAAGGCCATGCTTGAACGATTTTTGAATAACGAATTTTGGAGGATAGCGTGATGAAAAAATTTGCATGCCAATACGCTATTGTTCGCTTCCTGCCTTATCGTGAGACCGGTGAGTTTGCCAATGTGGGTGTGGTGATGTTGTGCCCGGAGGCGGGCATTTTTCAGTTCAAGCTGACGACACATGTTAAACGCATCAGCGCTTTTTTTGATGAGCTGGAGATCAGCATATATCGCCATACAGCCAAGACCTTCAAGAAGGAATTGCAGCGCATTCAGAAATGGCTGGACATTAAGCAAGGGCAGCGAATGGATGTGGAGCTGGCCAAACACTTGTTCACCGAGCTGACCCGTGTACGCGAAGCCATGATGCACTTCGATGAAGTGCGGGTTGTGCTTGCAGACGATCCTGTTCATCAATTTGATGAGTTATTTGGCCACTATGTTGAACGCAATTTTGCCACCAAGACATATCAGGAGAAGTTGCTGGAAAAGGATTTGAAGCATGCGTTGGCAACCGCTCAGTTAACCGCCAAGTATCATCCGGCTGTTCTTGGTGG
Organism: Pseudomonadota bacterium; assembly: GCA_021782995.1. Lineage (GTDB taxonomy): Bacteria > Pseudomonadota > Gammaproteobacteria > Burkholderiales > Gallionellaceae > 39-52-133. The sequence continues at coordinate 33,177 of JAJXUI010000019.1, read as the reverse complement.
TGCATCTGCATACCATGTGCGCTTGCCTTTCGTGCATATGAAAGGAGAGCGTGCGGTCAAGGCGATTAAGCCATTACACCTGGCACATAATGATCCTGCGCAAATTTTTGATCATGGCTGGGCTTGGTATGGCAAGTTGAACAAGCTTCGCTCATTGGGTGCTTTGCCTGAGCAGGTTTTGCTGCCGGTACAGATGCCTGAGGCTACCCAAGGTGAGCGCTTTGCGATGTCGCGGGAAATTACTGAGAAAATGACTGGCATCGGCATCAAGATTGTGGCTACACAGGAGACGCAAAAAATAATAGAATTTGCATCGATTTAATATTTTGATTATATTGAATATATTTATATATTCATGATTCGCCATATCGTAAGCCGCAGAAATTACTGGGTTCTCAGAGAGCAGGATAATTTTCTGAAATCTCATATTCTGCGGCCTTTTTTTATATTTAAGATTCGGGAGTAATTGATGGACAGCGCCGCAGTCAAACAATACCTGCTGCAACTGCAGGAACTCATCGTGCAGCGCCTCGAGCAGATCGACGGCAAGAAATTCATCCGCGACAAGTGGGAGCGTGCCACGGGTTCGGGCGGTATCGGCAAGGGCGAGGGCATCAGCGCCATCATTGAAGAAGGCAATGTGCTGGAGCGCGGTGGCGTGGCGTTTTCGCATGTGCAGGGCGACAAGATGCCGGCATCGGCTACGGCCCACCGCCCCGAGCTGGCCGGTTGCAGCTGGGAGGCGATGGGCGTGTCGCTGGTGATGCATCCGCGCAATCCGTATGCGCCGACCTCGCATGCCAATGTGCGCATGTTCATGGCAAGCAAACCGGATGGTGGCAAGGTGTTCTGGTTTGGCGGTGGCATGGACCTGACGCCTTACTATGGCTTCGAGGAAGATGCCGTGCATTTCCATCAGACCTGCAGGAAGTCGCTGGAAACCTTTGGCGCGGACCTTTACCCGAAATACAAGAAATGGTGCGACGAGTATTTCCACCTGAAACATCGCAACGAACAGCGCGGCGTGGGCGGTATCTTCTTTGATGACCTGTCGGAGCCGGACTTTGACACTGCGTTTGCGATCCAGCAGAGCGTGGGCAACCATTACATTGCCGCTTATGCGCCGCTGCTGGAAAAACGCAAGGACACGCCCTATGGCGAGCGTGAACGTGATTTCCAGCTGTATCGCCGCGGGCGTTATGTGGAATTCAACCTGGTGATCGACCGCGGCACCATCTTTGGCCTGCAGTCGAATGGCCGTACCGAATCCATCCTGCTGTCGATGCCGCCGCTGGTGAAATGGCGTTACGACTGGCATCCTGAAAAGGGCACGCCGGAAGCCGAGCTGTATGAAAAATATATTGTGCCGCGTGACTGGCTGAAGTGAGCTGGCTTAAACGAAAAACCACCCGCCGCAAGGCGGGTTTTTTTATTTTCCCGCTGAACCCCTGCAGCATGTTGCAAATAGTCATCATCCGCGCCATCCCGGATGGACAACGCCGGCGAGCCGGTGAACAATGCGCTGTTTTATGAGCCGCTGCGGAGCAGAATAAGCCTGCAACTTGGCGAGGCAGCAACTGTCTGAAATTAAAACTACGGGTATGAAGCGGTGCTGAAAAAGCTGGGCAAATATGAAATCCTGCGCGAGATCGGCAAGGGCGCGATGGGCGTGGTATATGAAGGCAACGACGACGTCAAGATGCGCATCGTGGCGATCAAGGCCATCCGCAAGTCCACCGTTGCCCAGTCCGAGGTGAAGGAGGTGTTCAGCCGTTTCCGTCGCGAGGCGCAGGTGGCCGGCAGCCTGAACCATCGCAATATCGTCAGGGTCTACACCTATGGTGAAGAAGGGGATGTGGCCTATATCGCGATGGAGCGCATCCATGGCACGGAGTTGCTTAACCTGATCGACAGCGGCAAACCATTCACTGCGGAAGAAGTGAACTACATCATGGGGCAGTTGCTGGACGCGCTGCAATATTCCCACGAGCGCCGCGTGGTGCACCGCGACATCAAGCCCGCGAATCTTTTCCTGACCAATGAGGGCGTGATCAAGATAGTGGATTTCGGCATTGCAAAAATCGAATCCTCGATACTGACCGCAGCCGGATTTGTGTTGGGCTCCCCGTTTTATATGTCGCCGGAGCAGTATGTCGGCAACCAGATCGATGGCCGCAGCGATCTCTATTCTGCCGGGGTGCTGATGTACCAGCTGCTGACGGGCAGCCTGCCACTGATCGGCAAGGACATCAGCGAAACCATCCAGAAGGTGATGCATGAAATGCCGCAGCCACCGAGCAGGATCAAGCCGGAAAACGTCACGCCGGAAATGGATGCCGTGGTGATGAAGGCGCTGGCCAAATACCCTGAGGAACGTTATCAGAGCGCGGCAGAATTTGCCCATGCCATCCGGCTTGCGGCAGGGCCTGACAGTCCGCCAGTGGATATTGCGCACATCACGGCGATGCCTGAAACCCGGCCTGAACAGCAGCAATACAACAATGCGATACAGTCACAGCATATCGAAGCGGTGTTTGGCGAGATGACACGCGCCAGAATGGCAGAGTTTGAAAAGCAGCTCGCCGGCTTGCGCGAAACCTATAATAAAAAGATTAATTAATTCAATATATTAGTAAATTACCCAAGACGCAGGAAATCGGCGGTGCCTGACGCGGCAGCAGTTGTGCCTGCGCAGCACGCAACGATATTCGGCTTACACGCGCTATAATTTTCACCATGAATACACGCATCTGCTTCATCCGCCACGGCGAAACCGACTGGAATGTGGAAAAACGCATCCAGGGACAACTTGATATCGACTTGAATGAAACCGGGCGCAAGCAGGCGCTGGCCATGGCCTTCAATGCCGGGCATCATCCATTTACCGCCATTTACAGCAGCGACCTGAAGCGGGCGCTGGATACGGCCGAAGCGCTGGCGAAACGTGTCAACCTGCCGGTAAACAAGCTGGCAGAATTGCGCGAACGCCACTTCGGCCTGTTCCAGGGACTGACTGCCAGCGAAGGCGAGCAGCGGTATCCCGATGCCTATGTGCATTACAAGAACCGTAACCTCGACGATCCCTTCGAAACCGGCGAAAGCCTGTCGCAGCTGGCTGCACGCATCGAGCGCGGCGTGGAATTCATCTGCAGGCAACATCCGGGGGAAACCGTTGCCGCCTTCACCCATGGCGGCGTGCTGGACATTGTTTACCGCAAGGCCACCGGCCGGCCACTGCACACGCCACGCGATTTCAAAGTGCCGAACTGCGCACTGAACTGGCTGCATTTCGATGCGCAGGGCTGGCATCTTGAGTCATGGGACGACCACCATCATCTGCATGAGGTGATCAAGGAGTCGGTGGAATAAGCAGGATGGCTGCATGGAACTGACCTCACTGCTGAAGTCGTTGACGGACGCCGGCTCCAACTTTACCGGCTGGTGGAAAAAATCCAGAGGTGACATACGCGCACTGGTGGGCGAGCTGAAGGACAATCTATCCTATCTCGACATGGTGGCCGATGATGATGTGCAGCTGGGAGATGTGATCGAAAAAATTTCCGTCACCGAGTTCAAGCGCCTGGCCAAGGAAGGCTTCAATTTCAACCTGATCAAGAACAGCAGGATATCCCTGCCGGCACAGCTGGAAAAATCCGATCTCGCATCCTGGAATGGCACGACCACAGAATCGCTGATTGAATCCATCTACGACAAGCTCATCGACCTCAAGATCCGCTACCCGCATGTGCAGCAAAACACGGGTTACCGCTGGCATACCCGGGTCAACAACATCCGCAAGCGCATCTGGCTGTTGTTCCGCCATGTGGGCAATTGAACCAAATAATAAGAATAAAAAAATCAGATAATTAAATTCACAGAGAGGCCGCGCAACCACGCTGCCGTGTAAAAAGCCCGATACATTCCGGCGTTGAATTTGTCATACAATCGGCGTAGATTCACACCCTTCCTGCAAGCAGCCTCCCCGAAAAAAAGATTTAGCTGCAGTTATATTGCGGTATTCCATTCCTGTTACTCATGCCGGCGCAGCCGGTCAAGAAAGGATGTGCGATGAACAGTGTTGATCTTTCAGTCCTCAATACCTTGCAGGCATGGCAGGGCGGCAATCTTCCCGTCTGGCTGGTCACCGTGGTGCAGACCTATGGCTCAAGTCCGCGTCCAGCGGGTTCCATGTTTGCATTGCGCGGCGATGGGGTCAGCGCAGGCTCGGTTTCCGGTGGTTGCATCGAGGATGACCTGGTGCAGCGTGCGCGGCAGGGACGCTTGTCATCTGCGGCATGCGAGATCGCGGCCTATGGCGGCACACACGAAGCGGCGACACGTTTTGGCCTGCCGTGCGGCGGCGTGATGCGCCTGCTGATCGAACCCGTAAACGGGGCGCAGTGGGTGCAGGCGCTGTTGCAACGGCTGGCTGCACACAAGCGCGTCAGGCGCAGTGTCAGTCTCGCCAGCGGCGTCGTGGAATTGAGCGATGCAGGGCCCGCTGACAGCCTCAGCTTCGACGGCCGGCAGCTGGTTACCGTGCATGGCCCGCACTGGCGCATGCTGATCATCGGTGCGGGCGAAACTTCGCAATATCTCGCGCGCATGGCACAAGCGCTGGACTATGAAATCTTCATCTGTGACCCGCGCGAAGAAATGCGCGCCAGCTGGAACGTGTCGGATACCACCCTGCTCGACATCATGCCGGATGAAGCGGTAGAGGCCTTGCAGCCGGATGCGGCTACCGTGATCATCGCACTGACGCACGATCCCAGGCTGGATGACCTCGCCCTGCTCGAAGCACTGAAATCGCCGGCGTTTTATGTCGGGGCGCTGGGTTCGCAGGCCAACAATGCGCGGCGGCGCGAACGCCTGCGCCAGTTTGACCTCACGGACCTGCAGATCGAAAGGCTGTACGGGCCGGTGGGGCTGGATATCGGCAGCCGCACGCCGCCGGAAATTGCCGTTGCCATTCTTGCCCAGCTGATTGCCTGCCGCAACCGTCAGGTGACCGCTACATCGCTGCATGAAACACACACCACCCTAACCATCCATCAGGAGACCTGCGCATGATTACACTGACTGTCAATGGAAAAGCCACGCAGATTGATGCCGATCCTGGCACCCCGTTACTATGGGTGATACGCGATCACCTGCAACTCACCGGTACCAAATATGGATGCGGCATGTCGCTGTGCGGTGCATGCACCGTGCATCTGGATGGCAAGGCAATACGTTCATGCGTGACACCGGTATCTGCCGCCAGTGGCAGGCAGGTCACCACCATCGAGGGACTCGCCGAATCCCTGCTGGGCAAGAAAGTGCAGGCAGCCTGGCAGGACGTGGATGTACCGCAATGCGGTTATTGCCAGTCAGGGCAGATCATGGCGGCTGCCGCGCTGCTGCAGGCGCACCCGCACCCGAGCGATGCACAGATCACCGCGGCGATGGAGGGCAACCTGTGCCGTTGCGGTACCTACAACCGCATCCGCGATGCGATCCATAAAGCAGCCAGGGGAGGTGCCAAATGAATGACATGAACCTGCAAGATCCGGCACGGCGCGACTTCCTGAAAACCACTGCCGCCGTGGCGGGCGGACTGGTGATCGGCTTTTACCTGCCACAAAAGGGCGGGCGTGCCTACGCGGCTGACGCTGCGCCTGCAAAGGTGTATCCGCCCAATGCCTTCATCCATATCGCACCGGACAACAGCATCAACATCATCCTGAACAAGTCGGAGATGGGGCAGGGGGTATACACCTCGTTGCCGATGCTGATCGCGGAAGAACTGGAATGCGACTGGAACCACATCAAGGTGGAATTCGCGCCGGTCGCACCGGTATACAACCATACGACCTTCGGTTCGCAGATGACGGGCGGCAGCTCCAGCATTCCGTCGTCATGGGAACAGATGCGGCGCATCGGCGCGAATGCACGGTTGATGCTGGTGCGTGCAGCCGCGCAGCAATGGCAGGTGGCAGAGAGCGAATGCCGTGCGGAAAACAGCATCGTGAAGCACGCCAGAAGCGGACGCCATGCCACCTATGGCGAGCTGGCCGAGGCTGCCAATAAATTGCCGATGCCGGAACATGCCGAGCTGAAATCGCCAAAAAATTTCAGGATCATCGGCAAGCCGCTGAAGCGGCTTGATACGCCGATGAAAACGGATGGCAGCGCGCAGTTCGGTCTGGATGTGTATCTGCCGGGCATGCTCACCGTGGTGATCGCGCGCTGCCCGGTGTTTGGCGGTGAAGTGAAAAGTTACGACGCGACCGAAGCGCTGAAAGTGAAAGGCGTACTCGGCGTGTACAAGGTGCCCACCGGCATTGCGGTTGCCGCGGATGGCTTCTGGCCGGCGAAGACCGCACGCGACCTGCTGGTCATCGAGTGGAATGAAGGCAATGGCGCATCGCTGTCTACGCCCGACATGTTCAAGGCCTATCTGGAGCAGGCAAAGACGCCAGGCGTGGTGGCACACAAGTCGGGCGATGCCGCACAAGGTATGAAAGCTGCGTACAAGACCGTGAGTGCCGAATACGAAGTGCCGTATCTGGCACATGCAGCGATGGAGCCGCTGAATGTGGTGGTGGACCTGAAATTCGATCATTGCACGATCTGGACCGGCACCCAGTCGCAGACCATGGACCGCAACATGGCTGCGCAAACAGCGGGCCTCACCAGCGACCAGGTGGAAATCCACACCACCTTCCTCGGTGGCGGCTTTGGCCGGCGCGCCAATCCGCGTTCGGATTTCGTGATCGAGGCGGTGCAGGTGGCGATGGCGGTGGGCAAGCCGGTGAAAGTGGTGTGGACGCGCGAGGATGACACGCGCGGCGGCAACTACCGGCCGATGTGGGCAGACCGCATCGAGGCCGGCATCGACAAGCACGGCAAGCCGCATGTGTGGCAACACACCATCGTCGGCCAGTCCATCGTGCACAATACGCCGTTCGAAGCTTTCATGGTGCGCAACGGCATCGACCCCACCTCGGTGGAAGGGGCTTCGGATTTGCCCTACCTGATCCCCAATGTGCAGGTGGAGCTGCACACCACGCACAATGAAGTGCCGGTGCAATGGTGGCGCTCGGTCGGACATTCGCACACCGCTTTTGTGGTGGAGACGATGGTGGACGAGCTTGCGCATCTCGCCGGCAAGGACCCGGTAGCATACCGGCTGGCTTTCCTGCCGCTGAAATCGCGCGAGCGCGGCGTATTGCAGCTCGCCGCGCAACATGCGGGGTGGGGCAAGCGCAAACTGCCTGCCGGGCATGCGCTGGGTGTCGCAGTGCACAAGTCGTTCAACAGCTATGTGGCGGAGGTTGCAGAAGTGTCACTGGTGGATGGACGCGTGCGCGTGCACAAGGTATGGGCCGCGGTGGATTGCGGCATGGTGATCAATCCGGATGGGGTCAGGCAGCAACTGGAAAGTGCGATCGTGTATGGCCTGTCGGCTGCGCTGCATGGTGCCATCACGCTGGACAAGGGCAAGGTGGTGCAATCCAATTTCCACGACTACCCGCCTTTGCGCTATTCCGAAATGCCGCAGGTGGAAGTGCACATCGTGCAAAGCCAGGAAGCGCCCATCGGCATCGGCGAGCCGGGCACGCCGCCGATTGCACCGGCGGTGGCGAATGCCCTCTTCAAGCTGACGGGCAAACGCCTGCGCCGCCTGCCATTCGACCAGGCAACACTGGTCTGAATCGCTTGGCCGAGCGTACCGGCATCGCCGCCATTGTGCTGGCGGCGGGATCATCCAGCCGCTTCGGTGCGGACAAGCTGCGGCATCCCTATCCGCACAAAGGCATAACGCTGCCATTGTCTGCACACAGCCTGCTGCCATGGCTGCAAGTGTTCGACCGGGTCACTGTCGTGGTCAGGGCAGAGGCGTTGCCGCTGCGCATGGCAATCGAAGCCGCGTTGGGCCGGCAGCAGGCAGCACAGCTCAGGTGGGCCATCTGCAGCGATGCGGCCGAAGGGATGGGCGCGAGTTTGTGTTGCGGGGTGCAGGCCAATCAGGCGGCATCAGGCTGGCTGATTGGTCTGGCGGACATGCCTGAAGTGCCGGCACAAGCCATCATGCAGGTGCGTGCAGCATTGGCATCGGGTGCAAGTATCGTTGCGCCCGTACATGGCGGCAGGCGTGGGCATCCGGTCGGGTTTGATGCCGTGTGGCTTAACGCCTTGCTGTCACTGCAGGGGGATGAAGGTGCGCGCAGTGTGTTGCAGGCGCATGCATCCGCCATCACCCTGCTGCCGCTGGCGGATGCCGGTATTTATCATGATGTCGACCGTCGTGCAGATTTGCCTGATCCCGCCAGGCTTGCCAAATAGCGCATAGTTTGCCTGCACCATCTGAAAATTCCCGACAGCATCCCTGCGCAGTGGCAGGGCGAATTCTTCTTGTTATTCAGCATGATATAAATACATAATATGTTGATTATATTATGTATTAAATCTATTGAGGTCGTACAATTGTACGTAGTTATAGTAAGGTGCTGTGAGCGGAAGTTGATGGATGGCGGGAGGTGGGGCATGACATGCCGGTTTGTGCTATCGGCATATGCCAGCGTCGCGCCATCCAGTGCAATGGCTGCCGCGCAAACCATCGTCCTCACGCTGCCGGGCATGCAATGTCATGCCTGCCCGGTGGCGGTGCAGCGTGCATTGATGCGCGTGAATGGTGTCAGCAAGGCGCAAGCCAGCCTTCCCCGGCGTGAAGTGGTGGTGACCCATGAGGATAGCCGTACCGGCATTGCAGGATTGACTGCAGCGACGGCCGCAATCGGCTATCCTTCTGCAGTACGTAAATGAGACTGGGCGAGCAGTCTCATTTGCAGTTGTACACATGAAGTAACTCAAAACAAATAAAAAGAAAGGAGTGGAGCCATGTCAGATTGCTGCACGATGACAGAAGAGAAGCCCCCCAACCCCAACAAGCATTGTTGTCCGGATAACGGCCGGGCAGGCGCGGAAGTGTCGGTAAAAACCATTGCACACCATCTGAAGCATCCCTGGACCTGGAGAGACGCAGGCGTGCGCTATTTCTTCTGTGGAGATCCGGAATGCAATGTGGTGTATTTCGGTGATGATGATTCGGTCATCACCCGCCAGCAGTTGCGCACACGGGTCGGCGTCAAGGAAGCCGTGCCCGATGCGCCGGTGTGCTATTGCTTTGGTGTGAGCCATGCAGATGCCGTGCAGGATGCATCGATCCGCGAATATGTCATAGAACAGACCCGGCAACAGCAATGCTCTTGTGACGTCAGCAATCCCTCCGGCCGTTGCTGCCTGAAGGATTTTCCGCGACACAGCTGATCTGCGTGGCACCGGATGTGCCGCACAAGCAATGCCCCGTCACCGCTGCAGCATGCCTGCTGCGGTGATGCCGCACGCAGTGCTGGTGCAGGGGGAATGCCCGGAAGCGGGGCATGCTCGGGTATAATGCACAGCGCTGCGGTCAGCGGATGGTTCCGGTGTGTTGCAGCCCAGCCACTGTGCTTTCATTGCCTGTGCGTCACAGGCAGCCGTTATAACTTCAAACCCTAACTCATCCCGCTGCCAGTCCTGACTGGCAGAAATATTGCTTGCCTGGAACCTGTATGGACACCAAGAATTTTCCTGAACTGAAAACCAATATCCTCAGCGGCCTCACCGTTGCACTGGCACTGGTGCCAGAGGCCATCGCCTTTGCCTTTGTCGCGCATGTGCATCCGCTGGTGGGCCTGTATGCCGCATTCATGGTGGGGCTGGTGACGTCGCTGATCGGCGGCAGGCCGGGGATGATTTCGGGAGCGGCCGGTTCACTGGCCGTGGTGATGGTTGCGCTGGTCGTGCAGCATGGCGTGGAATACCTGTTTGCTGCGGTGGTGTTGATGGGGGTGCTGCAGATTGCATTCGGCCTGCTGAAGTTTGGCAAGTTCATCCGCATGGTGCCGCATCCGGTGATGCTGGGCTTTGTGAACGGGCTCGCCATCGTCATCTTCCTTGCGCAACTGGCGCACTTCAAGGTGGCGAATGCGGATGGCAGCACAAGCTGGATGCAAGGCACGGCGCTGTATGTGATGCTGGGCCTGATCGTGCTGACGATGGCCATCATTTATGTGCTGCCGTATTTGACCAAGGCCATACCCTCTACCCTTGCGGCAATCGTCGCCGTATCCGCACTGGTGATCTTTTTCGGCATCGACACCAAAACCGTTGGCCAGCTGGCTTCGATCAAGGGTGACCTGCCGGCATTCCATCTGCCCGATGTGCCGTTGAACTGGGAAACGGTGCGTATCGTGTTGCCCTACAGCCTCATCCTTGCGGGAATTGGCCTGATCGAATCTCTGCTCACGCTGAACCTGATCGATGACATGAGCGGCACGCGCGGCAAGCCCAACCGTACCTGTGTTGGCCAGGGTGTCGCCAATGTGCTCACCGGATGCTTCGGCGGCATGGGCGGCTGCGCGATGATCGGGCAGAGCATGATCAATGTCACCAATGGTGCAGTGAAGAACATTTCCGGCATTGCTGCGTCGCTGTTCCTGTTGAGCTTCATCCTGTTTGCTTCGCACTGGATAGAAATGATTCCGCTGGCCGCATTGATCGGCCTGATGTTCGTGGTGTCGGAAAAAACCTTTGCGTGGGGCAGCCTGCGCCTGTTCGGCAAGGTGCCGACGGCAGACTTGCTTGTCGTATTTGCTGTTGCAGCCATTACCGTGTTCACCGATCTGGCGATTGCGGTGGTGGCCGGTGTCATCATTTCCGCGCTGGTGTTTGCCTGGCAACATGCCAAGCAGATGACAGCGCAGGTTTCCGTCGAAGCGCACGGATGGAAGGTATATGAATTATCCGGTTCGCTGTTCTTTGCCTCGACGCAGAATTTCCTTGCGCTGTTTACCCCGCACGACGACCCGGCAGAAGTGGTGATCGATTTCAAACATGCGCGGGTGAAAGACCACTCTGCGCTGGAAGCGATCGATCTGCTGGCCGAGCGTTACACCCAGCTGGGCAAAACGCTGCATCTGCGCCACCTCAGTCCCGACTGCCTTGAATTGCTGGACAAGGCCCGGGGTATGATAGAAGTGAATGTGCTGGAAGACCCGTTGTACCATCCCGCGGACAATCGCCTGGGGTAGTGGCTATGTGCTTGAATTAATTAAGGTATTTTCAATTCCTCAAACAGGAAAAGCCGATGACAAACAAGACGTTACCTTGCGACTACGATGTGTTGATCATCGGTTCCGGCCCCGCCGGGCAGCATGCGGCCTGGCAGGCATCGCGCATGGGGAAGCGTGCGGCGATCATCGAGCGCAAGCCGAAAATCGGCGGCGCCGGTTTGCAGACCGGCACCATCCCCAGCAAGGCGATGCGTGAAATGGCCTACCTGATGTCGCGCTCGGGGCAGAGCGGCATGCGCCAGGCCATCGCGCAGGATGGCAGGGCACGCCATGGCATTCTCGCCGATGCGGTGCGGCGCAAGGAGATGGTGATCGCGCAGCAGGAGTCCGTCATCCTGCAACGATTATTGCGCACCGGCGTCGCGCTGATTCCGGGTGAGGCTTCGTTTGTCGATGCGCATACCTTGCAGGTGGCAGACAGCAATCACAACACGCGGCAGATTTCCGGCGAGGTCATCGTGCTTGCCAGCGGCTCGCGTCCGCGTCGTCCCGCGCATATTCCATTCGACAAGAAAACCGTGCTCGATTCCACTTCCATTCTCAACCTGCGCCACCTGCCACAAAGCCTGCTGGTGGTGGGCGGCGGTGTGATCGGTTGCGAATTCGTTTCCATCTTTGCCGCGCTCGGCGTGCAGGTCAGCGTGGTGGATAGCAATGCGCAACTGCTGACCTATCTCAGTGCCGATGTGGTGAACGTGCTGACTGACAGCCTCCTCGCGATGGGCGTCAGCTTCCACATGCAGGAGCGCGTCAAGGAAATCCACCGCGAAGCAGATGGTGTCGTCACCGTGCTGGTGAGCGGCAAGCAGATACACACCGATGCAGTGCTGTTTGCGCAGGGGCGCGAACCCAACAGTGCCGGCCTGATGGTTGAGCGTGCCGGCGTCAGCATCAAGGACGGCTGGATAGACGTGAATGCGGACTTCCAGACCAGCGTGCCGCATATCTATGCCATCGGAGACCTGATTGGCCGTCCTGCGCTGGCGTCCACCGGCATGGAGCAGGGGCGTGCTGCCGTGCTGCATGCATTTGGTGGCGTGCAGCATGTCACTGCAGAAAACCTGCCGATGGCGGTGTATACCATCCCGGAACTTTCCTGGGTCGGCAGAACGGAAAGTGAAGTGCAGAAGGAAGGCATCCCCCATGTCAGCGGCCGCGCATGGTTCAAGGATAGCGCGCGTGGCCAGATCATCGGCGACGGCCAGGGTCTGCTGAAGCTCATTGTCGATACGCGCAACGAAAAGCTGCTCGGGGTGCACATCGTCGGCGAACAGGCCAGCGAGCTGATCCACATCGGGCAGCTGGTGATGAACCTGAATGGCAGCGTGCGCGACCTGGTCAGCAACGTGTTCAACTATCCGACTCTGGCCGAATGCTACAAGCTCGCCGCACTGGATTGCCTGCACCTGCTGGATCAGCAACGCGACGTGAACAAGTCATGAAATTGTATATGAAGTTCAGGAATACGGAATGGAGTGCGGGCAAGGAAAGCATGACCACAGGAAAATGGCCGCAATGAAAATCTGGGTGGATGCCGATGCCTGCCCGGTGGTGATAAAGGAAATCCTCTATCGCGTTGCGACTCGCGCCGGGATACCGCTCACGCTGGTTGCCAACAAACTGTTGCGCGTGCCGCCCTCGCCATGGATCAGGGCACTGCAAGTGCCTGGCGGTTTTGATGTGGCTGACCAGCGTATCGCACAGGAAGCGCAGGCTGGAGATCTGGTCATTACCGCCGATATCCCACTCGCTTCGCAGGTTATCGCCAACGGCGCAACCGTGATCGATCCCAGAGGTGAAATGCTGACCGGGGCCAACATCAAGGAGCGCCTCGACATGCGCAACTTCATGGAAACCCTGCGCAGCAGCGGGGTGGAGACAGGCGGGCCTGCTGCATTTTCCAAGGCTGACCGGCAGGCATTTGCGAATCAGCTGGACAGGTTGTTGGCGAAGCGCAAGCCAGTCTGAGAATCGTCCATTACGGACTGATTGGGAATGGATGAAGGGTGGACGTTATGCATTCAACAGCAATCAATAATTTGAGTTTAAATGGCTCGGTGCATCAGATTGCCGGTTTGCGTTTCAAGTACAATGAACCCGCTTCCTGTCAGGCAGCGAAAATGAACTGGCAGGCTGAGATGTTTCCGGGGCGGTCATTACGAATCGTCTGCATTTCCATTTTTCACAATAAGGTGCACCAATGAGCAAAGCCATTGAAAACCTGCAGTCTGCCCTGCAACGGGCAATGGCAGGATGTCCCAGAGTGGGCGGGTTCCCCTGTCTGGCCGAGACACTTCGTCAAGCGGGAATCAGGTACAACATTTGGTCGTTGCCTTCCTGCCAAAGCTTGTATTTGACCGGGCAAGGTCCTGTCGTCGCGCAAGGAACCCCGCTTGTTTCCGGCATGGAAGACGTATCGCCATTCGATCAAGGTGCTTTGATCACCGCACTGCGGATAGACCAGGCAGGTAACAGCACATTTCCAGAATTCCTGATGGCCGCCTGGAAAGCAGGTGTCGTCAGTTACAAAGTGGATTTCGGCGAGAGAACGGTAACTTACTTTGGATCAGCAGGGGAAAGTTACGTCGAGTCATATCCCGCAGTCGAGCTATAGCGCAATTCTGAACGTCAGGGGAAGTGCGGCCTAAAAACTCAATTCTGCGGGTGCACTCCGCACAATGCTGATTTTTGATATTGACTGTTTACTTTCAGCGCACGAGTTAACAAATGGTAATGGCAGAAAAAGGCAGGCTGTTGTCGATTCAGGTATGAAGTAGAATGAGTCCGGTATGTGCGGGGAAACGGAAATTAATGAGAAGGCAGATCAGTCCCATTACCAGCCGATTATGAACGCAATTTACTTTGCCTGAAATCTTCCAAGAGCAGCCATTAGACGATGACCAATATGACTGATTTCTGCAAGTCCGACAGTCTTTAATGGAATCTGGGCCACCGATAGCAGACCTACAATCTATTGCATTGAGAAGTCCGTTTTGGGCACACTAGAGCCCTTCCAGATAAAATTTGAATGACCGCTGTTGGGCGCATAGCAGTCGTCAACCATCTTCCTCTTGAACAGCCTGCTTTGTCCGAATATCAGCGCCATATTCCCTGTGGTGCCCTGCTTAGGGGTTTAAGCCGCAGTCTTCAATTTAACTGACTGTGGCTCGGAGCCATACAGCGGCTCAGGCTGGTGTATGTAATAGCCCTGGGCGTAGTTGATGCCGATGTCGCGCAGCTTGTTCAGCGCGGCTTCGGATTCGACAAATTCTGCGATGGTCTGCAAGCCCATGACATGGCCGATCTTGTTGATCGATTCCACCATCGCAATATCTACCGGTGAATTCATCAGGTCCCTGATGAAGGAGCCGTCAATTTTCACGGAATTGACGTTGAGGGTTTTCAGGTAGGAGTAGGACGACATGCCGCTGCCGAAATCGTCCAGCGCAAACTTGCTGCCCTTGGCTTTGAGTGCGGTGATGAATGACAGCGCGTTGCCGATGTTGGCGATGGCAGTGGTTTCGGTGATTTCAATGCACAGGCGGCTGGGGGAGATGCCTGTGGATTCCAGTTGTGCCAGCAGGAAGGGCAGGAACTGTTCATCACCAAGAGATTGCCCTGAGATGTTGATTGCAAAGTGTTGTGGTTTGCCGCTGCTGCCGCAAGGATAGGCCTGGAGCCACTCCAGTGTGTGCCTGATCACCCAGCGGTCGATGGTCGGCATCAGGTTGTAGCGTTCGGCGGCGGGGATGAAGGCCATCGGGGGAATCATGTTGCCGTCTTCGTCCTCCATGCGCAGCAGGATTTCTGCATACTCGACTTCTTCATCCGGATTGAGGTTGATCAGGTTCTGGCGATACAGGTGCAGGCGGGCTTCTTCCATGGCCTTGTGTATCCGCGGCACCCATTGCATTTCGCCGTAGTGCTTGCCGCGCGCGCCATCGCCGCTGCAAATTTCAATGCGGTTCCTGCCTTTGTCCTTCGCCATATAGCAGGCGGCATCGGCGGCACTCATCGCTTCTGCGGCATTTTCGGTTGCGGCAGTCACCGGCACCATGCCGATGCTGACGCCGACCTGGAAGATTTTGTCTTCCCACACAAACCTGAATTCGGAGATGACATTGAGGAGGGCATCGGCGATTTTCTTGCCGCACTCGATGTCACAGCCGTACAGCAGCACGCCAAACTCATCGCCACCCAGCCTGGCAAGGATGTCGTTCTTTCGCACTTTCTGGCCAAGCAGGACGGAAAGTTGCAGCAGCAGCTTGTCACCGGCGGCATGGCCGCAGGTGTCGTTGACGATTTTGAACTGGTCAAGATCGAGGTAGAGCAGGATGTTGTGGTTGCCCTGAAGCCTGACGTCTTCCAGCAGTTCGGCGAGCTTGTGGTCGAATTCGCGGCGGTTGAAAAGGCCGGTGAGGGCATCATGTCTGGCCTGGAAGGAGAGCTGGTAGGCAAACTTGCGCGCCTGGGTCACGTCCTGGCACACCATCACGGCACCGATGACCCTGCCCTGGTCGTTGCGCATCGGGGCGGCGGAAGCTTCGATGGCAACGGCTTCGCCATCGCGCCGTATCAGTGAAGCATGAGTGGTAAGGGTTTCCACGCCGTTGTTTTCAATGCACTGGTAGACGGGGTTGAAGATCGATTTGCCGCTGCTTTCCTGCACGATGGAGATGATGTCAGACAGTGGCTGCCCGCGTGCGTCGGCATTGCTCCAGCCGGTGATGCGCTCGGCGACAGGGTTCAGGTATTGCACCAAGCCAGACTCGTTGGTGGTGATTACGGCATCGGCAATGGATTTGAGTGTGACCTCGGCACTTTCCTTTTCCTTGAACAGGGCGGCTTCGGATTGCGTGGCGCGGTCCAGTGCTTCCTGCAGTTGATTTTCATGGGCGACGATGGAGTTGAGCGCGCGGTTGATGAAGCGGGAGAGAAAGCCAAACTCGTTTTGCTGATTTTCATCAAAGCGTGTGTTTGTATCGCCTTCAGTGACGCGGATGGCGGTGTTGACCATTTCGGAAAACGGGCGTGAGAGCAGCACCTTGAGAATGATCTGCAGGATCAGCGCATAGATCACGACGATGATGCCAATCACCAGGATGATCTGGCGGCGATATTGTGCGTAGGATTTTTCCAGGCTGGTGAAATGTATGCTCAGCGTGACAGGGTGGCGTGTCTTGCTGCCATCTGGTTCGGCAATGTTGAAATTGCGGGTGACGATGCCCTGACCAGGGTCTGTCATGCCAAACTGCAGTGACTCGCCCTCACTGGCCAGCTGTATCGCTTCGAAGCGGATCTGCTGTTGCATTGCCTGCAGCGAAGCGTTGAGTTGTTGTTGGCTGGTTTGCAGCAGTGGCAGGGTCGCGTGCTGTTCGAGCAGGATTTCGATATTGTGTTCGATGAGGTTGGCATCGTTTTCCTGCAACTGTTTCAGTTCGCGTTCCCTGCCATTCAGGATGAACAGTGCGATCAGGAAGCCGACAAACAGGGTTCCCCAGAATACGATGCCGGTGATCCTGGTGGGCAGGCTGCCTGAACCCGGTTCCGGCTTGAATGCGATGTTCATCTGAAACCGGCTTTTTTCATCAGCAACAGTGCGGGGCACACGTCGCTGGCACCGGCGCCGAATATCACAAAGGCAAGGAACCATGGCATGTACCAGAGCGTTTCCGGAAAGAAGATATAGGAAAGCACAAGTACGGCGCCGATCAGGATGCGCCAGATGCGTTCCGCTTCAAACCCGGTTGTGCAACTTGCCTGTGCATACATGCCGCTGTCAGCGGGGAGCCCGCGCAGCATGAACAGCAGTTGCGAAAGGCGCCAGCCGGTCAGTCCCTCGATCATCATGAGGCAAATCAGAGCGTACACGGTAAAACGGAAATCGAAATAGAGCGAGGCCAGCATGGTGGCGCCGAAGATCAACCTGTAAAGACGGTCTGTCATGTATTCCCCTTTGTTGCAGCTGCGATACGATAATTCTAGAAACAGATTTTTGTAATTTTTGTTGTGGGGGAAAATTACACGCCAGCAAGCAGGCCAGTCAAGGTAATGAGCGCCCAAATTATTAGTAGAATTCTACTATGCGGCTGGCGTGTGTGATTCACATATCATTCTGAATTTGTTATTTAAAAATGAATTCTTGAACTGGTTTCGGCGTATCGGGATATGCGAATTTTCTGATGAACGGTCAGCGTGTGTTGCAAAAATGATGTGGGCAGGTGAAAAAGTTTTCGATGTTATGCGGCGACAGGTTTATATTGCAGACTATGAAATGCGGCATCTGATTAGCCGCGCGGGGTAGCAAGGGGGAATATGGTACGGGGCATTGTGTATTACCTGCTGATATGGGGATCGGTGACGGCAGCATTTTATGGCTATGGCAGGTTGACCCTGCGTGAGCGTGCCACCCTGATGCGCAGCGTGATGTTTGGTCTGGGCACGGCAACGGTGGCGATGGCAGTGGTATTGCTGATTGTGTATCTGTTCTGAAAAGTGATGGCTCAGTGGCTTAGCGGGGCGGGGAGAAAAATGAAAATACTGTTGTTAATTCTGTTGTCATTGGTGCTGGGGGCGTGTGAACGCATTGAAACCGGCGAGGTGGGGTTGCGTATCGGTTTCGACAAGCAGGTGAATACCACCGAGCTGCAACCGGGCTCTTTCAACCAGACCATCATCGGCAGCGTGCTGACCTTCCCGGTACGGGACATCGCGCTGAACCTGGACGACATGCACCCGCAGACTTCGGACAACTCCACGCTGGATGACCTGGATATCACCGTCATCTACAGCATCAACCCGGCGATGGTGGGCGAGATTTACACGACCAAGAGCCGGGCCTTCCATGCGCGCGACGATCAGGGCGACATCCTGCTGATGTACAACTACCTCACCACCGTTGCCCGCAGTGCGGTCTACAAGGCCACGGCCAGGCATGAAGCGCTGAAGACGATTGCTGCACGCTCTGAAATCGAAGCGGATACGGCAAAATTCATCGTGGCGGCCCTGGCTGATGAAAAGCTGGATGGTTCGCTTTCCATCACCAAGGTGCAGGTGCGCAACATCCAGCCGGCAAAGAACATCATCGCTTCCGCGAATGCCGTGATCACCGCGCAGAACAACCTGAAGGCAAAACAGGTCGAAGTGGAAATTGCCAGGAAGGAAGCCGAGCGGCTGTCGCTGCTCAGCAGCAATGCGCACAATGTGCGGTATATGGAGGCCAAGGCGTTGCAGGATATTGCCGAGGGTGTGCGCGATGGCAAGGTGCATTCCGTGGTCGTGCCCTATGACTTCAAGGGCATCATCAATATCGGGAAGTAGGGATCAGGCTGGGTAATTTGCAGTGCGGCAATGAACGGGTATGGATAGTTACGGCATGCATGATGGTATCGAATACTGGCCGGCAGAGCGGCGGGCCAGGCAGCTGTTTATCCTGTTGCATGGCGTAGGGTCGCAGGCGGCAGGCCTGACATCGCTCGCGGAAATGCTGCGCCGGGCGTTTCCCGAGAGTGGCATTTTCATCCCGGATGGCATTGCGCCGTTCGATGAGGGCATGGGCAGGCAATGGTTTTCGGTGCGCCACGTGACGGAAGTGGCGCGAATCGAGCGGGTGGCGGCAGCAATGCCCGCATTGTCGACCCTGGTGCGCCGTGCGCAGCAGCGTTTTGACGTATTGCAGACGGATACGGCGCTGGTGGGGTTTTCGCAGGGCGCGATCATGGCGCTGGAATATTGCATTGCGCATGATGGCGGGGTGGGGCGGGTGCTGTCGTTTGCTGGCCGCTTTGCCAGCCTGCCGGAGCGGGCACCGGAACTGACAACGCTGCATCTGTTGCATGGCGAAGCCGATATGGTGATTCCAGCGCAGCATGCTTATGCGGCTTTTGCAAGACTGACCGAGCTGTCCGGTGACGCTACGCTGGATGTGGGGGATGGGGTGGCGCATGAGCTGCATCCTGCGCTGGTGGCGAGGGCGATACATCGCCTGAAAACGGTCATCCCGTTAAGAAGCTGGAAATTGGCGATGCAACAGTTATAATATGCGCCCTTTATAATTTAATGATATTCTTATATAACAGGTAACACTATGAATATATTGAATAAAATTATTTCCGGTTGTTTTTTCCTGCTGCTGGCACAGGCCAGCATAGCCATTCATGCCGAAGAGTCGGGTGCAACCGGCAGTGAATCCACGATCAAGCCC
This sequence comes from Pseudomonadota bacterium, assembly GCA_021782995.1. Taxonomy (GTDB): domain Bacteria; phylum Pseudomonadota; class Gammaproteobacteria; order Burkholderiales; family Gallionellaceae; genus 39-52-133. Next base: position 13,812 of record JAJXUI010000019.1, on the reverse strand, counting down.
AATGGCAAATATTCGCTGGTTGGCGTGACCCTGGGGCGCACCAACTTTGCTGCAGACAAATGCACCTATGGCGAATGTCATCCTGGTTATGGCCAGATTGGCCTGAATGTTTCCTACCAGCTGATCCCAAACATGATCATCGGCCTGCGCACTCAGAGCGGGGCCGACAACATGAAAAATACCACGATCAAGGAATCGCAAGGCGGCTTGTATCTCGGCTTCGTGATGGGGGTGGGGGAGTCGCTGGATATCGGTGGGCTGATCAACCCTTTGAGCAAGCATTATGAAAGTTGCCTGGGCTCGCTGTGCAGCACCGCAGATGACACTGGCAACAATGTCGAGTTCTTCGGCAAATGGTGGCTGAACACCGAGAAGACATTTCATCTTGGCCTGACACTGGACAGCTATGCCTATGCCAACGGCAACACCAATCCGAATGGGGCAACCAATTATCATTCCACCGGCCTTTCTGCCGGCTATCTGCTGGGGGGACACCATGAGCTGAGCCTCTCCGGCTCCCGCCTGAAAGATGTGAATGGCAACGATGTCAGCACATCGGGCAATATCGGTTACAACTATCATTTCTGACCGCAAGCAGTCTGCGTGCTGAAACCTGAAAAGCCCGCCAATAGCGGGCTTTTCTGTTTGTCATGCAGAATTCATTTGCGCGTCATCCCGCTGTAGCAATCCGGCGCGAAGATGCGCGGCATGAACAAATGGATAACCCGCATTCTCTTGCTGATTCCGCTGTGCCTGCACAGCGCGCATGCCCATGCCTGGGGGCTGTTCACCCATCTGTATTTCGCGCAACAGCTGATCTGGGCGGTACCGCTGGCCGACCCGCGCCTGCGTGTAGTCATGCGCAAATTTCCGGATTTGGTGATGGCGGGCGCCTGCCTGCCAGACCTGGCCATCTTTGCGCGTTTTGCCGGTACCAATGCGTTTGCCGAAAACCACCTGTGGCGCACCACCGAGAAGCTTTACAGCAATGCGCGTGATGAACGCGAACTGGCAGTGGCCATCGGCTATGGCAGCCACCTGCTGGTGGATGTGATCGCACACAACCACTTTGTGCCGTCGCATGAAATCCTGTGGATCGACATCCCGGATACCACGCACATCGCCTCCGAATGGGCGATGGATGCGCACATCCTGCCGCATCTGCATACCCGACCGCAGATATTGCTGACGCAGCAACATGATTTCCTGCAAGCGTATGTTGCACATCACTTCGAGTGCACGCCTGAGCAATCGCATGCCGCCATCCGTGCACTGGCGGTGGGCGATGGCTGGCTGCGCCGCGCGCGCATCCCGCAGATTCTTTATGGTGTGGCACGCCGGCTGGACCGTCCGCTGTTGCGCCGCTTTGATCACTACATCTCCTCTACGACCGATCTGCTGCCGCAGCTGGAGCGCGTGTTGAAAGGTGAAACGCCGTTCCTCGATGCAGAAGCTGCCTGCCGCATCCGCGCGCAGGAAAACATCGTGCGCCACAAACGCAAACTGATCCGCTTCCGCCTGCCGCTGCCGGCTACCCTGTTTGCCGAAGAATTGCTGGATGGGGTGATGGAAGAAAATTCTATATAATCAATATATTGAATTGATATTAAGTTGGGGCAAATTTAAGCAGTATTGTGGGTCGAGTTAGGCAACGCTGTAACCCGACAGTATTTATTTCAGCAGAAAGTCCAGAGCAATCCCGCCAAACACCGCCGCCCCCAGCCAGTTGTTATGCAGGAAAGCCTTGAAGCATTTCTCGCGCTCACGTTTGCGGATCAGCGTGTAGTGATACAGCGCTATGCCGGCGGCGATTACTAATCCGCCGAAATAGAAATGCCCCATCTGCAATTGCGCACCTATCCACGCCAGCAAGGCCAGTGCAACGCCGTAACACAGCATCACCGCCAGCACATCGTATTTGCCGAACAGCAGCGCGGAAGAATGAATGCCGAGATGCACATCGTCATCTCGGTCCACCATTGCATATTCCGTGTCATACGCAATGCACCAGAAAATGTTGGCCAGCAGCAGCCACCACGCAATCGCCGGCACTGCGTTCTGCACTGCGGCAAATCCCATCGGGATGCCAAAGCCGAACGCAATGCCCAGATAAGCCTGTGGGATTGCAAGGAAGCGCTTGGTGAAGGGATAACTGCCGGCAAGGAACACTGCGGGGATGGATAACAGCTTGGTCAGCGTGTTCAGCGGCAGGATCAGCAGAAATGAAATGACGGAAAGTGCAGCGGCGAGCAGCACCGCTTCCTTGGTGGATACCTTGCCGGATGTTACCGGGCGGTCCTTGGTGCGTTTCACATGTTTATCAATATCACGGTCGGCATAGTCGTTGATCACGCAACCGGCCGAGCGCATCAGCACCGTGCCCAGTACAAAAATGCAAACGATCAGCCAGCCCGGCTTGCCCTGGCTTGCTATCCACACTGCCCACAGCGTCGGCCATAGCAACAGCAGGATGCCGATGGGCTTGTGCAGTCGCATCAGCTGGAAGTAGAGGGAGAGACGAGCATCAAAATTCATAGTAAAGAAAAGTTGGTAAATTAATGTGTCAATATAATTCTATGTAGAAGAGAAGTTAATTTGCATCACCGTGCATACGATTGAGGTATGCCAGATGTTCTGCATCTGTTTTTCCTGAGATTATTTTTCGATGGCATTCAAGGCGGCCAACACAGAACTGCAGCCGATTTTCAGACATCACCTCAGTTGAGAATTGACCTATGTGTGTCATTAATTCTTTGATATCAAAAACACCTAGAGGTCGCTTAGTTCTGAATTCGGCATTGCCGGTGAATACTACTAAGGAATGTATGTTTTCTGGAGGAATAAAATCTAATTCCTTACGGACAGCTGCTAGGTGTTTGAAATTCTGTCGCAAAGGATTTTGGAACTTCTGTTTAAAGTGGTAAATAACTTGAGTCCATGTTTGATGTGTAGCATCTGCAAATATCCAGCCACTATAATGTTTAGTTTCGATCACAAAAATTCCATATTGGGAAATTAGTATGTGGTCAATCTGTGTTGTGCCATCTTCAAATGGCAGGGTAATGTTATTCAGGAGGTGATATGAGGCTCCAGTAAAATACTTGGTGAGCAATTTCCTTATAGCAGCTTCGCCACGATTTTCAACTTTGGTGCGTCTATGTCTGCCAAATAAAAAGCCGATAATAAGCGCAATTAGAATTACAAAAACTTGAAGAGTAAAGATATTATTCATATGCTCAAGATTCACTCGTTACCGGTCAAGTCTGATGTCATTGATAAAATGGCTGTCAGACGAGATTTTATCAGGTGACAGCCTGAAGTTCGTGACAAGAAATTCCTTTACACGCTGGAAAATGGCTTCTTCGCCGAGCGCATCAGTACCTTGTATGTCCAGCAACCTGCCATGCACATAGGAAGTGAACTCGCCAACCGTAAAAATGCTGGCTGCATCCTGATCGGGGAAGTCGATCTCGAATTCCTGTTCAGCCCACAAAACAAATTCAATCGTATCCAGCCCCATATTAGGTACCTCCAAGCTCAAGAATATCTGGCAGGAATACTTCAGTTACCAGCAGCGGTGCATTTTGCAATGTAAAGACTGAGCGTCTGGCCCAGGCTGGAGTGGTGGATTGATTACATTGCAAGGGATTTGAAGCAGACAGCAATTTGAAATGCAGTGCATTGCGCTTTACCAGCGGATGGGTGAACAGCATTGATCCAAGCGAGCGATTGCCGAGCTTGCCGAGATCCGCCCATGCACCACGCAGGTGTTTTGCAGCCACCACGCTATGTGCAAACACCACCGGGTTGCCATCGGCCAGCAGCAGCACTTCGCGCACATGGGCGAGCTCGCGCGGGGCGATGCGAAGCAGCGCGGCTTCGTCATATGGAATTCGCTGTAATCCCTGTGACAGTACCTGTACGGAAAATTTCTGGCAGCGCTGCTGAATGCGCCGGGTGAGTGAGCCGTGGTCGTGCAGCCATGGGTGCAGCTGGGGCGGGCAGCCGAGGGTGTGGCGGTTCCAGTAGCGGTCTGTCATGCCTGCAGGTAATCCGGTTTGTTGGCCATCCAGCGTCGCAGGTGGGCGCTTGCAGATTCGGGATGATCTTTCAGCAGTTCATCTGCCATGTCGCGCGCAAATTCCAGCATGCGCGCATCCTGTTCCAGATCGGCAAATCTCAATAGCGGCATGCCGCTTTGCCGCGCGCCCAGCAGTTCGCCGGGGCCGCGGATCAGCATGTCCTGCCGCGCAATTTCAAAGCCATCGGTGTTTTCGTAGATCACTTTGAGCCGTGCGCGCGCCAGCTCGGACAGCGGATTCTGGAACAGCAGAATGCACAGGCTTTGCGCCGAGCCGCGCCCTACGCGGCCGCGCAACTGGTGCAGTTGTGCCAGCCCCATGCGTTCAGCGTGGTCGATCACCATCAGGCTGGCATTCGGCACATCCACGCCGACTTCAATCACCGTGGTGGCGACCAGCAGCTGCAACTGGTTTGCCTTGAAGGCGGCCATCACTTCGGCTTTTTCGGCAGAGCCCAGCTTGCCATGCACCAGGCCTATATTCAGCTCGGGAAAGGCGGCGGTGAGGGTGGCGTGGGTGTCGAGCGCGGTCTGCAGTTGCAGGGCTTCGCTTTCATCAATCAGCGGGCACACCCAGTAGGCCTGCTTGCCTTCGGTGCAGGCTATCCGAACTCTTTCTATGACTTCATCGCGTCGCGCATCGTTGATCAGCTTGGTGACAATCGGCGTGCGGCCGGGCGGCAGTTGATCAATCACCGACACATCGAGATCGGCGTAATAGCTCATCGCCAGGGTGCGCGGGATGGGGGTGGCGCTCATCATCAGTTGATGTGGGATGATCTCAGAGTTGGTGGAGTTATTATCTGGATTTGATTCTGCTGCGCCCTTGCCGCGCAATGCCAGCCGCTGCTGCACGCCAAACTTGTGCTGCTCATCCACGATGACCAGACCCAGCTTGTGAAATTCCACCTGCGACTGGAACAGGGCGTGGGTGCCAATGGCGAGCGGGGTGCTGCCTTCTGCGATGCGCGCGATGGCTTCGGTCTTGTCTTTTTTCTTCAGGCTGCCGGAGAGCCACACCGGTTCGATGTTCAAGGGCGTGAGCCATTCGTGCAGCTTGCGGTAATGTTGCTCGGCGAGAATTTCCGTCGGCGCCATCAGCGCCACCTGGTAGCCGCTTTCGATGGCCTGCAAGGCGGCGAGTGCGGCCACTACGGTTTTGCCGCTGCCGACATCGCCCTGCAACAGGCGCTGCATCGGGTGCGTGCGTTGCAGGTCGGCGCGTATTTCGCTGAATACCTTGTCCTGTGCGGCGGTGAGGCTGAAAGGCAGTGAATTTATTAACTTATTGATTAAATTATATTTATTTTCGAGTGCGGGTGCCTTGCGCTGCTGGCGCTTGCGATGATGCGCGCGCATGGAAAGTTGCTGCGCCAGCAGCTCATCAAACTTGATGCGTTGCCAGGCGGGGTGGGTGCGTTCGAGCAAATCCTGTTCGAGAATATCCGGCGGCGGGTTGTGCAGCACTTTCACACTGCTGGCGAAATCGGGAAGGTGCAGGCGCTGCAGGAATTCAGTGGGCAGTGTGTCGGTGAGCTGCACGGCTTTCAGTGCGAGCTGGATCTGCTTGCTCAATGTGGCTTGCGGCAGGCCGGCCACCGTCGGATAAATTGGGGTCAGAGTCGATTTAAGTTCACTGGCTTCACCCACTGCGCGGCACTTGGGGTGCACCATCTCGATGCCGTAAAAACCCATGCGCGGTTCGCCCAGCGCGCGGATGCGCTTGCCGATTGATAATTGCTTCTGCTGGCTGGGATAGAAATTGAGGAAGCGTAGGTACAGGATTTCGCCGCTGTCATCCTGCAGTTGCGCGATGAGCGTGCGGCGCGGACGGAACACGATCTCGCAATGGGTGATCTCGCCTTCGACTTGTGCAGACACACCCGGCTGCAAATCATTGATCGGCGTTAATCGGGTTTCATCTTCATAGCGCAGCGGCAGGTGCAGCACCAGATCAAGCTGGGTTTTTATGCCCAGCCTGGCAAGTTTATCCAGCGTGGGTTTGGGGATTTTGGGAGAGAGGGCGGGTGCGCTAGCCTTGTCGGACATAGGGCTGTGTGTAGACAAGGCTGCTCAGGATCAATGATTCTGCAACACCATCACGCCATCTGCTTCCACCAGCGCATTGCGCGGCAATGATGCCACCCCTACCGCAGCGCGCGCGGGGAAGGGTTGATGGAAATAGGTGGCCATGATTTCGTTCACCTTGGCGAAATGCGCGAGGTCGGTGAGGAAGATGTTGAGTTTCACCACGTCGTCCATGCTGCCGCCGGCGGCATAGGTCACTGCACGCAGGTTCTGGAACACGCGATGGATCTGTGCCTCGATGCCTTCGGCCATCTGCATCGACATCGGGTCCAGACCAATCTGCCCGGAAAGATAAACAGTATTGTCGACCATTACTGCCTGTGAATAGGTGCCGATAGCGGCTGGGGCATCGGGGGTCTGGATGATTTTTTTGGTGATCATGGTGTTCTCCTGTTGCGGCAATGCTGCATTTATAACGGTAAACCGGCAGTCTTGTAAAACCCGCGGATATCGCTCAGGTCATCAAAAACCGCAGCTGCGCCGGTGAAATCATGCGAATTGGTATAGGGGTTCTTGGTGATATAGGTCCTGATGCCCGCTGCCATGCTTGAGCGCAGGCCGTTATAGGAATCTTCCATTGCGATGCAGTCGGCTGGCGACAGCTTCAGTTCGTTCAGTACCCAGTTGTAGATGTCGGGTGCGGGTTTCTTCGCCGGCACAATGTCGCCACAGCCATTGGCGGCAAAATAATCAGCCCAGTCCGGGCCAAGGCCCACTTCGAGCAGTGCAGTGACATTTTCCGGCGAGGTGGTGGTGGCAATTGCCAGCGTAATGCCGGCATTGCGCGCATCGTTGATGAGTTGTTTGACCCCCGGGCGCAGCGGCACTTCGCCCTTGCGCATCATCTCGGTGTAGTACCTGGTCTTCACGCCATGCAGGTGCTTGACGAAGTCATCCCAGTTGTCCGGTTTCTGGTAGCCGGTGTTGAAATCTGAAATGTAATACTTGATGCGCTCCTTGCCGCCGGTGACTTTCAGCAGCCTGTCATACAGCGCGACGTCCCAGTTCCAGTCGAGGCCGTTCTCGGCAAAGGACTTGTTGAACGATTTGCGGTGTGCGTCTTCGGTATCGGCGAGGGTGCCGTCCACGTCAAAAATAATGGCTTTGATAGTCATGGTTAAATCTGGAGTGTAAAAAATAGTCTGGAAATTTAAATATCGTTGCGAGTGCAGGGACCTGGATATGCCGAGCGCAGCGGATTCATTTCATGCCGGGCAGCATGCCCTTCATGCCTTTCATCCCCTTCATCAGCTTGCCGAGACCGCCGCCACTGAGCATCTTCATCATTTTTTGCGTCTGCTCGAACTGGTTCAGCAGCTGGTTGACGTGCATCACCTGTACGCCGGCACCGGCAGCAATACGTCGCTTGCGCGAGGCCTTGATGAGCTCGGGTTTGGCGCGCTCTTGCGGGGTCATGGAGTTGATGATGCCTTCGGTGCGGTTGATCTGGCGTTCGTCCACCTTGGCCTGCGAGGCGGCCTGGCTGAGTTGCGCGGGCAGCTTGTCCATCATCGCGGAGAGGCCGCCCATTTTTTTCATCTGCACGATTTGTGCCTTGAAATCGTTGAGGTCGAAACCCTTGCCGCTCTTTACTTTCTTTGCCAGCTTTTCGGCTTCGGCGACATCGACGCTGCGCTGTGCCTCTTCGATCAGCGACAGCACATCACCCATGCCGAGGATGCGTTGCGCCATGCGGTCGGGATGGAAGGGTTCCAGGCCGCTCATTTTTTCGCTGACGCCAACAAATTTGATCGGTTTGCCGGTGATGAAGCGTGCAGACAATGCTGCGCCGCCGCGTGCATCGCCATCGAGCTTGGTGAGCACGACACCCGTCAGTGGCAACGCATCGCCAAACGCCTTGGCGGTATTGGCGGCATCCTGCCCGGTCATCGCATCGACCACAAATAAAGTTTCGATCGGGTTTAGCGCACCATGCAGCTCCTTGATTTCGGTCATCATCGCTTCATCGATGGCGAGGCGGCCGGCGGTGTCAACGATCAGGATGTCGTGATGATGCTTTTTGGCGAAATCATGTGCAGCCAGCGCAATATCGCGAGGCTTTTGTGCTGGGTCGGAAGGGAAGAAGTCGATCTTCAGTTGCTCGGCGAGGGTTTTCAGTTGCTGGATCGCGGCGGGGCGGTACACGTCACAACTGACCAGCAGTACTTTCTTCTTCATCTGCTCGCTGAGCAGCTTTGCCAGCTTGCCGCTGGTGGTGGTTTTGCCGGCTCCCTGCAAGCCGGCCATCAGGATCACGGCAGGGGGCACTGTGGCCAGGTTGATGGTCGCGGTCTCGCCGCCCATGATGCGGGTGAGTTCTCGATGCACGACACCGATCAGCGCCTGGCCAGGATTCAGGTTGCCGATGACTTCCTCGCCCAGTGCGGCTTGCTTGACCTGTGCGGCAAATTCCTTCACCACGGGCAATGCGACATCGGCCTCGAGCAGGGCAAGGCGCACTTCGCGCAGTGCATCCTGGATGTTGTCTTCGGTCAGGCGCGCCTGGCCACGCAAAGTCTTGATCACACCGGTCAGGCGTTGGGTCAGATTGTCCAGCATGTGAGTTTTTTCCTGTTCAGCGCGCAATTGGGGGTGCGCAAGATGGTGTAGAATTGGCGAAGTCTAAACATCCTCAATGAAAATGTCTAACCCGGACATCCTGGCCAACAATGTCTAACCTGCCTGTCTATCTCCTGACCTTGCTTGCATATGGCGTGCTTTCAGTCATCTATGCGCGTGCACAGCTGACAGGGCGTGTGGAAAGGGCAGTCAGTGTGATGGCGGGAAATGCGGTGCTGATACCGTTGCTACTGCATGGTTATGTACTCTATGCGGCTTTGTGGGTAAACGGCGGGCTGCACCTGGGGCTGGTCAACGCGGTTTCATTGATATTCTGGCTGACCATACTGATCTACTGGGTTGCTCACTTTTTCTATCCCTTGTCCAGCCTGAAGGCCTTGATGATGCCACTTGCGGGTGGGGCTGCCATGCTGCCCTTGCTGTTCCCGGCTGTGCGCAACGAGGGGCAGCCTACTTCCTGGATATTTGACGCACATGTGCTGGCAGCGATGCTGGCATACAGCCTGTTCACGATTGCCGCATTGCATGCCAGCCTGATGTCGCTGGTGGAAAGCAATCTGCATAAGGCCAGGCTTCCATTGCTGCTGCGCAATTTGCCGCCATTACTGACGATGGAAACGCTGCTGTTCCGGCTGATAGGAATAGGATTCGTATTGTTGACGGTGACGCTGGTTTCAGGCGCGCTGTTTTCCGAGCAGATTTTCGGCAAGCCATTCCAGTTTACGCACAAAATATTGTTTGGCATCGTTTCATGGCTCGTGTTTGGCATTTTGCTGGCGGGCCGTCATCTGCGCGGCTGGCGCGGCAAAACAGCGGTCAGCTGGACGATGTGGGGATTCGGATTCCTGCTGCTAGCCTATCTGGGCTCCCAGTTTGTACTGGAAGTGATCCTTCATCGCTGATTCTTTGCTGTACCATAATACGGCAAAGTAACGCGCAACCCTCGGTATTAACAGTATTAACGTTTCATGATATTGTAAAAACCATTCCGCTTGCTTAGGTACAAGCATAATTTTGTTGAAATTTTTTGAAGCTGGGTGCAAAATTGACAGTCTGAAATCTAGCCTGACGGGTCAATTTGCCACGTTCGGCTTTTTTTTGATGAAGGTATATTAGCATTTAGTTAATTAATTAATTAGTTGGAATCAACTGCTTAGCTTGATTAACTAAAGTTCTCGATAAGCAACCTTAGGGATAAACTCTATGTCAAACCGTTACAAACCAGGCCGCGTCATCAAGGCCCCTGAAAATTTCATTGATTCCTCGTTGAGTCAGGCAATCACAAAGGATGGGTTGAACGAAGAGCGTCGCGATTTCATTCGCAAGAGCTTCGTTGCTGCCAGCGCAGCGATTGCCAGCACTGCTGCAGTAGCCAAGGCGGCGGCTTTCGAGGGTGACCCCCTGATCCTGAATCACACTGACTATGACCAGACTCTGGGTCTGCCAGTTGCGTCCAACCCGTACGGTGTTCCTTCCAAGTACGAAACCAATCTGATTCGTCGTGAATCTCCAGGCCTGACACAAGTAGGCGGCGCTTCTGTTGCGTTTGCTCCGCTGCAAGGCCTGTTCGGTATCATCACGCCAAGTGGTCTGCACTTCGAGCGTCATCACCAGGGCTGGCAGGACATGGATCCGGCCAAGCACCGCTTCATGGTGATGGGCATGGTAAAGAACCCCAAGGTTTACACGATGGACGACATCATGCGTCTGCCTTCCGTTTCCCGTATTCACTTCCTTGAGTGTGGCGCGAACACCGCGACAGAATGGGGTAACGTGGCTGTTCCTACAGTTCAGTACACGCACGGCATGGTGAGCTGCTCCGAATTCACCGGCGTTCCATTGTCAGTATTCCTGGATGACGTTGGTTACGACAAGAAAAACGCCAAGTTTATCCTGGCTGAAGGTGCTGACGGTTCCGGCATGACCCGTACCATCAACATCGAAAACGCGCTGGACGACGTAATCGTTGCATACGGCCAGAACGGCGAAATGCTGCGTCCGGAAAATGGTTACCCGCTGCGTCTGGTTGTGCCTGGCGTACAGGGTGTTTCCAGCGTGAAATGGCTGCGTCGTATCGAAGTGGGTGACATGCCTTACGGTGCGAAAGATGAAGTCAGCCACTACGTTGACCTGATGCCAAACGGCATGACTCGCCAGTACACTTCCATCCAGGAAGCCAAATCTGTGATTACTTCACCTTCCGGTGGCCAGGTTCTGGTTGGCAAGGGCTTCTACAACATCACTGGTCTGGCATGGTCCGGCCGTGGCAAGATCAAGGCAGTTGACGTATCTACCGACGGTGGCCGCACATGGCGCCGTGCACGTCTCGAGACCCCGGTGCTGAGCAAGGCATTTACTCGCTTCAACATTGACTGGGTATGGGACGGATCTCCTGCGCTTCTGCAATCTCGTGCTGTGGATGATACAGGCTATGTTCAGCCGACTATCAACCAGCTGCGCGAAGTTCGCGGCACCAAATCCATTTATCATAACAACGCGATCCAGACATGGAGAGTCGCAGATTTCGGAGAGGTTACAAATGTTCAAGTTAAGTAAAGCAATTCTGGCTGTTTCCCTGTCGGCATTGAGCCTGACAGCAATGGCGCAATCTCTCCCTGGTGTTGGCCGTACAGCCCTGCCAAAAGAAATCGCGGCTTGGGATATCGATGTACGTCCTGACTTCAAGGGCATTCCTAAAGGTGAAGGTAGTGTCGCGCTGGGCAACAAGGTATGGGACGAGAAGTGCGCTTCCTGTCACGGAACTTTCGGTGAGTCAATGGAAGTTTTCGGCCCGATCGTAGGCGGTACACATGCTGACGACATCAAAACAGGTCATGTAAAAGCGCTGTGGGATGGTTCCGAGCCTAAGCGTTCTACCCTGATGAAAGTGGCAACCCTGTCCACCATCTGGGATTACATCAACCGCGCGATGCCATGGAATGCGCCTAAGACACTGACAACAAATGAAGTGTACGGTGTGGTTGCATACATCCTGAACATGGGCGACATCCTGCCTTCCGACTTTGTTCTTTCCGACAAGAACATCAAGGAAGTTCAGCAGCGTATGCCTAACCGCAACGGCATGATCAGTGAGCTGGGCGTTGATGCCGAAGGCAACAACTTCAAGAAAGACCAGAAGATCAAGTACGACATGTGGCATGCCCGCGGCAAGGGTGATATCCAGGCCAAGGAATGCATGAAGGACTGCATCAAAAAGGTTGAATTCACATCAACTCTGCCTGACTACACATGTACAGCGCACGGTGATCTGTCTCAGCAAAACCGTTTCTTCGGACCGGTGCGTGGTGTAGACCAGACTCTGGGATGCAACCCGCATCCATCCCTGGCTGAACTGGACAAGGAATACAACACGCCATACAAGGCCAAGCCTGGTGCAAAACTGGCGGTTGTTTCCATCACCAAGCCGGCCAGCGTTGAGCCTGCAATCGCAGAAACAACCGGTGAAGACCTGATCAAACAGTACAAGTGCACAACTTGCCACAAGATGCAGGGCAAGCTGGTTGGTCCTGGCTTCAATGAAGTGGCTGCCAAGTACAAGGGGAATGACAAGGCTGTATCCATCATTTCCCATAACATCAAGAATGGTATTGGCATGATGCCCCCGCATGGTCATATCAAGGATGCCGATATCAAGAAAATTGCTGAGTTTGTACTGACAGTGAAGTAAATCTGGTATCCGGGTCGCTTCGGTGACCCTGAAAACAGGGCGTCTTCAATTCAAACATCTAGCTCCGAACGCAGTTAATCGGGGCAAAGGTTGTAACGGATGGTTTTGGTTGAGACGCCCTTTTTTTATCTGTTAGTTTCATAACGGATATGCATAACCAATAACAATAAGAACGATTTTACAATTTTGTTTAAATTTGTTTATAAGGTGCAATCAATGAAATTTATTAATATTTTCAAGGTGTTGTTCGTAATCCTCGCGCTGAGTGAGTTGACTGGCTGCGGCACGATCCATGCAATGCGCAATCTGGAAGAGGGTTCGGGCAGTACATTCATGGACATGTGGGACAAGTGGGTCAAGTCTGAAGGCGATATCGCTGTTGCTACCACATGGGCGGTCAAGGTCAAGCCTGGTGTGACAACCGAGGATATCGAAAATGCGCTGAATACCGTATCAGCCGACATGAACATCAAGGCAGTAGGCGTGCTGCCATTGTCTGATGAATTGCAGGCGCGTCATCCGGAAAGAAAAGAGAAATACCTGCGTGTATACTCTTACTGCTCGCCTGAAACAGCCCGCATGATGGTGGATTTCAGCCCAGCCATGGCTGCTTTCTTGCCATGCCGTATTGTTGTAGCGGAGAAAGAAGATGGTCTGTGGTTGTACACACTGAATATGGACATGATGATCAAGATGGGCAAGAAAATGCCACCTGAACTCAAAGTGGCCACGATGAAAGTGCGTGACACAATCTGGGCGATGATGGACAAGGGTTCCAAAGGCGAATTCTGATTCGTAAAGTAGCGTGATTCGGGCGGACCAGGCGCAAGCCGGTCCGCTTTTTTATTTTCGGTACCCAAAGCTTGCTGGCATCAAGGTTGCGACAGCCCAGCAGGCAGGGTAAAATTCCCGCCCTTTCGCTATTGAATGGTAAATGAGCGCCGTTTTGGCTGCTCCTTGTTAATTTTGGCACTTTAAAATTGGGGAATTCCGTGAGTCAATCTTCCTTGACCAGTCAGTTTTCTGCCGTACCCGGCAAACAGGGTATGTATGATCCCGCAAACGAGCATGATGCCTGCGGTATCGGCTTTGTCGCACATATCAAGGGCAAGAAAAGCCATTCCATCATCGAGCAGGGCTTGCAGATCCTGAAGAATATCGACCATCGCGGTGCGGTGGGGGCTGACAAGCTGATGGGTGATGGTGCCGGTATCCTGATCCAGATTCCAGACCAGTACTTCCGTGAGGATATGGCGCAGAAAGGTATAAAGCTGCCGCCTTTTGGCGAGTATGGCGTGGGCATGGTTTTCCTGCCCAAGGAAAATGCATCGCGTATCGCCTGCGAGCAGGCAATTGAGCGCGCGATACGTGACGA
>JAJXUI010000071.1 GCA_021782995.1 Pseudomonadota bacterium | reverse complement strand
ACCGGCGGGCAATTGCATTACGTCTATTTTCCGACTACAGCCATCGTGTCCATGGAATACATCATGGAGAATGGTACGTCGACCGAAATTGCAGGAGTGGGTAATGAGGGTGTACTCGGTATTTCGCTTGTTATGGGTGGACATTGCGCGTCCAGTCGCGCCGTTGTATATACAGGCGGGTATGGGTACAGGCTGAAGAAGCAGGTGCTGATGGAGGAATTCAATCGCGTCGGGGGGCGTCGTGCAGGTGCCATGCAGCAATTGATGCTGCGTTATACCCAGGCATTGATGAACCAAATGTCCCAGATAGCCGTGTGCAACCGGCATCACTCGATTGAACAGCAACTGTGCCGCTGGCTATTGCAGAGCCTTGATCGCTTGCCTGGCAATGAGCTCACCATGACGCAGGAATTGATTGCCGGCATGCTCGGTGTGCGCCGCGAAGGCATCACCGAAAGCGCCGGATATTTACAGCGCGCTGGTTTGATCAGATACCATCGTGGTCATATCACTGTACTTGATCGATCCGGACTGGAGTTGCGCGCATGCGAGTGCTACAACATGGTCAGGAAAGAATTCTATCGCTTGTTCCATGATGCATCCATCCAGCAGGCATTTTCCTTGGCCGATCACGTTGATGATGAAACTGCTTCGAATTCGATATGCCAGGTTCGAACATTTCATTTGGAATCCAAGAATTCAATTAACCTGCTTTCGGTATAAAGTGTTTCTGATTCTCGACAATTTGCGTGTGCATCACAGCAAGCCGGGCAAAGCGCGTGAGGAAGAGAGCAAGGGAAAAAATCGGGTTGTTTTATTTGCCGGGCTACAGCCCTGAGCACAATCCGGAAAAATGTTTGAACGCGGATTCGAAACATCCCATTTGTACCAAACGTGCCGGTATGCACCAGTGTCGTCATGGTGACCGTGATTCTGGAAATACGCTGCACCAGGCAACCAGCGATTGCCGCACTTCGACTTGAATCCGCACTGTTAATGCTGCTGATGACCAATGTGCTGGTCCGGCATGCTTTGTATCGCTGCTGTTCTGTCCATGGTTGTGGAGGGTGTGGGGCATGCTGCGGGGTATTTTGATCACCGCCATCGTGAAAGTGGTGTCGCAACATGTCGAGCAATTGCATCCGTTGGCTAAATTACTGGGGGAGGGAAGCTGAATTTTTGAATTCTAAGATTTTTTGTATTGATCCGACAAAGGAAAAATATGCCGCAATCTATAGCTCCGTTCAAACAACCAGGCAGTCCTGTCTGGTCATCTGCGCAGAAGGACATGGTAGGCACCACGCTGGGTGCATCAAGGCTGTGGTTCAGCGTAGCGCAGGGAGTTATCAGTGAGGTGTATTACCCGCGCATCGATATTCCCCAGCTCAAGGATCTTGGTTTCATCGTTGCCGATGACCAGGGATTCTGGCAGGAGTTGCGCAGACTGCCCGGCTATACTCTGGAGTGCGTAGCACCCGGTATTCCGGCGCTGACCATCCACCACCGGCATAAGCGCTTTAACCTTCGCTTAAGTATCTGCCCCGATCCACTGCGTGACGTGCTTTTGCTGGATATAGAACTCACCGGGGACGCCGCCCTGCGCCCATATTTTCTTGCTGTCCCGCGCATGGGCGGCAATGCTTCCAATAACCGTGCCTGGACAGCGTCATGGGAAGGCCGTCCTCTGTTGTGGGCGGAGCAGGGCCCGTTTGGCATGGCGCTGATGTGTGCGGATTCAGAAGGACGCCCCGGTTTTGGCAAACGCTCGGTAGGTAGTGTGGGGGAAAGCGATTTATGGCAGGATTTTGATCGCAATCTGCGCATGACCTGGGAGTATGCCGAAACAGGGCCAGGAGAAGTATCGCTCGCCGGCGAATTGCCGCGCCGCTCTATCCTGGCCCTGGGCCTGGGCAGCAGCAAGGAAGCGGCTGCAACCCTGGCATGGAGTGCATTGATGCAGGGTTTTGATGCAGCCTGGCAATCTCAGTGCGAGGACTGGGCAGACTGGCAAAAAAGCTGGCAAATACCGCCTGCGCTCGCTGGTCTTCCGGAAACGGCGCGTCAGTTGCTGCAACGCTCTGCGAGCGTGCTCAAGATACACGAGGATCGCACCTTTCCCGGTGCCGCAGTGGCCAGCCTGTCAGTACCCTGGGGGGAGTCCAGTACGAGCCAGGGGGGATATCATCTGGTGTGGGCGCGCGATCTGGTGGAAACGGCAGGCGCGCTGCTGGCCATGGATAAACTTGAGGATGCGCGAGAGATATTATGTTATCTGATCGCCACCCAGCAGTCCAATGGACACTGGCTGCAAAATCAGTGGCTGGGCGGGAAAGCGTTCTGGCAGGGCATACAGCTCGATGAAACCGCATTTCCCGTATTGCTGGCCGCAGCCCTTAACGTGCGAAATGCGCTGGGAAAAGTCCCGGTGCGCGATATGGTGCGCCGGGCGCTCGACTTCATCCTGCGAGAGGGGCCCTCAACCGGGCAGGATAGATGGGAAGAGGATGCAGGCATCAATACCTTCACTCTGGCCATTACCATCGCCGCGCTGGTCGAAGGCGCCGCATTGCTGGGCGGGCGTGAGGGAGATTGTGCGCTGATGCTGGCGGATTACTGGAATGCACGGCTGGAAGACTGGACCTGGGTGGAAGACACGCAGCTTTCGCGCAGTCTTGATGTGCCAGGTTACTATCTGCGCAGCACGCCATCAGAAGAGCTCTACCACGATGGCGCAAAACATGAACATATGCTGATCAAGAATCTTGCCATTGATCCTGATTTGCCTGCCGAAGAACAGCTGGCAACCGATTTTCTGCAACTCGTGCGCTATGGCCTGCGCGATGCCCACGACCCTTGCATTGTGGCGAGCGTGACGGCCATCGACAAGTTGCTTAAGACCGATACGCCGAACGGTCCCGTATGGCACCGCTACAATGGTGATGGCTACGGTGAGCACGATGACGGCAGACCCTTTGATGGCAGCGGGAAAGGACGCGGCTGGCCGCTGCTCACCGGCGAGCGCGG
>JAJXUI010000018.1 GCA_021782995.1 Pseudomonadota bacterium | reverse complement strand
TTGCAATTTCGACTGGCAGGTCAAAAAGCCCGGATGCTACCGCATCCCACCCTCCTGACCTACATTACTCAAAATTGCACTTCAAACTAGAATCCGCCTTATATATCAAGTATTGAAATGCAAGATATGAGCTTGCTGCTAGTTATAACAATCTCTTACTTCCCATATCTGGCCAGGCTGGCCTGCAGCGTTGCCACCACCTGCTGGCGCAGTGATTCTGGGGCGAGCACTTCCACCTCTGAGCCGTGCTTGAGGATATCCATCAGCAGTTCGCGCGTATCGCTATAGGGAATTTCCAGCAGGTAATAGCCTTGTCCATCGAAGCTTGTGTGTTGCTCGGGGTGCCAGATTTCATGGCTCACCCAGCGCGCACGCTCGGGGGTGAATTTGAGTTTGGCCCAGTATGTGGCAGTGCCGCCAAAGATGCCATAGCCGGAAGCAAAGTGTGCCTTGAGTTTGTCCTGCCCTACCCTGCGCGCGGATTCATCCAGCATGTCGGCAGATTGAATGGCATCAATGGCAAAGCTGCGCAGGTCGTTGCGCAGGTGGCACCAGGCATCCACATACCAGTTGTCGCGATAGAAAACGATTTGCTGCGGTGAAATCGTGCGGCTGATGGTTTCGCCGCTCTGGCGGTTGAAGTGGGCGATGCGCAGTTTTTTCTGCTTGAGGGTGGCGCTGGCCACGGCTTCAAAATATGCCAATGGTAAAGTTCGCCGCGCGGCATGCACGATGCGAAAGCGTTTTTCCACCTCATTGGCGCTGTGGTCGCCCTTGTCCAGCAGGGCATTCAGCCGTGCCTGCAAGGGGGCGATGTGCTCGTGCAGCAGGCCGGGCTGAATATTCTCCAAGAGTTGCTGCATCATCAACAGCGCATGCACTTCGGTTTCGTTGAACCACATGCCGGGCAGGTTGAAGGCGGGGCCGCTGCCGGGTTGTTGGTCGTAGCGGTAGCCGTTGAGATCGCGGTCCCACACGATGGGGGCATTGAAGCGGTCACGCATGTATTCAAGGTCGCGCTTGAAGGTGGCAAGCGAGATGCCCAGCGCTTTAAGGAATGCATCCACCGGCACTTGCTGGCGGCTGCAGAGCAGACTGTCGATTTTATAGAAGCGTTCGGTGCGGTCCAATTGTGCTGGAAAATATGGCGGGTTGAAAATTGCGCTGAGTATTACCGGATTTATCAGTCGAGACAACTCATGCGGCGAGTGAGTGCAGTCAACATGCAGGATTCATTTATCCAGGTGTTTAACCATGATCAAGTTAAGTGCATTGGTGCAATGCAATGATTCAGATGGGTGCATTTTTAATATGCAATCAGCCAGATACAATACCATCTATATGATTTTATTATATATTTATTTTTACTAATGTTGGTATGCTACTTGCTCTGCTTCTATCAGGCGTTTTAATAGAGAGAGGTGCAACATGGAAACGATTTCAACTACCCGTTACCACATCCTCCCGAACATTTCGGGAGAAGGATTCCTGATTGTGGACACAAAATCCGGCAACATCCAGCTTCCAAAATGCTGGCGCGACCTGGAAGCGTTTCATCATTACCTGGTGAACAAGGGCATGTTTGATGAAGCGCAGCAGTTGCTACAAGACAGCATGGCAGGTAAAAAACCGATCAGCCGCATGCTGGGTCTGGTTTAGGCTGAGTGCAGAACAGCAAGATTCTTCACTCGGTCCGGGATGCCAAAATCAGTCACTCCTGTTTGCCAGTGCCTGCCCAAACAAGGCTTGCCACTGCCCACTGCCCTGTGCCCCGCTGTGGATTTCGCCCTGCTGCACGGTGATGGCCACATCGCTGCCACTCGCCATATAGTACTTGCGCAGGATGGGCAGGATGGCCTGGCGGATTTGCGCGATGTCTTCCTCGATGCGCTGCCTGCCTGCTTCATCACTTTCCGCAGTTATCCAGGAGATGGCAAAGGTATTTTCAAACAGGTTCCACAAGTCTTTCTGCACGCCCTTCAGGATTTCCACGCTCTTGCCTGCACTTCCCACTTTCAGGAGCGCGCCGCGGATCTTCTCGCGTACGCCGGCATTCAGCGCGCCCGGCGGTGCGGAAAGATTAACCAGCATCAGCACGCCGTGATGCGTATTCCCCTGCTGCAGTGATACGCGTACCGCGCTTCTTTCCAGCACACTGCGCGCGGCAAGTGCATACAGTCGCGCCACTGTGAAGAAGGCCAGGCTCAGGGTGACCGGGCCCGTGAGGTTGATATAGGTGTTGGTGAGGTTGATGCTGCCATAGGAAACGGCGATCAGTATCACCTGCGAGGCGCCGAAGATCGGATCGAGCTTTTCCCTGAAGGTGTCGCGGTAGAACGCCCATGCGGTAAGCCAGATCACCAGCAGCGTGATGATGAGGTAGGCACCGCGCGAGTCGGGTATGCGCAGGTAGTCGCCATGCTTGAAGTTGTCGATGGCGGTGGCCAGGATTTCCACGCCCGGGTGCGCCTTGCTCAACGGGGTGGGCTTCACGTCAAACAGGCCGGAAGCGGTGGAACCGATGATGACGATCTTGTTGGTGAATTCATCCTGCGGCCGGCTTTTCTTCTTGTTGGTGAAATCGGTAAATACCTTGCTGAAACTGACGGAATGATAGGTGAAGGCCGGTCCGCGCCAGTTGAGGAATACATGCTGTTGGTTCATCGGCGGGAATTTCAGGCCCTCTGCCACACGCAATGGCAGGGAGGGAAACTTCCAGCCATATTCCACGCGATACGCCTGGTACTGGCGGGTGACGCCATCGGCATCGGGGTCGATATTGCTGAGCCCCATGCGGCCGCTTTCCTGCACACTTTGAAAGTAAGGCATCAGCATCGCGATGGTGGCATCGCCAAACACCTCGCCCTCGCCTGCCGGTTCGGCACCGGGAATCAGCGCGGGATTGAGCTGGCTGTGCTGGTCGTCGAAAGGGTCCAGCCGCAGCATGGGGAAATAGGTGTTATCGGTGGTGGCGATTTCATCGTTGAAATATTTGTCGCTGTCCGGGTTGTACACATCGGGATCGCTGAAGATGATGTCGAACACGATGGCCTGCGGATGCTGCTTTTCGATCTGCTTCACGAATTCGCCCATCACCTGGCGCGGCCACGGCCAGCGCCCATATTCAGCGGCCATTTCGGCAAGGCTGGCTTCGTCGATGTCTACGATCACGATATCCTTGTCCGGCTTGGGGACCAGGAAGCGGTATTTCACCATCATGTCGACACCGGCCTGGCGCATGTTGCCGGTGAAGTGGAATTTGAACGTATCAGCCAGTATGCCCGCAGTGAATATCAGCGCGAGGATAAGGTACATATACCCTTTTACCTTGCGCGCAAAGCGGGTGAAGCCTTTGCTCAGGCTGCTGCGGACGAGATAGGAAAATTTTGAAAAGACATTCATGGCGTGATCATGACGATAGGCAATGCCCGCATTATGCCTGAGCGGTGCAACATGATGAAACGCAGGAAATGCTCAACTCGCGCTGGCAAGGCCGCAAGCGAGCACACATGAAATCATAAAAATATAACATATTCATATCGTTATCCAATATCACACACGACGGGTTCGTGCCTATACACTGTCTGCCTTTCCAACTTGCTTTCAGGAGGCATGCAATGATGAAACCGGTCATGAATATTGATGAAGTCAAAATGGAGCCCCGTCCTGCAGCCATGCAGCCCAAGGGCAGTGCAGCGGAGCGCTATGACTCGAAGGTGGGATTGATTGCTCCGCTTATCGGCGCACAGAAGCTGGGTTACAACATCACTGCCGTACCACCCGGCAAGCGTGCCTTTCCGGCACACAATCATCGTGTGAATGAAGAAATGGTTTTCGTGTTGAGCGGCACAGGTGAAGTGCGCATCGGCGACACCACCTACCCGATACGCCAGGGCGATTTCATCGCGCTGCCGCCAGGTGGCAATGAGGCGGCGCATGTGATCACCAACACCGGCACGGAAGCGCTGCGCTATCTGGCAGTGAGCACGAAGATGACGCCTGAGCTGGTGGACTATCCCGACTCCGGCAAGTTTGGCATCCTCGCAGAACTGCCTGCCGATAAAGATGGCAAGCCGCAACGCTTCATGTTTGTGGGGCGTGCGGAGCAATCGCTGAATTACTGGGAAGGTGAATAAAAACGCCAACGGTCTTGCGAAGGTTGGCGGAAAGGAGGCTTCGGATAAGCGTGATGAGCACCGGATCGTTATGAATATCAATTCATCATTTTCCGGTATTCACCGGGGCGCATTCCATACCTGCTGACAGGGTAAAATCGCATGTATCTGACAAATTACAATTAAATTTAAACATATAATAATCATATATATACATTTAAATTCCTGACAACCGGAGGAAAGCAATGCATAGACTGCCAACGCTGCCGGCAAAAAAAACCAGCATGCTGAACCATGCTGGCCAAAGGGCCGGAGGGGGATAAGTCCAACAGCCCTGCGCAACGCTTTTTCAACTAGCGATGCTTCGCTGTCGATTCATTCGGTATGCCGGGAATCGGACATTCATCCGTACCGATGGTGGAGCGCGTGATGGCTTCCACCTTCGCGCGCGTCCCTTCCGGGTCGCTGATCCAGTTTGCATAGAATTCATACGGGCAAGCGGGAACGCCGCGGTCGCCCTCGCCGGAATTGAGGATGCCGGTGTAGCCGCGATGCAGCAGCTTGAACAGGTGGTTCTGTGACTGGCCATTTTTCCTGAAGTCGCGGATCAGGCTCTTCGACAGTGCCGCGTACTGCACGCCGTTTTCTTCTTCGCCGCATTCACCCAGCGTGCGGCCATCAAAGCCGATGATCGCCGAGTGGCCGAAGTAGGAATACACACCATCAAAACCGGCGGCATTGGCCACCGCCACATAGGTGTTGTTGGCAAAGGCCATCGCCTTGGAGATGATGATCTGCTGTTCCTTTGCCGGATACATATAGCCCTGGCAGCGGATGATCAGCTCGGCGCCTTTCATCGCGCAGTCGCGCCAGATTTCCGGATAGTTGCCGTCATCGCAAATGATCAGGCTGATCTTCAATCCTTTCGGGCCTTCCGACACATAGGTGCAGTTGCCCGGATACCAGCCCTCGATCGGCACCCACGGCATGATCTTGCGGTATTTCTGCACGATCTCGCCCTGGTCGTTCATCAGGATCAAGGTGTTGTAGGGCGCCTTGTGCGGGTGGTCTTCATGCTTCTCACCGGTGAGCGAGAACACCCCCCACACCTTGGCCTTGCGGCAGGCTTCGGCAAAGATTGCGGTTTCCTCGCCTGGCACGGAAGCGGCTGTGTCGTACATTTCCTTGCTGTCGTACATGATGCCGTGCGTGCTGTACTCGGGGAAGATCACCAGATCCATGCCGGGCAGGCCCACCTTCATGCCCTCGATCATCTTCGCGATGGCGCGCGCGTTGTCCAGCACTTCTGCCTTGGTGTGCATGCGCGGCATCTTGTAATTGACGACTGCAACACCCACCGTGTCGTTACTGCTGGAAATATCACCGTGTATCATTTTTCTTCCTCTACATTGTTCCGTTGAAAAAATCAATTCTTCATCAAGCCCTGCGTTTCGATGAAACGCACAATTTCTTCGAGGCCGTCACCGCTTTTCAGGTTGCTGAACTGGAATGGCTTGTCGCCGCGCATGCGCCGGGCATCCCTGTCCATCACTTCCAGCGAAGCGCCCACCATCGGCGCAAGGTCGGTTTTATTGATGATCAGCAGGTCCGATTTCATGATGCCGGGCCCGCCCTTGCGCGGGATCTTTTCACCGGCGGCCACATCGATCACATACAGCGTGAGATCGGACAGCTCCGGACTGAAGGTGGCGGCGAGGTTGTCGCCACCGCTTTCCACAAACACGATGTCCAGCCCTTCGAAGCGGTTGCACAGCTGGTCGATGGCCTCCAGGTTCATCGACGCATCTTCACGAATGGCGGTGTGCGGGCAGCCGCCCGTTTCCACCCCGATGATGCGCTCGGGCACCAGCGCTTCGTTGCGCGTGAGGAACTCCGCATCCTCCTTGGTGTAGATGTCGTTGGTGACCACGGCAATGTTGTATTCATTGCGCAGCCGCTTGCACAGTTCAAGGGTCAATGCGGTCTTGCCGGAACCTACCGGCCCACCGATACCCACGCGCAACGGTTCGGAAATGTTCATTTCACTTCTCCTGTTACATTTCAATTTATGACCTGAATATCCTGCTGTATTGCATTTCATGTTTGCAGCCTGCGATGGCAAGTCCAGGGGCAAAATTCGACAATGCATCGTCCTGCAGGCTGCACGCCTTTTCCAGCGCAGCCGGTATTGTTTCCCCGAGCACCATCAACATCCTCTGGCCTGCCACTTGTCCCAATGGTACGGCTTTCATCGCCGCACTCACCTGGTTTTCCGCCCAGGACCAGGCATAGGCATGCAAGGCATCTTTCACCGGTATCTGCCATGTGCTCACAGCACAGGCATACGCCAGCGGAAAAGCAATTGACGGATGTCGCCTCAGGCGCGCAAGCAGATCAGGCGAAAATCCATCCAGTTCCTGCAGCAGCCTGACCAGTGAATAGCCCATCTGCAGTGTTTCGGCACGCGCTTCTGCGCCATCCCGGCCAGCGCAGAAACAGTCATGCCATTCTTTAATTGCCACCTCGTCATTCGCCTCCCATGCCGCGCACAAGCGCTGCAATATGGGCATTTCAAATTTGCACAGATACAACTCGAGCACATCACCTACCCACCGCTGGGCGGTAACAGCATCTTTCACCACGCCAGCCTCGATTGCCCATTCCAGCCCCTGCGAGTAGCTGTAGGCCCCCACCGGCAATAGCGGGCTGGCCAGTTGCAACAGGCGGCTGAGTGCAAGCGGATCAGCCATGCGCATGCTTACGCGGTGCACGTATCAGCGGCGCATCGTCTTCTGCAGGGTGGTGGCGATGACCGCCGCCATAGGCCCCGGCTTCAGGCTCGAACGGCGAAATCTTTTCGAATACCGTCATGCCCAGCCCCAGCAGCATTTCTTCCAGCACATGATCCTGCTCCAGCAGCAACCACTCCGCGCCGAGCTGCAATGGCACATGACGGTTACCCAGATGGTAGGCAGCACGCGATAGCTGCAGGGGCGAACTCGCCGTGACATAGAGTACCGGCTCCAGTGCAGCCTCCACTTTCACGATACGACCATCATCTGCCTTCAACCGGTCACCGCCACGCAGGATGCTGCCGCGCTCTAGTATCAAGGCGGCCTCATCCCCCGACTCCAGCACGACGCGTAAACGGCTTTTCTGGCGACGCACAAACGGCAGCACCAGTGTGTCGTTAAATTCTGTCCCAGCTGGCAATTTTTCATAAATGCCCAAAATCATCCCGACTCCCGCAATCATGATGGCACCTGAGTTGTACTTTCCTGCTTTCCATTTCCGGATTTCATTTTCAGAACAGGAAATAACGCTGAGCCATCGGCAGCACTTCTGCCGGTTCACAATTGAGCAGCACACCATCGGCACGCACCTGGTAGGTTTCCGGGTCCACATCAATCTCCGGCTGGTAGCTGTTATGCACCATGTCGGATTTCCTTACCGAACGGATACCCTTCACTGCCACCAGCGGCTTCTGCAGATTGAGTGCGGCCACGGCCGGATTGCCCAATGCTGCCTGTGATACAAATGTCACCGATGTTTTCATGCCGCCCCCGTATGCACCGAACATCTTGCGATAGTGCACCGGTTGCGGTGTCGGTATCGAAGCGTTCGGGTCACCCATGGCAGCAGCAACGATCATGCCACCCTTGATAATGAGGGCTGGTTTCACCCCAAAAAAAGCCGGCTTCCACACTACGAGATCAGCCATTTTCCCCACTTCCACCGAACCCACCACATGGCTGATACCATGCGTAATTGCCGGATTGATTGTGTATTTTGCGATGTAGCGTTTCACGCGGAAGTTGTCGTTGGCATCACTGTCTTCAGGCAACGGGCCGCGCTGCACTTTCATCTTGTGCGCGGTCTGCCAGGTACGGATCACGACTTCACCGACACGCCCCATTGCCTGCGAGTCGGACGACATCATCGAAAACGCACCGAGATCGTGCAGGATGTCTTCGGCTGCGATCGTTTCACGGCGGATGCGGCTTTCTGCAAAAGCCACATCTTCGGCGATAGCCGGGTCAAGGTGATGGCACACCATCAGCATGTCGAGATGTTCGGCGATGGTATTGACGGTGTAGGGCCGCGTGGGATTGGTGGAAGACGGCAGCACATTGGGATGGCCGGCCGCCTTGATGATGTCCGGCGCATGACCACCACCCGCCCCTTCGGTATGGAAAGTGTGGATGGTGCGGCCCTTGAAGGCTGCCAGTGTGGTTTCAACAAAACCGGATTCGTTCAGCGTGTCGGTATGGATCGCGACCTGGGTGTCGGTTTCCTCGGCAATTGCAAGGCAATTGTCTATTGCCGCCGGCGTGGTACCCCAGTCTTCATGCAGCTTTAATCCTATCGCACCGGCTTCGATCTGTTCCCGGAGTGGCTCAGGCAGGCTGGCATTGCCCTTGCCGAGAAACCCGAGGTTCATCGGAAAGGCATCGGCTGCAGACAGCATCGAGTGAATGTGCCATGGGCCGGGTGTGCAGGTGGTGGCATAGGTGCCTGTGGCAGGGCCTGTGCCACCACCCAGCATGGTGGTGACGCCTGACATCAGGGCTTCATCGATCTGCTGCGGGCAGATGAAATGAATGTGCGAATCGATGCCGCCTGCGGTGATGATCATGCCTTCACCGGCAATGATTTCGGTGCCCGCACCGATCGCGATGGTGACTTCCGGCTGAATGTCCGGGTTGCCGGCCTTGCCAATGGCCGAGATATTGCCATCCTTGAAGCCGATATCCGCTTTGACGATGCCCCAGTGATCAACAATCAAGGCATTGGTAATGACGGTATCCGCCACCTTGGCAGATACCAGCTGCCCCTGGCCCATGCCGTCGCGGATCACCTTGCCACCGCCGAATTTCACTTCATCACCGTAGACGGTGTAATCCATTTCCACTTCTATCCACAGTTCGGTATCGGCAAGACGGATGCGGTCGCCCACGGTGGGGCCGAACATTTCCGCATAGGCTTGCCGCGAGATTCGATTCGCCATGATGTATGCCTCCTCAGGCCGCAGCCAGCATCAGCCCGGCGATTACGGCCAGCACACCGCCTGCAATGCGCTGGCTTTTCAGTTCACGCAGCTTGCGCGCAAACAGGAAGCCGGCAGAAATCAGCACAGCACTCGCCAGCATAAAGCCCGCAGCATAGGGCATGGCAGCTGCCGTCCCGGGAATTTCCACGCCATGTGCCATGCCATGCACCACGGCGAATAACGCGCTGATCGCCAATTGTGCCTGCAGCGGAAACTTTGCAGCGAACGCCACCAGCATGGCTGCGAGCAGTGCGCTGCCCATCACCAGCGTTTCGAGCATGCTCGGGGCATAGCCGTGCATGCCCAGCGCACCACCGATGAGCATGCCGCCCAGAAACAGGCTGCCGACTTGCAGCAAGGCGCGTTGCCGCATCGCCGCCCACATGCCCAGCGCCAGCATCGCAATCATGTGATCCAGCCCGCTGAAGGGATGGAAAAATCCACCAACATAGCCGCCACCTTCATGTCCTGGGTGGGCAAATGCAGACAGCGGCAACAACAGCAAGGCAATAACCATCCATTTACGTTTCACTTTTCAGCTCCTTTTTCAGATATGTGTCGATGCTGCCCATGATTTTTCCGGCAAAGCCATATACCTTGCGTTTGCCTGCCAGTGCCACCAGCTGCACGGTGCGCAATTGCCCCGGCTCAAAGCGCACAGCGGTCCCCGCAGGTATATCCAGCCGGAAGCCACAGGCATTCTTCCGCTCAAATTTCAGTGCTTCGTTGGTTTCATAGAAGTGATAGTGCGAGCCCACTTGTATCGGGCGATCGCCAGTGTTCGCCACTTCCAGCGTCACGGTTGTGCGCCCTGCATTCAGTTCGATTTCGCCTGTGGCCACTTTCATTTCACCGGGTATCATGATTGGTCTCCTGAGCTATACGATAGGCTGGTGCACGGTCACCAGCTTGGTGCCATCCGGAAAGGTGGCCTCCACCTGGATTTCCGGTATCAGTTCCGCGACGCCCTCCATGACCTCGTCACGTGTCAGCAGCGTGGCACCAAAGCCCATCAGGTCCGCCACGGTTCTGCCATCGCGTGCACCCTCCATGATCGCGGCGGAAATGAAGGCCACCGCCTCCGGATAATTCAGCCTGAGGCCACGGGCCTTGCGTCGCTCGGCCAGCAGCGCGGCAGTAAAAATCAGCAGCTTGTCCTTTTCACGCGGTGTCAGCTCCACTTCGCCTCCATTATATTTAACAATATATTCAATATATTACGTATTCCATATGCGCGGCCGTCTGGCGACACACGCTGCATACCATGGGCGGGTAATTGCCCAGACCGATTCAAAATATTCACGTGCCTGCATGGCACTATTTCCCAGATAGCGTGCCACAAAAATTTCCGGCAATGCTGTCACGCCACACTGAGCACCACCTTGTGACACAACAAGCCGGCACGCCTCCAGCACTTCAGCCGGCATCTCCCCGGCAGCGATGACAAATGTCGCTGTCACCGGATGGCCACTCATGCCTGCAGGTGAGCTGAGCAATGCATCGCCCCCCTGCAGGTCTGCATGCTCGCCCCAGATCAGGCGGCCTTCCCGGCGAATCTGCAGGCGTTGTTGCAAGCGCCCTTCAGAAAATTTTTCACCGGAAGCCTGCCTGCCCAGGCATAGAATTTCCCATCCGGCATACGTTGCATTTTCTGCCAGCGCTACTTGTGTGGTAAGCAAGGAGTGTGCCGAATCGAAAATGATGGTTTCCTGCGGCAGCCATTCCAGCGTGGCATGTTGCTGCAAATTAAAGAGAATTTTCTGAGAAGACTCCCTGCCGTTGGACTTGTACCACTTGCCAGCTCCCGGTGTGGTCAGCAGGGAATGAGCACCAGCATTGAGCCTTGCCGTCAAGGTCAACTGGTCACCACCGGCAATGCCGCCCGGCGGATGGATGATGATGCCATGACAGATCGCTTCGCCTTCCGGATACAAGGCTTTCTGCACCACCAGCGGGCCGCTGTGCTGCTTGCGCGCCAGCACGGTGCGTCCGTTGCAGCTGGCAAAATCCAGCTGCAGATCGGCCAGCCAGGATGGCTGCGCCTCAGACGGAGAGATAGCTCTTGACCTTGGCTGCATCGACCTGGTCCCGCAGGTTTTCGTGAATGAATTTTCCCTTCTCAATGACGATGATGCGGTCGGCAATTTCCATCGTGAAGCTCAGCACCTGCTCTGAAACGATGATGGTGATTTCACGCATCTTGCGGATTTCATTCAGCACTCGCGCAATATCCTTGATGATGGAAGGCTGGATGCCTTCGGTTGGTTCATCCAGCAGCAGCACCTTGGGATTGGTCACCAGCGCACGGGCGATGGCCAACTGTTGCTGCTGGCCGCCGGACAGGTTGCCCCCCTTGCGGTGGCGCATTTCCCACAGCACCGGGAACATCGCATAGATGTCTTCCGGCACTTCCCTGGTTGAGGATTTCTCCAGGCCGGTTTCGATATTTTCCAGCACCGTCATGGTCGGGAAGATCATCCTGCCCTGCGGCACATAGGCCAGCCCCTTGTGTACGCGCTGGTAGCTTTCAGTGCCCGCAAGATCAACACCATCGAGCGTCATCTTGCTGCTCTTGCTCGGCAGCACGCCCATCAGCGACTTGAACAGCGTGGTCTTGCCCATGCCATTGCGCCCCATCACGGCCACGGTTTCATTCTTGTTTGCAGTAAAGGTGATGTTGTTTATCACCTGGCTCTGGCCATAGCTGACTTGCAGATTTTCGATCTCAAACATGATTTGTCCTTTGCAAGTTGAAATTAATGTCCCAGATAGACTTCAATGACTTTTTCATCATGCTGCACCTTGTCCATCGAACCTTCGGCAAGGATTTTCCCCTGATGCAGCACAGTGACCTTGTGCGCGATTTTTTTCACGAATTCCATGTCGTGCTCGATCACGATCACCGAGCGGTTCTTGCAGATGCGGTTGAGCAATTCGGCGGTCTGGTCGCGTTCCTTCGCACTCATCCCCGCCACCGGTTCATCCAGCATCAGCAACTCCGGCTCCTGCATCAGCAACATGCCGATTTCCAGCCATTGCTTCTGGCCGTGGCTGAGCAGCGCGGATTCCATGTCGAGAAAATCTTCCAGCAGGATTTCCCTGGCCACCTGGCGCACACGCTCTTCAACTTCTGCTGTGCGCTTGAAGGTCAGGCTGCCCCATACATTACGGCCGACCGGATAGGAAACTTCCAGGTTCTGGTATACCGTCAGGTTTTCATAAATGGACGGGTTCTGGAACTTGCGACCCACTCCGGCACGCACGATTTCGTGCTCAGCAAGTTCGGTCAGCTCCTGGTTCTTGAACTTGATCGAACCCGAGGTGGATTTGGTCTTGCCGCAGATCAGATCCAGCACGGTGGTCTTGCCCGCACCATTGGGTCCGATCACGACACGCAGTTCATTTTTCTCGATATACATGATCAGATTGTCTACAGCCTTGAAGCCGTCAAACGAAACCGTCAGGTCTTCGATAGCCAGTACAAAGTCGGTATTGCTCATGTCGTTGCTCCTTTGCTTTCAAGACCGGATTTGCCATCTGTTGCAGTTTCATCCACTTTGACTTCAACCACCTCAGTAGCTGCCTTTTCTGTTGCACTTGCGTCTCCTGCCTTTTCGACGCTGTCTATTCCGGCAATCTTGCGCAGGAAAGGAATCTTCTTCTTGATCTTGTTGTACTCACCAGCCAGGCCATTCGGGAAGAACATCACCACGGCAATGAACAAGCCGCCCATCAGGAACAGCCACAGATCGGGGTAGGATTCGGAGAACATGGTCTTGCCGAAATTCACCAGCAAGGTGCCATACACCGCACCGATCAGCGACATGCGACCGCCCACTGCAGCAAAGATCACCATTTCAATCGAGGGTACGATGCCGACAAAGGAAGGCGACATGAAGCCGACCTGCAGTGTGAACATGGCGCCACCAATGGCAGAGATCACGGCAGCCACGCAGTAGATGAAGATCTTGAAGCTGGAAACGTCATAGCCCGAAAATCGCACACGGTCTTCCTTGTCACGCATCGCCAGCAGCAGCATGCCGAATTTGCTGGTCATGATGTAGCGTGAAACAAAGATGCAACCGAAAAGCAGAATGCCGTTCACGTAGTACAGGATGTATTTCGCGCTGTCGGTGCGGATATCCCAGCCCAGCAGGGTTTTCAGGTCGGTCATGCCGTTAACGCCACCGGTGTAGCCTTGCTGGCCGATGATCAGGATGCTCAGGATCAGCGTGATGGCCTGTGTGATGATGGAGAAGTACACGCCACCCACGCGCCGCTTGAACATTGCCACCCCGATGATGTAGGCGACGATGGCTGGTACTGCAACGATAGCGATCAACGTGAAGGTGAAACTGTGGAACGGTTCCCAGAACCAAGGCAAGGCCGTCAACTGGTTCCAGTCCATGAAGTCCGGGATGCCCGGCGTGGTCTGGATTTTGGTGCTGATCGGGTCAGATGCTTCGAGCTTCAGGAACATCGCCATGGCATATCCGCCCAGCCCGAAAAACATGCCCTGCCCCAGGCTCAGAATGCCGCCATTCCCCCATAACAGCACAAGGCCGATGGCGACGAACGCGTAGGTGATGTATTTTCCGACCAGCCCCAAGCGGAACAGGTCCAGGGTCAGCGGAAATGCAATGAAGATGATGGCTGCAAGGAGGCCAAGCGCATAGATACCCTCCTTTCCTCCCAGCAGTTTATTGGTAAGACTGTTCATATCGCAGACTCCTTAATAATTTGGCTACACTTATTTGCGTACTTTGGTGGAGAACAGGCCTTCCGGCTTCATCATCAGGATCACCACGATGGTCAGCAGCGTTGCAACCTTGCCCATCGAACTGGTCATGAAGAACTGCAGGATGGACTGCGCCTGTGCAATGCCGAAGGCGGAGGCGATCGTGCCGATCAGGCTGGCCGCACCACCAAACACCACCACCATGAAGCTGTCCACGATATATAGCGAACCGGTCGTCGGGCCGGTAGAGGCAATGGTGGTGAAGGCTGCACCCGCCACGCCGGCGATACCGCACCCGAGTGCAAAAGTCACCCTGTCCACCATCTTGGTATTGATGCCCACCGCACCGGCCATCACCCGGTTCTGCACGGTGGCGCGCATGCGCAGCCCCCAGCGGGAACGGTACATGAAGATGAACACCCCGGCGGTGACGACTGCTGCCAGCACCATCACGAATACGCCATTGATGGGGATGTCGATGTCTTCAGTCGGCTTGAATGAACCCAGCAGCCATTCAGGCAGCGTTGCGCTGACTTCCTTGGCACCGAAGCTGGAACGGAAAATCTGCTGCATGATGAGGCTCAGGCCCCAGGTTGCCAGCAGGGTATCGAGTGGCCGCTTGTACAAGTGCCTTATCAGCGCATACTCGACGACATATCCCACGATGAATGCGACGATGAACGCGGCAATGATCGCGAAGACAAAATAGCTCTGGACGATATCCAGTTTGACTGCAAAGTTCGAAAATAGAACAGTAGTGTAGGCACCAATGGCCATGAATTCACCGTGTGCCATGTTGATGACGCCCATCTGACCGAAAATGATTGCGAGTCCCAGCGCCATCAGCAACAACACGCTGAACAGGCTGAGACCGGCGAATCCCTGCATCACTAAAATGTTGCTTATATCCGCTATTGAATATCCAAACATGATCTGGCCTCCAACCTCTTATTAACAATTTGATCCATGTTCAACCTCTGGCTGGCAGGCCGGACACCCAACTCATGCACCCGGCCTGCCAGTTACTGCTCAATCAACAACTGCTTACTGATAGCCCTTCGGGAACGGATCCGGCTTGATCAGCTCAGACTCGTATACCACTTCTGCCTGGCCATCGGCTTTCCATTTACCTACGCGCAGCTTGCTTTCCAGGTGATGATTGGGATCAACCTTCACATAGCCTTCCGGTGCGGTTTTCAGCTCGTAGCCAGGCAACGCGGCAACTGCCTTGTCCACATCGAAACTTCCTGCACGCTCAACCGCGGCCTTCCACAGCCATGGGCCTTCATAAGCAGCCTGGGTCACGTCACCGATAACGGATTTTGGTCCCCACATTTTCTTGAAGTCCTTAACAAATTTTTCGTTGTTGGGATTCTTCAGGGACTGGAAGTATTTCATCGCTGAGTAGAAGCCTTCCAGGTTTTCACCACCAATACCCAGCACTTCATCCTCGGTTACGGAAATGGTCAGCATGGTCTGCTTTTTGGAGTTCAGGCCAGCGGCATTCAGCTGTTTGAACCAGGCAACGTTACTGCCACCCACTACCGCCGCATAGATCACATCAGGCTTTTTCAGCTTGATTTTGTTGATGACAGAGCCGAACTGCGTATCGCCCAGCGCCACATACTCTTCGCCCACCACTTTGCCGCCGAGATGCTGCTCGATATGCTTGCGCGCGATCTTCATCGAGGTGCGAGGCCAGATGTAATCTGAACCGATCAGGTAGTAAGTCTTGGCCTTCTTTTCCTTGGCGATCCAGTCCAGTCCAGCCAGAATCTGCTGGGTTGCTTCCTGTCCGGTGTAGAACACGTTCTTGGATTGCTCAAGGCCTTCATAGAAGGTCGGGTAGAACAGCAGGCCGTTATCCTTTTCAAACACAGGAAGAGCGGCTTTACGTGATGCAGATGTCCAGCAGCCGAATACTGCGGCTACATGGTCGTTTTCCAGCAGCTTCTTGGATTTCTCGGCGAAAGTCGGCCAGTCGCTGGCACCGTCTTCCTGGATGATCTCGATCTTGCGACCCAGCACACCACCCATTGCATTGATCTGTGAAATCGCCAGCTTTTCAGCCTGGATGGAGCCGGTTTCACTGATCGCCATCGTGCCTGTTGAGGAATGCAAAATACCCACCTTCACGGTCTTGTCGGTCACGGCCAGACCTGTGGTATTCACCTTGCTGGTTGCAAAATCTGCGGCCATCGTCATGCCTGAAATGAAACCTGCTGCAAGCAATGCACCCGATAGCGCAGTCCTGATAAATCGACGTCTGTTCAAAACGTTCATGGAATTACTCCTTTTAAAAATTAACACTCTGTTACTCAATGCTTGCACTGCTACTTATCATCAATGGCCGAGCATCCACGGCCTTGCTGATTTCTTTGTCTGCATGCGGAATCCCGTATCCTGCTTTGCAACTTTCCTGTCCGCTTTCCTTTCGCTGGCGGGCTGGCTGTTGTTGCAGGTATGGGCTCCACTGCAGCCGCAACTCGACTTGCGCCTGATTGCGGGTGCATTAGCGGACTTTTCATTCTTCTCATGAGCCGAACGTGTCGCCTTGTCCAGGATGGCCAGACTGGGAACGGACATGATTCTTTCCGCAAATTCGCCACAGTCCGGACAAGTTGACGGTTCCTGGTATTCGCTCATTTTTTTGAAATCAGTGAACACACCACAGGTCTCACACTCATACTCATAGATGGGCATGGCTATCTCCTCAGCTAGTCTTGGCCAGGTCTGCAGTGCCTGTGATGAACTTGGTCGGCCCATCCGTATTCGGCTTCATGTCGAAATCGAAGATTTCCGTCGGCAGCCACAGGGTGGCACAGGCATTCGGGATATCCACCACCCCGCTGATGTGCCCCTCCACCGGTGCAGTGCCCAGGATCGACAAGGCTTGTGCACCGGTGTATCCGAATTTCGTCAGATACTCGATGGCATTGAGGCAGGCCTGGCGATAGGCAACGTGAACATCCAGGTAGTGCTGCTTGCCCTGTTCATCTACCGAGATACCCTCGAAAATCAGGTAGTCACGGTAGTTTGGAGTCAAGGGACTGGGCTGGAAAATCGGATTCTTGATGCCATACTTCTTCACACCGTCCTTGATGAGATTGACCTTGATGTCGAGGTAGCCGGCCATTTCGATCGCACCACAGAAGGTGATTTCGCCATCGCCCTGCGAGAAGTGCAGATCGCCCATCGACAATCCGCCGTTCTTCACATACACGGGGAAGAACACGCGCGAACCCTTGGTCAGGTTCTTGATGTCGCAGTTACCGCCATGGTCCCGTGGTGGCACGGTACGTGCGCCTTCCAGTGCGGCCTTTTTTGCAGCATCCCCGCTCATCCTGCCCATCACCGCCGATTGCGGATTGGGCGGCAGCGCCAGCGCTGGAACTCGATCCGGATCGGTGGCAATCAGTTCTGCCTCGCGCTTGTTCCACTTTTCCAGCAGCTCGCGTGATGGCAGGCAGCCGATCAGGCCAGGGTGCATGATGCCGGCGAACTTCACACCGGGCACATGGCGGGATGTGGTATAGATGCCGTGGAAATCCCAGATGGATTTGCGCGCATCCGGATAATGATCGGTAAGGAAGCCGCCGCCATTCTGCTTGGAAAACAGGCCATTGAATCCCCACTGGTAATCATCCAGCGTGCCGACATCCAGAATGTCCACCACCATCAGGTCACCCGGCTCCGCACCCTCTACACCAATCGGGCCACTGAGATAGTGCACCTGCGTCAGGTCAACATCACGCACGTCATTGGCACTGTCGTTGTTGCCGATCTGTCCACCGGTCCAGTCCATGGTTTCCACACGGAACTCGTCACCTGGTTTTACCATTGCAATCATTGGAATGTCCGGGTGCCAGCGGTTGTGTATCATGCCGTCCTGTTCCCACGGCTTCTTGTTCATGTCCAGCTTGACTAATGTCTTCATGTTGAAATCTCCTTGCGGTTGATCAAGTTTCCTTTCTTCTTCAGAACTGCATCTGCAATCTCAACGTGGTTACGTCTGTCTTGTCGGCAGGCTTGGAATAATTCAGGAACACGCGGGTGTCATAGCCCTTGATGATGTAGCCCAGGCCAACATCGGTCTGATAATCAACCGCGGTGAATCCGGTATCAGGCGCATTCTTGGTGTACTTCAAGTAAGGCTGCAGCGCACCGGGACCCAGCTTGAATCCGCTGTACCAGGAAGGCTGGATGAACCATGAAGTGCCCTGGAATGGCTGGAGGTAGTACTGTGTATAGGTGGGTGTGGTTACAGCGTTGTCACCCAGGTTGAACTTGGTATAACCAGCCTCCAGAGTTGCTGCTCCGCCACCACCCAGCTTTTTCTCATACAGGAAATCTGCACCCATGCCGGTGTAGTCGCTCGGGGATGCGGCAGTGCCGTATCCGGTTTTCTGTGACTGGTAGTACACACCCAGGGTGGCGATGTCCTTGCTGCCGAAGTAGGTGCCAGAGGTGTAGTAGCCGGGCTCGGCATCCAGGAAGGCATAGCTCAGGCGTACGGAATACAGCTTGTTGCCATCAACATTCGGGCTGCTACCTGTCTTGGCGGTCTTGGGCGTACCATTAAACGCACCGACCTGGTATTTGAAATTTCCGATATCTCCCCAGAGTGAAGCACCAACATCACGACCGTAGAATTTTGCAGGATAGTCACCCTGCAGGCCCGCACCATATACTGCACCGGATGCCACCGAGAAATAAGGACCATTCAAACCTTGACGGTCAAATGCCGGCAGCATCTGGCCAGCCCAGAAATTGACAGACGGTGCCATTTCAATCTGAGCAATCGCATCCATCACCCGCATGGCATCCGGATCGGTTGCACCGGCATCACGTACCATATTGAAGGTGAAGCCGTACCCTTTGGCGATCGTACCGCTGGTGTAGATACGCATGTCATCCAGGCTGAGTTTTTCACCGGAACCATTGGTGGTACTGGTGCTGATACCCATGCCGAAACTGAACGACTTGTCGCCATCGGTGTAAATGGTTGCTGCCTGAGCGGCAACACCGGTCATCAGCATGGAAGCCAGCAATCCATGCAATACGGTGTTTGATTTCTTACAGCCAGCAGACTTGCTTGATTTGATGTTATTAGCCACGACACTCTCCATTGAACAATAAGGGGGTGGATCCAGCATTGCTTCAGCAATACTGTTTCCGTGGCTGCATTCTGGGGGGCGGGTGAGGTCTGTCTCAATACGTCACATGACGCATATGGCTACGCAGGTCTGGAAGTGGTAAGACGGATGCGTCAGGTAACTGCCGGATTATCTTGATGTTGCCTTGAATGTACGCACCTTGCTCATCGCATAGGCTGCTGCAGCTGTGCGCGTTTCAACATTGAGTTTCTGGTAGACGTGTTCCAGGTGCTTGTTGACGGTACGCGGGCTCATGCCGAGTATGTCGCCGATGTCCCGATTTGTCTTTCCGAGGATGACCCAGTACAGCACTTCGGCTTCACGCCGGGTCAGCCTGAGCGCATGTATCAGGGTTTCTATCTGTGCCGTATCGGATTCCTCATGCAGCACGATCAGGCACTCCCCATCCTCTGTCATTTCAAACAACCTGAACACAAGGCTGCCATCCTGCAGATCGATGCGATGTACCGCCGTTTCCTGGCTGTCAGTCATGACCATAACAGCCTGTTCAAGCCATTTCTGGATTGCATCCATGGTTTCCGGATTAGACTGGATGGCATATTTCGCCATCAGGCTACGCGCCAGCGGCGTCTGCCAGACCAGTTCACCCGAGTCCGGCATCAATGCAATCGTGGCGCGACCAAAGGCATCCAGCGCACTCCGCGCCTGGCTCATGAGGCGAGAACTTTGCATATGCGTGGCGATGCGCGCGAGCACTTCAGTCGGCCGCACAGGCTTTGTAACATAATCTGTTCCGCCTGCAGCAAATGCCTTGACAACATGCTCGGCTTCCGAAAGCCCGGTCATGAATACGACCGGTATATGACGGGTGGCAATATCCGACTTGAGCATGCGGCACACTTCGAATCCATCCATGCCTGGCATCAGCGCATCAAGCAGGATGATGGAAGGCATGGTCTGGCGTGCACTGGTCAGTGCACTCGAGCCATCGGTCGCCACCAGTACAGCATATCCGGTTTCCTCCAGTGCATCATGCAGCACGGAAAGGTTTTCCGGCACATCATCCACAATCAGCACGAAATCACTGGAGCTGGACAGGTTTTCTTGATTGATCATGCGGCCTCCTTCTGCAGCATCCTGATGATGGCGCGGAATTCATACTGTTTGAGCATGTGCTGTACGGTATCGACAAAACCCCGATAGGTCCCGTCCAGACTTGAAATTTCATCCAGCTTCTTCAGGATTCCCCTGACATAGCCGATTTCGGCAAGTCGCTGCAATTCGTCGAGATATTCTGATGGCGGAAACTGCAAGACGGACACCTCTCCGACTGCGCCTGCCTCAACCTCAGGGAGTTCAACTGCATCTGTGACCCACATCAGCCTGAGCCTGCGGCCTATCAGCTCGATCAGCTCTGATACATTCAGGGGTTTGACAATGAAGTCCTCAGGCAGAACGCCACAGTCATTCACCAGGCCCTTGTCAAAGGAGTTGGCAGAAACCACGGCAACTCCGGGCTGGCGGACATCCAGCTTCCGGATGCGCCGTATCGTTTCCCAGCCATCAATGCCAGGCATCCCGAGATCCATCAGCACAAGGTCTGGCAGGAAGCGGGGGAGGATGTCCAGGCACTCATATCCGGAAGTGGCCTCCTGCATGACAAACCCCAGCGGCTCAAGCACACTCAGCAGCATCTCGCGATCGACCGCTTCGTTGTCCACCACGAGTATCTTGCGGCGTTTGCCAAGATAGCCAGTGCGGACTGGTACCGGAACATTCCTGACCAGCTGCGGGTTATGCACCTGCGGCAGGAACAGCTTGATCTGGAACAGGCTGCCCTTGCCCGGCTCACTGCTGGCATGCAGCTCCCCGCCCATCAGCTCCACCAGCATTTTGCTGATGGTCAGTCCCAGCCCTGTTCCCCCGCTTGCCTGCACGGCGGCACTTCCCCTGACAAAAGGCTCGAATACCTGCTGCAATTCAGATTCATCCATGCCCGGACCCGTGTCACGTATTTCAAACACTGCCATTTCCATTGCATAACCGACACGGAACATCACACTGCCTTGCTCGGTATACTTCACGGCATTGCCAAGGATGTTGATCAGTATCTGGCCTATCCTTTTCTTGTCGCCGCGAACCACTTCCGGCAGGATGCCGGTGGCTTCGTAGTTGAATTCAATTCCCTTGTTGCGCACCTGCAGTTCGAACATGCGCTGCAGCTGCTGCAGAAAGTCCGGAAAATCCATTTCCGACATCTCGATCCGGAGCTTGCCGCTCTCGATACGCGCGATATCCAGTACGCCCTCAATCAGCGAAAGCAGGTGCTCGCCACTTTTTCTCACCACACTGATTGCACGCCGCCGGTTGACCGGGATAGTCTTGTCCCCATCCAGTATTTGCGTATAGCCCAGAATGCTGTTCAGCGGCGTGCGCAGTTCATGGCTGATGGCATAGACATAACGGCTTTTTGCCTGGTTCGCGCTTTCTGCGACCTGACGTGCTTTCTGCAGCTGGGCATCCGTTTCCTTGTGCGCCTGGATTTCCTGCAACAGCAAATGACTCTGCAGGCTGGTTTCCTTTTGCGATACCCTTCGGCTTTCCCCCATCAGCACCAGCCACCACGATACAACACCGCTGATCAGCACGAAGACGACAAATATTTTGAAGACAGCAGCACGCAAGTGACTGACCAGCACAGCCTCATCCGCGCCAAAATAGAGTGACTCATGGTAATAAAGCAGGCCGAACAGGATGGCAAGAAAGCTTACGATCAGCGGGAACAGCAGGAAAAAATTGCTCCAGCCCTTGTCCAGGTAATGCCACAGTCTGTGTGGCACCAGCTTGCGCAGCAATGAAAGCCACTGTGCAGACATCTGTGTATGCGGGCGACACTGGTCATGACAACGTGCATCCAGCGTACAGCACAGGGAACATATGCTGCCCTGGTATGCCGGGCAATACGCGACATCCTCCCGTTCATACTCATTGCCGCAGACGCTGCAGGTGTGCAGTTTTCCGGGATCGGCATCTGTCTCTGGCTGCCTTGCAAGGTAGTATTTTCCCTTGGTCAGCCACGCGATCAGCGGGGATGCAACGAACGCAGCCGCCATTGCCACGAAGGAAGAGAAACTTTGCAGAGGCACCCCCAGCACGCCGGTAAATGCGGCGATTGAAAGTACTGATGCAATCGCGGTCGCTCCCACCCCGACCGGATTGATGTCATACAGGTAGGCACGTCTGAATTCGATGCCCGGCGGGCTCAACCCAAGCGGCTTGTTGATGACCAGATCAGCCACCACGGCCACAATCCAGGAGATCGCCACATTGGCATACAGCCCGAGTACCTGCTCGAGTGCATTGAACACGTTCATTTCCATCAGCATCAGCGCAATCAGCACATTGAACACGACCCACACCACACGCCCGGGATGGCTGTGCGTCAGGCGCGAGAAAAAATTGGACCACGCCAGTGACCCGGCGTATGCATTGGTGATGTTGATCTTGAGCTGTGACAGCACGACAAAAAATGCGGTCACTGCGGCTGCCAGAGCCGGACTTGAAAATACCTGGTTGAATCCGTACAGGTACATCTGATTGGGATCCAGCACCTTGCCGATTTCGTAGCCGGCCTGCAAGGCAAGGTATGCCAATATCGTGCCCCCGAACAGCTTGAGCATGCCGAGGAATATCCAGCCCATGCCGCCAGTCACCACACCGGCATGCCACCTGAACCGGTTTTCCTGATTTTTCTCAGGCATGAACCTCAGATAATCCACCTGCTCGCCTATCTGCGGAATCAGCGCCAGCCCGATGGTGACTGCAGACCCGAACAGGAACCAGTTAAAACCAGAAGA
Source organism: Pseudomonadota bacterium (assembly GCA_021782995.1). GTDB lineage: Bacteria > Pseudomonadota > Gammaproteobacteria > Burkholderiales > Gallionellaceae > 39-52-133. The sequence continues at coordinate 30,292 of JAJXUI010000018.1, read as the reverse complement.
TCCCTCGACCCTGCCCGGGAAATTAACAATTCCGGAGACATCGCCCCAATGATTCGACAACACAAAGATAAAAGGTAACGCCAGCAAGGCCAGCCACACCGGCTGGGTCCATGCCTGGAAACGGCTAATCAGCGTAATGCCATTGGTTACCAGCGGCACTATGACCAATGAACTCAGCAAGTAGCCGGCAGAGGGTGGAATACCCAGCACCAGTTCAAGCGCATAAGCCAGAATGGATCCTTCAAAGGCAAACAGCACAAAGGTGAATGAAGCATAGATCAGCGAGGTGATGGTCGAGCCGATATAGCCAAAACCTGCGCCCCGTGTCAGCAAATCCATATCGACACCGAAGCGGGCAGCGTAATAACTGATGGGCATGCTGGTCAGGAATATAATCAGGCCAATTGCCAGGAAGGCCCAGGCTGCATTGATGAATCCGTAATTCACCATGATGGATGCGCCTATGGCCTCCAGCACCAGTAACGATGCCGCTCCAAATGCCGTATTCGCGACATTCTGCACTGACCACTTGCGGAATTTTCTTGCGGTAAAGCGCAACGCATAATCTTCCAGTGTTTCGTTTGCCACCCAAGTGTTGTAGTCACGCCTGATCTTGACGATGCGCTGGGTCGGTGGCGACGAATCCTGCAGGACTTCGGGCTCAACGGTAACCATGATGGCGATACCAATAACTGCGACATGTGAACGACAGCATGTGGAAAGGGCCTGCAAGCCCTGAGCGGGATAAACTCAGGTTCACCCGGAAAGTGTGAGTTTTGACTGAATGGTTCATGGCAACCAATAAAAGAGCAAAATTGATGCCATGAAAACATTTATTTATTAATATATTGATTATATTAATAAATAATTAAATGAAATGATTCGGTCACGTCGTCAGAAACGGAAGGTGCACCAAACTTGAGCGTTCGTGCAGCAGCAAAAAAATCGCCAGCTGGATTACACGCTGGCGAAGAGAGGACACTCTAGGGATGAAATGGAATGCATTTCGATTCCACAGTATCACTGCATGCAGAATTTGATAGTCAGCTCATTACAAACGGTCACAATTCATGTCCGGATGGTCAGCGCGTCCGGATTGCCAGTAAAAAAACAGCCGATATTGCAGCTTGAACATGGCAGGCAATAGCATGCAGGAAATTACCGTTAGTATTACCACGCCGCAATGAAATTGCGCTAAGCGACAATGCCATCCAGCCAGCATTTCCAGCGCAGAAACTTGCCTGCCAAGTGCGGATTCTGCGCGGGAGATATGGCATCTTGCTGCGCCGCTATCGCGGTATTGCTGCATGCTGCCGCAAGCATGGCAGCCCCTTGCAGGCTTGCTTCGTGTTGCTGCAGCATGACCAGGGGGATTTTCAGGCACTCGGCCAGTCCCTGCTGTATGCACTTCAGCTCGGCCAATCCCCCCGATAGATATACCATGCTGAGTGGTGCATCGCACTGAAACGCTTCCACGATGCGTGCCACACGAAAAATGACGGCTTCCAGCAATAGTGCTGCCAGCTGCTCCTCTGTCAGGTCATCGACTGGCGCGGAAAATGTCAGGCCTAGGTCCTTGCGGAAATAGGGCGCACCCAACCCGCTGGGCTCGGCGAGGCAGAAAATATCTGCCTGCTGCCCAAGCTGCCCGGGCAAGCAGCGGGCTACCGGGTAAGGTGCCAGCGCTGAGGCTATCGAGTTCAGCGTACCCTCATCTGCAAATTGTGGAGGTGCAGCCTTGCCGCGAATTACCAGCGTGTGCAGATATCCTTCTGCTCCGGATTGTCCATTTTCATGATTGCGGATGACAAAGCCACCCGTACCCAGATTGACCAGTGCAACATCACTGCGCGAGCCAACAGCCGCAAACAGTGCAGCTGACTGGTCAGCCAGCATCGCACGCAAGACGGGCCCGTTATTCAACGGAATATCCAGTGATGTTGATGCGGTGATTTGCGGCAGGATGGATAGCGGAATCCCGAACAGCTCACACAACCTTGACGACCACTGTTGTGTATGGATATCGAGCAACAGCGTACGTGCCGCCATCGAAACATCCATATGGTAGTGCCTGCCGTCAGTCAGGCGCCAGATGAGGTAAGTATCCAGCGTACCCAGCAGCCATGTGCGTGCCAGCAAATTTTCAGTCAATGCAGGATCCTGCTGCAACAGCAGGCGCAGCTTGGGCGCCAGGTAATAGGGTGTCAAACGCAAGCCTGTCAGCATAGTTATTTCTGATTCAGCTTCTTGCAATGCGTCACAACTTGCTGCACCTCGCCCATCTTGCCAGGAAATCAGTGGCGTGACCGGTTTTCCGCTGGTGCTGTCCCACACCAGGAAACTGGAGCGTTGCGTACAGATGCCCAATGGCAGGGAATTCGGGATGCCAGCCAGGCATTGTGCCAGCACCGTTGTGGCTGATTCTGCATATGCAAGCGCATCAGATTCATATCGGTCAGCATGGACCTGTACAGGTGGTACCGGCCTTGTAATGAGGTTCCGGAGCTGCCCCCTGCCGTCCAGCAGCCCCGCCTTGATCGAGGTACTGCCGAGATCCAGTGCGACCGCAACCGGACTCATGGAAAGCTGTTCAGGCACAGTGCCACCTCACGACTGATGGTCGCCTCATCCCACTCCAGCTGAGGCGCAACTCGCTGCGCGATCTGCAGCAACAGTCCTTCATTCAGGTGGGCAAGGATCAGCAACGGCATCCTGCGCCGCAGCAGGTCTGGCAGATGCACGACCATTTCATGCCCTGCGCAATACAGCAAATCAGCCCAGAGCAATGGCAGGCCGGGCACAATGAAATCCTCATGATTTTGTTTTAAAGAGGTGCCTTCAAGAACATCAACTGCGCGTCGGCCATGCCGGCGCCCCAGCCACAGAAAAGCCTGTGCATCCATGGCATCGCCCTGATGCCCGGTTTTCAGTTGTGCCAGCAACGCTTCAAATGTCCCTGCCGGCGCCCAGGGCAGTTTGCGCGACGAAGTGGCGCAGGCAGTTTCCAGCCCTAACTTGTCGCATACCGCATCAACGATAACCGTTGCATCTTCTCGCGCAGATGTGATTTTTCCTCCAATTGAAAACAGCACTCCATTGTGTGCCTGCTTCAATTCCCAGTCACGGCTGACAGCAGAAGGCGAAGCCAGTCCGCTATGCTTCATCACGCGCAGCCCGGCAAAGCTGCCCTGCACATGGCGTCGATGCAAGGGATTGCGCAGGTAATGGTTGCAGGCATCAAGCAGGTACTGCACCTCATGGTCTTCCACCGCCACCGCACTGATATCCCCATGGTAATCGGAGTCGGTAGTTCCTACCAGGGTGCAGCCATACCAGGGAATCATGAAGAATACGCGCCCATCCTGTGGCGCGGTCAGCAACAAGGCTTCGTCCTGCAACAATTGCGGCAGGACCAGATGGATACCCTTGCTCATGCGGCACCATACAGCACTTTCATCGCCCGTGGTCGCCCATTGCCCGGCCGTCATGACAATCTGACGGGCACGGATTTCCGCCATGCCTGCTCCCGCCATGTCCTGCAATGTCACAGTATCAACCTGACCTGCCTTTTCATGCAGGCCATTCAGTTTGCAGTAATTCACACATACAGCACCCGCCTGCATCGCACCATCCACCAGCTCGAGCACCAGCCGCGCGTCATCTGTCTGCGCATCCTGATAGGTAAAGCCGGTTTTCATGCCACGCCTTTCCAGCAACGCGAATTTTTCGGCAAACCGCTTGCGGCTGAAATGGCGATGACGCATGCTGCCAAAGAGTTTACCGGCAAGAAAATCATAAACCAGCAACCCGGCTGCCAGCATGAACCGGCCAACCCGGCTGCCTTCATAGACAGGCACACCGAACCGCAATGGCCAGACGCGATGAGGCGCCAGGTCAAGCAGGCGACGCCGCTCAGCCAGCGCCTTCTTCACCAGTTTGAAATCATATGATTCAAGGTAGCGCAAGCCACCATGTATCAGTTTGCTCGAAGCGGATGATGTCGCCGAGGCCCAGTCACCCTGTTCAACCAGCGCAACTTTCAGGCCGCGCAATGCTGCATCATAGGCAGTCCATGCGCCATAAATTCCGCCGCCACAGACAAGCAGGTCAAAATCCTCTCCTTGCTGCAGTCGTGCGAAATCACGTTTCATCTGGCCTGGTCCCTGAGTTGCAGCGCGTATTGCGGCAGGTCGCTGATCAGGATGTCCACGCCCAGCGCCAGCGCCTTGCGAATTTCATCCTCAGTATTGCAGGTATAGACAGCAATGATTTTTCCGGCTTTATGTACTAGGCTGACCATGGCCTCTTCCAGTGCGCCGATATGCACGCATACTCCATGCAGGAATGCATGACCCTTCATTGCGTTTCTCACATCGAGCAAACCCTGGTCATCTTCCAGGTTCAACATGAGCGGAAAATTCGGTCGTATCCGGTTTGCATAGAGCAGGCTTTCCAGATTGAAGGAAGATACAATGATGCGGTCATCTCCGACTTCCCCCACCATTTCCAGTGTCTGGCGCACTTTTATCTCATGACGTTTCGTTTCTTCCCAGTCACGATTCTTGATTTCCAGCAGCAAGCGTGTCCGCTTGCGGAATTCAGACAGGAAATCACTCAGTCTCACCACGCCCTCCGGCTTAGCCGACGGTGAGAAATGCATTGCAAAGTTCATCGCCTCCAGCTCGCGCACATCAAAATCATCGATATGCTTTACCGGCTGGCGCAATTTGATGAGAAAACGGTCATGCCAGAGCACCGGCACGGCATCCCGGCTCAGCTGGATATCGGTTTCCATGCCATCAATCGGGTAATGCATCGCCAGTTCAAATGCACTACGGGTATTTTCAGCGGCTTCTCGATTGGCGCCACGGTGGGCGAAGATCAGCGTGGACATGGCTGCAGGTTCAGGAGTTGACGGTAAGCAAAGTTTAAGACATTGGCCGGGTTGTGGAAAGCATCAGCAGCAGCCTGACCGACTGCCAAGGTACGCTCAGAACCTGAGTCCTGGCTTGCAAATTTGCCGAAGGTAATCCGACTTCTGCAGTTTCAGAGGATGGTACTTGCAGATGATGCTGTCGATATAGCGCATGACTTCCGCATTATCCCTGCAACTCAGCATCCTGCGCTCGATGAACTGACGTGGTTTGCTTGCGATATACAGCCAGCTATCCATATCGCCGAATTTCTGCCTGAAATACGGCAGGGCTGAACCTTGTACAAATGTGGCATCCACCCTGCCCAGCTTGAGCTTGAGCATATTCTGCTCCACGCTGCCGGTATCCTCCCGGATGATTCTGCCTGATTGCAGGCCGGCTGAAAAGTCAGGATATTGCCTGCCTATGATGCCACCCAATACATAACCATCCAGCGATTTTTCATCGATATACTCAACAGGCTTGTTCCGGTTTGAAACGATCAGGTCGGTGTCCCGGATGATTGCCTTGCTCCAGATATAACCGTTATTTTTCGCATAATCCACGAATTTAGGACTGACCCAGGCCGCAACGGCATGCTGGCAGCTGGTCCGCATCACATCATCCAGCCTGAGTCTGGGGAGCTGCTCTGCAGTGAAATGATAGCGCCCTGATGACTGCTTGCTCAGCCAGGATGCCAGCGCCCTGGTTTCGCTGTCCTTCCCCTCGCCGGAATAAGGCAGGTCCCTGTAGTAAGTCAGCAGGCGAATCTGCTCCGCCGCGTGTATGCCCGTCGTTCTGAAAACCAGCAGGACAAGGAATAAACATAGCAGCTGGCGTATTGGCAAGGATGACTTCACCGGATCGGGCAAATGCTGTCCTCCATGTTTTTTTCATTAATGCCAGTCAATTTGAGTGCTCCATGGATTTCTCATATTTGCCATCCCGTGCCAGGCCATTCAACCTGCAGCGCAGCTGCAATGCATGCTGGGCGATTTCCGCATTTGCCTCTTTGCCCTGCCATGCAGCCAGCACTGGTGCCTGCAACGCACGGCCGTAGGAAAAACTGACTTGCCAGGGATGGTTGCCCATGGCATTCATCGCATTCAGGTTTTCCGTCGCCTCCACATCACTCTGCCCACCCGACAGGAATACAATGCCGGGCACCGCTGCCGGCACATAGCGATAAAAGCAGCGCATCGTCGCTTCGGCGATTTCCTGTGCAAACGCCTGATGTTCACACTTTTTTCCCGGTATTACCATGTTCGGCTTCAGCAACATGCCATCAAAGACCACTCGATGGGCATCCAGCTCGCTGAATACGGATTCCAGCACGCGGCCGGTAACGGTTTCACATCGCGCTATTGTATGCACCCCATCCATCAGTACTTCCGGCTCCACGATCGGCACCAGGCCCACTTCCTGGCACAATGCCGCATAACGCGCCAATGCATGGGCGTGGGCACGGATGCCATACGGTGAGGGTATCTTGTGCTCATCGATATCAATCACTGCGCGCCATTTGGCAAATTTTGCGCCAAGCTGGCGGTATTCCAGCAGGCGTTCACGCAATCCATCAAGGCCTTCTGTAATGCGCTCGCCATCAGACATTGCGAGCGCCTTGGCGCCCTTGTCCACCTTGATGCCGGGTGCAATGCCGCGATCTGACAGCAATTTCGCGAAGGGAACGCCTTCACGCGTGTGCTGACGGATTGTTTCATCGTACAGGATCACTCCACCAATGTTTCTTTCGATACCTGGCGTGGTAAACAGGATTTCACGATAACGTCTGCGGTTTTCCTCGGTCGATTCCACCTTGATACTGTCGAAGCGTTTCTTGATCGTGGGGCTGCTCTCATCCGCGGCCAGCACGCCTTTCTGCTTTGCCACGATGGCTTGTGCCACGCGTTTCAGTTCATCCAGATTCATGATGCATCCTCCTCTGCAAGCGGTAAGTTACAGATCATCCGGCGACGCCCACAGAGCATGCCGAACCCCAGTCATCACGCAATTTTACTCATGAATCCCGACAGCTCTGCCTTCAGGTGTTCAAAATTAGGATTGAACATCAGGCGCCGCAATACGCCGGCCTGCAGGTTCTTCGGGTTGATTTCGCCCTGCCAGCACGCTTCCGGGCGCTGCATGCAGGAAAGGTATTTTCCCATTTCATCGGGATAGTAGTGAATGCAGTTTGCGTATTCACCTTGAACGCCATAGTGCGCATCATCAGGCGGCAACAGCAAACCGGTATGGGCCGAGGTGAGGATTTTCTGTTCGGGGAACAGGCTGTTTTCCCAATGTATGCGGCTTTCATACGGGCGGCTTGCCAGCTTAACCGCATCCGCAGTATAGATGACCAGCTGGTTATCCGGATTGATCAGCCTGTCCATCAGGCTGATAGTGGCGTTGATATTGACGGTCTTGTCATCATCACTGGCTGCGACAAATACCGGTATATCGAGGGTCTGCCGGCGCAACAGCCTGCCCAGTGCAATCGTCAGGTAGAACATCTGCGCAGCAATATTCTTTGCAAATGACTCATATTTGTAGAAATCACGATCCGGCTTGATTTCCAGCCATTTGCTGCGTGGCAGCAACCAGCTGGTCAGCTTGTGAAGGTTGGCGAAGGCCGCCTTGTGGTTGATATCAAGAGCCGGTGCAAACAGGTAAAGGCCGCGTATCCGCTTGTCATGCATGGCCTGCAACAGGCTCAAGGCACCTCCGGCCGAATAGCCACCCAGAAAAATTTCCTCAGCCTCTTCCGCCAGCCGGTCTGTGGCCCAGGCCACCGCCTTGGCCCATTCACGCCACTTCACATCGAGCAGGTCTCCGGGCCGCGTACCATGGCCTGGCAACAGGACTGAAAGTACGCGAAAACCCTGAGACCTGAAAACTTCGCCCAGATGCCGCATGAAATATGGGGAGTCGGTGAGTCCGTGCGTGAGCAGGATGCCGCGACGGAATTTACCAGAGTCGCTGCGCGCTTCGTCATTTTCCGGTTCCAGCGCAAACGGTGTATTGCCTTCAATGATCTTGTGCAGCAGCGTTTCGTCCGGAAAACCCGCCTGCGATTCCTGGCGCACCTTGCGTATCATCTCGCGGGTGGCTGACACATATTGCGCATAGGTCAGCCGGCTGCCATGAAAAACAACGTTAAGGCCAGAGGAGCGATGCCGGATTTCGAGGCTCGGTGATGCAGCACTGAAATATCCGCCCGCATGCTGCATATCTGACCCCCCGCTGGTTGATGATGCCTAGACTTTACCTGAACATGATGACAGGCTCACTAAGTTCAATGCTCCTGCCTGCAGGACGGGAACGCCGGATTTGGATATTCAATAATTAATTCAATAAATTACCATCAAACCCAGGCATCCATGGCTTCGCGTATTACCTGATCCGAAACAGGCATCGGCAGTGCGAGATCGATATGCAAGCGTTCACGCACCCGATCAAGTGCAGACAGATTGTGCGGTTCATAATACACCAGCACCTTGAAATCCTTAAGCAACTGGGTTGCCGCGAGGAGCGATTCAAGATTGCTCAAGCGGTCCCGGAAGTCGCTTTGCGCATAAAAATCGGCAACGATCACATCCGGCTTCAGCTTCTTCACCAGCGCCACTGCCTTGCGTACCTGCCATTCCACAGTAACTTCAAAGCCCAAGGATTTATATATCTCATGCAGCCGCGCGTGCTCCATGAACTCCACTACAGCCAGCAGCTTTTTCGGTGTATTGCTCATGCTTCAGCCAGACGTTGTGCAATGTGCTGCAGTGCTTCGTCCACCTGGTCTACCAGGATCAGGCACAGGTCGCCGGGCTGCAGGCGCGACAGGGCAAGGTCAGTTGCAACGAACTCACCACGGATTTCGTCGATCCGTTTCGTGCGTGGAGCGTTCACCAGCCCCTGCTGCAACAGTGCCAGCACTTCACCATCCGCACGCCCACGCTGGCACTGATCCTGATACAGGATCACCTCATCGAATGCCCTGCCCAGGATTTCCGTCTGCTGACGAATATCTTCATCACGCCGGTCTCCTGCGCCACTGATGACCACGATACGCCGCTTGGCAGGCATGTTGTCGATCGCATCGACCAGCGCCAGGATGGCATCCGGATTATGGCCATAATCGGCAATCAGCGTTGCGCCACGATAATCAAATACATTGAAGCGGCCGGGAGCGGTTGCGGCGTCATTCACGAATGTCGCAAGTGCATTGCGTATTATTTTCCAATCAAGGCCCAGCGCCCATCCGGCAGCAGTGGCTGCCATCGCATTTTCCACCTGGAAGCCAATGCTGCCATTGCGGGTCAGTGGAATATCCTTCAGCGCAATGCGCTGTTCCATCTGGCTATCCGCGGCGACAATATCAGCCCCGTCGCGATAGACTACGCGCAGTCCTTTTGCTCGATGGGTCGCCATCACCGGATTATGGCCATCCAGTGCAAAGAAAGTGACAGCACCCGGGCATGCGGCAGCCATTTTCACCACCACCGGATCTGCCGCATTCAGGACGGCAGTACCGCTTGCCGCCACATTCTGCACGATGACGCGCTTGACCACAGCCAGATCTTCAACCGAATTGATGTAACCCAGACCAAGATGATCACCTATGCCGATGTTGGTGATGATTGCAACATCGCAGCGATCGAATGCAAGTCCCTCCCGCAAAATGCCGCCCCTTGCCGTTTCCAGAACAGCGGCATCGACCTCTGGATGCAGCAACACACTGCGCGCACTCTTGGGTCCGCTGCAATCCCCGGTATCAATGCGCTGGTTGCGGATGTATACACCATCCGAATTCGTCATGCCCACACGCATGCCATTCAGCTCGAACATGTGTGAAGTCAGGCGTACTGTAGTCGTCTTGCCATTGGTGCCTGAAACCGCCACCACTGGAATGCGTGCAGACTCTCCCGGCCCGAACATCATCGAAATGATGGCCTCTCCTACCGCACGTGGTTTGCCATAGGAAGGCTGCAAATGCATGCGCAAGCCGGGCGCCGCATTAACCTCGATCACGCCGCCCCCTTGTTCTTCAAGGGGTTTGAGTACACTGTCACACACGACATCCACTCCACAGATGTCAAGATCGATCATTTTAGCCGCGTCTGCTGCGCGCGCGGCAACTTCCGGGTGTACATCATCCGTCACATCGGTGGCAGAGCCGCCGGTGCTGAGGTTGGCATTGTTGCGCAGGATGATGCGTGAACCTTTGGGCGGCACAGAGTCAGTCCCATAACCTTGCAGTGACAGGCGTGCCAGCGCAATTTCATCCAGCCGGATACGGGTCAGTGCTGTCGCGTGGCCTTCGCTGCGGCGCGGATCGCTGTTGACGATACTCACCAGCTCACGCACAGTATGCACACCATCACCGATTACCTGCGGCGGATCGCGGCGCGCTGCAGCCACTACTTTCCCGCCAACAACCAGCAGGCGGAAATCGTGGCCCGGCATATAACGCTCAACCATCACGTTTTCACTGATCGCCGAAGCTGCAGCAAATGCTATTTTCAGATGATCACGGCTTGCCACATTGACCGTGACACCCTTGCCCTGATTGCCATCCTGCGGTTTTACCACTACCGGCAAACCGATTTCCTCGGCTGCAACCCAGGCATCCTCTTCACTCTGCACCGGCCTGCCATAAGGGATGGGCACACCCGCCGCATCCAGCAGTTTTTTCGTCAGTTCCTTATCCTGCGCAATCGACTGGGCAATCGCACTGGTGTTGTCTGTCTCTGCAGCCTGGATCCGCCGCTGTTTGCTGCCCCAGCCAAACTGCACCATGCTGCCGGATGTCAACCTGCGAAACGGAATATTGCGTGCCATCGCTGCCTGCACGATGGAGCCGGTACTCGGACCCAGCCGTTCATCCTCATCCAGCTCACGCAGGCGATCGAGCGCATTCACCAGGTCAAACGGGGTATCTTCCATGGCTGATCTGCACAACGACTGTCCCAGTTCAAGCGCCAGCCTGCCAACAACCTCCTCGGTATACTCGACCACGACCTGGAACACACCGGGTTCGATGGTTTGTACAGAATGACTGAAGGTAACCGGGCAGCCTGCCTGCTTCTGCAGGTTGAGCACGGCCAGTTCCAGCACATTGGCCAGCGAAATGTTTTCCTGATGGCCGGCCGGCTGCAGAAAGCCAATTTCAGGAAAACGAGCACGCAACCTGGCCTCGAACCCTTCAATGGCCCCGATCGCACACTCATTGCCCGCGCATGACACAACCGCTTCGATTGCAGTATGTCGGCTCCACAGATTGGGACCACGTAACGCCCTGATACGAGAAACTTCCATCTACTAGTCCCTGTTTGCATGACTGCCCTGGCAGTCAGATATCAATAATCACTCTTGAAGGTTTCTATCCCGGTACGTATCACCTCCGGCGTAAGCTGCAAAGCCCAGGCAGCACCTACTGCAGCCAGCACATTTTCGACCAGGTAGGCTGGCGTGCCAGTCCGCAGCATTGGGATGGCAGCAGTTTCCACCAGTATGGACTCTGAACTGCCTTCCGCCATCACGATATGCCCGTTGCGGATATAGACAGCCCTGCCACCCTGCGCCAGGTGTTCACGTATCGGCGCCAGCTCGCCACCCACCGCAAACAGCAAGACACTGCCGTCGCACAGTTCCGCCATGCGCATCACCAGTGGGTCATTGGCATTCAGCACAGCTACCCCGTCCGGCAAGACGATATCGATCTGGGTACGCATCACATTGAATACCTGCTCGGTATTGTGGATGTAAAAAGCATCGAGTCCGTCTGCATCCAGAATATTGGTTACCACACCCACATCGCAGCGGTCGTAAGCAATACCTTCAGACAATATGGATTGAGCGCTGCAGGCCAGCACGGCCGCATTGACCGAGCGGTTGAGCAATACCTTTTGCGCCGCCCCCCAGCCTGCATGATCGCCCTTCTGGACTAGGCGTTGATCAAGGTAAAACCCCTTGTTGCAGGTCAGGCCGACATATTTGCCGGCCAGATGCTGAAAACGCGCCACCAGACGCGCAACCATCGATTTGCCGCGGGTGCCGGTAATACCCACGATGGGAATGCGGGCCGCGGCATTTCCCGGGAACAGGCTATCGACAATTGCCTGCCCGACCGGCCGCGGCTCACCAACCGCTGGTTTGAGATGCATCAGCAAACCTGGCCCCGCATTGACTTCAACAATGGCACCACGCTGCGGTGCAATCGGCCGGGAAACATCCTCGATTACCATGTCCACCCCGGCAATATCGAGGCCGATCACTCGCACAGCAAGTTCGGCTGCTGCAGCCACGGAAGGATGCACCTGATCCGTGACATCGATCGCCACATTGCCATTGCGCTGTATCAGGACTTTTTTGCCTGCTGCGGGAATGGAGGCGGGCTCAAAACCCTGGCGCTGGATTTCAAAACAGATCCCGGGTTCCTTTTCCAGCTGGATCAATTCCAGCGGCTCAGCTTCGGTATCGCCGCGTCGAGGATCAGAATTCAACTGGGAATCAATCAACTCGGCTATGCTGGATTTACCGTCGCCTTCAATAAAGATGGACTCACCACGCGCAGCTGCCACCAGCTTACCGCCGACCACCAGCAACCGGTGCTCTTCGCCGCGTACAAATCGCTCTACCATCACGCCACTGCCTTCATTCAGCGCAATTTCATAAGCCTTTTCGATATCTTCACGTTTTTCCAGTTCGGCGGTCACGCCACGGCCATGATTGGCATCCAGCGGCTTTACCACTACCAGTCCACCGATTTCTTCTGCCGCATCCCATGCATCTGCCGGACTGTGAACTACTCGCCCCTCGGGTACCGGCACGCCGCATGATTGCAGCATGCTCTTGGTCAAATCCTTGTCACCTGCAATGCTTTCCGAGATCGCCCGGGTCTGGTCGGTTTCCGCAGTCCAGATGCGATGCTGGCTTGCGCCATATCCCAGTTGCACAAGATTGCCCTCATTCAGGCGTATGAAAGGAATTTTACGGTCAGTTGCCGCATCGACAATGCACGCGGTACTGGGGCCGAGACAGTAGGAATCCGCCAGCTCGCGCAAGCGGGCAACTGTGCCTGCCACATCGAATGGGCGATCTTCAATTGCCGCCATTACCAGATCGCGTCCCGCCTCAAGGCAAGCCTTGCTGACCGTAGCATGGCGAGAACGAACCACGACCTTGTAGACACCGCGCACAGAAGTTTCGCGCGCCTTGCCAAAACCGGTCTGCATGCCTGCCAGGTTCTGCAGCTCTATCGTGACATGCTCGAGGATGTGTCCAGGCCAAGTGCCCTCACGCAGACGAAGCAGGAACCCGCCACGCTCACCCACCCCACAACGATGTTCCACCAGCGAAGGCAGCCAGGAGGTCAGTCTTTCATAAAAACCCGGGATGGTATTGGAGGGAGAATCCTCCAGTTCGCCTATATCCACCCAGGTTTCCAGCACCGGGCGATATGTCCAGATATTCGGACCGTGCAGGGGCATGATCTTGAGGAATTTCATGCCTGACGTTTCCATTCAGTAAATTTCAAATAACAGTTCACGGATAGCAGAAAATCAAAAATTGACAATAAATTAACGCGTTACCCAAGTTCCGGTTTACATGGAATGCAACTCGTTGTTATCAAAGACAGTTTATTCACAACCAATGCAAGTTTGCCGGCTATACGGAACCAGGCAAACTTATTACACTGTGCGCCCTTTACCGCACTTCCCTTTCAACCAGAACATGCCTTGAAACAATTTGACGATTCAGAACCCGGCAAATTTGCTATTCTAAACCATCAGCATACAGAATTTTGGCATTTCAACATCCACTCCAGCAGCCGCAAGCTTTCATGACCACGCCACCCATATCGACATCACTTTCCCTGCCGGAAACCCTGCAACAAGCAATTGCGCAGGAAATGAAAGCAGACGAAACCATCATGGCCTGGATGCAAGGCGATCTGGATGCCAACCTGCAGTTCCGCGATTACTGGCTGGTTCTTACCAACACCCGACTGTTATTCAGGCATGCAGATGAAACAGGCTGGCACAGCAAACCTTTCCGCAAGGGGCATGCACTTCAACGCGGCGATCATGCCGGTGTTGGCACACTGGAACTGGTTGACCAGCACGCCAGGCTAGCGCGTTGGCGCTATACCCTGGCTCAGAACCTGGCGGCGCAGCGCATTGCCATCTACTTTGAACAGCAACTGGCGAACTTCCTGGACGGCTTGCCGGCCGCCCCGCCTGCGGACTCGGTTTGCCCTAACTGCAATGCCACATTGCCTCCCGGTCAGGATGAGTGCCCAGTCTGCACTGCAGAAACCCTTACCCCGCCTTCCACCTGGGTGCTGTTCAGGCTATGGCGTTTTGCCAAACCTTACAACAAGCAACTGCTGCTTGGTTTCTTCCTCACCCTGGCCTCCACCGGCGCGACAATGGTTCCCCCCTACCTGACCATGCCGCTGATGGATAAGGTGCTGATCCCGTTCCAGAATGGCAAGCCCATTGATTACAGCCTGGTCGGCTGGATGTTGAGCGGCCTGTTTGCCTCTGCCCTGCTGGCATGGGGACTCGGCTGGTGGCGTACGTATGTGCTTGCGCTGGTCAGCGAACGTATCGGTGCCGACATGCGCAATATCACCTACACCCACCTGCTGAAGCTCTCGCTCGAATATTTCGGCGGCAAGCGCACCGGCGACCTGATCACCCGCATCGGCTCGGAGACCGACCGCATCTGCCTTTTCCTGTCGCTGCATCTGCTCGATTTCATCACCGATGTGCTGATGATACTGATGACCGCAATCATCATGTTTTCGATTGATCCCTGGCTTGCGCTGGTAACCCTGGTACCGCTGCCATTCATCGCATGGATGATCCATGCCGTGCGCGAAAAGTTGCGCACGGGCTTTGAGAAAGTGGATCGTGTCTGGTCCGAAGTGACCAATGTACTGGCCGACACCATACCTGGCATACGGGTAGTCAAGGCCTTTGCCCAGGAAAAGCGGGAGACCGAGCGCTTTCATCAGGCAAACCGGCACAACCTGGAAGTGAATGACCGCATCAACCGCATCTGGGCGCTGTTTTCCCCTTCCGTGACCCTGCTGACCGAACTCGGGTTGCTGATCGTATGGGCCCTGGGGATCTGGCTGGTAGAAGAAAACGACATGACGGTCGGTGTGCTGGTCGCCTTCCTCGCCTATATCAGCCGTTTCTACACACGCCTGGACTCAATGAGCCGCATTGTATCTTTCACGCAAAAGGCCGCCGCTGGGGCAAAACGCATTTTCGATGTACTCGATCACGTCTCGAGCGTACCGGAAACCGCCACCCCCGTGCACATCGCACACCCGCGAGGCGAGCTCGAACTGCGCAATGTCGGCTTCCGCTATGGCAACCGCACCGTTACACGCAAGATCAACCTCACCATCCATCCCGGAGAAATGATCGGCCTCGTGGGTCACAGCGGTTCCGGCAAAAGCACACTGGTCAACCTGATCTGCCGTTTTTATGACGTCACCGAAGGCTCCATCCGTCTCGACGGCGTGGATATCCGTTCATTGCC
This sequence comes from Pseudomonadota bacterium, assembly GCA_021782995.1. Classification (GTDB taxonomy): domain Bacteria; phylum Pseudomonadota; class Gammaproteobacteria; order Burkholderiales; family Gallionellaceae; genus 39-52-133. The sequence goes on along the minus strand of JAJXUI010000018.1, from coordinate 14,828 downwards.
CGTTTCCGAATACCGCAGCAATATCGGCCTTGTGCTGCAGGAGCCCTTCCTGTTTTTCGGCACCATTGCCGAAAATATCGCATATGGCAAACCCGGTGCCACGCGTGAAGAAATCATCGCAGCCGCACGCGCTGCGCACGCGCATGATTTCATCCTCAGGCTGCCGCAAGGTTATGACTCGCTGGTCGGCGAGCGTGGGCAGGCCCTGTCAGGTGGCGAGCGCCAGCGCATCTCCATCGCGCGCGCGCTGCTGATCGATCCGCGCATCCTGATCCTGGATGAAGCGACATCTTCTGTCGACTCGACCACAGAAAAGGAAATCCAGAAAGCACTGGACAACCTCGTCCAGGGGCGCACCACCATCGCAATTGCACACCGCCTTTCAACCCTGCGCAAGGCCGACAAACTGGTCGTGCTGGACCGTGGGCAGGTGGTTGAAACAGGAAGCCATGACGAACTGATGGCGAAGGAAAGCGCATATTTCCGACTCTACCAGGCACAAGCACGGAATGTGGATACAGACATGGATGATGCCGCTCACCAGGAAGGACAGCAATGATGGACCTGAAACTGCAGCGCAACCCTTTTGGCAAGCTGATTCTGACCACCGCCGATGGCCTCCAGCATGAAGGCGTGATGCCGGTTCATGCCTTCCCAATCAGCGCACCCGAGTTCGGCATTTCCATCCTCAGCCAGGAGGGCCATGAACTGGCGTGGATTGATACGCTGGAAAACGTCACACAGGAAACGCGCGAACTCATCCAGGAAGAAATCACCCAAAGAGAATTCATCCCCGAGATCAGCCGCATCTTGACCGTCTCCACGTTTGCCACCCCCAGCATCTGGAAAGTGGAAACCAATCGTGGCAATACGGAGCTGGTGTTACAGGGAGAGGAAAATATCCGCAGGCTGGACCGCAAGGCATTGCTGATCAGTGACGGGAACGGCATTCAGTTCCTGATCAGGAATACGCAAGACCTGGACAGGCACAGCCGCCGCCTGCTTGACCGCTTCCTGTAATTACGCGCCCCTCAGGCCATCAGGAATTCACCTGTCCAGTGCCCGTTCCTGAAATCGATACTCAATTTTCGCGGCACAAAAGCCTCAGGTTTGACGATGGGGAAATCTTCCACTGGCGGCGCATTTTCCACCTCACTGATGCTGCATGATTTTGTAGCGACCGGGCGAAAACCGACGATTAGCCTGGGAGTGACCTGTACACTGAACTTCATCTTGTCAGTCCGGTTGAAGCGCACCGCCTTGCGTATCATGCAGCTGAAATACAGCTCCATTTCGACAAGCAGCGGTTCAGCCAGCCCTGCCATTGCCTTGTCCGCGGACGGACTGCATTCAATTTCCACTTTCTTGCCCAGGATGTCGGCTGTTGCACGCATGAGAGAACTCCAAAGGAACGGGTGCATGCAGTATACAAATACTGACGCAACAAAACCAATCAGGAGGATTTGGAGACAATAAGGAGGGGATGGAGCGGGAAACGAGACTCGAACTCGCGACCTCAACCTTGGCAAGGTTGCGCTCTACCAACTGAGCTATTCCCGCAATTGCCCGGTTCAAGCTGCTGCAAAACCGGAGCCCGGCATTATAACAACAATTTAATAAATTTGGAAAGACCGTTTTGAATTTATACCTTGAAGCGGGACACCAGGGACTGCATCTTGACCGCCAGCGACTCCAGATTTTCCACGGCAGCACTGGTTTCATTGATCGAAACATTATTTTCATCGCTCATGCGTGCAATCATTTCCACATTCTGCGCAATTTCGGTACTGGCCGATTTCTGTTCATCAATGGAGCCCGAGATTTCATCCACACTCTCGTTGACCTTGCGCACGCTGGCCGAAGCCTGGCCCAGACCTATCGTCACTGTCTCCATGAAGTCCTGGCTCTTGCCCAATGACTGGTTGGCAAGATCAATCGACTTGTTCACTTCCTCGGATTGCTGACCAATCCGGTGCGTCACCATATCGATATCACCAGCGGACTTTGCCGATTTTTCAGCCAGCTTGCGCACTTCATCTGCCACTACTGCAAACCCACGCCCCTGCTCACCTGCCCTTGCAGCTTCAATCGCAGCATTCAGCGCCAGCAAGTTGGTCTGGTCCGCGATTTCCTTTACCTGCAATGTCATGCTGGTGATTTCCTGCGTGCTTTTCATGAACAATTCAACAGTCTTGCCAATTTCCTCAACCGCACTTTCCACCATGCCGATTTCACCAATCAACTGCGACATGTGCTCATTGCTTTCATTGGCAAACTGCAAGTTGATGTTCGAAATATTATGAACTTCGGCAGAAGCATCGGCGATGGAGGATATGCTCACCGACATTTCCTCGACTGCAGCGGCAGTGGCTGATGCAGCATCATTCTGCCTGTGCGATGCCTCGGCTATCTGCCGTGTGGTTGCCGACAGCTGTACCGCGGAACCGGACAGCTCCTCTCCATTTTCGCGGATCTGGCTGATGATGCCATGCAGCTTGTTCATGAACTGGTTGAACGAGGCAGACAGCCGGCCAATCTCATCAGTGGATTTCTCCGGCAAACGCTGTGTCAGGTCACCTTCGCCCGTTGCCAGCATTTCCATAGACCTGGTTACAGCATCCATAGATCGCTTGAAACTCTCGGTCACCCAGATCACGGCAAAAGCCCCGACTACAACTGCAATCATGCCGAATACCAGACTGATAACCAATGCTGAGCGGGTATTGCTCTTGATATTATCCTTGCTCGCTTGAGACCTTTTTTCCAGCTCTGCTATCTGGCCCTGCAATGACTCCCTGACCTGACGCCAGGCTGGCGTCTCCTCCTCATTCAACAACTTTATTGCTTCCGTCTGATTTGAATTGGCAATCCCAACCACTTTGTCACGGCTTTGTACAATTACCTTCCATCGCTCAGAAACATCTTGTATCAGATTCTGCATCGTCGTATCGCCTTCACTGATTTTTCTGACAACTTCCAGCGCGGCATTGAAATCTTCGGTAGATTTCTGCAAATTGGTCAATGTCTTTTTTTCACTTGAAGGATTCAGAACATAGTTTCGCAGTGCCTGCCCACCCAGCAATCCCTGGGAATACATGATATTGAATGCCTTAAGTTTTGCCTGATCATAATCCACAAAGTGGCTGAAACTGTCACTGGTCCGGGACAGACTGACCAATGCCACCGTCATACCAATCGCCACGAACAAACAGGCTCCTGCAACAGCTAGCAACAGCTTGTTCCTGACGCTGCTTTTTATCCAATTAGTCATTTGAACTCCCCCAAGTACTTTCTATCCCTTTCAAATCCAATCCATCCAAGGATTCACGACGGGAGTCGAAGTTGGTTACTTATCGGCCTGATTATCCTCTTCTTTAGCTTAATTTTCATGCGACTGATTATTCTGGCTATTTTTCACACATTATCATGAAAGAGCATTGTGCGGCACGCGAAAATACTGGCAGAATGTATGCCTGTTCATTGCAATGGAGTGTGAAATGAAATCCCCCATTCGTATTACAGTCACTGGTGCAGCAGGCCAGATCGGTTACAGCCTGCTGTTCCGCATTGCAAATGGCGACATGCTTGGCCACGAGCAACCCATCATCCTGCAGCTCCTCGACATTCCCCAATCCCAGCCAATGTTGCGCGGCGTGGCGATGGAGCTGGAAGATTGCGTATTCCCCATGTTGCAGCAGGTCATCGTTACCGACGACCCAAAAGTGGCTTTCCGCGATACTGAAGTCGTCCTGCTGGTGGGCGCCCGCCCGCGCGGCAAGGGCATGGAGCGGAAGGACCTTATCCAGGCCAATGGCCCCATCTTTGCCGAACAGGGCCGGATCCTGAATGAGGTGGCGGCACGCCATGTCAAAGTCCTGGTGGTCGGCAATCCGGCCAACACCAATGCGCTGATCGCGATGAAAAATGCACCTGACCTCGACCCCCGCAACTTCAGCGCCATGATGCGGCTGGACCACAATCGCGGTATCGAGCAGATCGCGATTAAACTGTTCCAGCCCATCCGCGATATCCAGAAAATGACCGTATGGGGCAATCACTCCGGGACCCAGTATCCCGACCTTTCTTTTGCCGAAATTCGCGGACGCAAGGTGCTGGACCTGTTGACCGACCCTGGCTGGATCGAGAAGGAATTCATTCCGACTGTTCAGAACCGTGGTGCAGCCGTGATTAATGCGCGTGGCCTGTCCAGCGCAGCCAGTGCCGCCAACGCAGCCATTTCGCATGTACATGACTGGCTGTTGCGTTCGCACCACAATGACTGGGTATCGATGAGCGTACCCTCCGATGGCAGTTATGGCATCCCTGAAGGCGTCATGTACAGCTTCCCGGTAACCTGCCGCAACGGGCATTACAGCATCGTGCAGGGACTGGACATCAGCGAGCTTGGGCGCAAGCATATGCTGGACAGCCTGAAGGAGCTGCAGGAAGAACGCGAGCACGTAAAGCACCTGCTCGGCTAAACTATAGGGCGCATGAAACAGTTCCCACGCCCTGACCTGATGCATTTGTATCGATCCTCACACTCTGCACGCTTCAAGATTCTCCTGGCTGCCATGCTTTTGCTGGCAGCCGGCTACACCACGCCAGCCCTTTCAGCAGCCCAGCCAGAAAACATTGTGTTGCAATTGAATGGTGCACACTCTTTCGAATATGCTGGCTACTATGCAGCAGTCGAAATGGGTTATTACGCTGAGGCCGGCCTGAATGTCAGCCTGAAGGAAGGCCAGCCTGGAATCAGCAGCGCTGGTGAAGTGGATGCCGGTCACGCCCAGTATGGCGTTTCCGACAGCAGCCTGCTGCTCGAACAGCATCATGGCAAATCCGTGGTCGTGCTGGCTGTCATCATGCAGCATTCGCCATACCTGCTGCTGGCACGCCAGACGCAGACCATTCAGGATATCGTCGGCAAAAAATCCGCAATCGCTCCCGAGGCGATCGAATTGCAGGCCTACCTAAAAACCGAGGAAATTCCGCTGGAGCAGATACCGGTTGTCGGCGGACTGCAGGACCCGCAATACCTGATAGATGGCAGGATAGACGCCATGTCAGCCTCCATGCTGTTCCAGCCTTACTACCTGGATCGTGCGAATTTCAGCTACCAGACTTATTCACCGCGTACCGACAGTATCGACTTCTATGGTGACAACCTGTTTACCTCGACATCGGAAATCAGCAAGCATCCTGAACGGGTAAAGGCATTCCGCGCAGCCTCCCTGCGAGGCTGGCAGTATGCAATGAGTCACGTGGATGAAGTGACCAACCTCATCATCAGCAAATATTCACAACGGCATCCGCGACCTTTCTATCTCTACCAGGCCAAGCAGTTGCAGGTGCTGATGCGCCCGGATATCGTCGGCATCGGCAATTTCAGCAGTGGTCGCTGGAACGCCATCGCATCCAGCTATGCAGAAATCAGCCTCTTGCCAGAAAAATATTCCCTGGAAGACTTTCTCTACAATTACCCGAAAAATATCAATAAAAATAAATTATTAATAATATCAAGCGTTTCCATAATCACTCTGATCAGCGCGATCTCGCTGTATTACATCCTGCGTATCCGCAGCAAACTGGCGCGCAGCATCAGCAAACAGCAACGGGCCGAACAACAGGAAGTGTCACAAAGCAAAATAATGGAACTTCTGGGCAAGGACGCGCCTTTGAACAATGTGCTGGATGTCATCGCCGCCAGCGCAGAACAATCCCGTCCCGGTGCGATGTGCTGCATCAACATACTCGATGCATCAGGCCTGCATCTGCACAAAGGCTCTGCACCCAGCCTGCCAGCGGATTTCAGCAATGCCCTGCAGCAACTGGAAATCGGTGTCGGTAATGCAGCGTGCGGCACTGCGGCATTCACCGGACAGACCGTCATCGTCGATGACATGCCCAACCATGCCTACTGGGCAGCGCATCGCGATGCCGTCAAACGCGCCAGCTTGCTGTCCAGCTGGTCCGAACCCATCCACACGGCAACGGGACGGGTGCTTGGCACATTCGACATGTACTTCAATGAATCCCGCAAACCGGACGAACACGACCTCGCCTTCCTCACGCGCATGGCAACCATCTCCGGCATTGCAATGGAACGCAGCCGCTCGGAACAGTCCATCCGCGAAAATGAAAAATTGCTGTCGGACATCCTCGAAAATGTCCGCGCCAATATTTACATGAAGGATCGCCAGGGACGCTACCTGTTTGCAAACCGCCTGCTGCAGGAGACCTTCAATGCCCCGCGCAACGAAATCATCGGTTTTGACGACAGCAAGTTTTATGACGCCACCACCGCCGCCAGCATTGCCAGCAACGACCTGAAAGTTTTGCAGGAAGAGGTCATGCTCAGCAGCGAAGAAGCCATCATCAACCCGCTGACCGGCAAAACCCGCATCTATCTCACTACCCGCATCCCTTTGCGCCATGAGGGCGGCGCCATCTATGCCATCTGCTGCATTGCCACCGACATCACCGAACAGAAGCTGATCGAGGAACGCATGCGGCAGATGGCGCAATATGATGCCTTGACCGGCCTGCCCAACCGCGCGCTGTTCAGTGACCGCCTGCAACAATCTTTCAGCAATTCACGGCGCTCGCACCAGCGCTTCGGCCTGATGTTCATCGATCTCGACAAGTTCAAGCCGGTGAATGACAACTTTGGCCATGAGGTCGGCGACATCCTGCTGAAACAGGTGGCCGGACGCATGAAGGAATGTGTGCGCCAGTCGGATACCGTGGCACGTATCGGCGGCGATGAATTCGTCGTACTGCTCGGCGCCATCAAGGATGAAAAGGATGCCTTTGAGGTCGGCGAAAAGATCCGTCATGCGATGAACCAGCCTTTTGAGATCCTCGGCAAGACCGTGCAGATCGGCTCCAGCATCGGCGTCGCCATCTATCCCGAACATGGCAAGGAAGACAAGGAACTGGTCAAGCATGCCGACCTCGCGATGTACCATGCCAAGGAAAACGGCCGCAACAACGTCACCATCTTTCATGCCGGACTAAAGGACTCCAAGTAAGCGAGCGCAGCTTTGTCAAAACAGAAACAGCAACGCCAGCCCCCTGGGGGCGCATTCGAGCATTCAACTTCGGGCATAGCTACAGTCATAAAATAGGCTGAATGATTGATAACAGTGTTAACCAGGAAATCATTTCCCCGCTTCCCCCTCCCGGCCTGAAATCCACTGCCTCCCGAAATATCCCGATATAACAGTATCTTGATATAAAAAATGGTGTTAGTATTCAGGCATATCTATATGGGTTATGCAATTTAACCGGAAGCCGAAACACCCCGATTCTGTTTTTTTCAGCAAGGCACGATTGTCCGGATTGCATGTCTCATTGCTCAATACACGTAACATTTGTGCACCATGAACGAGACATTATTAAATGCCCTGGATGGCAGAACCGACATCTACCCCAAGCTCATTGAGGAACGCTTTCAGCGCGTCTTCCAGAAAATTGTTGAACTGTGTGAAACCAAGCTGATTGAAGCCTACCTGCTGGACCTGATGGTGGACAACAGCGGCGGCTCACGTCAGGGCTTCCCGCCCGAGGCTGCTGCAGAAATCATCCGGCTGGAGAAATTCTTCTCCACGATCGATATAAGGCGCGCCAGGCAAAACTCCTGGAACAACATTCCTGAACTCAAACGCCGCGAAATCGAGAAACTCGGTTTCAACCATACCCCGCAGGGCTTCATCAAGGCAATTGAAACTGAAAACATGGAAGCGGTGTATGTCTTCCTGTCATGCGGAATCGACCTTGAGGTCAAGGATGAGCGCGGCTGGACACCGCTGATGATCGCCGCGGCCAACGGCAAGGAAAAACTTGCAAGCATGCTGATCCATAATGGCGCGAGACTGACCGCCAAGGACATGAACGGCTTTACCCCCTTGCACTGGGCTGCATTCAAGGGCATGACCAGAATCGTGGACCTGCTGATTTCCAAAGACGTGGATATCGATGCACAAAGCAAGTTCAAGTGGACACCACTGATGCAGGCCTGCACCAAAGGCAGCCTTGAGGTATGCCAGGCACTGGTTGCGGCTGGCGCCAATACCGAGCTCACCAACAGCGAAGGCAAAACCGCGTTGCAGATTGCGACCAGCAAGGGTTTTGTTGAAATCGTGAACCTGCTCAGCGACAAATACGAATACCTGAAGACGCTCAAGGCAGAGCCCGACCCCAAGCTCACCGTGATCAAGACCAAGGATTTCTGAGCTGTCAACTCTCCTGATGTAACATGACATGGCCGCACATTGCGGCCATCGTTATTTGCATCACACCATTTGCCTGCTGCGTTGCCTCACTGCAAAACTGCCGCAAGTCGTGAGAAAATTCCAGCCATGTACAGGACAATTACTGGTATATGCTTATCTCCTTGCCACAATTGCCGATACATTCCTGCCAACCCCGGAAGAAATCATATGATGCGATGTGAACTCGTAAACACCTATGAAATCCTGGAACATGTCATGGGGATAGAAGGCTTGCCCCCATAGCCTGACGACCATCCACAACCTGCGCAAGGCATTGGCACAGCATGTGCGGTCGCACCCGGATCTTGCTGCTGGTGTCGTGCTTGATATCGGCTGCGGCAGTGGTGCGGGTACGGCGCAACCGGCCTCACTGCTCAATCCCCGGCAAAAGGTTATTGGCCTCGACATCAATGCCCAGGCCATCCACAAGGCAACCGCACGCCATGCGGCGCAAGCCAACCTGAGCTTCCATCATGGGGATTTTGACGCCTTCCTGCGGGACCATCCCGATCTCCGCATTGCAGGCATCCTGTGCATTTCAGTCAGCATGTTCCTGCCTGATGTGCAGGCGTTTTACCAGCGAGCCTGTGCCGCGCTGATGCCCGGCGGCATGTTCAGCCAGCAACGCCGCAGGAAAAACGAGGCATTTGCTGCCAGGACCTATGCAATGTGCGGCTGCAACATGAAGATGCTGCAGCAGGATGGTTTGCAGAACATGATGCAGGAGGCGGGATTTTCCAGAGTAGACTCACACGCCCATGAATTCGAGCTGATGAAGCTGTCACGCTTGTTTACCGACTATCCCGCCAAGCGGCTGATCGGCAACTTTTTCAGGAATGTGCGCCATCCACCCGGGTATTTTGCAGGCACCAAGTCCTCATACCTGCTCCGGCGCACCATATCGATATTCCTGTTTTTCATGAAAAACCGCACGCGCTTTGCCAGTGGTACATTCATCGGCATCAAGTCGCACGCACAGGACGCGGCGCCCGCCTCGATACACTGACCCGGGTTGAATCAGGCCGGCTTTATCGGGCCGGTATTGATACAGTCCGTGCCAGGCCTGCGCAGTCAGTTCAGCACGCGTACCAGCGCGAAGCCGCCACCGGGCGTGCGGAAATTGGTGGTCTGCCCCTGATACATGCGCGCCACCATCAGCTGGATCTCTCCTTCATACACATAGCAACGCACGTCATATTTGAAAGCCGCAGCCTCTGCCTCACCCACCTGCACCATCACCTCGCCCGGCATTGCCTTGCGTTGCGCCACATAGCCGCCATGCACGATCTCCTCGAACACGCCCCTGGTCAGCTTGTCGCCGCGGTAACTGCCACGGCCGCCAAAGCCGGTGGCCGGCTTGAAGAACCAGTCCTTGCGTTCGGCCCACCAGGATTTTTCATCACGCGACTCGATCAGCACCGTTTGCGGCACGCCTTCGAGCAAGGCAGACAGATTGCTTTCATCCAGCCCCGTGCTGCGCAGGAAAGCCTCATCGCTCAATAACGCCAGGTTGCGTTTATCGGCATAGAGCTGATAGGCGTGCGGGTGCGGTGTCAGTACCAGCAGGTTATGCTTGTAATCATTCAGCAGCAGAGGAAACTGCGCCAGCGAAAAATCGGTCAGGCGGTTATACACCAGGCCGATATGCGTATCGCCGAGGTACACGCCATCCACCCCTGACTTCAGCTCAGACGGATCAGCAATGAAGGCACGGATACCCGCCCGTTCGAATGCATCCCGTGCCAGCACAAATTCCGGATAGAAATATTGCGCTTGCGGATTCTCGTCGACGATCGCCACTGACTGTAGCGGCACCCTGCCGCGCTGCAATTCCCATTCGCGACGGAACATGTCGACAAATGCCTGCTCAGGGTTGGCAGCGCCCACCGTAATCCCCGGCAATCCCGCAACCAGCTGGCTGCGCTCAAACAGCGCACTGAGAAAACCGCCGCCGGCATTGGTGTTGATCTCGATCAGGTGTGCCCCGTCCGCATTCAGGTGAAAGTCGTAACCGAAAAACACGCCCGGGTTGGCAGGCAGATAATTTTCACGCGTCTCCCCCAGCACGCGTGCCTGCCAGGTTGGCAGGCTCACCAGCGTTTCCACTGCGGCAATGACAGATTTCATCTGTGCCAGATGCGCATGACTGATGCAGATCGCTGTCTCAGAAAACATCGTGTCATGCATGGGCTGCAACACGCCGGGATGCTGGTCGCGGAAGGCCTGCAAGGTGGACGCCAGGGCAGACGGGTTGATGCGGGTGACGGAATTGGCGGGGGGCTGCTTTTCTGTACTCACTGCTGATTTCCCAATACACTTTTCTTCAATGAGGATTGTACCGGATGCGGGCCCAGCCAGATTTTCAGCAGCGCCTTGTTGAAGTCCTGCCCGGGAATGCGGCCCATCTCCTTTTCGTTGAGCATGATGCGCGTCCCGATTTCGGGAATGTAATCCAGGTTCACCACCTCGCCCTTGCGGATGTCGGGAATCGCCTTGAAGATATCCGCAAACTGGTTGAGCCGCATCTCAAGCGGCTGCATTTCCGCTTCCGAATTATTCGGCAGAAAGGCTTCGTTGATGCCTTCCAGCACCTGCTTGCCACTCACATTCCACAACAGGTGGAACGACATGCGCTTCACACCGTTGTCGGCAAGCACCTCATCGGCCGTGTGCATCTTGTGGCCCACATACAACGCGCCGATATACACTTTCACCAGAAATTTCTTGCGGATGCCCGCACCATTCAGCACCACCTGCTGCTTGCCCAGCAACATCTCATCTTCCAGCGTCACATCATTAATCTCGTAAGCACTCGCCTGCGTCACCAGCCCGAGCGCCAGCACCCATATCCATCTTTTCATTTTATATAATTAAATCAATAAATTACAAAATCACAACGCCTCGAACACACCCGCCGCACCCATCCCGGTACCAATGCACATCGTGACGATGCCATATTTCTGTTTGGTGCGGCGCAGGCCATGCATCAGTGTGGCAGTGCGGATGGCCCCCGTTGCACCCAGCGGATGTCCCAGCGCAATCGCGCCACCTAATGGGTTGACTTTGGCCGGGTCCAGATCCAGATCACGCATCACCGCCAGCGACTGCGCAGCAAACGCCTCATTCAGCTCGATCCAGCCGATATCGTTCAGGCTCAAGCCCACCTGCTTCAGTGCACGAGGCACCGCTTCCTTCGGCCCGATGCCCATGATTGCCGGCGGCACACCCGCCACGCTGTAGCCCAAAAACTTGCCGATCGGTGTCAGGTTATAGCGCTTCAATGCCGCTTCGGAACACAGCAGCACCGCACCCGCCCCATCGGAAAGCTGCGAGCTGTTGCCCGCCGTCACCGAGCCCTTTTGCGCAAACACCGGCTTCAGTTTCGCCAATGCTTCCGGCGAAGTGTCTGCACGCGGACCTTCGTCCGTATTCGCCAGCTTGCCGGTCACTTTTATTTCACGTGTCTTCATGTCGGCCACATGGTCGGCAATCTGATAGGGCGTAATCTCGGCCTTGAAATGACCCTGCTCGATGGCCTTGATGGCACGCTGGTGGCTCTGCAGCGCAAATGCATCCTGGTCATCGCGCGACACCTTCCATTGCTCGGCCACCTTCTCCGCAGTCAGCCCCATGCCGTAGGCAATGCCATAGTTTTCATCCTTCGCGAAAATTTCCGGATTGAAAGCAATCTTGTTGCCCATCATCGGCACCATGCTCATGCTCTCCACACCAGCGGCCAGCATCACATCCGCCTCACCCAATCGGATGCGGTCAGCCGCCAGCGCCACCGCCTGCACGCCGGAAGAACAGAAACGGTTGATCGTCATCCCCGGCACCTGGATCGGCAGCCCTGCCAGCAGCAGCGAGATACGCGCCACATTCGTGCCCTGCTCCGCCTCCGGCATCGCGCAGCCCACAATCACATCGCCGATCGCCATCGGGTCTATGCCCGGCGCCTGCGCCACCACCGCCTTGATCACATGCGCCAGCATGTCATCAGGACGGGTGTTGCGGAACATGCCGCGCGGCGCCTTGCCCACCGGCGTGCGGGTTGCGGCTACGATATAAGCTTCCTGGACTTGCTTAGACATGATTACCTCCGGTAATGGGTTTAGTCATGACGCTCTCCTTTAAAGGGTGAGACAAAAAAAGTAACTAGAAAATCAGTTCAACGCACCTGCCAGTTTGCGACGATACGCCGCCACCAGCTCGCCCTGCCCGCCCAGCAGGCTGAATACATCCAGCAAGGTCTTGCGGCCGATGTCGTCCTGGAACTTGCGGTCACGCCGCACAATCTCGATCAGCTGATCCATACCCTCTTCGTAGCGACCTGTGGCAACAAACAAATTCGCCAGCTTCAGCCTTGCTTCCATGTTCTTTTCATCCGCAGCAATGGCCGCTTTAAGTCCTTCTTCATCCTCGCCAGACTCCGCCATCGCTGCCAGCTTCGTATGTGCGATCAGCTGCATCACGCGCGGGGCTTTCAGGATATCCACATCCTTCACACTGTCGAGCAGGCGCTTGCCTTCGTCCAGATCGCCCTGACTCAACATGATCTCGGCCGCATCCACACGCACCCATTCGTTCTTCGGGTCCAGCGCAGAGGCTTCGCCCAGCTTCTTCAGTGCAGCGCCAATATCGCCATTGTGCAAGTCGGCCTGTGCCGCCAGGCGCATCTCCTCAGCCGGGCTGGGGATGATCTTGTCCAGCCATTCACGCACGAAACTCTCGGGTTGCGCGCCAGTAAACTCATCCACAACCTGGCCATTCACCATCGCCTTTACCGCTGGAATGCCGCGCACTGAAAAATGCGCCGACACCTCAGGGTTATCATCCGAATTCACCTTCGCCAGCTTGAACTTGCCGCCATACTCCTCTGCCAGCTTTTCCAGGATGGGCTTCAGCGACTTGCACGGGCCGCACCAGGGCGCCCAGAAATCAATCACCACCGGCTGCTGGAACGAAGCCTGCACCACTTCACTTTCAAACTCGGACTGGTTTACATCTACTGCAGACATCTCATTATTCCCTTCAAACATGACCACAAAACAATTCTAGGTTGCCGATGCAACTACCTCACCGATAAAATCTTTCGTTGCCGCCAGATGCGAAGTGCCATCCTGGCTCAGCACGAAGATACCTCTGCCATTGGAATAGTAAATGGTGCCATCGGTGCTCAAGTCATAAGATGCCACATTGCTGGCCAGCACCCGCTCATCCCCCTGCTGGCTGCGGCAGATCAGTTGCCAGCTGTCCGGCACCAGCGATGGCACGCCCTGAACAGACCGCGAATTGCGCAGCGTCCGTTCCACATCCACCCGTCGACCCTGCAGCCATATATTCTTGACATCGGCCTGCACAGCCGGGCCGTTGGCGCTGGTCAAAGGCTTGCGCGCATACATCATCGAGAAAAAGTTCAGGTAATGAAACAAGGCGCGCAACAGGCGGAAAGGAAACAGCAGCGCATCACTGAACATGTTTACCGTGCCATATTGCATCGCCTTATAGGGCCGGCGTATGAAGAGCAGATCACCCGCGCTAGTCACCCTTGGTTTCAGGTGGTCATATTGGGGATCATCCAGAATAGCGCTGATACTGCCCTTATCCATATCCAGCTTCTGTATGCTGGCCGGACCTTGCGCCACGATATATCCTGCCTGATTGCGAGCCAGCCCTGCAGACTGGAACAATAACCTGTCCGGTACACCGGGTATCCATGCTGGCGCAGAATCCACCGTATCGCCACCCGTCACTTCCCGATACGTGCTGCCATCGCTCGCAAACAGTGCAATACTCGACACCCCGCCTTCATGCTGTGATGAGGCGGCCAGCATAGTCCCATCTGGCGACAAACTGAGATCACTCAACACCAGATTCTGCCTGAGCAGCAAACGCAGTTCCTTGCCGCTTGCCCGTTCACGACAGAACAATCCGCCTACACTTTCATTCCTGAGGAAATACAGCAGGTTTCCCTCGGCATTGTATGCGGCCGTCGTCACCGGTATCGGGTCCGAACTGGACACATAACTGCGCGATCCGCCACCCGCCGCGATATTGAAGCTCGTTCCTTCCTTCCAGCTGTGGCGATCGCGCACCTGCTCACGCCGCTCAAGCACCTCCTGCACATAGTCACTGTGCAACTGTTGCACAGTGCCGCCTTGCTCGCGATAAAAGAGCGAGCCGTTTGAAATGTATGCAAAACCGCGCTCGGTTCTGGTAACCGGCATTTCGGCCGGCGAAGATACGCGCGCAAAAAACATCTGGTACACCAGATACACCACCAATGCCGCGATAACAATCTGCACCAATACCATCATTGCATCATCCCCATTTGAGTCCTAATCGAGTGAATTCCCTTCACATCGCAAATTGCTTTCCATATCCCCATTCAGGAAATAAATTGTGTCACACATCCTTTTAACCAGGCGCGGATTCAAATTTGAAGTGCAACGCTTATTTGAAGAATACCTGATTAGGCGTCAAGTAACCAAGCCTCTTTCTGGGACGATTGTTTAAGCGTTTCATCACTTCATTTATCTCCTGTTGTGTAAT
>JAJXUI010000017.1 GCA_021782995.1 Pseudomonadota bacterium | reverse complement strand
TTCTCGGGTGAGGTGTGTGTAGTTCATCTTTGCAATTTCGACTGGCAGGTCAAAAAGCCCGGATGCTACCGCATCCCACCATCCTGACCTACATTACTCAAAATTGCACTTCAAACTAGAATCCGCCTTATATGAATTCGCAACTAATGGCCTTAAAGTGCACGCTACCTCTGATTGCGCCAGCAATTGAATTTTAGAATATCGGACATTTGCTAATAAATTGATATATTGACTATGTCATCTGCCATTGGAAGCTTAAAAATCGCCTTGCTTATGTTGCTTGCAACAAGCCTGATGGGGTCGTCATTTGCTATCAGCCAGATGGGGCTATCCGATGCTTCGCCATTATTCCTGGCAGGGCTGCGCTTTGGGATTGCGGGCCTCCTGTTGACACCCTTCGTATTACAGCGCAAGCAGCCACAAGGCATGCATCAATGGGCCCGAGTAGTACTGATAGGTCTATTACAGACCACTGGCGTAATGGGTGCGATCTTCATTAGCCTGACCACTATCACTGCGGGTGAAAGCGCAATACTTACCTTTACCAATCCGGTGCTGGTAGTGGTGCTTGGTTCTGCGTTCATGGGGCTGCACTATCGTCCCGGGCAATGGCTGGGAGCGGTACTCGGCTTGTGCGGCGTGGCCATTGCGATAGGAACGGCCGTGCACCTTCGCAGCGGCATGGCATGGGGACTGGCGAGTGCAGTGTGTTGGGCATGCGCAACCTTGCTGCTCAAGAAATGGGGACGGGATTATGATCCATGGGTGATGACGGCCTACCAGATGCTAATCGGCGGTGCTTGCCTGGTATTGCTCGGAATAGCACTGGAAGGCCCGGTATTTCACGTTACTGCGCACTCAGTGCTAATACTCATATGGCTGGTAGTGATGGCTTCCATCGTCCAATTCGGTGCATGGTTCTATGTGCTGCACCATGCTGATCCTGCGCACGCCAGCGCTTACTTGTTTATGGCACCGGTGTTCGGTGTACTGTTCGGCTGGTTGCTGCGCGACCAGCCCATTGGGCCGAATGCTGCGCTCGGTGCGCTCTTTGTGGTGGCAGGAATCTGGCTGATCAACAGCAATCCGGCATTTGGCAAAGCAGAATGAAATGCGAAGGAATGAGAACTTGTCACCACATGGATTACATGAAGGTTGCTATTCCTCAAAATAATTTAAGCAATTCAAATTGTTGGTGAGAAATACACACGTTGTATTGCAGATTTCAAATATCCTTTATGACAGATATGTCAACGGAACAGTCCAATGCAGCCCGAATTGGATTTCCCGTAAGCCGCCATTTCGCATGTATCGCCTGATTCACTTATCTGGCATTAACTCTAAGATCAAGCCTTAAACAATTCAGCTTCTCTCAGCGCATCTTGTCCAGCTCATGCACGATGCATTCTGTCACCATACGTATTTTCGGCAGGTTCTGTATGCGCTTGTGGCAAACAAGGTAGAGCGCGCCGACAGCCGCTGGCCCCAGGTCAACCTTGATTTCCTGCAGGCTACTCCATTCACCCAGTGCGTTGTATCGGTATAGCAGTTCCGGCAGGATCATTGCACCCACTCCGGCCTTGCATGCAGCCACTTGCACGTTGTAATCGTCCGACGTAAACACCGGGCGGAAATCAGAAATGATTGCGCTCAGTTCATTGCTTACCTGCAAATCCAGATAGGGAGCGGCCCAGCTAATCCAGCCTATTTCGCCCAGTTTCGGTTTTCGCGGTAGGGCTTTCACATATTGTTTGTTCGCATAGGCGCGCATGCTGCTGGTGATTTCATCCAGGCAAACCAGCTCTGCATCGGCAGGCGGTGTAGTGCGCAGGGAGATATCCGCTTCACCGCGTTTCAGGTTGAGGACTTCCACGCCGGATAGCACTTCTATCTGCACCTGCGGATATTGCTTGCGTATTTTGAGAGACAGCGGAGCAACCAGCTCATAGGCTATACCCGGGGGTGCGGCGACCCTGACCTTGCCTTCCGGCAAAAAGCTCTGCTTCCTGATATTGCGCTCGCCCTCGCTTGCCCATTCCGCCATGCCTTGTGCCGCGGGCAGCAGGCGCATGCCCGCTGCTGTCAGCATTGCGCCATGACTTTTTCTTTCAAACAGCGGTTCGCCCACGGCTCCTTCCAGCTCGGCAATGCGACGGCTGAGTGTGGGCTGTCCCAGCTTCAGTGCCCTCGCAGCGCCGCTCAGACTCGCGTGTTCGTATACCGCCAGAAACAGTTTGAGGTCATCCCAACGCAAATCGGCACCATTCATATTTGAATACCCCCATCAATATTTTGCGGATTGCACAACAAATCCGGATGGGTCAGTATAGTCGCAACCAAGGAGAAATCATGCAAACCATGCGCAAATTGAAAAATCACTTGATGCTCGCACTCATCGCTGCAGGTTCACTGGCACTGAGCGCGTGCACGGTCACCAGCCATCCGCAGCAAGCCGCTGCACTCGGTAAACCATCTGGCAGCGCGGCAATGGAAAAGCTGATCGACCAGCCCGGACCCATCCAGCTCGAAACGATCAACAGCGCAGACTGGAAAGTGCCGCTGAAAGGCCTGCTGAACCTGGATAGCCCGGCCGCCAAGGAGGCCAGTATCAAGAACCGCGATGAGCCGATACAAATCTATGCGCATGTGTTGCATCACCCGCAATATGGCAACTACCTGGTGGATACCGGCGTATCACAGTTGCTGGCAGATGACCCGGGAAAGGCCGGAGTCGGCTGGCTGGTGCGGCAGGTGATGCCGCTGAAAGACATGAAAATGCAAAAATCAAGCGAATCTATCCTGCAGGATATGCACGGCAAACTGAACGGCATCTTCCTGACGCATATGCATCTCGACCACATTTCCGGCCTGCCCGGCTTGCCGCAAGACACACCCATATATATTTCAGCCAGCGAAGCGACTGAACGGAATTTTCTCAACATGTTTGCGCAAGGTACCACGGACAATTTGCTCGAGCATCGCCCACCGCTGCAAGCCTGGCATTTCCAGGCCGACCCGGACGGAAAATTTGAAGGCGTGATAGACATTTTTGGCGATGGTTCGCTATTCGCGATCAGCGTACCCGGCCATACCCCGGGCAGCGTGGCCTACCTGGTGCGCTCCACTCAAGGGCCGGTGCTGTTAACCGGCGATACTTCACACACGCGCTGGGGTTGGGAGCATACGGTTGAACCCGGCTGGTACACGGAAGATCATGCGCGCAATCTGGAGAATCTGAAAAAGTTGAAAGCGCTGGTGGAAAGGCATCCAGCGATCTCGGTGCGGTTGGGGCACCAGCCATGACTCATATAAATCAATATAATATATTGATTATATTGAATATTTTTATTGAGCTCGCTGCCGTCTGGCCTCAAACAGCATCACACCAGTACTGACTGAAACATTCAGGCTTTCCACGCTGCCCAGCATCGGGATGCGTACCAGCTCGTCACAGGTTTCTTTTGTCAGGCGGCGCAGACCTTCGCCTTCCGCACCCAGCACGAGCGCCAGCGGGCCGGTATGCTTGAATGCATGCAGGTCTTTTTCCGCTTCGCCATCTGCACCCACCACCCAGATATTTCGCTCTTTCAGTTCGCGCAGCGTGCGTGCAATATTGGTGACTGTGATGTACGGCACAGTTTCCGCCGCACCCGAAGCCACTTTTTCCACGGTGCTGGTGATGCCTACCGCGCGGTCCTTGGGCGCAATGACCGCATGTACGCCAAACGCATCGGCACTGCGCAGGCAGGCGCCGAGGTTATGCGGGTCCTGCACGCCATCCAGAACCAGCAGCAATGCCGGTTCGCCAAGTGTATCCAGTACATCATCCAGATGCTTGACGCGGGTTGCGGTGCTGACACGCGCCGCCACGCCCTGATGGCGCGCAGTACCGCCTGCCATGCCATCGAGACGCTTTGCATCCACCGGCATCAGGCGCACTTCATGCGTTTCGGCCAGCTTCAGCAGGTCGCGCATGCGCGGGTCCTTGCGCTGTGTGTCGAAATAGATTTCAGAAATGCTTTCCGCACTCTGGCGGATGCGTGCGGTAACGGCATGGAAGCCGTGAATGATGCGGGTTTCAGCCATGCTTTTTCTTGTCTTTCTTCGGTTTCTTTGGGGACTGGTTGCCGCCCCATGCACCTGCCATATCGCGGAAATCAATATCCCCGCCAGCTTGCGCTGCGACTTCCCTTGCCTCTGCAGTAACTGACTCCAGCACGAAATCGATCTTGGTACTTTCCATGTCAACACGCACGACCTGCACCCGCACCCGGTCGCCCAGGCGATAGCTCTTGCCGCTATGTTCTCCCGTCATCATGTGACGGGCATGATCGAAGTGGAAATAATCGGAACCGAGTTCCGACACGTGTACCAGTCCTTCGACGAACAGGTCGTCCAGCGTGACAAACAAGCCGAAGCCGGTAACCGAAGATATGGTGCCGTCATACACATTGCCGAGATGGTCACGCATGTAGAAGCACTTTAGCCAGGCTTCCACATCGCGTGTGGCGTCATCTGCACGGCGCTCATTCTCGGAACAATGTACGCCCAGCGCATCCCACTTCATCGAGGGCTTGTATTGCTCGCCTTTCAGCACGGCCTTGATCGCACGGTGCACCAGCAGATCCGGATAGCGGCGAATCGGCGAGGTGAAATGTGCATACGCCTCATATCCGAGGCCAAAATGGCCGACATTTTCCGGCGCATAACGTGCCTGCCTGAGCGAACGCAGCATCACGGTCTGCAGCAGTCCTGCATCCGGTCGTCCCTTGATCTTCTTCAGCAGCTTGAAATAATCCCCGGCCTGCGGGTCGTCACCGCCACCCAGCTCGAGACCAAACTCCTTGAAGAATTCGCGCACGGCTTCAAGCTTTTCAGGCGTCGGACCTTCATGTACGCGGTACAGCACCGGATGCTTGTGCTTGTTGAGGAAGGCTGCAGCACACACATTGGCGGCCAGCATGCACTCTTCAATCAGCTTGTGCGCATCGTTGCGGTGTACCGGGACAATTTTTTCAATCTTGCCGTTTACATTGAAGATCATCTGCGTTTCAACGGTTTCGAAATCGATCGCACCTCGGGCTTCACGTGCCTTCAGCAGGATCTTGAACAGTTCGTACAGGTGGTAGATATGAGGCAACACATGCGCATATTTCTGCGCATCTGCGCCTGCCGCATCTTCCAGCATGCTCGCCACCTGCGTATAGGTCAGTCGCGCCTTGGACACCATCACTGACGGATAAAAACGATAGTCCCCGATATTGCCTTCACTATCAACCTGCATGTCACACACCATGCACAGGCGTTCCACCTCCGGGTTGATCGAGCACAGGCCATTGGACAGCTCTTCCGGCAGCATCGGAATCACTCGGCGCGGGAAATACACCGAGGTGCTGCGGTTCAGCGCCTCGTCATCCAGCGCATCGCCTGGCTGCACATAGGCACTGACGTCGGCTATCGCCACCACCAGGCGGTAGCCGCTGCCGGATGGCTCGCAATACACTGCGTCATCAAAATCGCGCGCGGTTTCTCCATCGATCGTCACCAGCGGCAGGTTGCGTATATCTTCCCGACCGGCATACGCATCCGGCTTGACGAACTCGCCAAAATCCTCCGCCTGTTTCTGCGCGGCACGCGGGAATTCATGGGGCAGGTCGTGCTTGCGCAATGCAATCTCGATTTCCATGCCGGAATCGCCATAATCCCCCAGCACCTCAACAATACGGCCGATGGGCTGTGCATGTTTGCTCGGCTGTTGCAGGATTTCGACGATAACCACCTGCCCGGCCTGCGCATCTCCCTGCCCACCCGGTTCGACCAGGATATCCTGGCTCAGCCGGCGGTTTTCGGCAACGACAAACAGGATGCCGTGATCCTCATACAGCCGGCCCACCACTTTCCGGTTGGCATACTCCAGCACTTCCACAATGCTGGCTTCACGGCGGCCACGGCGGTCTGTGCCGCCCACCCGTGCCATCACGATGTCACCGTGCAATGCCTTGTGCATTTCCTTGGCACTCAGCACCAGATCGCCGCTGCCGTCCTCCGGCACGATAAAGCCGAAACCGTCAGGATGGCCCAGTACCTTGCCCTTGACCAGATCCAGCTTGTCCATCACGCAGATGGCGCGCTTGCGATTGCGCATGATCTGCCCATCACGCTCCATAGCCTTGATGCGGCGCACGAACAGCTCCTGCTCCTCAGGTTCGATCTGCAGCATTTCAATCAGCGCATCCTGTTCTACAGGTACGCCATGTTCACCCAGAATCTGCAGGATATATTCCCGGCTGGGGAGCGGATGTTCATATTGTTCGCGCTCCCTTTCGAGGAAAGGATCCATTTCGCGAATATTTTTGTTGTTTTCCATTGACAGCAATTCCTAATGCAATTAAAGTACGCGCCCTCGAAGCAAGTTATGCCCAGATGGCGGAATTGGTAGACGCGCACGGTTCAGGTCCGTGTGCCGCAAGGTGTGGAGGTTCGAGTCCTCTTCTGGGCACCAAATCAACAAAGAAGCCCCGTAAACAATTTGTTTCGGGGCTTCTTTGCATTCCTGCTCCGCGCGCGCGGAAAAAAACCAGGCCTGCATGCTGGCGCAACCGGCTTGATGCATGCTTGCTGCGCGTACGGCCTGGTTATCCAAGTGCCTCACCCCTCGAACGGATGACGCAATACGATGGTTTCATCCCTGTCCGGACCCGTAGAAACCATGTCTACCGGCACCTCACAGATTTCAGCCATGCGTTTGAGGTAATTTCGTGCCTCCTGCGGCAGGTCTTCCATGCGCTTTGCGCCCACCGTACTGCCACTCCACCCCGGCATCGTCTCGTATACCGGCTCACAGCCTTCCAGTGCATCTGCACCGACCGGCAGGATGTCAGTAAACACACCGTTGATGTTGTAACCGACGCACATGCGTAGTTCAGGCACACCATCCAGTACATCAAGCTTCGTCACACACAGGCCCGACACCCCGTTGATCTGGATCGAGCGCTTCAGTGCCGCCGCATCAAACCAGCCACAACGACGCGCACGACCGGTAGTGGAACCGAATTCATGGCCCTTTTCGGCCATGTGCTTGCCGGCGGGATCCTGCTTGCTTTCCGCATCATACAGTTCGGTCGGGAACGGACCCGAACCCACGCGGGTGGTATAGGCCTTGGTGATGCCCAGCACATAGTGCAGCGTTTGCGGACCCACCCCGCTGCCGGCACAGGCTGCACCGGAGATGCAGTTGCTGGAAGTCACGAACGGATAAGTACCATGATCGATATCCAGCAGTGTCCCCTGCGCACCCTCAAACAGCAGGTTCTGTCCGGCCTTGTTAGCGTCATACAACGCACGCGGCACATCCATCACCAGTGGCTTGATGCGTTCTGCCAGGGCCAATGCGTCTTCCAGCGTCTTTTCGAAATCGACAGTCTGCACCTTGAAATAATTCTTCAGCACATAGTTGTGATAATCGAGGATTTCCCCAAGCTTGGAGGCAAGATTCTTACGGTGGAAAAGATCCTGCACGCGCACACCACGGCGGGATACCTTGTCCTCATAGGCAGGCCCGATGCCGCGGCCCGTGGTGCCGATCTTGCCCTTGCCCTTGGCGATTTCTCGTGCCTGATCAAGTGCCACGTGATAGGGCAGAATCAGCGGACAGGCTTCAGAGATGCGCAGGCGTGCAGAAACATTCACACCTTGCGCCTCAAGACCATCGATCTCTTTCAGCAGCGCCTCGGGTGACAGCACCACGCCGTTACCGATATAGCACATGACGTTCTCACGCAAAATGCCGGAAGGAATCAGGTGCAGGACAGTTTTTTTACCATTGACCACCAGCGTATGACCGGCATTGTGCCCCCCCTGGAAGCGCACCACGCCTTGGGAATGATCTGTCAGCCAGTCAACGATCTTGCCTTTGCCTTCATCCCCCCATTGCGTGCCGATCACGACTACATTCTTTGCCATTATTATAATCCTTTGATTATATTTAGTTATTCAAATTCACAACGACCCAGCCTGCGCCATTGCGCACCAACTGGCGATCACAATTCAATTCGCTGTGCATGGCCGCATTACCAGCCAGATCCACTACTACCGCATGCCCCTCGCTGCGCAAGCTTGCAATGCTTTGCGCCAGTAAAGGATCGCTGTCCTGCGGTGCCAATATCGCTTTCGGTGCAGCAGCATGCGGCAGCAGCGCCAGCAGCTGCCGCAGGTCCATGCTGAAACCGGTTGCAGGGCGTGCACGGCCGAAGCTTTTGCCCACATCATCGTAACGCCCACCCAGAGCAATCGCATCGTGGCTGCCGGCGTGATAAGCCGCAAACACCATGCCGCTGTGATAGTGGTAGCCGCGCAATTCGGCCAGATCGATACCGACTTCCGCCTGCGACTTCAGGCTGGCGGCAGCCTTTTCAAGCTCGTTCAGGGCAGAGGCAATTTCTTCATTTGCCGGCAATTGCTGGCGTGCGCGCTGCAACACTTCTTCCGCCCTGCCGTACAGCTGAGTCAGCGCCAGCAACGATTCCCGGGCAGCGCCGGTCAAACCGTTAACCAGCAGCTTCAACTGCGGTACATCTTTCAGCTGCAATGCCGAAAACAATCTGGCTTCAAGCGCTGCATCAATGCCGTGTTGCCTCACCAGTGCGCGGAATACGCAAACATGGCCAAGGTCGATATGCACGCCTTCAATACCAACCAGCCTGAGGGATTCCAGCATCAACCGCTGTACCTCAAAGTCGCTTTCCGGTCCGCTATGCCCGTAAATTTCAGCGCCGATCTGCAACGGCTCACGCGTACGCATCAGTCCTGCCGGCTGGGTGTGCAATACACTTCCGGCATAACACAAACGGGTCACGCCCTGACGGTTCAGCAAGTGCGCATCGATACGCGCCACTTGCGGGGTGATGTCTGCACGCAATGCCATCGTCCGGCCACTCAACTGGTCTACCAGCTTGAAACTGCGCACATCCATATCTTCACTGCCATTGATGTGCAGCGACTCCTGATATTCCAGCATCGGCGGGATGACCAGCTGATATCCAGACAGGCGCAGCAATTCCAGCACCTTGCTGCGCATCGACTCGATGTGCCAAGCATCATCAGGCAAAGTATCTTGAATGAATTCAGGCAACAACCAATTCGGCATCATTTAATCCAGTAAATCATCAAAAGGCCTCCCAGCATCAGGGAAAGGCCAACAAAACGCGCCTGACCGTCCTGAATCTGGGACAGTTTGCTCAAGCCTGCTCGCCAGGCTGCAGGAAACAAAAATGGCATCAGGCCCTCGACAACCAGCATCAGGCCCAATGCGGTAAGCAGGTAATCGAGCATGCAGACTTACTTGGAGCCTGACCGGCTCGAATTCTTCAGGTATTTGAAGAAGGCCGAACTGGGGTCAAGCACCATCACATCGCTCTTGTTCTTGAAGCTCTGCTTGTAGGCATCCATGCTGCGGTAAAACGCATAGAATTCGGGGTTGCGGCTGAAGGCCGCCGCATAGATGGCTGCGGCTTTCGCATCGCCTTCACCCTTGATTTTCTGCGCATCGCGGTAAGCATTGGCAAGTATCACTTCTCGCTGACGGTCGGCGTCGGCACGAATCTTTTCACTTTCCGCATTACCGGTAGCACGCAACTCGTTGGCCACACGCTTGCGTTCCGCCTCCATGCGGCGGTAAACAGAATCACTGATCTCGACCGGATAATCGACACGCTTCAGCCTCACATCCAGCACTTCCACTCCGATTTTGCGCGCATCGGCATCTGCCTTTTCACGCAATACCACCATGATCTTCTCGCGTTCGCCCGATATCACGTCATTGACACCATGCTTACCGAACTCTTCGCGCATGATGGAATTGACAGTCTGCATCAAGCGAGTCTGCGCAGCCTGCTCATCCCCCTTGACGCTGATGTAATACTGCCTGACATCGCTGATGCGCCATTTCACAAAGGCATCCACCATGACATTTTTCTTTTCCGCCGTAATGAAACGCTCCGGCTCTACGCTATCCATCGTCAGGATGCGCGAATCAAAAAAGCGCACGTTCTGCAACAAGGGCATTTTCAGGTATAGCCCCGGCTCGGTCTTCACATCCACCAGCTCACCCAGTTGCAGCACAATGGCTGTCTGCCTCTGGTCGACAACATACAGACTCAGGTTGACCACGATCAGCAGCAGGATCGTACCAATTGCCCATCCACCAAAATTCATCTTCATCAACGTGTCTCCCTGTCACGGCTGAGCAGACTATCGCGTAACACGCGGCTCGAGCTGCCCACATCTCCCGAAGTCGGGGCTGCCGAAGCATCCGTCGGCGCTGTTTGCGGCTGTGGGTTTGTGCTCTGGATCAACTTGTCCAGTGGCAGGTACAACAGGCTGTTGTTACCGGTTTTCTGGTCTACCAGTACTTTGCTGGTGCTGGTCATGATCTGCTGCATCATGTCGATATACATGCGTTCGCGAGTCACACCCGGCGCTTTTTCATACTCCGCCAGTACTTGCCTGAAGCGGCTGGCATCACCTTCGGCATTGGCGACCACCTTCTGGCGGTAACCCTGCGCCTCTTCCAGCAGACGGGCTGCCGCACCCTTGGCACGCGGCACTACATCATTGGCATAAGCCTGCCCTTCATTTTTCTGCCGCTCGCGGTCCTGGCCAGCTTTTACAGCATCGTCAAACGAGGCCTGCACCTGCTCTGGGGGCTGCGCATTCTGCAACGTGACCTTGCTCACCAGAATGCCGGTCTTGTAGCGATCCAGGATTTCCTGGATCAGCTTGGTGGTAGACGCCTCAACCGGACCGCGCCCCTCATACAGCACGGTATCCATCTTGTTCTTCCCGACAATTTCGCGTATCGCTGTTTCAGCTGCCTGACGCACGTTTTCATCCGGTTTACGGTTATTGAACAGGTAATCCTTGGGATCCTTAAGGTAATACTGAACCGCAAACTGGATATCGATGATGTTTTCATCGGCGGTCAGCATCAGCGACTCTTTCAGCATCTTGTTTTTGACATTCTCGCGGTAACCGATTTCCACGGTACGAACCTGGCTCAGGCTGACCACCTCTACCGACTCGACCGGGTACGGCATATGCCAGCGCGGACCAGGCATCGTCGTATCCACATATTTGCCAAAACGCAAGACCACACCGCGTGAGCTCGGATCTACGATATAAAAACCGCTTGCCAGCCAGACCAGCAGTACGATGACCGCCACCAGACCCATGCTGGCACCAAAACCCTGCATGGGCGATCCACCGCTGTTACCAGCATTCTTTTTGCCGCCAAACAGGCTGTTCAGTTTGCGATTGAAATTGCGCAGCATTTCATCCAGATCGGGGGGGCCCCCGCTGTTTTTGTTACCCCATTGCGGGTCATTCAATCCCATAGGAATTTACCTTATATATTCAATTATTTAGAGGATGCCACGGTATGGCCGGCGGCTGTTGTTCAGGCGCATCGCGGAATTCCGCCAGCGCAGCACGCAATGCGTCGATGCCCTCTCCGCTTTTGGCGCTCAGATTTATCGAGATGATTTTACCATACTCATCGCGCTGCACGCCCGGCGCCATCCCCTGCAGGTCAATTTTGTTGTAGATAATGATCTGCGGGATTTTCTGTGCACCCACCTCTTCCAGCACCTTGTTCACTTCATCCATCTGCGACTCACGTTCAGGATTATTGGCATCCACCACATGCAGCAGCAAGTCAGCCAGTGCGGTTTCTTCCAGTGTGCTGCGGAAAGCTGCAACCAGACCATGCGGGAGATGGCGGATAAATCCCACCGTATCCGACAGCACGATCTGGCCTTCCCCGCCTTCTATGTACAGGCGCCGCGAAGTGGTATCCAGTGTGGCGAAAAGCTGGTTCGCCGCATACACGTCAGCATGGGTCAACCTGTTGAATAGCGTAGATTTTCCGGCATTGGTATAGCCGACAATCGAAACCGAAAGCACCTCTGATCGGTCTCGCGACTTGCGCAGTACCTGCCGGTGCTTGCGCAACTTTTCCAGGCGCTCATTCAGCAAAACGACTCTGCGATCCAGTTTGCGCTTGTCCAGCTCCAGCAGGGTTTCCCCCGGACCACGCGCACCGATGGCATGCCTTTGCTGTCCCATGTCCTGATTCATGCCGGACAGGCGTGACGCCAGGTATTTCAGCTGCGCAAGCTCGACCTGCAATTTGCCTTCATGACTTTGCGCGCGCAACGCAAAGATATCCAGGATCAGCATGGTTCGATCAATGACACGCGTATTGAGCGCATCCGTCAGATTGCGCATCTGCGCTGGCGAAAGGTCATGATTGAAAATGACCAGCGGCGCCTCCAGCTCTTCCACCAGCGCAGCAAGTTCCTCAACCTTACCGCTGCCTGCATAGGTTTTGGGGTCGGGCTTTTGCCGCTTGCCTTCAACCAGAGCAAGCACAAGTACACCGGCACTTTCTGCCAGCAATAGGAATTCCTGGCGGCTCTCTGTGTAATCCGGTGCGCCAAAATCCAGACTGACCAGTACTGCCGTATTCGGCGCAGTGGTGGATTCGAGCATTAATCGTTTTCGAATGGAATATTCACCGCCCTGGCCGGCACGATGGTCGAAATGGCATGTTTGTATACCATCTGGATCAGGGTAGCGTTTTTCAGGAGAACGACGTACTGGTCGAATGACTCAACCTGCCCCTGCAATTTGATGCCGTTTACAAGATAGATGGCGACCTGCACATGTTCCTTGCGCAATGCATTGAGGAACGGGTCTTGTAATTGTTGCCCTTTTGCGCTCATTTTTCTTCTTCTCTTTCTTATTTCGGGGCGACTACTCTACTGGATTCCGGCCTGAAAAACCAGCGAGTTAAATCTGCCAGGGTCAAACTACGGGTTTTCGGGGCATACGCTTTTTCTGTCGCTCTGCCGCGCGCCGTTCGCTTTCAGTCAGCTTCTTCGATACCTTGTCTGCATAAGGATTTGAACTTGTTTTGAATTCCACCCTGAGCGGCGTGCCCTGCAAGCGGAAAGCTTCACGGAATGTCTTCTCCAGGTAGCGGCGATAACTTTCCGGCACCTTGTCCAGCGCACTGCCGTGCACCACGATCAGGGGTGGATTGCTGCCACCCTGATGCGCATAGCGCATTTTGGGACGGAAACCATTCCCTCGCGGGGGCTGCTGTTTTTCCAGCGCATCCGACAGCACACGGGTCAGCATCGGCGTGGGCAGCTTGGCCATGGCTGCTGCATACGCCTCGTTGACCGAGGTGAAGAGGGCGGCAACCCCTTCGCCCTTCAGTGCTGAAATGAAATGATGCTTGGCAAAATCGAGGAAATACAACTTGCGTTCTATATCCCGCTTCGCAGTGTCACGCTTGTAGGCATCCAGTCCGTCCCATTTGTTGATCGCCAGCACCAGTGCACGCCCAGCCTGCAACACGAAATCGGCAATATGCGCATCCTGCTCGGTGATCTGGTCGCGTGCATCCACCACCAGGATGACCACATTGGCATCCTCGATCGCCTGCATCGTCTTGATCACGGAAAATTTTTCAATGGCCTCATCAATCTTGCCGCGACGACGTACGCCAGCTGTATCAATAATGGTGTATTGCCGTCCATTGCGCTCGAAATCGATATAGATGCTGTCACGCGTGGTACCCGGCTGGTCGAAGGCAATCACCCGCTCTTCGCCCAGCACGGTATTGACCAGCGTGGACTTGCCCACATTGGGCCTGCCCACAATGGCCAGCTTGGGATGATCTGCCGGCGCCTCAATGACCTCTTCCTGCTGCGGCAATTCCTCAAATACCAGATTGATGACCTCAACCACGTTGTCACCATGCGCAGAAGAAATGGGAATTGGCTCGCCCAGTCCCATTTCGTAAAAGTCTCCGGCCACCCTGACGCGCTCCATGCCTTCCGCCTTGTTGACCAGCAACATCACGGGACGGCCGGTCTTGCGCAACAGATTGCCGATGATCTTGTCCTGCGG
Organism: Pseudomonadota bacterium; assembly: GCA_021782995.1. Taxonomy (GTDB): domain Bacteria; phylum Pseudomonadota; class Gammaproteobacteria; order Burkholderiales; family Gallionellaceae; genus 39-52-133. The sequence continues at coordinate 40,037 of JAJXUI010000017.1, read as the reverse complement.
TGTCAGCCCCTGCCTGCCATCCACCAGGAACAGCACCATGTCGGCCTCATCGATGGCCTGCAGGGTCTGCCTGGCCATCTCGTACATGATGCCTTCCTTGGCCACAGGCTCGAGACCACCGGTATCCACGACCAGATAAGGGCGATTGCCGACACGGCCCCGGCCATAATGCCGGTCTCGCGTAAGGCCGGGCAAGTCTGCCACCAGCGCATCTCGTGTGCGGGTCAGGCGATTGAATAACGTTGATTTGCCCACATTGGGACGACCAACCAGAACCAGCGTGGGTAACATGGGCATACTCGCTTAATTGATGTCTTCTGAATAGATGCCGCCGTCGCCAGTCTGCAGCACAAGACCCTTGCCTAGACCCGCCGGCGCGAAGCGGATGGGACTGCCGTCGGTACGCTTGCGGGCCAGCAGGCTGCCATCGTCGCGGCCCAGCACATGCAGGTATCCTTCAAAATCGCCGACCACCACAAATTTTTCCGTCACAAGCGGCGCAGAAACGCGGCGCATGAACAACTGGTCATTCTTCCACAAGGTGCTGCCGCTCGATTTATCCAGCGCCAGCACCGTTCCTTCGTCATCTGTGACGTACAAGTTATTCCCGGACAAGGCCAATCCCTTGTCACTGGAAATTTCCCTGCTCCACAGAATTGCGCCCTGCCTTGCATCCAGACAGGCAAGACGTCCCTGAAATGCTACTGCACAGACCTTAACCCCATCCGATACCGGCTCACTGGTGATATCACTGATGCGCTCCAGTTCGGTATTGCCTTTGGGCTGGGAAATGGCTGCCTCCCACAACAGGCTGCCACTGGCTAAATTGATTGCTGCCAGCCTGCCTCCGGGAAAGCCGGCATAGACCACCCCACGGCGGATCAGCACACCGGCAAAACTGCGCACGGTCAGCGCCGGTGTCGAATGTTCATACAGCCACTGGCGCTTGCCGTCTTCTGCAGCAAGCCCGGCAATTCGCCCATCGCTGCTGCGCACGACCACCACACCATCAGAAATTTGCGGCGCACTCAGCACCTCGCTGGAAACATGCGTCAGCCAGCGCAAATTGCCATTTGCATCATAAGCCGCAACCTCACTCTTCAGCCCGCCTACGAGTACTAGCCCGTCTCCCGCAGCGACAGCACCAGACACCCTGAATCCACAATCAATTTTCCACAGCTTCTTGCCGCTGACCGGATCAAGCTTGTAAAGTTTGCCATCACTGCTGGCGGCATATACCCCCTCTGCTGTGACCGCAGGTCGCAGCCCGGCATAATCCACGTCCCCAACATTACGGTCCCAGCGCTTTTCCACAATTGCGCCTTGCTTGAAATCAACCAGCTTTGCCGGCTCCTTGCCCGTGGGCGTGCTGGAACAGCCAGTCAGCAATATCAGCAACAGGATGGCTGCATAAGCTGATTTCACTTGGCACCCAATCCATCCAGCTTCAACTGCACCAGGTTGCGGTATGAGCTTTTTGCATCCAGGCTGTCATACGCCTTTTTATATGCCTCACGCGCTTCATCGGTTTTGCCTTGCGCTGCCAGTACATCGCCTTTCAGGTCGGCATAAAGGCCGGTGAAGGCTTCCGGATGCGTTGCATTCAGCAGCTTCATCGCTTCATCGTATTTTTTTTCATCCAGCAGGATGGAGGCCAGCTTCAAGCGCGCCGTATCCTGCAGCCCAGTTTCACTGGCCCGCGCAATGACCCACTCAAGCTGTTTCTGCGCCAGCTCCAGGTTCTTGAACTGCAGATTGGCCTGTGCCGCCAGCAATTGTGCACGCGAGGCATAGGCAGTACCCGCATATTTGTCAGCCAGGACTGCAACAGCATCGTTGATGCGCTTGGGATCATTGCTGGCCACCTGCTTCATGACCTCCATATACAGCGCGGACGCCTCCACAGCCTGCTTGCGCTGGTAATATTTCCAGGAACTGACCGCCGCATAGGCCAGCACTGCCACTGCAACAGCCAACACGACCCAGCGCCTGTTTTCCTGCCACCAGGCCTTCAAGGCATCCAGCTGTTCCTGTTCATGCGTATCGAGCGTAGACATATCATTCCTTCCTGATCAATTTGTAAATATTTTGTGCCAGTTCCGCCTGCGCCACGCGGCTTTGCTCGCCGCCATCCCGCAATGGCTTGAGAGTGGCCTGCCCGGACTGCGCCTCATCATCGCCGATGATCACAGCCACCTTGGCACCACTGCCATCCGCCTTTTTCATCTGCGACTTGAAACTGCCGCCACCACAATGCAACGCAATGCGCAGGCCGGCATCACGCAACTGCTCGGCCACCATGCCAGCCATGCCATCGGCAATTTCTCCCTGATGCACCAGATAGGCATCCAGTGGCGACTCAGGTTGCACTGCACCATCCTCAACCATCAGTGCCAGCAGGCGCTCTATCCCCATCGCAAAGCCACAGGCGGCGGCAGGCTTGCCGCCTATCTGTTCGACCAGCCCGTCATAACGCCCGCCGGCACAGATGGTACCCTGCGCACCCAGCCGCGTGGTGACCCATTCGAATACCGTGCGGTTGTAATAGTCCAGGCCGCGTACCAGCCGCGGATTGATTTCATAGGCAACACCATGCTGCTTGAGGATGCTTTGCACCGCTTCAAAATGCAGCAGTGCATCTTCATTCATTTCATCCATCAATTTCGGCGCGCCATTGATCAGCTCCTGCATCGCAGGATTCTTGCTGTCCAGGATGCGCAACGGATTGGCGTGCAAGCGTCGTGTTGCATCCTCGTCCAGCAGGTCAGCATACTGTTCAAGATAGGCAATCAGCTTTTCACGGTGAGTCTTGCGGGCTGCCGCATCCCCCAGCGTATTGAGCTGCAGCGAGACTTCACGGATGCCCAGCTTCTTCCACAGCCTCGCGCACATCAGGATCTGCTCCGCATCGATCTCGGGATCGGCATACCCCAGCGCCTCGACCCCTACCTGATGGAACTGGCGATAACGTCCCTTTTGCGGACGCTCATGGCGGAACATCGGCCCGCTGTAATACAGGCGCTGAGCTGAGTTGTACAACAGGTTGTGCTGAATCACTGCACGCACGCAGGAGGCAGTCCCTTCCGGGCGCAAGGTCAGGTGATCGCCGTTCAGGCTGTCCTCGAAACTGTACATTTCCTTTTCGACGATATCGGTGACTTCTCCGATTGCGCGCTTGAATAACCCGGTCGGCTCCACCAGCGGCATACGGATGTTACGGTAGCCATAGGATTCAAGCAGACCGCGCACGGTATCCTCAAACCACAACCAAAGCTGGGCTTCATCCGGGAGGATGTCGTTCATACCCTTGACTGATTGCAAAGCAGGATGTGACATAACTTATTGATTATATTATATTAATTATAGATTCTCAGCGTGGAGAATATTTGCGCGCAACATAATCATCGACGATCTTCTTGAAGTCGTCGGCAATGTTCTCCCCGCGCAAAGTGACAAATTTTTCACCATCCACATACACGGGTGCCGCCGGTGACTCACCGGTACCCGGCAAGCTGATACCAATATTGGCCATCTTGCTTTCACCGGGGCCATTCACCACACAACCCATCACGGCCACCGTCATTTCTTCCACGCCGACATACTGCTTGCGCCATTCCGGCATCGCCCAGCGCAGATGTGACTGGATATTCTGTGCCAGCTCCTGGAATACGGTACTGGTGGTGCGTCCACACCCCGGACAAGCCGTCACCATCGGCGTAAACGCCCGCAAGCCCATGGTCTGCAGGATCTCCTGTGCCACGATCACCTCCTGGGTACGATCACCACCCGGCTCGGGCGTCAGCGAAACGCGTATCGTATCACCTATGCCTTCCTGCAACAGCACGGCCAATGCCGCCGTTGATGCCACGATGCCCTTTGAGCCCATGCCGGCTTCCGTGAGCCCCAGATGCAACGGGAAATCGCAGCGTTTTGCAAGATCGCGATATACCGCGATCAGGTCCTGCACATCGCTGACCTTGCACGACAGCACAATGCGGTCCGCGGGCAGGCCCAGCGAAATTGCACGCTCAGCGCTTTGCAGCGCTGACACGATCAGTGCTTCGCGGGTGATGGCCGATGTGGGTTTGGGTTGTGCCTGTTTAGCATTTTCATCCATCATCCGCACAATGAGGTCCGAATCGAGGCTGCCCCAGTTCACACCGATGCGTACCGGCTTGCCATAACGACAGGCGGCTTCAATCATTGTCGCAAAAGGATCTTCACCCTTCTTGTTGCGCCCAACATTCCCGGGGTTGATACGGTATTTGGCCAGTGCCTGTGCACATTCCGGATATTCGGTGAGCAGGCGGTGACCGTTGTAATGAAAGTCACCGACGATGGGCACATTGCATCCCTTGGCATCAAGCAGCTCCCGGATACGCGCCACCTGTGCCGCAGCTTCGGGGGTATTGACGGTGATGCGCACCAGCTCCGAACCCGCCTTGGCCAGGTCGAAAATCTGCGCTGCCGTTCCTTCTGCATCGGCGGTATCGGTATTGGTCATGGACTGCACCACGACAGGCGCATTGCCGCCCACGGCAATACCACCCACCAGGACACTGCGGGATACCCGCCTGTTGACTACGAAATCTGTCATGCTCATTTCAGCTTGATATGTGCAATGTTGTTGTTACCGGTATAGGGCGCCAAGGCAACCGGCTTGCCATTGTCAAACAGTCGAACCGCTTTTGCATTGCCGATCACCACATCCAGCTGCCCGCGTGCGCCAACTCGCATCAAAGTGCCGGCAGGATGTCGACGTGAGGAAATGATATTACCCTCACCATCCTTGATTTCCGCCCAGGTATCCTCATCAAACTCCAGCCTGAGCGCATGATGGTCGGCAGATCCGGCAGCGGTAACAGGCTTGCTGCCCTCAGTTGCTGAAAGACCCGCCTGCTGACCTGTCACTTTCAGCGCGCGCCTGATTGTCTGCTGGCGTTCGTGCTCGGGATTATCTGCAAGCTGCGCAGGCTTTGACGACTGGAACATCAGCAATGGCTGCAATGAAGGAAGTTGTGCAGCTTGCTCCTGGGTATTATGTCTTGACACACTTTCCTTTTTGACCGCTTCCTCTTTGACCGTTTCCTTTTTGACATCGGCTGTCACTGGTGCCAGGGGCACCGTGACTGTTTTGGGGGTTTCGGCTTTTACAGGTTCTGCTGCCGCAATTACAGGAGTTGGCGCAGCGACCTTCGGGGCAGGGGGGGTTAATGGAGCTGGTGTCGTTGCCAGCGGCTTGTCCTGCTCTTGCGCCACAACTGGGGCTTCCTGTACAGGGACTACCTGTTCCTGCTGTGCCGCTCCAACTTCGGCAGGCACATTTGCAGGTCCCGTCTCAATACCGCCCTTGCCACTCGGCAACTCCAGCGGCTGGACGACAACCTTGCCGGCAGTATCCGCATTCTCCGGCTCGCTCTTGTCCATACGGTTGAACAATGCGAGTGAAATCGCAAGGACCAGCGCACCAGCCAGCAAAACAATGTTGTAACGCCTTGCGCTCAATGCGGTAGGCAATGGAATGTCTACAGAATTCAGCTTGATCTCATGGCTTTTGACAGGCTGTGCGTGCGACGCAGGAAGCTGTGCCAGCAATTCAGCCACATCCATTTCCAGCATGCGCGCATAACTGCGCACAAACCCGCGCACAAATGCAGCTTCCGGCAACTTGTGATAATCATCCGCCTCCAGCCACTCAATCTGCTTGGGCGCAAACTTGATGCGGTTTGCAACATCATTTACGCTCATGCCCTGCCGTTCACGCGCTTCGCGCAACAGCTGCCCTACCCCAGTGCCGGAAGCACGGTCATTTTCAGATTCTACGATTTGATGCTGCATATTCATCTGCCACCACTCATGATTATCTGGTTTTCCCTGGAATCCGGATAACGCTTGCGCAACTGCAAGCGGTAACTTGCCTCGGAGTTCCTGTCACCGAGCTTCTGCTCGATGCGGATCGCAAGCAACAGGTCCGATGCAGAAAGCTCTGCCCCGTTTTTTGCCAGCCGCAGCAAATATGCATTGGCCGTCCTGTAGTCAGATCGGGCAAAGTTGATCTCCGCGAGATCGATCAATGCCTCATTCAGACCGGGCTGAAGATACAGCGCGGTTTTCAAAGCCTGCTCCGCTTCGTCATTCTTGCCATATCGGCGGAGACACTGCCCGATATTCAGATGCGCCTTTTCAGGAGTCGCATACAGCGGATTTCTCAACGCATCATTAAATTGCTTCATTGCCTCCTGCTCACGCCCGCGCTGGCACAGGAACCATCCATAATTGTTGCGGGTACCGCCATCGGTCGGATCTATGTCCAGGCTGCGCCTGAAATCCTCTTCAGCCTTGCCATCTTCATGCAGGGCCATATAAACCAGGCCTCGGACACTATAGGCAGGCGCATAACCACTATCCATCTTCAGGGCATATTTCAATTCTTCGAGTGCAAGCGAAAGACGATTTTTCCCGTAGTAGATTGCAGCCAGCTCGGTGTGCACTTTTGCACTGGCAGAGGTATCAACCGGGCTATCATCAATCCTGCCTGTATCTTCAGAAGCACAGCCACCCAACATCAATATAAGGAATATCGCCAATACACCTGTTTTCATAAATCAGCCCCTGCCTGGCTTTTTGTGCGTTTTGTCTTGTCAAGCACCTGACCGGCAAGCTGGCCGCAAGCGCCGGCAATATCATCACCGCGCGTCTTGCGGATGGTCGTGACGATGCCCGCCTGCATCAGCACATCCTGGAAGCGCCGAACCGCATCATGACGAGAACGCTTGAAAGGTGCCTGTGGAATAGGATTGAACGGAATCAGGTTGAACTTGCACGGCACATCGCGCACCAGCGAAATCAACTCACGCGCATGCTTCTCGCTGTCGTTTACCCCTTCCAGCATGATGTACTCGAAGGTGATGAAATCGCGTGGCGCCTTGTCCAGATAGCGCTGGCAAGCCGCCAGCAGATCGCGTAAAGGATATTTCTGGTTGACCGGCACCAGCTTGTCGCGCAGCGCGTCATTGGATGCATGCAGCGAAACAGCCAGCGCTACCGGGCAATCCTCTCGCAAGCGGTCCATTGCCGGTACGATGCCGGAAGTGGATACCGTGACCTTGCGCCGCGACAGGCCATACGCATTGTCGTCCAGCATCAGGCGCAACGCGGTGACCGTGTTTGCATAGTTCAGCAGCGGCTCGCCCATGCCCATGAACACCACATTGGTGATCGGCCAGTTGCCGTTTATGTCCTTGCCGATCTCGCGATTGGCCCACCACAGCTGGCCGACAATTTCGGCCACACTCAAATTGCGGTTGAAGCCCTGTTTGCCGGTCGAACAGAAGGCGCAATCAAGCGCACAACCGGCCTGCGTCGAAACGCACAGCGTACCGCGGCCATCTTCGGGAATGTAAACGGTTTCAACGGCATTGCCGGTGCCCACATTCAGCAGCCACTTGCGCGTACCGTCGCTTGAAAGCTCCTCGCGCTGCACTTCAGGGGAAACCACACTGGCCGCCTGTTGCAGTTTGCTGCGCAAGGATGCGGCAATGTCTGTCATTGCCGCGAAATCCGGCTCCCCCATTTTGTGTATCCAGCGCAATACCTGCTTGGCACGAAAAGGCTTCTCGCCCCGTTCCGCGAACCATTCAGCGAGCTGCTGCGCATCAAAATTGAGGAGGTTTTCTGTCATCTGCTAAGAGACCATTAACGGCTGTAAACGTTCAGTGCCGGGAAGAAGTAGGCGATTTCCACGGCAGCTGTTTCCGCTGCATCGGAACCGTGCACGGCGTTGGCGTCAATGCTGTCGGCAAAATCGGCACGGATGGTGCCCTTGTCTGCCTTCTTCGGATCAGTTGCTCCCATCAGTTCGCGGTTTTTCAGGATGGCGTTTTCACCTTCCAGCGCCTGGATCATGACCGGGCCGGAAATCATGAAATCCACCAGATCCTTGAAGAACGGACGCGCCTTGTGCACTGCATAGAAACCCTCAGCTTCCTGGCGGGACAGGTGCACCATGCGGGCAGCCACGATTTTCAGGCCGGCGTTTTCAAAACGGGTATAGATTTGGCCAATCACGTTCTTGGCAACGGCATCGGGTTTGATGATGGAAAGGGTGCGTTCAACAGCCATGAGGGTCTCCAGACAATTATTAAAGTTGATAGAAAATCAGCCCTGCATTTTAACAGGCTTTGCCTGCCGTGTCGCCGACCCTGCAGGAGCAGGGGCATGCCCCGCCTGCAATTACTGGAAATCAAGCAGCCAGGCAGAGACCAGCTACACCATAACAGCGGGAAGAGGCTATTTGAACAGCAGATCGGGCAGGAACAGGGTAATTTGCGGCAAATAGGTGATGATGCCTAGAAATACCAGCAACACCGTCAGCCACGGCAAGGCAGCCCGGGTAACCTGCATGACACTCATCCCGGTAATGCCGCTGGTCACAAACAGATTGAGCCCGACCGGGGGCGTGACCATGCCGATTTCCATGTTGACCACCATGATGATGCCAAGGTGGATGGGGTCTATCCCCAAATGCATGGCGATAGGGAAAAAGATCGGTGCCAGGATCAGGATAATTCCAGTCGGCTCCATGAAGTTGCCCGCGATCAGGAGTATGACGTTCACCACCAGCAAAAACATCCATGGCGCCATGCCGATCGCGACGATATGCTCGGCTATGGTCTGCGGAATGCGTTCTGTTGTCAGAACATGGGCAAACAGCATGGCATTGGCAACGATGAACATCAGCATCACCGTAGTGCGGCTCGCATCCACGAACACCTGCGGCAGCTGATGCAACTTCAGGTCACGGTATACGAACACCGCAACAAACAGCGCATATACGGCCGATACCGCCGCAGCCTCTGTCGGCGTAAATACGCCGCCATAGATACCACCCATGATGATGACCAGCAACAGCAGCCCCCACATGGACTTCCTGAACTTGACAAACACCTCACCCAGGCTGGCACGGGGTGTGGTCGGAATGCTCAGCTTCCGGACCCGCCAGTGTACGGCGACCATCAGCATCAGGCCCAGCAAGATTCCAGGTATCACCCCTGCCATGAACATGCGCCCAACCGACACGTCCGTCACCGCCGCATATACCACCATCACGATGGATGGCGGGATCAGGATACCCAGTGTACCGGCATTGCATATCACGCCCGCGGAAAACTCCTTGGGATAGCCGTTACGCACCATGCCTGCGATAACGATGGAACCTACAGCAACCACAGTGGCAGGGCTGGAGCCCGACACGGCCGCAAACAGCATGCAGGCGAGAATGGAGGCAATGGCCAACCCGCCACGCAGATGGCCAACAGCAGCAATGGCAAAATCCACCATACGTCTTGCCACACCACCAGTAGACATCAGGGCGCCAGCCAGGATGAAAAACGGAATGGACAGCAAAGTATAGTGCTCGCTGGTTTCATAGAGCTTGATGGATAAAGATGCCAAAGAGTCCTGGGCAAACAGCGCGATCGTCAAAAGACTGGACAAGCCCAGGCTGATGGCAATCGGCATGCCGATCAACATGCAGAAAAACAGGCAACTGAAGAGAAATACGGTGTTCACTATTCCCCCTCTCTTGACTTCAGTTTGAGCGCTTCTTCAATTTCATCGGCCAGATGCAACTGGTCGGACTTCCCTGTCAGCAGGTTGTACAGCACAGGCAGGAATCGTATTGCCAGCAAGATGAAGCCTATCGGCAATATGGCACGCACCATCCATATCTGCACCGGCAGGTCATCCAGCTCGATGCCGGCGGATTTCATTTTCAATACGTAAAGTGTAGAACCAAAAATCACCAGACCGGCATAAATCAGGCTCAACAATACCGCCACAATCGAAACGATGCGGCGCGGCAACGGTGGGAACAGCCGGACCAGTGCATCCACACCGATATGCGCACCCACCCTCACCCCGTATGAAATGCCGATAAAAATCATGAAAGCGAACAGGACGCCGGTAAGTTCAACCGCCCAGGTAAATCCCGAATTGAATACATAGCGCATCACGACCTGCAAAAATGTCAGCAAGGTCATCGCCGCCAGCAGGATGGCGATCAACCACTCATCCAGCCTCTTGAGCATTTTCATGATTCCTCCAGCAAAAAACCCGGCAATGCCGGGTTCAAGGGATTACGGGAAATTATTTCTTCTTGTGCTTGGCTGGTTTTGCGGCAACTGGCTCTTCATTGGCCTGCAACGCAGCATCGATCAGATCTTTGCCGATTTCCGGCTCAAATTGCGCCCATACCGGCTTCATCGCATTGCGCCATGCTTCCTTTTCGGACTTGTTCAGCTTGATCACCTCGGCTTTTTTCGCCTCGACAACCTTGGCGCGGTAATCCTCGTCTTCGGTCAGTGCAATCTTGTTGCCAAATGCGATCGCTTCTGTCATCGCCTTGCTCAGACCCTTTCTGACATCTTCCGGCAAACCTTTCCACCACTTTTCGTTGGTCACCACCATGTAATCCAGTACGCCATGATCTGACTCGGTGATGTATTTCTGCACTTCGTAAAATTTCTTGGTATAGGTATTGGACCAGGGGTTCTCCGTGCCATCCACCACGCCGGACTGCAATGCCTGATAGACCTCGGCAAAAGCGATTTTCTGCGGGTTGCCGCCTACCGCCTTGAATTGCGCTTCAAGCACATCGGACGACTGGATACGGAATTTCAGGCCTTTTGCATCGGCAGGAGTACGCAAAGGCACGTTGGCTGACAGCTGCTTCATGCCGTTATGCAGGAATCCCAACCCGATAAGACCTTTACCCTCCATGGAATTCAGCAGCTCCTGGCCCTTGGCACTGTTCTGGAAACGATCGACAGCATGGATATCATCAAACAGGAATGGCAAATCGAAAATCTGCAGCTTCTTGGTGTATTTGCCGAACTTTGCCAATGAAGGCGCAACGATCTGCACATCACCCAGCAACAGTGCTTCCATTTCCTTGCCATCGCCAAACAGCTGGCTATTCGGGAACACCTCAACCGAGACCTTACCCGGCAGATATTTCTCGGCAAGTTCCTTGAACTTCAAGGCAGCCTGACCCTTCGGTGTATTTTCTGCCACCACATGGCTGAACTTGATCACGACAGGTTCCGCACTGGCCGCAGTACCGGACAGGACACCCAATGATACAACCAATATACTGATTATATTATATATTTTCATGGAAACTCCCCTTTCGTTGTAGATGGCAACTGCACCCGGCAAACTGCCTGCCCCAATACTATTCCAAACAACTCCAACTTGCCATGATCCCCTGCTCAATCTCCCTCGCGCAAAAGGTCTTTGAAATTGCAACGCCCGGTATCGCCACCACCTCATTGCCGCAATAAATCAGCGGCACCTGTTCGCGCAGCCAAGGTGGCAAACCGGATTCATGCAGCAGGTTTTTCACGCTTTGCCGCGGGCGGTTTTCTGCCAGTCGCATATGCTCCCCGCCTGCACGGGCTCGCACACTCATCCCCTGCTGCTGCAGCAATTTCAGATTCAGGCCGCTACCCAGAACCGGCTCAAGCATCAACACACCGTGCGACCCCGGCAATACCAGCCGCTCCTCACCATGCCAGAGCAGATTGAAAGATTGCGGCGGTTGCAGCGCCGGAAACACATGAATATGCCCCCGAAACAGGCGCAATTGCCAGCCCTGCCAGTTGATTTCCACCCGGGCATCCTGTCTTGCCGAACATACCTGCCGCAAGATTTCCTCAAGCCTCGTGCTATCCGGCATGACTGCGCCGCACTGCAGCAGGAAATGGCGTAACAAGTTGCGTCCCCGGGCGGCATTCAGCCTGCATATGACAGCGACATCCAGCCTGTTCCCGACCATGCCCTGATCAGCATCCAGCATCGCGAGCTGTTCCAGCAGGTCAGCCGCCTCGGCAAAATGTCCGGCGCTGCGCGCAAGGGTCGTGCGGTATGACGGGAATTTATCCGCCATCAGCGGCAGCACCTGATGACGCAGGAAATTACGCGGATAGCTGACATCGGCATTACTGTCATCCTCCACCCAGCGCAAGCCCTGCTCAACTGCATACCGTTCCAGCTCGCTGCGTTCCAATTCGAGCAAGGGACGCAACAATGCAGGCGCTTCTTCCCTTAATTTCAGCAAGGGCATCGCGGCGGCCCCCCTGACACCCGCACCGCGCAGCATCTGCAGCAACATGGTTTCTATCTGATCATCGCGATGATGTGCCAGCACGACAAAATCAGCTGCCTGTCCAGACAATGCGGCATGCCGCAGTTTACGTGCGGCCGCTTCAATTCCCATCTCGCGCAACGGCGTGATATCAACATGCTCAACGACCAGCGGTATTCGCAAGCGAGTACAGAACCCCCTGCAGAATTCCACCCAGGCATCCGCATGCCTGCTGATGCCATGATGAACATGCAAGGCGCTCAACTGCCAGTCAAATTGTGCGGAAAGACGGGAAAGCAGGTGCAGCAACACGACGGAATCAACACCGCCGCTGAGGCCAACCAGCAAGGAACTACCAATGGGAACGACAGGGGAGATCGTGTCGGCGACACGATCTATCAGATCAGACTTCGACTTCCTTGAACTTGCCATAACTCATCAGGCGCTCAAAGCGGGTTTGCAGCATTTCATCCACACTCATGGCTTTCACCTGCTTCAGTGATTCCTGCAGTGCCTTTTTCATGTACTGCATCATCGCGGGATAGTCGCGATGCGCGCCGCCCAGCGGCTCGCTGATGATTTTATCCACCAGTCCCAGCGCTTTCAGGCGGGTGGCGGTAATGCCCAGGGTTTCTGCGGCATCAGATGCCTTTTCCGCACTCTTCCACAGGATCGACGCGCAACCTTCGGGCGAAATCACGGAATAGGTTGAATATTGCAACATCAGGGTCTGGTCACCCACTGCAATGGCAAGCGCGCCGCCGGAACCGCCTTCACCAATAATGGTGGTGATCAACGGCACTTTCAGCTCGGCCATCACATACAGGTTCTTGCCAATCGCCTCCGACTGGCCGCGCTCTTCCGCGCCGACCCCGGGATACGCACCCGGCGTATCGACAAAGGTCATGATGGGAATGCCGAACTTTTCAGCCAGCCGCATCAGGCGCAGGGCCTTGCGATAGCCTTCGGGGCGCGGCATGCCGAAATTGCGGTATTGACGTTCCTTGGTATCGCGGCCTTTCTGGTGGCCGATCACCATCACGGACTCGCCATTGAAGCGTGCCAGGCCCCCAACGATAGCAGCATCATCAGCATAGGCACGGTCACCGTGCAACTCCTCGAAGTCCGTAAACAGGTTTTCAACATAATCCAGCGTATATGGACGCTGCGGGTGGCGCGACACCTGGGAAATTTGCCATGGCGTCAGCTTTGCATAGATTTCTTTGGTCAATGTCTGGCTTTTTTTCTGCAACTGGCTGATTTCGGCAGAAATATCGACAGCGGAGTCATCCTGCACAAAACGCAGCTCTTCTATCTTGCTCTCCAGCTCAGAGACTGACTGTTCAAAATCGAGGAAGGTTACTTTCATATGAAATAAGCGTTACTGGGAATATCCGACATGATACAGGAAGCCCCGAATTAGAACAAAATGTCCGGTTATTTGCCGCCATAATGTGACAACTTCCTCGCCTTGCGCCACCACTTCCATTTTGCCGAAGGCTGCGCAACAAACCTGCGGGCATCTCCCTCACGCAACACATCCAGCGTAATCCGCTCCAGCTCGCCCTCCATCAGGGCCTCCCATGCCGGACGGATCACCTGATCCTCCAGCTGCACCAGCGAATCGCGCCAGCCAGCAATATCCGCGCCCTGAATCGCCCTGCCCAAGCCCTCCCATACCAGCAATACAGCACCATTTTCCGCATCGGCCAGCAACTGCAGCAGGCTGCGCCTGAGCGGCAACCCGGCCGCCTTCGCAAACGCGCCCGCCATGTCGCCAGACCCGGCAACAGCAACAAACGGGGAATTTGCCAGACTCACTGCCTTGCCGCCCCCCCACAACCATACCCCACTTACCGCAGCTTCTCCTCGCGCCTCGCGCGCAGCATTCACTTCGTGTCCATACAGCAACATCTGCATTTCATTCATCAGGCCATGCCAGCGCAACGCTTCTGCACCCTCCGGCAAGCATTCCCGCATATCCTCGCCCAGCGCCTGCGGCAGTGGCATGCAGTCGATAGCCGGCGTGAAGGGCAGGCCAAGATACCAGCGCTGCGGATGCGGTGCTTCAAACTGGAAATCCTCCTCCGCGAAATGCCCGTTCAGGCTGCGGCACAATGCAGCGGCTTCTTCAGCCTGCAGCCCGGATGCTGCCTGCAGTATCAGCTGGCTTTGCTGCATCTGGAAAATCACCGGATCTGCGCGCAACCAGTAGCGCTCTCCCGGCTGCAGGCCATCTGCCAGCAACGTGACCGGCGCGACCGGCATACCCGGCAGGCCGAACTGTTCGCATAACCAGGCCTCCAGCGATCCGCTGCTCAATGGGGCACTGGCGGCTCGCGCCAGCAATTTTTCCAGATACGGCAGGGAAAGCCCGCCACAGGCATATTCAGCCAGTTGCTTCGGCAAAATCAGGTCGGGTACAACAAGATGCAGGTGTTTCATTTTTGGGAAATCACTTTCAATGCAACCTCAGGTAATTGGCACCGACACGCGTGCCAGCGCCTGGGCGATCTTCAAAGGCTCAAGGTTCAGGTAACTGTCGCGGTTGAAGGTAATCATCCCTCCAGCCATTTCATGCCAGGCAAACCCGCTGGTCCACTCCGGCTGGTTGTACGTGCCCTGCTTCAGGCGCGGGAACACATACATGCAGTTTTTGCCATACAGCAAGTTGTAAGGCTGCTCCATGCGGTGCAGCTTGTGGATGTATTTCCACGCATTGCCTGCAGAATAGAAAATTTCGCATAGCGTCGGATAAGGCACGCCGCCACCATTATGCTGCCAGTCACGACTCATGACCGGCAACCCGGCAGGTTTGACAAACATCTGGAAATGCAGATGATTCACCGAGGCAAATGCCCCCAGCGAGTTGTAGCCAAAGCCCACACCATCGAGCGTGCGCGACAAATCCTGCGTGAGCTGCCACATATACTCATGACGCTCCTCATCAAGAAACTGCGGCAATTTCCGTTCGCGCTCCAGCACCAGCAAGCCGTGGAAATCCACGAAAGGATATTTGTTGTAATACAGCGAAAACCGCTTCCCCAGCATTTCCCCGCCCCAGAATGCCTCTTTCAGCATGAAAGGCCTGTTGAAATGGAAACCGTTGTCATCAAACGGCAAATGCAGGTGTTGCGGTACCTGGGATGAAATACGGCGGGGCCTGAACGAACGCAACTGGTTGAACTGCACCTCCCAGTTGCCTGCGTGCCGGGTTTCTGTCGGCTGCAGCCGGTCAAATCCCACCGCATGCAGTTTGAGGAACACCATCAGGTCTTCTTCAACGGCATTGATCATCCTGCCCTGCGCCAGCGAATCGACATACTCATCGCGCAGCGCGAGATACATTTCCTTTAATTCGGCTGCAGTGGCCTCATGCACCCGCCGGTCAAAACCGGCATTGGCACACACCAGGATGAAAGGCCCCAGCCCGCCCTTTTTCAGCAACTCAGACAATCCACTCGTAAATGCCTGCCGGAAAGATTCCAGTGAATCAAACGGGTAATCGGTCATGTGCACAATTTTTCAGGAAGAATGGAACCTGCATTATAGCCTCACGTCTCATTCCATACCTGCAACCTCCCGCAAGCATGCCGGATATGGCAAACTAGCGGGCTGAGACCCTTTTGAAAGTTGAGAATAACTTGTCACCTTACGAACTCTTCATCGGCCTGCGCTACACCCGCGCCAAGAAACGCAACCATTTCATTTCCTTCATCTCCATGATCTCGATGCTCGGCATCGCGCTGGGCGTGGCTGCACTGATCATCGTCCTGTCGGTGATGAATGGCTTCCAGAAGGAAATCCGCTCGCGCATCCTCGGCGTCACGCCGCATATCCAGGTGACGGCAGACAATGGCGCGATCGCCGACTGGCAACCCATAGAAAAAATCGTCGCCACCCACCCCAAGGTCAGCGCCGCCGCCCCCTTCGTCAATGGCCAGGGCATGCTCGCACTGGATGAAAACGTGCAGGGCGTCATGGTCCGCGGCATCCTGCCAGACGAGGAAGACAAGCTCACCCATCTCAGCCAGAAAATGAAGTCCGGCAACCTCGACAAACTCAAGCCCGGCGAATTCAACATCATCCTCGGCGTCGATCTCGCCCATGCGCTGGGCGTGCGCGTGGGGGAAACCGTGCTGCTGATCACCCCGCAAGGGCAGATCACCCCGGCCGGCATGGTGCCGCGCCTCAAGCAATTCCATGTAGTGGGCATCTTCGAAGTGGGCATGTCGCCCTATGACAACGCACTGGCACTGATCCACATGACCGACGCGCAGAAACTCTATCGCCTGGGCGAGTCGGTCAGTGGCATCAGCGCCCACGTCACCGACCTCGACCATGCGCGCGAGATCGCCAGAGAGCTCAACAGCAACCTGCCACAGACACTCTATGCCGGCGACTGGACGCGGCAGAATGCCAACTATTTCGCTGCCGTGCAGATGGAAAAGAAAATGATGTTCATCATTCTTTCCCTGATCGTTGCCGTAGCCGCATTCAACATCGTCTCCACCCTGGTGATGGCGGTAACCGAAAAACAGGCAGACATCGCCATCCTGCGCACGCTGGGTGCCTCCCCTTCCAGCATCATGAAAATATTCATTGTGCAGGGCGTGGTCATCGGCTTCATCGGGCTGGCCATGGGTGACATCAGCGGCATACTGGTCGCGAAAAATATCGGCACAATTGTTCCATTCATTGAACACCTGTTCGGCGTGCAATTCCTGGACAAGAGCGTCTACTTCATCAGCGAGCTTCCTTCCGACCTGCAAAAAGCCGATGTGATCTCCATCTCCGTCTTCTCATTTACGATCAGCCTGCTTGCGACTCTCTATCCAAGCTGGCGTGCCGCCAAAACCCAACCCGCAGAGGCCTTGCGCTATGAGTAATAATGAACTTGTCATTTCCTGCCGCGGCCTTTCAAAGACCTTCAGCCAGGGCAAACTGAATGTTCCCGTACTGAGCAATATCGACCTGGATATCGCCAAAGGCGAACGCATCGCCATCGTCGGCGCTTCCGGCTCCGGCAAGAGCACCCTGCTGCACCTGCTGGGCGGGCTGGACCGCGCCACTGCCGGCAGCGTTTCCATTCTCGGCCAGGACGTACAGTCGATGAATGAAACCCGTCGCGGCAATCTGCGCAACCAGTCACTCGGCTTTGTCTACCAGTTTCACCATTTGCTGCCGGAATTCACCGCACTGGAAAATGTCGCGATGCCGCTTCTGATCCGCGGCATGAAAATGGACCAGGCCGCACCGATTGCTACAGAGATGCTGAAAAATGTCGGCCTTGAAAATCGCGTCGAACACAATCCGGCCGAGCTCTCGGGTGGCGAGCGCCAGCGCGTCGCGGTCGCCCGCGCCCTCGTCACCCAGCCGGCCTGCGTACTGGCCGACGAACCCACCGGCAACCTGGATCGTAACAGTGCTTCAGCATTGTTCGACCTGATGCAGGAGCTGAACCAGAAGCTGAATACCAGCTTTGTCGTGGTGACGCACGATCTTGCTCTGGCAGGCAGGATGCAGCGGCAATTGAGACTGATGGATGGGGTGTTGCACGAAGCTTAATTTCCACCGCAGGGTGCAATAAGCACAGCGCATTGCACCAGACATGCGGTATTGATACGGTGCAATGCGAGCTGCGCTAATCGGAACCACATCGGCTGAATTCACACTTTCGTAATTTCCTCGATTTTTCCGCCAGTTCATGCTGCAGCCAACCTTTGGCCAAAGTAACCGCTTCCTGCAATTCCTTGCCTGACTGATCAACAACCAGCTTTTCCAGCAGTTGCATGGCCATTGCATTGTCATGAATCATGCCCAGCCTGTCCTGCAGTGCGGTCAATCCACTCAACAGTTTTTTTGTCTCGTACTTGTCCAGCAGTCCACTGAAAAACTCAATGCCATAGCGGAGATGCTTGGCCTTGATACGCAAGGCATGCAACTGCTGAATGTCCTGCATATCACACGCATGCCGTGCCGCATTAAATCTATCCCTGGCCTGCGTGATGTGTTTTTCAGCATAGCTGCTGGCAGTTTGCGAAGTCAGTTCGATGCCGTACCAGTCATTGCCTGTCATCCAGCTGCCAAATTGCAGCAGCATGTTTTGCAGTCTGCGCTGATACGCATCATCAATAAAAGCATGCCAGGCAATGTCGCGCTGTCTGTTTGCCAGTAGCAGCAGCTGCTGTATGCCCGCATGTTCAGGCATTCGTTCACGCATGGGCTTCAGGGTTTGCTGAAGCAGCACATCCCATTCACGGATAGCCCCTAGCTGATGGCCAAGCGCCGCCCACTGTTCACGGATGATTTGCAATGCAACATCCGCCTGCAATTCAGCCACCATGCGCAGCAGCACGCGCAACCGGCGCAAAGCAATGCGCATCTGGTGGATGTATTCGGCACTGTCCGTGCTTTTTGCCCCCTGCAGGTTGGCCTGAAACTGTTGCAGGCAGGACCCCATCAATAACTGCATGCTGCGTGCAAGTGAGTCGTGCCTGTGCAGCTTGAGTGGTTTGGCCTTTACAGGTTTGCGGGCTTTGCCTGCATACAGGCGATAGCCCTGCTCGGCCTTGCTGATGTCCTCCAGCGCAAAGGGCACGATTTCCTGCAATGCCATCGCCAGCGTATAGAGCTGCTGCGGCTCGCCCTGTTTCAGTTCCAGCTCGGTTTCACACAACGGCACGCTGTGCTGTTCGGTCAGCACGAAGCCCCGGTCGAAACTGATTTCGATCTGCGCGTCCTCCCAGCGGATCAGGCGCGTTGTTCGCTGAAAATCCGTGACGAACAGCGGCTGCAGCTTATGCGCCAGCTTTTTGCCATATTTATTAATTATTTCAACATGTTGCAATTTACCCAAATCAGGCTGCGGCGCATTCAGCAACACCTCATATTCCTCACGCTGATGCAGCCCACCCTGGATACTGCCTCCCCCCTTCAGCGTTTGCAGCCATTGCCTGCCCTGCTTGCGCAGGCGCAGCGCATAACCGGACTTGAGCAAATCCAGTTTGGGTGTATCGAAGTAAATGCTGTAATTGCGTCGGGTCTGCGGCCGGGCAATCTGCAACGGCCTGAAGAAAGCATGGCGCCTGAGTCGGTCCATAGCTTCCGGCGTGATGCGCAATTTGAGTTCGGTTTCGGCTGTCATGGATAGCGGGTTGAAACGGGTCCTGACAGTCTAGCGAAAAGGATAGTCGCTTAAAATCCTCTACCGGAAAATCTTGCTGAATGGCATGTAAGTTCCGGTCATGCCGAAAAAATTGATCATGCCCGGGCAGGCGGACATCCCGTTATTGGAAACTGGAACGGGCGCACATCCTCGCCAGCATACCGAAAGCACATTTTTTATTATTTATATAATATATTCATATTGTTACATTCATGCAAACCATCACTAACTGTGCCGTTAATGGCTGGCCTTGAAGTTTGGTTATCCTCCTGCGGCTTTGGCCATTTTGCTGGCGCTCATCCAGCCCGGCACATGCGGCAGATAGATGCTGAGCCAAACCGCCAGCGTGAAATAAAGCGTCATCCACGGCATTTCCTGGTGCCACACATCCCAGCTGAAATTCACCGCACAGGCCTGGTAAGCATCCATCACGCCTTTCCACAGTGATAGATAACCTACACCCGCAGCCTGCTCGGCAATCCAGCGCGTCCAGTACATCGGCAGGTCCACATTCACCATGAACAGGATATAACCCACGGCAAACACGATCATCCACACCAGGAAATGCTTCTGTGGCCGGCTGCCATGCGGCCAGAGCATCGGAAAACTGACCAGCAACAACAGTGCGGAAAATGTCCAGATGGAGTTTTCGACAAAATGCCCCAGATAGTTGGTCGACAGGATGGCATACCAGGAAGAACATTCGGCGATCACAATCAGCGGCATGATCATCCACGCAATGAACTGCACAGTCCTGATCTCCGTGCCCTTGCCCGCATGATGCAACAGCAAGGCGCACTGCGCCATGAAACACAGTTCGGCCACGGTTGCCACGCTGCGACCCAGCATCATGTTGGAAAGCGGGGTCTGTACCAGGCAAACGCGCTCAAGATCAATGCGCGGCAAGAAAGAGCGGAAAGCACAGCCCGCCACATAGGCAGATGACAGCCACATCATCCAGCGCCGGTGCAGATGTTGCGGTGCGCTGAAAAAATTTTCATACCGTTTCACCAGCCAGCGCACCGAAACAAACCAGGCCACTATATTCAGCACTGCAACACCGCTCAGCAACATCCACCAGGCATGCACATCGAAAGCCAAGATTTTCTCCTATTGAAATTTAAAATCGTTATGAGCGAATGTAAATCGGGTACAGCCGGAGCACAGTTACCGGAGTGTACATGTCAATACATGCGGATAGCGCGCACCGCATGCACCCGAGTTGCAGAGCGCAGTAGTTTTTCAACAGCCTGTCAGTCGCTGCCAAACAGGTCCCGCGTATAAATCTTGTGCGACATATCGTGTATATCCCGGGTAACGCGATTGGCCACAATCACATCCGACATCTTCTTGAACAGGTCGAGGTCGTTGACCACCCTGGAATTGAAAAACCTTTCCTCCTTCAGCTCAGGCTCATACACAATCACCTCCACTCCCTTGGCCTTGATGCGCTTCATCACGCCCTGAATCGAAGATGAGCGGAAATTGTCCGAACCGTTTTTCATGATCAGGCGATAGATGCCCACAATATTCGGCTTCATCGCATAAATGCTGGCCGCGACATAATCCTTGCGCGTGGTGTTGGCATCGACAATGGCCTGAATCATGTTCTGCGGTACATTGCGATAGTTTGCCAGCAACTGCCTGGTGTCCTTGGGCAGGCAATAGCCGCCATAGCCAAACGACGGATTGTTGTAGTGGTTGCCGATGCGCGGGTCCATGCACACGCCTTCAATGATCTGCCGCGTATCCAGCCCATGCGATGCCGCATAGGAATCCAGCTCGTTGAAATACGCCACGCGCATCGCGAGGTAAGTATTGGCAAACAATTTCACCGCCTCGGCCTCTGTCGCATCGGTATAAAGCACGGGGATATCCTGCTTCACCGCCCCCTGCCGGAGCAGGTTCACAAATTTTTCTGCACGCGGCGAGCGCTCGCCTATCACAATCCGCGATGGATGCAGGTTGTCATACAGCGCCTTGCCTTCACGCAGGAATTCCGGCGAAAAAATCAGGTTGTTGCAACCGAATTTTGCCTTGATCTTTTCCGTATAACCGACCGGCACGGTGGATTTGAGTATCATCACCGCTTGCGGGTTGATCGCCATCACATCGCGAATGACTGACTCAACCGAACTGGTATTGAAATAATTGGTTTCCGGGTCGTAATCTGTCGGTGTGGCAATCACCACATATTCCGCACCCTGATAGGCATCCAGTTTATCGAGCGTTGCCCTGAAATTGAGCGGCTTGTGCTGCAGGTAGTTTTCAATTTCCGCGTCCGAGATAGGCGAAACCCTGTTATTCAGCAGGCTGACCTTTTCGGGAATAATATCCAGCGCAACCACTTCATCATGCTGCGACAGCAGCACACCGATGGACAAGCCCACATAGCCGGTACCGGCAATGGCAATCTTCATCAAATCTCCACATATGATCAGTTAAAGTTACAACAAGCAGGACGCGTCTTTAAAACCCGCCCGTTTGTTACAACTCTACAAAGTCAATATGTCAGTTATATGACACTGCCATTCATGCCAGACTTTCATCAAACATTCACAAATCCTCAGTACATTCGCAACCTGACTGCAACAAACCGCATCCACTGCCCTAGCCAAACAATCACATCGCGATGCCACGAAATTTTTACCTGTTACTCGTCGTTCAATTCCTGTCTACCATTGCCGACAATGCCTTCCTCATCGTCGCCATCGCAAGAGTAATTGAGCTTGCCGCACCCGACTGGAGCATTCCGCTGCTCAAGCTGTGCTTTACCATGTTCTATGTATTCCTGGCGCCCTTTGTTGGCCAGTTTTCAGACACCCTGCCCAAAGGCCGCGTCATGTTGCTGGCAAACCTGCTCAAGCTAGTTGCAGTCTTCCTGATGCTGGCCGGGCTTGATCCCATCATTGCGATCGGCATTGCCGGCCTCGGCGCTGCCAAATTTGCACCTGCAAAATATGGCTTGATCACCGAAACCCTGCCAGCCCATGCACTGGTGAGGGCGAATGGCTATTTTGAAGGGGTCACTGTCTGTGCCGTGATCACCGGAACAGCACTGGGCGGCCTGCTGGTCAGCCCGCTCATGAGCAAAATCCAGTTGCACCTGCCCGGTTTGCCTTTGGGCTTCTGGCCCTTTGATACCGCTGCAACCAGCCTGACACTTGGCATGCTGAGCTTGCTGCTGCTGAATGGCATGGCAACGCTGCTGAGCCTGTATATCACCGACAGCGGCGCACGTTATCCGACACATTCCTTCCACCCGGTTTTGCTTTGCCGCAAATTCTTCGCTGAAAACCGCCTGCTGTGGCGCGATTCGCTGGGCGGGCTTTCCATGCTGGTCACCACTTTATTATGGGGGGTCGGTGCCACCCTGCAATTGATCGTGCTGCGCTGGGCCAATGAATCACTCGGCCTGACACTGGCGCAGGCAGCCTACCTGCAAGGGATAACGGCGATAGGCGTGATTGCCGGGGCTGTGCTGGCCAGCCGCCATGTCACGCTGGTCAATGTACCGGCGTTACTACCGCTGGGTATCGTGCTGGGATTGCTGATCCCGATGATGCTGGCCGTCAGCACGGTGTTCCAGGCGGCCATCCTGCTGATCGTTGTCGGCGCCGTTGCCGGATTCTTCGTGGTGCCGATGAATGCGCTGCTGCAGCACCGGGGCAGTACGCTGCTGACTGCAGGACGCTCCATCGCCGTGCAGGGATTCAATGAAAATGCAGGCATGCTGCTGATGCTGGGCGTTTATGCTGCGGCCACCGCCGTCGACTTGCCGCTGCAAGTGCTGATCTGGAGTTTCTCGGTACTGATTACGCTTAGCATGAGCCTGATCCTGCTGATGCAAATCAGGTCGCGCACCCTGTCCAACGCTTAAAATTATTTAACAAGCTTCATTCCGTCGCTTCCGCGCAGGCGGGAGCCCAGTCAAATCAAACAACTGGATACCCGCCTTCGCGGGTATGACAATTTATGCAGCGCCTCAGCAATTGCAATAAAGAATTAAATAAACCGTAACTTAACTGTAATCTGCCGGAGCTACAGTTTCTGCATGATTACACCAGAAGACATCTTAGTAGAATCTTTCTCAACGCCATCGCGCAATTTGCGCATCGCCATCGTGACGGAAACTTTCCCGCCCGAAGTCAACGGCGTCGCCATGACACTGGGGCGGCTGGTCAATGGCCTGCTGCAGCGCGGCCACTCCGTGCAGCTGGTCAGGCCACGCCAGCCACTTGAAGGCAAGCTGACCACACCCGAAGGTCTGGACGAGGTGCTGTGCCGCGGCATCCAGATTCCAGCATATAAAGACCTGCGCTTCGGCCTGCCGCTGAAGAATCGCCTGTCCAAAATGTGGCTGAACAACCGGCCCGACATTGTGCATGTGGTCACCGAAGGCCCATTGGGCTGGTCTGCCGTGGCAGCCGCACGCAAATTGCATTTGCCCGTAACCAGTTCGTTCCACACCAATTTCCACAGCTACTCGAATCACTATGGTCTGGGCCTGCTGAAAACGCCAATCGAAAGCTACCTGCGCAAACTACATAACAAAACCGATGCCACGCTGGTGCCCACCCGCGCGCTGGTGCATGAACTGCAGCAACGCGGCTTCAAGAATGTCAGCCTGCTGTCACGCGGGATCGACACCAGCCTGTTTTCACCAACCAAGCGCTCGCTGGTGCTGCGCGCAAAATGGCGCGCGGCGCCGGATGACCTGGTGCTGATGTTTGTCAGCCGCCTGGCCAAGGAAAAGAATGTCGGCCTCGCCATTGCAGCCTATCGCGCAATCAAGGAAAAATTGCCGCAGACCAGAATGGTGTTTGTCGGCGATGGCCCGATGCGCAAGCAGCTGGAAGAAACCTGCCCGGATGCCATCTTCACCGGCGTCAAAAAGGGCGAAGAACTGGCCGCACACTACGCCTCTGCCGATATCTTCCTGTTCCCCAGCCTCACCGAAACCTTCGGCAACGTCATTACCGAAGCCATGGCCAGCGGGCTGGCTGTGCTTTCCTACGACAAGGCAGCCGCAAAGGAGCTGATCGAGCATGGCAAAAACGGCATGGTGGTGCCGCCGGGCGACGAACTGAAATTCGTCAACACCGCCGCATCACTTGCACTCGATACACCGGGCATACAACGCATCAGGCAGGCAGCCGCCCCCAGCATTGCCCACCTGGGCTGGGATGCCATCCACAACAGCTTTGCGCAAACATTGCTCAGAACCGTTGAACATCATGAAATGGCGAACCCCGGGTTCATCAAAGTCATGCAGCCGGCAATCAGCCAACCCAGCGCATAAGTGCCTGTCCCATCCGGATTTCGCTGCCCTGATCCAGGCCTTCGCTGAGTGCAAACCCCTTGCCAGCCAGAACGATAATGGTAGAGCCGTGTTGAAACCAGCCCATCTCCTGCCCCTTGCTGTATGTCGCATCGCACGCAATGGTTTTCGGCCCGCTGTATTTCATGTGGAACAGCACATCGAGGAAATGCAGGCGGATGCTGGCAACCAGGATCGCGGCAACCGGCACCAGTGCCACGCGCTGTCCGGCGCAAGCGCCGCTGCCAATAAATCGTGTACGCAGGAAAGCGCGCTCGTTCTTGCAGAACAGCTTCTCCACCCGCTTCAGCGCAATCGGGTTTACATTCCAGGTATCGCCGGAAAAATAGCGCACCTTATCAACATTCAGGTCATACGGTGCATGAAAGCGGTGGTACATGCTGGAAGTCAGGCGCAGCGTCACAAAATAACCGTCCTTCCAGTCTTCGATGTTTTCTTCCTCGCCCAGCAGGTCTTCCAGCTTGTATGGAAAGCCCTTGGCCTGGAAAACTTCGGTACCTGCAATCGCACCATGCGCGCCGATGATCGCGTCACTGGGGCTTGCCATCACATCGGGATCAGCATCTATCGTGCGCGCGCCTTCCTTCAGCTCGCGGGTAAAGCAATCATGCATACTGCTGAAGCTGCTTTTCTTCGCCTCGCTCAGGTCCAGGCTGGAAAAAAACTTCCACAGTGTGATCGAAACATCCCGCACCAGCGGCTGCTCAATCTTGCTGAACCAGCCGATAAAGCGGGTCAGCAGCCTGCGCGGAATGCGGTTGGTCAGCAGGAAGTTGATGTCTTCCTGCGCCAGTATGTTTTGTATCTGCCTGCGCAAACTCATTTTTTAAAATCTTTCATATAAGGCACTTTCATGTTTGACGAAACCATAAATCCAAGTTTGCTTGCACTGTACGGCAGCGGAACTGTAGCCGCACTGCTCGGCCTGAAAAAAATTAAAACCCGCCTGCAGCTGTCACTGGCCAAACATCGCTCCCTCGCCGGCCACCCGCGCAATGCACGCCGCTTTGCCGCGCTGATCCCCCGCTACA
Source organism: Pseudomonadota bacterium (assembly GCA_021782995.1). GTDB lineage: Bacteria > Pseudomonadota > Gammaproteobacteria > Burkholderiales > Gallionellaceae > 39-52-133. The sequence goes on along the minus strand of JAJXUI010000017.1, from coordinate 14,352 downwards.
CTTACCATGATGAGCAGATCTTCGGCATGGATGGCGCACCGGAAGAAGTGGTTGCAACACGCAATGCCGCCTTTGAAAACCTGGTGGTGCAGCTGCAGACACGCCATGCCAAAAGCCTGCAGGCAACCGCCGAGGTCGTCGATGATCTTTCCGACCTGCAATTCATCAGCGCATACAAAATACCCTACCAATATTTCAATCTGGTTAAACAAGGCCTCAAAACCGCTGCATTTGTGCAATCCACGTCCGGTGTGATGGTGACAGATCTGGATGGCAACGCGTTTTATGACCTGGCCGGCTCCTATGGCGTCAACCTGTTTGGCTATGATTTCTACAAGGAATGCATAGACCACGGCTCAGACAAGGTGCGCGCCCTGGGCCCGGTGCTGGGCGCCTATCATCCGGTGGTCAGCGACAATGTGCGCCGCCTGAAGCAGATCTCCGGCATGGATGAAATCACCTTCCATATGTCCGGCACCGAAGCCGTGATGCAGGCCGTGCGCATGGCGCGCTACCACAGCAAACGCAACAAGATCGTGCGCTTCTGCGGTGCTTACCATGGCTGGTGGGGCGATGTGCAGCCCGGCATCGGCAACCCGGTAACAGAGAAAGACACCTTCACGCTCTCCGAAATGAGCGACACCACGATTAATGTACTCGCAAAGCGCAACGACATCGCCTGCGTGCTGGTCAACCCGCTGCAGGCGCTGCACCCGAACATCGCCGCCCCCGGCGACTCTTCACTGCTCGACAGCGCCAGAAAAGCCGGCTTCGCCAAGGGCGACTACACCGCCTGGCTGCAGAAACTGCGCAAGGTGTGCGATGAAAAGAACATCGCGCTGATCTTTGATGAAGTGTTTGTCGGCTTCCGCCTGGCCCCCGGCGGCGCGCAGGAATATTTCGGCGTAAAGGCCGATATGGTCACCTATGGCAAGACGCTGGGTGGCGGCCTGCCTATCGGCGTGGTGTGTGGCAAGTCCAAATGGATGAAACGCTTCAGGGACGATGCCCCGGCCGACATCATGTTTGCGCGCGGCACCTTCAATTCGCATCCCTATGTAATGGGCGCGATGAATGCCTTCCTGCAAAGCCTGGAAACCCGGCAAATACAAGATCTTTATACCGACATCGATATTATCTGGAACGAACGCGCAAATATGCTGAACCGCAGGTTTGCAGAAGCCGGCCTGCCGGTTCAGGTTGCCAACCTTTCCACGATATGGACCGTGCTGTATACGCAACCCGCCTGCTACAACTGGCTGCTGCAGTTCTACATGCGGCTGGAAGGTCTCGCACTAAGCTGGGTAGGCACCGGCCGCTTCATCTTCAGCCTCAATTACACCGATGAAGAATTTGAACAGGTTGCCAGCCGCTTTGTTCGTGCCGCACAGAAAATGAAAGAAGACGGCTGGTGGTGGCACACCCCGGAGCTGACCAACAAATCGATCAAGCGCCGTATCATGAAGGAAATGCTCAGGGCAAAGCTGGGCTTGAAGTGATATTGAATTACAGTTGTTCTGGCTTAGAAAAGTAATGTCTGAAGTTCGGCCTAAGCCGACTGTCACTCCAGTCCGGATGAACTAACAATGAGCATCCGCTATGTGGCATGCTGTTAACATCTTGCTAATGCCACTATGCGTCGGCAAAAGTCATTCGATGGGAGAATCTCACCTCAAGGCAGCTTCGTTGATGTTAAGGATTTTCCTAACTTCTATCTTATCTGCTGGCGAAGAGCCGTCCGAATGTCTGATATATGCGTTCCTGCAGTTTGAAGCTGATGACGCATTTCATTGAAGATAGGAGCATCTCCTGTAGCATCAGCGATAGTCAATACGACTGAAAATGGAACTCCTTCCTCCGGGAAGGCATACTCACTTCTACATAAAGGATCAATAACTAAACGCCACTGTGAGGAGTTGCCTACTTTATTGAAAGTATCTTCAAAGATTTTAACTGGCCACCATTTTGCCCCATGTTTAACAAGCTCCTTTTCTGATTTTTTCAGACCGTCGCCTTTAAGCCTCCCTTTAAATGAAGACTCCCCAGTATTAACGTCAATAACTTCCTGTCGCAAATAAGCATCCAGATTAACTCTGACAAATTCGGCTTTATAATTTAAATCTACAGGTGGGCGGTGTACTAATGTGAGTTTAACTTTGCCAGAACATTTTCCTTCCGCATTAACTAAGCTTGATGGCCAAGCGAATTGAAATCTTAGTTCATGACCATGAACTAAGACGCCATTAAAAATAAGTGTGATCTCGTGATCTTCAACTAAAAGCGTCTCTGCTACAGAACAAGGTATCCCAGCACCTATAAAATCTCTTTTTATCTGATTTAGTCGTTTACCTGAGAGGCTATCTGGAATTTTAGCGTGATGAATAACTAGCGCAGTCAAAGCCTCGCGAGATATGTCACCTTCAATTGCATGGTCAACTGCAGCCACAGTTCTGGCAACCAATGGAGCTGCATAGCTGGTTCCACAACTTTGTATTCCTTCTCCACTAGAAGATAATGATTGCAGCCCACTGTTATTTTCTAGCCGCCCACCTATATGTGCTAAATCAGGTTTTGAACCAAGGGATGGGCCCGGCCCACGTCGCGTATAGCGAGACGGGTAGTATTGCCCTTGTTTATTGGGAGGGTTTAAAGCGCCCACAACCAACGCACGGATGCTATCTGCGGGTTGAAAAATTCGATCCTGTCCTTGGAATCTGTATCCGGCAAGCATAGCTAAGGCTTCTGTATCATCTGTTGGCCATTCATCTCTTGCTGTGCCGCCGTCTAGGTTACCTGCGGGCAAAATAAAAATGATGTCATGCTTATCTGCTATTTCATCAAGCATATTAGCAAACAGGCCATATCCATCATCTCTAACGGGCGATGTTACAGCCAAACTCATGTTAAAGACCCTAACGCCTTGTTCCTTAGCGGAAGGAATTTCTGTATCAAGCTGCTCCAAGAAGTCAACAAAGCCATGCGGATAATAATTGCCATAGGCGCCCTCTGCTGTGGGGTGTAGATTCAAATCAAAAAACTTGCACCTCGAATCATCAATATTTAGGTTGCTATTTAGAGCATCTGCAGCGCAGATAAGGCCTGCAATAAATGTACCATGAGAGAGATCCTGACTACCGAGGAACGGATATTCTGAAGACCCTGAGCTCCATGCATTAAGACCTTCAATGTTTGCCACACCAGAGTCGATAATTCCTACGACAGGGTAAGAAGACTCTGGATGTGGTTGCGGAAGTGGTGGAGATTTTATCTGATTGCCATCTACTGTTGCGGACTGGAGTATTGGGGGAAGGATGATTGACCTAACAATTGCTTGTTTATCTAAGAATGATAGCAAAGATGAATGTAAGGCTGCGACCTGCGCTTCTCCTAAATTTTCTGGGTGGATTTTAATGACGTATACGCGTGATTTTGTGAGGTCATTGGAGATATGGCTAACCTCTATTGGTAAGTTCAATGCAATTAGACCATTCTCAAATGCCACAAGGGCTCTAGATGCTCGTTCTTTCTGGACGTCGGTTGAACGGGAGTCAAGTGAGTGAGGTGAGATAAAAACTTCAACATAATAGGCGCACCCAGTTCTTGGGTCAGCAAGCCACTCGATAGCTCGATCGGCAGAAAATTTTCTTTTGTCTTCTCTTGAATACAATCTAATAGACTTAATGGCTCCTACCTCACTTCTAATTTTAGTAGGCTTCTCAATAATTTTATTATCTTTTTCAACTATTTTTGGTGTTTGTTCTGCCGACATTATTGCTGCAGAGATTTTAGGTACATCCTCAGGGGTAAGCTCAACAACCATTGTTCCAAGATGAGCTCCTGAAAAACTAGCATATTTTTGTGAGGGGAATACTCTGGTTACGGGGCGATGGCTTTTTGCCCAAGCATCTGACTGTAACTCGACTTGAGCATAGAATATTTCATTGGGTAATATATTAGTCAAGCTATGCCCGATATCGGACATCTGACTTGCAAGTTGATCTCTGTGAGTGACAAACTCTTGATTCCTGCCCTGATAAAAGTCTTTAATGCTACCGCCGGGATTGACATCTGAGCGACGGATATAATTTTGAGAATTTAATACGATCTGAACAGGATTATTTGCCATTTACTTTTCTCCCTGTATTAATTTATCCTTTTTTAGCCAACGACTTATTGTTGATTGCGTGCAACCAAACAGAGTTGCAAGCTGTTCTTGATTAAATGGAGCATCTCGATCATTCGCTAATGCAAGTGCAAGCCGCTCATAATCCCCCGTGACTAATAACCTATTTTTTGATTCATCTTCTGAGGCAGAAAGTTGTATGTGACTTTTGACCGTATTCAAAAAATCAAAGTCGCTTTTTCGTATAGCTTTTTGTCTCTTAATAAAATCTGATAACTTTTCAATATCAGAACCACTTCCCTCGTCGGTAATCCAAGACAAGAAATTAATATTTGCATCTTCCTGAACAAATTCACCTAGATGGCGACGTATTATTTTGGAGCGCGTATGAATGTCTGGCTTAGGAACTTCAATGCGAATGTCAAAGCGGCGCCACACTGCTGGATCGAGAAGAAATTCATGATTGGTTATTGCAATTGTGAAGCCTATATTTGAACGCCCATCAATACATTGCAACAAAGTATTTACTACCCGCTTAATTTCTCCTAATTCATGAGGATCATCGCGCAATTTGGCTACCGCATCAAACTCATCGAGTAACAAGACACACTTATATCGGTTAGCAAAAGAAAATAAATTGGATATGTTTCGAGCTGTGGTTCCTAGAAACGATGAAATAAGTCCATCTAATCGAGCCACAATTAACGGTAATCCGAGTTCTGCGGCTATATGATGAGCTAACATGGTTTTGCCGGTGCCGGGTGCGCCAAATAACATAGTAGTTAATGCCGGTCTAACTCCAGCCTTTCTGAGTTCGTCCACGTGCTGCCATTCCTCTAATAAGGCAGAGACGCCAGCGCTTAACTCGTTGTTGAATATCGGATGTGGTGTCTTTATATGGTCGGGATGAAATATCGAAGCAAGCGGGGCTCCTGTTTCTTTATCTACAGGAGCAGGAACGCTAGGGGTTAATGTTTCGCCTACCAAAGAGGCGCGTGACAGTATGACTCGGCTGGGAGCTATTTCTGTCGCTGCAGCACCAGTCTTTAAAACTTTCCGCAGTGCAGCTGATTGATCGCTGCACCCTTCCTTCTCCAACGCCTTGAGTAGGCGTTCAACATGTCCTGAGATGGCTGGGTTTTCCGTCTGCAATGCGGATCTGCATAGCCCAAGCACAATTGCAAAATGATCCAATTTAAACCCCTATAAAACAGTTCACATATGCAATTAAACATAATTTGTATGCATAATATTACATAATTATGCATTTAGTTGCAATAATATTCTAACTGCTATTGATTGGATATGCGATGTTAAACGGTCAGCTTTAGGGGGCGAAACTGAAACATATCTCGGTGATCAACCGAATCTGTACGAATATCTATTTCAATCCGACTTGGGGTGACAGACCACTATGGCCGAACCAGAGACTCTTTTAGTCAACTCACTCAAAGCAATTCAGTCAATATGAATCTCTAATTCTGATTTGAGTGTATCGAAAATCCACCTTGTGGATACGCCAATAAAAAAGCCGCAGATATGACTCTGCGGCCAAACCACTCGGGAAAGTGTATTTTTTAAGCGTGCTTGCGCTGTGTATCGATCAGCTCGCCGCGCATCAGTGCGAGCGGGGATTTGTGGTAAAGCTTGATGTCGTGGAACGGGTCGGTGATGATCTTGGTCATCCAGACCAGGCCGGACATCACATCTTTCAGGAAGAACAGATGGATGGTGCGGAATAGCAGGCCTGCCACGCCGAGATACAACCACAGCATGCCGACATTCTGGATAAAGGCAGACAGGGAAGTGTGTGGCTCAACAATGCCAAACAGGCTGGGCTCAACCAGCAGGATGAAGGGTGACAGTGCCCAGATGGCGATCAATACTTGTTTTCTGCGCAGGTTGTAACCAACCTTGATTTCTTCCTTGTATTCGTTGCTTACCTGGTTGATCTCGTCGAAACCCAGCGGCTCGAAGAAGAAGTGGCCGGACTGGCGTGTGCTCATGGAAACCAGCCAGCCGATCAGGCCGGAGATTGCCGGATTGATGAACAGATAAACATAGGCAACGAGGAAGCTGATCGCGCTGATGAAATGCAGCGTTTGATTGATGCGGCTCTGGTGGTAATAGCGATGATCGTCCCAGCGCTGGATGGCAAGCTGTTTCAGGAATTCGGACATTCTGACTTTTCTCCCTAATTGGTAATAGCGGTGCAATATAGGCCCTGTATATTGCATTTTCGTGACATTTTTTATTTCAATCAGGTTAAAGGGGCACTGAGTAAATCAATATCCGTCGCTCCCGCGCAGGCGGGAGCCCAGCCAAACCAAACCTCTGGATGGCCGTACCTCGAAACTCGCAATAGGCTCGTTTTCCCGCCTGCGCGGGAATGACGACTGACTCAGTTTTCCCATATGGAGCATTGCGTGGCCTTTTCCGATACAAAAATTTCCCTTGTCCTGTTGCCGGGGCTGGATGGCACTGACATATTTTTCGCACCCCTGCTGCGACATCTGCCAGACTGGATAGCACCTGTTGTCATCACCTATCCGCAGGATTCAAAAAATTCCTATGCAGAATTGCTGCCATTGGTGATGCAGGAAATTTCCGCACTTGAATCGTTTGCCGTGCTGGGCTGGTCTTTTGGCGGGCCACTGGCACTGATGGTTGCAGAGCGCCAACCGGAAAAAGTCAGCTCGGTGATTTTGTGCGGCACTTTTGTCAGCTCGCCGCGCCGCTGGCTGGCGCCCTACAAATTTTTGCTGAGCCCGCCTGTCGTGGCCACCATCCGCGCGATACGCCGTTTACGCCTGCTGATACCGGGTTATGCCAGCCCCGAAATGCGCAAGGCCAAGGCCGCCACCTGGCGCGCGGTTAAAGCCCGCGCACTCGCCTCGCGGGCAAAGGCGGCTTTGATGATCGATGCGCGCGAGCTATTACAGGCGTGCCGCGCCGGGCTGATGTATATGGCATCCAGCCATGATGAAGTGATTTCCCGCAAACACTTGCATGAAATTCGCACGCTGGTGCCGCACATCCAGCTTGCAGAAATCGACGGGCCGCATCTGGCGCTGTTTACCAACCCTGCCCAATCGGCTGATTGCATTGTTAATTTCATGCAAGCACTCAACCACCCCACCAGATAAGATATCCTTTAACAGCAATTCAAGCCACAGAGGTCACAGAGAATTTTTCAATTTAATTGCCGGGTGATTCACATTATTGAGCCTTTCATAAATCATGACACTGCAAATCCCTCCTAACCTCCCTTTAAAAAAGGGAGGAAAAGCCAATAGGCGCGCCATGTTTCCTCACTTTAACAAAGGGGGGATTTGAATGGCTCCGCTGTCTTGAAATATGTAAAGATCAATAAGAAGTCAATTCATTGTTTTTACGCCGTGATCTCTGTGTTCTCTGTGGCAAAACGCTTTTTGATGGATCGAATTGCCCAGACAAATTGGCATGGCACCCTGACATATTGATAGAATTCCAGTCAGTTCAAATATCTACTGGAGTTTCAGCACATGTCCAAGCAAGACCCTGTCACCATTTATCGCAAGGATTACACCCCACCCGCTTACAAGGTTGAAACCGTGGAAATGGGTTTTGATCTGGACCCGGCCAATACCGTGGTGGCTACACGCATCACGATGAAGCGCAACCCGGCAGCGCCCAATGCCATGCTTGAGTTGCTGGGCGGCGAAGGGCTGAAACTGGCCGCACTGCGCCTGAATGGCGCCACGCTGAAAAAGGGCAGCGGCTACACCATCACCGACGACAAACTGCATATTCCGAATACGCCGAATGATGTGACACTGGAAATCGAATGCCATATCCAGCCGGAGAAAAATACCTCGCTGATGGGGCTGTATGTTTCCAACGGCAATTTCTTTACGCAATGCGAGGCTGAAGGCTTCCGCAAGATCACCTGGTTCCCGGACCGCCCGGATGTGATGGCCAAATATACCGTGATGCTGCGTGCTGACAAGAAGCAGTATCCGGTGCTGCTCGGCAACGGCAACCTGATCGAACAAGGTGATTTGCCCAAAGGCCGCCACTATGCGACCTGGGAAGACCCGTTCAAGAAGCCTTCCTATCTGTTTGCGCTGGTGGCAGGCAAGCTGGTGTGCCAGGAAGAAAAATTCAGGCTCGCCTCGGGCCGCAAGGCATTGCTGCAAGTGTGGGTAGAGCCGGGCAATCTCGACAAGACCCAGCATGCAATGGAGTCGCTGAAGAATTCCATCCGCTGGGATGAGCAGCGTTTCGGGCTGGAACTGGACCTCGACCGTTTCATGATCGTGGCAGTGGGCGACTTCAACATGGGCGCGATGGAAAACAAGGGCCTGAATATTTTCAACACCAAGTATGTGCTGGCCAACCCCAGCATTGCCACCGATACCGACTACGCGAATATCGAAGCGGTGGTGGGCCATGAATATTTCCACAACTGGACCGGCAACCGCGTGACCTGCCGCGATTGGTTCCAGCTCTCGTTGAAGGAAGGCCTCACCGTATTCCGTGACCAGGAATTTTCTGCCGACATGGTGGGCACCGATAGCGGCCGCGCGGTGAAGCGCATCGAGGATGTGCGTGTGCTGCGCCAGGTGCAGTTTGCCGAGGACTCCGGCCCAATGGCACACAACGTGCGACCGGACAGCTATCAGGAGATCAACAATTTCTACACCGTCACCATCTATGAAAAAGGTGCCGAGGTGGTGCGCATGTACCAGACGCTGCTGGGGCGCGAGGGTTTCCGCAAGGGCATGGACCTCTACTTCCAGCGCCATGATGGTTTTGCGGTGACCTGCGATGATTTTCGCGCGGCGATGGCCGATGCCAATGGCCGCGACCTGACACAATTCGAGCGCTGGTATAGCCAGGCCGGCACGCCGAAAGTAAAAGCCGAAGGGTATTACGATGCCGACAAGCAGACCTACACGCTGACCCTCACGCAAAGCTGCAAGCCCACCCCGGGACAGGACAAGAAACTGCCCTACCATATTCCGGTGACCATTGGCCTGATCGATAGCGAAGGCCGCGACCTGCCGCTGCACCTGCAGGGTGCTGCGTTTGCAGCCACCGCGCAGACTTCGATGGTGCTGGAGCTGACCGAGGCCAAACAGAGCTTTGTGTTCACGCAGGTGACACGCAAGCCGGTACCTTCCCTGCTGCGCAACTTCTCCGCGCCGGTGGAACTGGAATATGCCTATAGCGATGCCGACCTTGCCTTGCTGATGGCACACGACAGCGACCCGTTCAACCGCTGGGAAGCGGGGCAGCGTTTGGCCATTAACAGATTATTCAATATAATCAAATTGTTACAAAACAAACAAAATCCGGCACTCGACGCGCTGTTTATCGACGTGATGCGCAACACGCTGAATGACACCACGCTGGATCCCGCCTTCCGCGAACTGATGCTGACACTCCCCAGCGAACAACTGCTGGCCGAGCTAAGCAGCGAGATCGATCCGCAAGCCATCCACCAGGCACGCAAGTTTGTGCGCAAGACGCTGGCCGAAAATCTCAAGGCGGATTTCACCGCGGCCTATGAGGCCAACATGACACCGGGCAAATATCAGGCGGATGCACAATCAGCCGGCAAGCGCGGCCTGAAAAACCTGTGCCTCGCCTACCTGATGACCTTGAAAGAAGAGGCATCGGAAAAAATTGCAGTGACCCAGGTAAACAAGGCCAACAACATGACCGACCGCGCCGCCGCGCTGATGGGGCTGGTAAATGCAGGCAGCGCGCAGGCAGTGGAGCCGCTGAAGCATTTCTATACCGACTTCAAGGACGAGGCGCTGGTGATCGACAAATGGTTCAGCATGCAGGCCGTGGCCGAATCCACCGATGTGGCGGCCGTGCGCAAGCTCACCGGGCACACCGCCTTCATGCTGAAAAACCCGAACCGCGCACGGAGTCTGATCTTCAGTTTCTGCAATGGCAACCCGGCGCAATTCCACGCCGAAGATGGCAGCGGCTATGCCTTCTGGGCCGAGCAGGTGATCGCACTGAACAAGATCAACCCGCAAGTTGCGGCGCGACTGGTGCGCACGCTGGACCACTGGAAGAAATACAAGCCTGCACTGCAGAAGCTGATGAAGGCAGCCCTGGAAAAAGTTGCCGAGACCAATGAGTTGTCAAAGGACGTGCAGGAACTCGTGACCAAGACGCTGAAAGACGCTTAACCCGAAGCTTCATGATAACTGCAGTAATCATCAAAGGGAAAATTAAGCCTGATTTTGCGAATTTAAGGGTTGCACCAGTCGCAACGCCCAGGGTCTGCCAATACAGTAGCAGCCGTTTCATGAGTTTCGCGACAGGTGCACTTCAGGCATCCGACAACCCATGCACGGGTTTCCCGGGTTGGTGCACCACAAGCACTACATGGGAGACCCGCGATACGATCAATGCTCCCAAACCCTGGCATACCACATTCCGGGCACAGGGATGCGAGACGGGATGCCAAATCTGCTGCAGCTTGACCTATGACCTGCATACGCGACGGATTGGCATGGGCACGACAATCTGTTTCTATGAACGCCCGCCCATTTTCCGATTCTGACACTGCCCAAGCCAAGGCATTTTCCAATTCCGGCCATGAGCATATATCTTTAACAATGCGCAAGTCATGTTCGTTGCATGGTCGCACGACCAGCTGCTGGGCAGGAAATCCTGCATTAATCGCGAATGCCTCCAATGTGCTCCAGTCACTGGTCACAAGATGACCATGATGTCCACGTCCTTGTGCAATGCCAACTACCTCCAGGTTTCGCGTTTGATCAATCAGCACGACAAGCTCTCTATTCCATGCGGTCATACCAATGAACGGATCTGGTGCAAAAGTACCTTCGCTACCTAAGCCCAGCGGCAATCCGGACAGCTCGATTGCCATATGTGCTTTTTTCCTGGCTGCATCCAGCTGGGTTCCAAGACGGGGAACTTCACGTGTAAAGGTTCCCAGTTTGTCGGTATCAAAGGCGTCAACATGACGTACATGGCAATCCAGAACCCCTTCCAGGACAGGTGCAATAACACGCTGCTTCCCATGCCGGGTAAGGAAGGCGATCTCCTTTCCTGCATATGACGCTGGCATATATTTACCTGTTACAACCTTCATGCGAGCTTCCTCAAGCAGGTTCCCAGTTTGCTGCAGACACACGCCTTAACGTGGAACCATCTTCGCCGATGCGGAACAGGTGCAACCAGCGGTTATCCACCAACTGTCTTACCAGTTCATGACGTGCGATGATGTCGTCCATGGCAGATTCGGGCGCCTCAATGAAAACGGACAAACGTAACGGCTCGTGCACCCAGTTCTTGCCATCATGTAACGACTGCAATGGCAAACCCACACGCAGGTCACCGCCGTTGCCCTCCAGCACACCAATCGCACCGCCGACGATATTGTGCAGCACCTTGTTGCCGCTGCCAAAGCGTGAATTATCGACCACTGAGCCGTAATACTGCATATTGATCCAGTTCGCTACAACCATGGGCGCAGTCATGATCAATTCCAGTATCTTGAAGCCATCGTCCTTTTCCGAAACATATTCATGCAGGAAGGCGCGCCCCTTGAGTTCCATGCCAGACGTGCGCGCGCGTGGCGCTGCAATGAACGCAGCGTTGTTGGCCAATGCCCATTCCGGGCGCACCTCGGACCAATCCTTGCTGCGGCGGTTTATATCCGCTTCGATGCGATGATCCGGGAGATTGTCGATGCCCAGCATGGCAGCACGCTCCAGGCGAGCGAGGTCTCCCGCCTGTTCGAGCCACTGGCGCAGGCTGCTGAGGTCCTGCTGCAATGACTGGGGCACCTCATCCACGTCAAACAAACGCATTTCATCCGTGGTGGTGTCGTGTAATGCGCCCAGGAACCAGGTATCCCCGGGAATCACTATGCCTCGTGCTTTCAGGCCACGTCGCACTGATGGATCATTCATCAGCGCGGCAACCACTCGCGCACTGGCCTCGCCTGTCTGGCCGGCACAGGCGCCGCAGTCCAGTCCGGTGGCATGCGGGTTGTTTACGGTGGTACTTCCATGTCCTGCCAGCACAACCAGCCTTCCGAAATTTTCTGTCATGGCCATTGCTCGCAGAATTCGCTCGGCATGAGCCAATCGATCACTCTCGGGGATGCCGGTGTGCATATGCCCGGCACTGCATTGCATCTGCGGCATTGCATCGAGCGTTGGGCCGACCCGGTTCACATCTTTTTTGGCAAGCCCCTGACTCCTGGGATCAGGCACGGGTCGCGTCAAACCCAGACTGTCGGTGAGCAATTTAGGTCCATAGCTCAGGCCTGCAGCCTCGACAAAAGAAAAACAGGAGGAGGCAGAAAACTTGAACCCTTTCCACACTTTGGAAAGTCCGATTTTCAAACGCCGTTTCTCAATCAGATTTTCAGTATCGCCCCCCTTTGCATTGTCGCAGATTCGATACGCAGGATTGAAAATGACTGGCACATGCGTACGCCCCTCGCTTGCGCCAAGCGGTACATGCTCGATGAATATGCCGAAAAATCCGGCAAAGCCGATCGTCTGCACAGCAGGCGCAACGGTTTCCAGGGAGCGACGGAATACTTCAGAGCGCACGTCGATACAGAATGCCGCCTGCACAGCGGGTCGCACCGAACCGGCGGATTGCATCTGATTTGCAAATCCGGAGATGACACTGCGCTGAAAGCCAATTTCCATTGCATTGAGCAGGACACGATCAATCTCCGCTGCAGCCCGGCGCTTGGCAGAGGGGGGGCGCATGCTGGATGCCAGCATTTCGCGCCAGCGCGCGACAAGGAATGCACTGTTTTTCTCCCTGAACAGCAGCACATCCCACACCAGGCGAATTGCGAGCAGATCCACGATGGAATCGTCTTTCTTGCCTGCAAGCTCGGCCTGCCAGCGCAGATAGCGCGCCCATGCAGCCCAGCCGCCTATGCTCAGCAACGCCGCATGAAGGTAACGCTCCATCGCCGCATCCGGAATGTCCAGCGCTTTGATTGCCCAGGCAATAGCGCTGCGGGGATTCGCAGGAATATTGGCAATGTAAGCGCGGAAATTACCTATTCCCATCATGGATGGGCTTCGATCAATCGCCGCGGCTTTGCGCCAGGACTCATATAGTGAGTCATCTTTCCACGACATGGTGACTGTTGCCTGACCCAGATCGAAGTAGGCTGCGCAATGCAGGCTGATCCGCTCCGTGACAAAAGATGTCCAGATTCCACCTTCGACACGGTCCAGCACTTCACTCACTGAGGCCATGCCCATTTTCGGCTGAGGCGCTTCGCTGGCCAAGGCCATTTCAACTGCATCTGCATCAAGCTGGCTCGCACAGCGAGTGATTGCCTGCTCAATATCTTCGCGCGTGATACGTCCGGCTGACAGCTGCTCTCGAAAATATGATCGCGGCATATAGAGGGTGCTGTCTGTAATGCGTGCCAGCGTGTCTGATGCATCCTGAAAACTGGAATCACGCAGGCCGAAATAAGGATTGACTGCAACAAAGCTTTTCAGTGGCCAGAGCGGGGCGATGCGTGCACAGGCAGAATCAATCAGATGATTGATTTTTTCACTGTCGAAATTTTCCTCTGCATTCAACTTTGGTTTTGTGATGGTCATCGTCATGATCAGGTTTCCTTTTAGTGAGCGGATTGAATGGGAGCCGGCCAGATGCGTTGCAATATCCTGGTAATGAATACGTCGATATAGAGCCCGTTGTATAGATGTATGTAAATGCTGTCGCGCAGATTTGACCGGGAATTCTTGACGAATTGCTCCAGCAGCGACAGTGCAATGAATCCTGCAATCGTCAGATATACCAGTGCAAAGTGGCCAGCACCTGAAGGATCGCGCAAGGGTAAAACGCTTCCATGCAGTGCACGATCGAACAATTCGTGCAGGATGAAATAAGCAATGCACACGATACCACTGAGTCCGATTGCCCTTGGTAGTGCCAGGAAAGTTCCAAAATAGGAAAGGGACTGGAACATGAGCTGGCTAATTGCCAGAGTGACAATGGTGCCTGCAGCAATCAATTCTGGTTGCTGTTGCCATGTCAGGCCAAAAGCGGCGCCTATGCTCAGCGACATCGCCAGGGAGATCGCCAGGGAGATCGCCAGTGCGAGCAGGAATTTCCACAGGCTGAATCCCTGGCCGTCACGACTGATGTATGGCGCACGGAAAGCCTCGACACCGCTGCCTGAGGCAAGGAAGGCGTGTGCCTTG
>JAJXUI010000056.1 GCA_021782995.1 Pseudomonadota bacterium | reverse complement strand
GCTCAGCGACATCGCCAGGGAGATCGCCAGTGCGAGCAGGAATTTCCACAGGCTGAATCCCTGGCCGTCACGACTGATGTATGGCGCACGGAAAGCCTCGACACCGCTGCCTGAGGCAAGGAAGGCGTGTGCCTTGTAGAGTGAGTGTGCTACAAGATGCAGCATGGCCAGGCTGTATAGTCCGAGTCCGCACTCCAGCAGCATGAAGCCCATCTGGGCCGTAGTCGACCATGCCAGCGACACTTTGATGCTGGTCTGCGTCAGCATCACCAGCGAAGCCAGAAATAATGTCACCAACCCGATGCTTGCCAGTACCGCCAGCGCCAGGTTTGAGTGGGACATGACAGGACTCATCCTGATTACAAGAAATGCGCCTGCATTAACGATCCCGGCATGCAGCAAGGCGGACACCGGGGTCGGCGCTTCCATCACCTGAATCAGCCAGCCATGCAGGGGAAACTGTGCAGATTTGAGTACGGCACTCAATACAATCAACAGGCTTGCAACCTGCAGGCTCGCAGGCATCTCCCCTTCCATTGCTGACATTTGTTCAAAAATTTCATTGAATTCGAGCGTGTGCAGGGATGTGCCGATCAGGAATATGGCGATCAGCAAGCTGACATCCCCGATGCGGCTGGCGATGAATTTCTTGTGAGCCGACAGTACCGCGGAAGGACGATTACTGTAAAACATCAGCAATTGATGCAGGCACAGGCTGGTGGATATCCAGGCGAGCGAAAACATCAGCAGATTGCCGGACACGATCAGGGTCAGGATCGATGCCAGCGTGAGGGACAGCCACTTGTGGAAGCGGCCCTGGTTCGGATCTCCTTTAAGATAGTTGCTCGCATAGCGCGAAACAATCGCGCCCACAAACGACACCAATGCCAGCATCAGCAAAGTGACCGTGTTCATATAAACACCGATGGAAAAATCACCGATGGCACCGGGCAATTTATATGACCCTATATTCCATGCCTGGACGGGATTTTGCAGATAGAAAGCCGCTCCCGATATTGCGCTAAACAGTGCAAGCCAGGCAGCTCCGACATTCAGACGGGACATCAGGTGGGGTCGTGCAGTGGCAAGCGCGCCCGGAATAATGCCGACTAGCCAGAGCAACACTGGTGAGAAAATGAAAAATGCTGGGGTGATGTTACTGAGTGCAGCTGGCATGATATTTCTCCTTCCAAGTGATATTGCCAATCGTTAATTGATGACTTGGAACGCAGTCTATTTGCGATCTGATATAATTAAAAATGAATTATTTTTATAAATTCCATAGCCATATGGCTATACATCAGGAAGACTAACCATGATGCATGTCAGCTTGCGCCAGTTACGAACCTTTGAGGCAGTGGCGCGCCTGAAAAGCTTTTCGCGTGCGGCGGAAGAACTGCATGTCACGCAACCAACTGTATCCAAACAAATAAGACTGCTGAACGACGAAATAGGCATCCCTTTACTGGAGCAATTGGGGAAGAAGGTCTTCCTGACCGAGGCCGGCGAAAAGCTTTACGCTACGTGTGCTGAATGGCTTGAGACCTGGGGGCTTTTCGAACAAAACATTGCAAACCTCAAGGGCATCAAGGAGGGACGACTGAAAATAGCCGCCGTGACGACAACAAAATATTTTATGCCACGGCTGCTAGGCCCATTTTGTGCAGAATATCCCGGGATTGATATTTCTCTGGAAGTTGTCAATCGTGACAGGCTACTGGAGCGGCTTTCGCGAAACCAGGACGATCTATACGTGATGGGTGTTCCACCAGAAGGGCTGGATATTGTGTGCGAACCCTTCATGGATAATCCGCTTGTTGTGCTGGCACCAGTAACACATAGCCTGGTTCAACGCTCAAAAATCCCCTTCAGGGATCTTGCCAACGAACCCTTTATCGTACGTGAACATGGTTCAGGCACACGGCTCACGATCGAACGCGCTTTTCAGGAACAGGGGCTCGATCTGAAGATCAAAATGGAGTTAGGCAGTAATGAGGCGATCAAGCAAGCTGTTGCTGGTGGACTGGGCTTGGCGTTGCTTTCTCGCAGCACGTTGCACCTGGATCACAGTCAAAAGGAGCTCGCGATACTGGATGTAGAGGGATTCCCGATCATGCGATCATGGTATGTCGTCCATGCGAGAGGCAAACAACTCTCCGTTGTAGCCAAGACATTTCTGGAATTTCTCCAGAGTCATGTACAGCTTCTGGTCCCGCATGGTTAATTGTAAAAAACAGTCCATGCCTGTTGTCGATTCAATCATCATCCCCGCTTTGACAGAAAACGGACAATCGGCTATTTATTGCGATATTCACTATCCATTTTATATAGCCAAGTTGTATGTAATTTCCTGTAACGACAACATGAGGTTAAACATGAGCACCGACCTGAAACGCCGCACCTTGCTGAAAACAACCGGCGCCGTATTTGCGATCGCCGCATTGAATACCTTGCCGCGCACTGCCTTTGCCAAGACCAACCCGGAGATTCGTGTCAGGCTGAAGTATGTAGACAAACCCAACGGCGAACAGAACTGCCTGAACTGTCTTGAGTTCGTTGCGGGCAAAAGCGACAAGGATATGGGCAAATGCAATGTGATTCCGGGGGATGATGAAATATCGCCCAACGGCTGGTGCACCAGCTGGAATACGATGTGATAAAAATATTTATATTAATATAATCTTATAGTTAATTTAATTCCCACGGAAAACGGGGAAGACTGTCCAGCGCCTGCACCAAACCCTGGTTCCAGTATTCCGACATCTGCTTGGCGAATGGGTCATTCTCGGTCAGGCTCATGCGTTGTCCGAAATCCAGCGCGCCCTTACTATAGATCATCAGGTCGATCGGCGCGCCAACTGTCAGGTTGCTGCGCGTGGTGGAATTCATCGACACCAGTGCACAACGTGCGGCCTGGGTGAGTGGTGTGCTACGCTTGATGATGCGATCGAGGATGGGCTTGCCATACTTCACCTCGCCGATCTGCAGGAATGGATGCTCTTCCGATTCATGAATGAAATTGCCCTGAGGGTAAATGAGCATGATTTCCGGCTTGTCTGTGCCAATTTGCCCTCCAAATATGAATGTTGCCTCGAAGTTGGTGCTTGAAGTATCGCGTTCCACATGCTGCTTCTGCACGCCGGCGCTGATGCTGGCAATATAATCTGCCGCTGATCGAATATCCGGTGAGGATTGCAGGTTAACTGCGGCTGAGTTTTCAATATCACTCCAGATTTTTTTCACCACGGCCTGTGTGGTTGCCAGATTTCCGGCGGAAAGCAGCACCAGCGTGCGCTCACCCGGCCAGACAAAGGTGTGCATTTTTGAGTAGATCGATATATTGTCGAACCCGGCGTTGGTACGGGAATCGGAACAGAAAACCAGCCCTTCATCCGTGTTGATTGCAATGCAATAAGTCATGTCATCCAGCAAGAATTAATATTAATCAACCTGGCAGGGCATTATCCGCCAAGCAACAGTTAGTACACAATTTTCACTGCTGGGCCGTTTCAAACGCCAGCATATCCGCGCCCAGCTTTGTCGCATCTTCCTGCCAGGGATGGAAATACTGCTCGGTCAGTTCATTGTGTATTGCACCCAGATCCGCCTGCAGCAAGTCCAGATATTCATGCAGGGCCAGGGAACTCAAGTCATAGGCATGATGCTGCTGTATTTTATGGCGCAATTGCGCAGTTGACTGGCGAAGTCGTTGCGATCTTGGCATCAGGCGGAAGCAGGATTCGATTTCCGACAGGCAATGCTCCACACTGCGCGGGAAACGGGTATCTGCAATCAGGAATTTCAGGACTGCTTCACTATGGACATGCATGCTGACCAGGCGGCGATAGGCCTGATAAGCAGACATTGCATTCAGGGTATTGACCCAAAGTGGCTCAAGCAGGGCTTCCAGCATTTCGGGATTGTTGTCCGCTGCAGTGCTTTTGGGCAATTCAACTGCTGAAATCAGGTCAAGGATGCGGGTCGTCATGTCCGCCCGCTCGATGTTCCGACCGAGCTTGATGAGGTGATATGCAAAATCGTATGCCATGGTGCCTGAAAACAGGCCTACGATGGCATGTCGCTGTTCGATGATATTGTTCAGCACCATGTAGCGGTCTCGCCGGCTGAGACATGCCGTTGCAGAATTTGCCTTTACATAAAGGTAAAGGCTGTTGATTCGCTCCCACATTTCTGCAGGCAGCACTTCGCGCATGGTGCGCGTATTTTCCCGCGCATACTGCACGCAGGATATGATGGAGCTGGGGTTGCTTTTGTCATCGATGAGGAAGCGCATCACTGCATCTTCATGCGCATCCGGATAATTCTGCATGAAGAGGTCATCCAGGCCCGCCACCGCTATGAGATTGTTCCAGCCCAGCGATGCGCCATGCGGCAGGTCAAGCAGCAGGTTGGTGGTGCTGTTGATCAGGCGCGCAGTGTTTTCCGCGCGCTCAAGATAGCGCGCCATCCAGTAAAGGTTTTCTGCAACGCGCGCCAACATCAGTGCACCTCGTCATCCACGATCCATGTATCCTTGCTGCCGCCACCCTGCGAGGAGTTGACCACCAGCGAGCCTTTCCTCAGCGCAACCCGTGTCAATCCGCCAGTGGTGGCATACAGTTTGTCGGACTGCAGCACGAAGGGCCGCAAATCGAGATGGCGCGGAGCCAGCTCGCCTTCGACTAATGTGGGGCCGGTGGAAATGTCCAGTGTGGGTTGCGCCATGTAGTTGCGCGGATTTTCCCGGATGAGTGCGGCAAATTTTTCGCGCTCTTCTTCTGTCGCACGCGGACCGATCAGCATGCCGTAACCACCGGATTCGTTTGCCGGCTTTACCACCAGCTTGTCCAGGTTGTTCAATACATAATCACGCTGGTCTGCATACATGCACAGGTAGCTGGGCACATTGGCCAGAATGGGCGCTTCATTGAGGTAATACTTTATGATCTGCGGCACAAAGGCATACACCACCTTGTCATCCGCCACGCCGGAACCGGGTGCATTGGCAATACCGACATTTCCTTTACGCCAGGCACGCATCAGCCCGCGCACGCCCAGAATGGATTCCGGATTGAACATTTCCGGGTCGATAAAACAATCATCCACACGGCGATAGATCACATCAACCCGCTGCAGGCCGGTGATGGTTTTCAGATACACCACATCATCCTTGCCCACCACCATGTCCGATCCTTCAGCCAGATAGGCGCCCATCTGCTGCGCCAGGTAACTGTGTTCGAAATAGGCCGAGTTGTATACGCCTGGCGTGAGCACGACGATAACCGGGTGTTCATTCTGCCGCGGGGACAATGCGGCGAGCATTTCGTAAAGCTGGGTGACGTAATCATCTACCGGCAGGATATTGGTGGTGCGGAACACCTCAGGGAAGATGCGCTTCATGATCTGGCGGTTCTCCAGCATGTAGGAAACGCCTGAAGGCACACGCAGGTTGTCTTCCAGCACATAGACCGTGCCATCCTTGTCACGCACCAGATCGGTGCCGCAGATATGTGCCCATACCCCAAAACGGGGCTGGATGCCTTTGCATTGCTCTCGAAAATTTCGGGAGCCCGCCAGCACTTCCAATGGAAACACGCCATCCTTGACGATTAGTTGCTCGTTATACAGGTCATTGATGAACAGGTTCAAGGCCTTCAGTCGCTGCTTGAGTCCGTCCTGGATGCGCTCCCATTCATTTCGCCCCATCACACGAGGAATGGGATCAAAAGGCCACGCGCGGTCGATATTGCCGGCCTCACTGTATACGGTAAAGGTGATGCCCATCGACATGATGGTGGAGTCCACCGCCTTGCAGCGGGTATCCAGCTCGGAAGTTTCGATGGAATTGAGATAATCAAACAGCGGCTGCGCGACACTGCGTGGATGCATGCCTGCCTCCAGCAGTTCGTCATAAGCCCGGTTTCCCAGATATTCGGTTTCAGCAATTTTCATCTCAGTATCCTCCATGACAGATACGAAGCGAAAACTGTGCCACTTAACAGAACCGTTTGTATGTCGTCCTTATTAGTGCAGGAATGCACATAAATCCAGCTTCAAGCCTTTTCCAGAATATGACTGGGTACACCGTC
Organism: Pseudomonadota bacterium; assembly: GCA_021782995.1. Classification (GTDB taxonomy): domain Bacteria; phylum Pseudomonadota; class Gammaproteobacteria; order Burkholderiales; family Gallionellaceae; genus 39-52-133. The sequence continues at coordinate 8,287 of JAJXUI010000056.1, read as the reverse complement.
AATACTTTTCTGATTCTTCGCTTCCCAATATTGACGGATTCCAGCCTCCCCCTTTCCGACTGCCCATTCGTTCAATTGCTCGCGCTCACCAGCATAATCAAAGAACGGGATGGACAAGCCGCAGGAACTTTGCACCAGCTCAATCTGCAAATCAAAAATCTGCCGCGCACCAGGCAATGGCTTGAAAAAGCCGATCAGATCCGCCCACTCCGCATCACCTGTATGGATGACACGGGCTGTTCCATACAGCCTCAGGATCATCGGATTACCCTCAAACGCGCAGAACATCAGCGTCATGCGCGGCGTTTCCTGCACATGCGCAGAAGACTCATTGCCGCTGCCCGTGGTGTTGAGCCAGATCACGCGATTGCTGCCCATCACCACCAGGCTATCCATGCCTTTGGGAGAGACATTCACGCGGCCGGTTTCCATCGCAGTACCAACAAAAAAAATTTTCTGTGCTGCGATAAATTGCTGATGGCTTTCATTCAAGCGGGTGAATTGCTGGGCCACTAGAACCTCCTCAGGAATTTAAGCTATCGAAGTTTCACATCGTGCTGCCAAAAATATGCGCCGGAAGAACCGGCGCAAAGCAATACTCAATACATTGATCAGATTAAATTTATTTTCATGCGCGATTCAACGCAGACAACACTGCCTTCAGCGAAGCACTCACCGTGTCATGATCAAACGCAACACCTGACACACGCTGTCCATTGATATTGAGCTGCACATAGGCCACGGCTTCCGCATTGGTGCCTTCGCCGATGGCATGTTCGTTGTAATCCACCACGCTGATTTGCTTGCCGCTGCGGGCAATCCAGCCATCGATAAAGGCAGACAGAGCACCTTCTCCTGCACCATTCAGGGTGATGGCCTTGCCATTTTCAGTGATCTGCGCTTCGATCTTGTCCTGACCTTCATTGCGATCGATGCGATAGCCACCCAATGCCAACGGCTGGGCATCTTTCACGAAATGCTGCATGAAGATTTTGTGTATGGTTTCGCTGTTCACTTCACCGCCCTGCGCTTCACTCGCTTTCTGAACCTGTTGCGCCAGCTCCACCTGCAACCAGCGCGGCAGGCTCAAACCATAGTCACGCTCAAGCACGAATGCCACACCACCCTTGCCGGACTGACTGTTGATGCGGATCACCGCCTGGTAATCACGGCCGATGTCGCGCGGGTCGATCGGCAAGTAAGCCACCTGCCAGTGCTCATCCGGCTGCTGCTTCTGCAAACATTTGCGGATGGCATCCTGATGGCTGCCGGAGAATGCGGTATACACCAGCTCGCCCACCCAGGGATGGCGTGGATGTAAAGGAATGCCGGTGCATTCACCCGCCACCTGGATAATTTCATCCGGATTGGAAAGATCCAGCTCCGGATCAACACCCTGACTGTAAAGATTCATCGCCATCGTCACAACATCGCAATTTCCAGTGCGCTCACCGTTGCCCAGCAACGTACCCTCTACTCGATCGGCACCCGCCAATACCGCCAGTTCGGCCGAGGCCACTGCACTGCCGCGGTCGTTATGCGTATGCACGGAAAGGATGATGGAATCGCGGCGGCTGATATGGGTGGCGAAATATTCCACCTGGTCCGCAAACACATTCGGCGTTGCGCTTTCTACAGTTGAAGGAAGATTGATGATCAACTTGTTCTTCGGCGTAGGCTGCATCACATCCATCACCGCTTCGCAGATTTCCACCGCATAATCCATTTCGGTGTTGGTGAAGCTCTCGGGGGAATATTCAAAACTCCACGCAATTTCGGGATATTTCGCGGCTTCGCGCTTCACCCATTCCGCACCTTTCACTGCAATCGCGGTGATGCCAGTGCGATCCAGGCCGAATACGCGCTCGCGCTGCACGGTGGAGGTGGAATTATAGAAATGTACGGTGGCGCGCTTCACACCCTTCAATGCTTCATAAGTGCGCACGATCAGGTCTTCGCGTGCCTGCACCAATACCTGAACGGTCACGTCATCCGGAATCTGCTTTTCCTCGATCAACCAGCGCACAAAGTCATAGTCCGGTTTGCTGGCGGAAGGGAAACCCACTTCGATTTCCTTGAAACCCAGCTTCACCAGCAAGGCCCACAATCTGCGCTTCTGTGCCACATTCATTGGCTCAAGCAAAGCCTGGTTGCCATCGCGCAGATCCACACTGGCCCATATTGGAGCCTTGGTGATGATGCGGTTGGGCCACTGACGGTTTTTCATTGCCGCAGTGCTGATAGGGCGGTATTTGCTGTGATCGAAGGCTTTCATGGCTTTACTCCTGATTTCGTTCTGGACAGGCAGAATAATATGGCAATCTCGTTGATATATGCTTGCGAAATTGTCAATTTTTAAGCAGTATTAGAAATTTAATTGCATTATTTTTCATTTAATAGCAATATTATATCAATCATGCCGATTTCACATGCAAATTATGCACCTGGATCAATACGACAAGCATATTCTTGAGCTGTTACAGGAAGATGGCCGCATCAGCAACCAGGACCTGGCTGATCGCATCGGGCTATCACCCTCTCCCTGCCTGCGTCGCGTGCGCACGCTGGAAGAAAGCGGCATCATCGCCGGCTATCATGCGCAACTGGATGCCAAAATACTGGGGCTGAACCTGATGGCACTGATTCATATCTCGATGGACAGGCATACGCCGGAACGCTTTGCCAATTTTGAACAAAAGGTCAGCGAAATTCCCGGCGTGCTGGAATGCCTGCTGATTACCGGGCAGGATGCCGATTATCAGTTGAAAGTGGTGGTGCAGGACATGGATTCTTACCAGGAATTGCTGCTGAACAAGGTTACGCGCATCGAAGGTGTTACCGGTGTACATTCCAGCTTTGTGCTGAGAAGGGTGGTGGACAGGATCTCCCTGCCTATTGAAATCGGCCCCTCCAATTGAAATCGGCCCATTGAAATCAAACAACCCGCCACCATATTCATCCGGCATTCAAACAGCTGGGGTAAAATCGCCCGGTGAATTTTTACTGACTTTATCTTCTAGGAGCAAACATGCGATACCTGACTGTACTGATTCTGTCTTTATCCACATTGCTGCTTTCCGGTTGCGGCTACAACACGATACAGACCACCGATGAGGCCACCAACGCTGCATGGAGCGAAGTGGTCAACCAGTACCAGCGCCGTGCTGACCTGGTACCCAACCTGGTGAATGTCGTAAAAGGTTATGCCACCCACGAAAAGGAAGTGCTGGAAGCGGTAACCAATGCACGCTCCAGGGTAGGCTCAATCCAGGCCACACCTGAATTGGCCAAAGATGCGCAATCACTGGCCAAATTCCAGGCTGCACAAGGCGAGCTGTCTTCCGCCCTTTCCCGTCTGCTGGTAGTTACTGAAAATTATCCGCAACTGAAAGCCGACGCCTCCTTCCGCGATTTGCAGGCGCAGATCGAAGGCACAGAAAATCGAGTGACTGTGGCACGCAATCGCTATATTGCCTCGGTACAGGAATATAACGTGACCGTACGCACCTTTCCCAATAATCTCACAGCGATGATGTTCGGCTACAAGACCAAACCCAACTTCACCGTGGAAAACGAGAATGCCATTTCCACCGCACCGAAAGTCGATTTCGGCAAGTAAACTGATTCATGTTGCGTCTGCTGACACTTTGCCTGCTTATGTTATTGGCCCTCCCTGCGAAGGCCGAGCAGGTGGCTGTGCCGCCATTGAATGCGCGTGTAACTGACCTCACCGGCACCCTTTCTGCAGAACAAACATCGACGCTTGAAACACGACTCGCCGAGCTTGAAAGTCATAAGGGTGCACAATTTGCCATCCTGCTGGTGCCCACTACCGGCGATGAAACCATCGAGCAATACTCCATCCGCGTGGTTGAGCAGTGGAAGCTGGGGCGCAATAAAGTGGATGATGGCGTATTGCTGTTGATTGCCAAAAATGATCGCAAATTGCGTTTTGAAATTGGCTATGGACTGGAAGGTGCGATACCCGATGTTATTGCAAAACGCATCATCAGCGATGTGATTTCACCGCACTTCAAACAGGGCGATTTTTACGGCGGCATTGTCGCCGGCGTGACACGCGTGGATGCGATCATCCGCGGCGAAGCCCTGCCCGAGCCACAACGGCAATCCCAACCAGATAACGACATCGAAGGTCATTTCATCATGCTCGTCTTCATTGCCATATTTGCCGGCGTCATCCTGCGCGCAATGTTTGGCATGCTGCCCGGTTCCTTGCTGAATGGCGGACTGATTGGTCTGCTGGCCATGCTGTTTGGCGCCGGCCTGACACTGGCACTGATCGCCAGTGTGGCAGCCTTTATCTTCACGCTAGCCAACAGCGGCAGGCATGGCGGGCCACCTTCAGGAGGATGGGGCGGCGGTGGTGGCAGCTGGGGGGGCGGAAGTTCAGGAGGCTTCTCCGGTGGCGGCGGTGGCTTTGGTGGCGGCGGCGCCTCGGGAGACTGGTAATGAAAAAGTTTTCACGCTGGATAAGACATCTCATGGCTGCACGCTGGCAAATTGGGCGTGTGTTACCTGCGCATAGCATGCGCAAAATAACTTCTGCAATCCAGTCTTCGGAAAAGCTGCATCAAGGAGAATTGCGTTTTGCCGTTGAAGCCGGTCTGGACCTGCCTGAACTTTTGCAGGGTATTCAATCACGTGACAGGGCGCTACAAGTTTTTTCCAGTCTGCGTGTGTGGGATACCGAGCATAATTCCGGTGTACTGATCTATCTGCTGCTGGCAGATCGCAAGGTGGAAATCATCGCAGATCGCGGTATCAGCAAACTTGTTCTTCAGGCAGATTGGCAGAAGATCTGCCGTAATATGGAATCTCACTTCAGAAAGCGTGAATTTGAAAATGGTGTTCTGCTGGGAATTGAAGAAATCAGCAACTTGCTCAAGCAGCATTTCCCCGCCAGCAGCTTGAAACTGAACGAGTTGCCTGATCAGCCAGTAATTTTATAAATATTTAATATAATCAAAGGTATATAAATGTGCGGCATTTGCGGCGAATTAAGGTTTGATGGCAGCACGCCAGACATGAAAATTATCAAGCGCATGTCGGAAAAAATTGCGCGCCGCGGCCCGGATCATGAAGCATCATATAGCGATGGCACTCTGGCCTTTGGTCATCGCCGCCTCTCCATCATCGATCTCACCGCAAGCTCCGACCAGCCCATGGTGGATAAGGATCTGCAACTCACCATTGTGTTCAATGGCACGATTTACAACTACAAGGAATTACGCAGCGAGCTGCAGGGTATGGGATACACCTTCTTTTCGGAAGGAGACACCGAGGTCATCATCAAGGCCTATCACGCGTGGGGCGACCATTGCGTAGATCGATTCTTCGGCATGTTTGCGTTTGCCATCTGGGATAAACGCCAAGGCTCACTATTCCTGGCACGTGATCGTTTCGGCATCAAGCCACTCTATTACTCTCTGGATGGCATACGATTACGCATCGCATCAAATATGCAGGCCTTGCTAGCCTCAGGAGGGATCGATACCAGCATCAATCCGTTAGCACTACACCATCATTTCACGTTGCATGCCGTTGTTCCTGCCCCATACACCATCCTCAATGGAATCAAGAAGCTACCACCAGCGCATTCGATGACCTTCAAACTCGACGGCACGGTATCGCAACGATGTTACTGGAAACTTGATGCCACCCGGCCCGCAAAACAACTTTCCGAAGAAGAGTGGATCAAGGCAACCCGCATCGTGCTTGCGCGTGCAGTTGAACGACATCGCCTCGCCTCAGATGTTCCGGTGGGTATTCTTCTCTCAGGTGGACTGGATTCCAGCCTGCTTGTTGGCTTGCTGGCCGATCATGTAGACAATCTGCTGACATTCTCTGTAGGCTTTGAAGACATCGGTGGCGGCGCAGAAAAAGGCGATGAATTCGAATATTCAGATCAGGTTGTGGAACATTTCAAGACTACGCACCACAAATTCCTGATACCGAATTCCGAAGTACTCAAGCGATTGCCAGAGGCAATCGAAAATATGTCCGAACCCATGGTGAGCCAGGATGTCGTTGCCTTTTATCTGTTAAGTGAGAAAGTCGCCGATGAAGTAAAAGTGGTACTGTCAGGCCAAGGCGCCGATGAGGTATTTGGCGGTTATTTCTGGTATCCGGTGATGGATAAAACAGAGGGAAGCGCTCTCGATAAATTCCGCCTGAATTATTTCGATAGAGATCATGAAGAATTCCTTGAAATGATTTCTCCGAAATATCACGTTGAAGATGCTACTTCCCAAATGGTTGAAGCAGCACTGAACCAGGAGCGGGCAGATACCTTCCTTGATGAAGTGCTGAGGTTTGATTCAACAACCCTCATAGTCGATGATCCCGTTAAACGGGTTGATAACATGACAATGGCCTGGGGGCTGGAAGCACGAGTGCCCTTCCTGGACCACGAACTGGTGGAGCTGGCAGCCAGAATGCCACCGGAACTGAAACTTAAGGAAGGCGGGAAATTTCCGCTAAAAGCTATTGCACGGGGATTGATACCAGACTCGGTGATAGACAGGTCCAAGGGTTATTTCCCTGTACCTGCACTGAAATATGTACGAGGAGAATTCCTGCAGTTCATGCAGAACATTTTGACTTCTGATGCATGCATCAACCGAGGGCTGTATCAACGCAATTATGTTGAGAAGCTACTCGCAGATCCTGAGAAATATCTGACTCGCATTCAAGGCAGTAAACTGTGGCATCTGGCTCTGCTTGAATACTGGCTGCAACTGAATGTAGATCCAGTCTCAGCCAAATGAATTGATTATTTGGATTCATCCATCATCTTGATGATAGCCGCCTCAACCTCTTTGGCTATTGCCATCAAAGTTGCATCCTGCGACAGCATGGAAAGCATCTTGACTGGCTCAATCATGCCGATCTTGGTCTTGCCCTTTTCCGTAAAAACGGAAATGCGGCAAGGCAATGCCATATTCAACTTAAGATCAATTGCAAGCACCTTGGAGGCATGACCAGGATTACAAACCTCAAACACCTTGCACTCTTCTGCAAATTCAAAACCCTTGCCACGCAACGTAGCAGCGATATCGTGAATATGCAGAACGCCAAATTTGTTATTTTTTACTGCAACCTCGAGGTCAGATACAGCCTGAGAAAATGATTTGCCGCTATCAACGATGTAGTACATGAATATCTCCTGAGTACAGATTGAATAAGGCTTTTAATAATATCACGAATTACTTATATAATTTTTAAACTAAAAAGCGAGAAAACCATGATCTGCTTTGCCACTAACCACAACTTTGGGGAAAAAACTCGCACGCGTTGTACGCCACTGCAGCAAGAAGTGAGTTGGTCGCGTCTTGTGTTTGTACAAGCACTCATAACTGTTTGAATGGCATAAAAGCAAAAGCCCCAGATTTACCTGGGACTTTTGCTTGTATAAGGCGTCTGACGCCTGCCTTGAGCTTGCCTAAGGGATGACATAGTTAGCCATCGGCCGCGCTCCATTGGTTCATAACATTCACAAGCGCATGTTCACCTTGCGGGTACGAGAGCCTACACCGCAACAAGCTGCTGCGCAGCGAGATGTCACTTCCTTCAAGCAGGTCATTGTTAATCCCACCAAATAAAAAACCCCCACCGTTACCGGAGGGGGTTTTCTATTTGTAAGGAGTCTGACGATGACCTACTTTCACATACGAATGTACACTATCATCGGCGCGGAGTCGTTTCACTGTCCTGTTCGAGATGGGAAGGAGTGGGACCAACTCGCTATGGTCGTCAGACATAACTGTTGACCGACTGATTACCGGTTTTCACTGGTAATCAACCTGTCATTAGACTGGAAGAAGTAGAGTTTTCAATTGTATTTTTTCACAAACGCGCTGTAATCCTTAATGTTATAGGATCAAGCCTCACGGGCAATTAGTATCAGTTAGCTTAACCCATTACTGGGCTTCCACACCTGACCTATCAACGTGGTGGTCTTCCACGACCCTACAGGGAGGTTGAACCTCCAGGGAAATCTCATCTTGAGGCGAGTTTCACGCTTAGATGCTTTCAGCGTTTATCTCTTCCAGATATAGCTACCCGGCGATGCCACTGGCGTGACAACCGGTACACCAGAGATCTGTCCACTCCGGTCCTCTCGTACTAGGAGCAGGTCCCCTCAAATTTCCAGCGCCCACGGCAGATAGGGACCAAACTGTCTCACGACGTTTTAAACCCAGCTCACGTACCACTTTAAATGGCGAACAGCCATACCCTTGGGACCGGCTACAGCCCCAGGATGTGA
>JAJXUI010000070.1 GCA_021782995.1 Pseudomonadota bacterium | reverse complement strand
AAACCATCCTCAACCAGAGCGAAGTGCAGGATTACTTCCACAAGCACTTTTCGATTTTCTTCATCGACCTCAAGGGCGACGTGGCGATGACCGATTTCAAGGGCAAGCAGACTACAGAGAAGGCCTTTGGCATCGAGCAGCGCATCTATGGCACGCCGGTATTCGATTTCTTTGACCTCAATGGTGATCGCGTGGTGCGTTTCCCCGGTGCCACGCGGGACATTCACGAATTCATGCTGCTGGGCAAATATGTGGTGGAGGGTGCCTACAAGGACAAACCCTTTGCCATCTACAAGCGCGAGATGCAGGCCAAGCAATGATGCGCATTTCAATTGCCCCGCGGCGGCTGATTGCTGCGGGCCTGATCCTTGCTGCGCCGGTGCTGATTGCGCCGCTTGCCTGGGCCGAGGGCGGCAAGCCGCTGACGCTTTCGGCGGCACTGGCCGCGGCAGATGCCGGCAATCCGGATACACGCATGGCCGAGGCGGATCGCGATGCTGCGCTGGCAGAGCGGGATATCGCATCTTCGCGCACCGATACCACGCTCAACTTCAATGGCATCCTGCGCAGTGGCGCGCAGAAACCCAATATGGAAAACTTCCTGCCGGACAACTCCGTGCAGCTGATCGCGCGCAAGACACTGTATGACTTTGGCCGCAGCAGCGCGGCAGAAGAGGCGGCGGGCTATGAAGTGAGCGCCCGCGAAAGCGAAATGGTCACCGCGAAGGAAAGGCACCGCCTCGATGTGATGGCTCGCTTCTTCGATGTGCTGATGGCGGACATGCAGTACACCGCAGACAACGAAATCATGTCCATCCGCTATGTCACATTCGACCACGGCCGCGACAACCTTGCCGCCGGCAAGATTTCCGCGGTCGAGCTGTCGGAGCTGGAAAGCCGCTTCCAGGATGCCTTGCTCAAGCGCAATGCCAGCCAGCAGCAACAACGCATCACACGCGCATTGCTGGCCAATGCAATGAACCATCCCGGCGAGTTGCCGGAAGACCTGGAAGACCCGAAACTGGAAAGCAACAATCGCAAGCTGCCCGAGTACACCGTCCTGTTGCCCGAAATGCTGGCCAACAATCCGCGCATCAGGGCGCAGCAGGAACTGCTGGTCGCATCGCAGAAACGCATAGACTCATACAAGGCCGACCGCAGGCCCACGCTCGATGCCGAGGTACAGGCTTCCGATTTCAGCCGCCCGGCGCTCACGCGCGACAATGTCAGTGCCGGGCTGATCCTGAACTGGCCGATCTGGCAGGGTATCCGCAATGACTCGCGCATTGCGAGAGAATATGCACTGAGCAACAAGTCACAGGCCGCGCTGGACAAGCTGAAGATGGACATGACGCAATCGTTCCTCGAAACCTACCTGCAGATCGAACAGTTGCAGACCGTTGGCCGCTCGTCGGCACAGAAACGTGTGGAACAGAACGACCTGGTGCTGGAACGTAGCCGCGGCCTGTATGAAATGGAACTGCGCAGCGACCTTGGCACCTCGATGGCCGATACCGTGGAGGCGGGATTGCGCGCCCGCAGGAATGAATACCAGCTGGCACTGGCATTTGCCCGGCTTGAAGCGATGATGGGCAAGCCGCTGGTGGCGGAGATGATCAAGAAGAAGCAATAAGGACAGTTGATGCTACGCGGTGCATGCAACCGGATTTCATTGCGCGCACCGTGTTTCAACAGCCAGATGGATGATTGAAAGGACCTACATGAAATATCTCATACTCTTTGCGCTGATATTGCCCGGGCTGGTACAGGCAGATGAACAGGCCGTGCTGCAATGGTCCAACCGGGTGGAGCTTTCCGTGCCCGTTTCCGGCGTGGTAAAACAGGTGAATGTGAATGTCGGCGACCATGTGAGGAAGGGCCAGGTGCTGCTGGCGCTGGACAGCGTACTGTTCCAGGCCAGGGTCAGCGAAATACAGGCATCATTTGCGCGGCTCACGGCAGAACAGGCAGATGCAAAAAAGGATCTCGATCGCGTGCAGGAACTGTATAACCGCACCGTGGTGGCCACCGCCGAGCTGGACCAGGCCAAGCTGCGCATGGTACGGGCCGACAGCCAGCTGGCGCAGGCGCAGGCCAACCTCAAGCTGCAGCAGAAAAACCTTGAAGACAGTCTGCTGCGCGCGCCTTTCGATGGCGTGGTCATCGCACGCGATGCCGAGCCCGGCATGAGCGTGGCCGCTACCCTGCAACCGCAAACCCTGCTGGTGCTGGGCAAGTCCGGCGAGATGACGGCACGCCTGTATCTCGATGCGGCAAAAATCGAATCCCTTAAAGTCGGTCAGGGGGTCAGTGTCGTGACTGGCGGGAAGAATTACAGTGGCAAGATCAGGCTGCTCGGACTGGAGCCGGTCAAGCATGATGGCGCATCCGGTTACCAGGTGGATGTGGTGTTCCCCAGCAAGGAACAGCTGCGCGCCGGTGTGCCTGCAACCGTGAAATTGCCCTGAACATGAAACACATTCTCGCCTTGCTGAGCTGCACCCTGTTTGCCTGCCAGGCTGCAGTCGCCGATGAGCATGGCGTGCTTTCCGCTGTCGCACTGGCGGAGCAAAACGGCCGTGTACTGGTCATGTACGTTACGCCACAGCAACCCGACCTCATGCTGGCGGGCACCACGCATGGTGGCCTGTGGCTTTCTTCGGATGGCGGCAACCAATGGCATCCCGCCAGTTCCGACATGCAGCAACTGGCTGTGACAGCCATCGTCTCCGAGCCTTACCACCCGCAAATCATCTATGCCGGCACCGGGGATGGGCGCAGCGGAAAAACCTCTGCCGGTCACGGCCTCTATAAAAGCAATGATGGCGGCCAGCACTGGCAGCAACTGCCGCTTACCGACCCGCAACAGGTCGGCGAGCGCTGGAACCACGTGCTTTCCATCGCCGTCAGCACAGATGGTATCGTCCTTGCCGCCACTTCAGACAACAAGCGCAATGGCTATATCTTCCGCAGCAATGATGGCGGCAACAGCTGGGGCCTGTTCCCGGTGTATGACGGCAGCGCAGTTGGCAAGCACAACCTGGTGCACAAGGTGCGCTTCGATCCGGCCGACCCGCAATCCGCGATCTTCATGGATGACTATGCCAACGTCACCTACTCGAACGATGCCGGCATCAGCTGGAGTGTCGTGCGAAAATCATCCGGCACCTGCAAGTAAACTAATAACATGAAACTGAAGGCAAGAGAGCTTTAGTTGTTTGTTGAAAAATCGGTTGTTCGGCCTAAGCGGACTGTTTCGGAAAGGATGAAAGATGACCGGTATGCGCTCAACAACAGACTAAATCATACCTTTGGATCGATGCAGGACGGCCCTGTCCGTATGATTAAGCTTGTGCAGGGTCTCAGAAATAGGT
>JAJXUI010000016.1 GCA_021782995.1 Pseudomonadota bacterium | reverse complement strand
GGAGCGCTTCGCAAGCAGGCGCAAACCTACATTGAAACATTCAAGGTGAAAACAGAGGGCATGGATGCGCCGATACAGACGCTGTCCGGTGGAAATGTGCAAAGGGCGGTCCTGGCACGCGAACTGTCACGTGATGTCGATCTGCTGATCGTGGCCAACCCGGTATTCGGGCTGGATTTTGGTGCGGTTGCGGAAACCCATGGCAGGCTGCTGCAGCTGCGTGAAAGGGGCGGGGCCATCCTGCTGGTCAGTGAAGACCTGGATGAGCTGCTTGAACTGGCAGACAGGATAGTGGTGATGAGTGAAGGAGAAATCGTGTTTGAAACGACAGTGTGCAAGGCGGATGTGCGGGTGCTGGGACACTACATGGCAGGTGGTCACGCAGCAGAAAAGGTGGCGGCATGAGTGAAATCCTGGATGTAAATGCCTTGCCTTATCCATACCGCTTTTCACCTGCCACCACCGCCATCATCATGATCGACATGCAGCGTGATTTTCTGCTGGGCGGCGGGTTTGGTGAGGTTCTGGGAAATGATGTATCACGCCTGGCACCCTGCGTCAGTGTTGCACGTGAACTCCTGGAATGGGGCAGGCAGCATGGCCTGTACATTGTGCATACCAAGGAAGCACATGCTGCGGACCTGTCGGATTGTCCGCTATCAAAACTCAATCGCGGAACTCCGGGAATGCGGATTGGTGATGATGGACCCATGGGCAGAATATTGATCGATGGAGAAGTCGGCAGCGACTTCGTTGAAGACTTGCGGCCTCAGGAAGGCGAGGCTGTCATCTGCAAACCGGGCAAAGGCGCATTCTATGCGACAAATTTATCCGGATTGCTGGAAGCAAGGGGGATTACGCATCTGCTGTTTGGCGGTGTAACGACGGAAGTCTGCGTGCAAAGCACCATGCGCGAGGCGAATGACCGCGGATATGAATGCCTGCTGGTCGAAGATGCAACGGAGAGTTACTTCCCCGAATTCAAGCAATCAGTCCTCGAAATGATCCGTGCGCAGGGGGGTATAGTAGGCTGGACAGCGCCTTTAAGCAGGCTGGTGCTAGCCAGCGAAACCCAGGGCAGGCATGCATGATGGAAGCGGAAATCGAACAATATGTGGATGCAGCCCTGCAAATGCACGGAATACAGCTGGATGCCGCCAGTCGATCGGAAGTGCTGAACCAGTTCTCCCTGCTGCGCAGCATGTACCTGATCGTGGAAAAGGAAACGCTGACAGCTGACATTGAATCAGCGAGCGTATTCAGGCTATGAAGACGACTCCATTTACAGCCACTGAGTGTGCGGCAGCATTTTCCGTCGGAGAAATATCGGCGCGGGAAATTGCGCAAGCTGCGCTGGAACGGATCAGCCTGCATAACCCGGACTTGAATGCATTTATCGAAATCACCGCAGGGCGGGCCATTGCAGAAGCCGATGCGCTGGATGCTGCCCGCATGCGTGGCGACAGGATTCCTCCGCTCGCTGCAGTTCCCTATGCTGTCAAGAACCTGCTTGATGTCAAAGGCGTGACGACACTGGCCGGGGCCAGACTGCATGCCCGGCATCCCGCTGCCAGAAGAGATGCAGTCCTGATAGAAAAAATGCGTGATGCAGGCGGAGTATTGGTGGGCACGCTGAATATGGATGCGTATGCCTACGGGTTTACCACGGAAAATACCCACTATGGTGCAACGCGTAATCCGCATGATACGGCCCGATCTGCAGGCGGATCTTCGGGCGGGTCGGGCGCTGCTGTGGCAGCAGGCATGGTACCGATTGCATTGGGCAGTGATACCAATGGTTCCATCCGGGTACCGTCTTCACTGTGCGGCATTTTCGGGTTGAAGCCGACATTCTGCAGGCTCTCGCGTACAGGATCACATCCATTTGTTCCCAGCCTGGATCATCTGGGTCCGTTTGCGACAACGGCGGAAGATCTGTCACTTGCCTATGATGTGATGCAGGGCGTGGATGCGGATGACCATGCATGTGCACAAAAGCCGCCAGCACAGACCATGCCTGAACTGGAACGGGGAATTGATGGTTTGAGAATTGCAAGGTTGTCGGGGTATTTCGATGACCATGCGGAAGCGGATGCCAGATGGGCTGCCAGCACTGCGGCAAAAGCCCTGGGTTGTATGGAGGAGGTGGATTTGCAGGGAGTCGCCCAGGCGCGCGCGGCAGCATATCTGATTACGGCATCCGAAGGGGGTGCGCTGTATCTCGACGAGTTACGTGACCATCTGGAAGAATTTGAGCCACTTTCGCGTGAAAGACTGATTGCAGGTTCACTCATTCCTGTGGTCTGGTATCAGCAGGCGCAGCGTTACAGGCAACTTTATCTGCAGCGAGTGTTGAAACTGTTTGACGAATACGATCTGCTGATCGCACCTTCGACACCGGTTACGGCACCGCTGCTTTGGCAGAAAACCATACAGGTTAATGGAAGGGCTTTGCCTACACGCCCCAATATGGGATTGCTTACACAACCCATATCCTTTATCGGCCTTCCGGTCGCGGCGGTGCCATTCTGGACTGGCTCGGGCATGCCTATAGGGGTTCAGCTGATCGCCGCCCCCTGGCGAGAGGATGTCTGTTTGCGAGCGGCCTATATGCTGGAAAAAATGGGGATTGCGGAGTGCAGGGTCGGGGGAATGAAAAAATGATATTGCCTGGCGAGATTGATGCAGCGTCTGTAGTGGCTGAAGTACGGCATATCTTCGACTGCTACGAGGCTGCACTCAATGCGAATGATCTCGATGCTCTGGATGGATTTTTCCTGAATCGTGAATTTGTTGTCAGGTTTGGCATTTCGGAGAATCTGTATGGCATAGAGGCGATCCGTGCCTTTCGCAAGTCACGCAATGCTGATGGATTGAAGCGCAACCTCATGCATACGGCAATCCATACATACGGAGCTGATTTTGCGACAACAACAACAGAGTTCGTCAGGGAAGGCGGCATATCTGGCAGGCAGAGCCAGACATGGGTGAGATTCCCCGAAGGGTGGCGCATCGTATCTGCACATGTGAGTGTCATGAAGGCTGCTGCATGACAGTGACACATATATCGTGCCGGATATTCTGGTGCGATGCAGGGATTGTGGCACTTGTGTGAGGCGAACGTGTACTGAAGGGATGTTGATGAATTGAGTCGTCATCAGCAAATCAGGCACAGGTACGCATTTTGCATGTATACATATATGTACACATTAATGGAAATGTCTTTATAAATAAGGAGTCGGGAAATGGACAAGCATGATTTTTCTTCAACGCGCAGGCAAATTCTTGGACTGGGCGCGGCATCGGCACTTTCCGCCTTGTTACCTGCAATGGCAAAGGCGGCAGATGACAAGATACTGATCGGCTACTGGCCCATTGCAGCTGGCTTGCCGTTTTATGTTGCACTGGAAAAAGGATTTTTCAAAGAGGCAGGTTTGAATGTCGAGGGGGCAAAATTTGCCAGTGCATCTCAGGTAGCTGAAGCCATGGTAGCCGGGCGCATTCACGGTTCAGCAAATGGAACAGCTTCGGCTGCACTGGCGCTGGCTGAAATATCCTCCCCGGGATTGCTCAAAATCATCTGCTCCAATCCATCCAGCCACAAATATGTGCTGGATGAATTCCTGGTGCCTGTCGGAAGTCCGGCCAAGGCAATCAAGGACCTGACTGGCGCCAAAATTGCCTGCGGTCCGGGAATACAGAATGTGACATTAGCCAGAATGGTGCTGGAGAAAAATGGCATCAAGGCGGAGCAGCTGGTAGAACTTCCCGTGGGGCAACATGTGCCTGCCCTTGCGTCGGGGCAAATTGATGCAGTCTATACCCTGGAGCCGACAGGAACTGTGGGCAGGGTAAATGGCATGACCAGGGTGCTTGAAACCGGAGTCATATCCAGATATGTGCTGGGAAATGCCGATGCGCCCTGGTTTGGTGGCACGGCATCGCTGACGACAAGTTTCATCAAGGAAAGGCCCCTGGATGTACCGAAGTATCTTGCCGCATATACAAAAGGAGTCGAGTTTGTGCGCAAGCATCCGGAAGAGGCACGTAAATCCCTTGATGGCTTCACTTCAATTGACGAGAAAATCGTCAAAGAAGTGCCTCTGGCAAATTTTGTGATGTACAACGAGTTCAGGAAAAGCGATATCGAGGCATTCCAGAGGTTCTTTGATGTGTTTACAGACAAGAAGATATTCAGCAAACCGGTTGATGTTGCATCGCTGATTTACAAACCTGCCTGATATCCATCATGGGGAAATTTGATACTAAAAAATTGTTGCCACTCGTCGGACCGTTGCTGTTATATGCAGTCTGGGAGTTTGCGCTTGACAGCAAGGCAATCAAGCCCGTGCTGTTACCGCCACCGATGGATACGCTGCAGTATTTGTGGGGATCAATCACCAGTGGCGCTGTCAATAAGGACTTGCTTGCGACAATATTGAGGACTGTCTATGCATTCGTGATTGCAACAGTCATAGGCGTGCCGCTGGGGATTGCGCTCGGCAGCTCGGTAAACCTGTACCGCAGCGTCGAATTTCTTGTTGATTTTTTCAGGTCTACCCCGTCGTCTGCACTGATTCCACTGTTCCTCCTGATATTCGGTATTACCGATACAAACAAGGTGGCCATCGCCGCATTTGCGGCTGTGCTGGTGATCATATTCAACAGTGCTTATGGTGTGATGAATGCCAAGAAAACCAGGGTCATGGCTGCAATCACCATGGGAATACCGCGCCGTTTCATTTTCAAGGATGTATTGCTGATGGAAAGCCTGCCCCAGACCTTCGTTGGTCTTCGCGGCGGAATTTCCATGGCACTGGTGATCGTGATAGTGGCGGAAATGTTTATCGGATCAGAAAATGGTCTTGGTCACCGCATCATCGATGCGCAGCAGGTTTTCAACGTCAAGGAAATGTACAGCTCAATATTGATTACAGGTGCATTGGGATATGTCATGAATCTTGCATTCCTGATGCTGGAGAGGCACCTGATACACTGGAGCGGTAAAGCATGACTACAGTATTGCAATTGCCTGCGGTTGCAGGTACGCACGTCACAATACGGGGATTGCACAAATCCTTTGCAGGCGTTCCGTTATACCAGGAATTCAATCTGGATATTCCGCGCGGCAAGATCATTTCCATTTTCGGGCCGAACGGTTGTGGAAAATCCACACTGATCAACATGATATCCGGGCTGACCGCCATAGACTCGGGCGAAATACTGTTTGACGGTAAATCGCTTAAGGAAACGGATATCGGCTATGTCTTCCAGAACTACCGCGATGCCCTGTTTCCATGGATGAGTGCGTGGGACAATATCGCCTATCCATTGAAACGGAGGGGGCTTGGAGCAGACAAGGTAAAAGCCCGGGTGAGGGAACTGGCTGACCTGTTTGAAATAAAATTCAACCTTGGCCTGTTTCCTTATGAGCTTTCTGGAGGCCAGCAGCAGACGGTTTGCATCATGAGGGCGTTGGCAACCAAGCCTGAAATTCTGTTTCTGGATGAGCCATTCTCAGCGCTGGATTTTGAAATGACCCTGTTCATACGCGCAAAACTCCAGGAGGCCAATCTCCTTGCCGGTGTCACCATGATGATCGTTTCCCATGATCTGGAGGATGCCGTATTCCTGGCGGACAGGATTTTGCTGCTGACGAGGCGGCCGACGAGAGTGGCTGAATTCATGCATTTTGACATGCCAAGGCCGCGTGCGCCGGAAGCAGTCAGTGCCCCGGAATTCATACAGACGAAATCCGCTGCGCTGCAGATATTCCAGAGAGAGATGCGCTCATGATGACACTGCAAAGCATCAGGGATGGATATGTCGATGGCAGTACCACACCGCGCGAGCTGATAACGGCAATTGTCAGGTCAATACGGAATGTGGAATCCGATACAGCCTGGATATATGTCGCAACGGATGAACAGCTGGAAGAACAGTTGGCTGCGCTTGAATGCTCCTCTGTGTCCGAGAAGCCCTTATATGGTGTGCCTTTTGCCATCAAGGACAATATTGATGTCAAAGGCTGGGTGACGACTGCCGCCTGTCCAGAGTTTGCCTATCCTGCTGCAGATAGCGCCGTAGCAGTGCAGAAGTTGCTGGATGCCGGCGCTATCCTGGTCGGGAAAACAAATCTTGACCAGTTTGCAACCGGCCTGGTGGGTACGAGATCGCCCTATGGCATTGTACCCAATGTGTTTGACTCGAATCATATCTGCGGCGGCTCCAGCTCGGGATCGGCATCTGTTGTGGCCCGCGGCTTGGTCGCCTTTTCTCTGGGGACTGATACGGCAGGTTCGGGCAGGGTGCCGGCAGGCTTCAATAACATTGTAGGCTTCAAACCCACGCCTGGTCTGGTCAGCAATGCGGGCGTGGTGCCGGCATGCAAAACGCTGGATTGTGTTTCGATATTCGCGCTGACCGCTGTCGATGCTTCCTGGATATTCGAAGTGATCAGGAGTTCAATTGAGGAAATTGAAAGTGAGGAAATCTTTCATCCGGTGCAGCCTTCAGTAGCCAGATTTCAGGATGTACCAAGAGTTGGAGTGCCGGCGAAAGCATGGTTTCCCGCAGATCACGGCTATGAAGCTGCTTACGCATCTGCCGTATTGCGTATTGAAAGTGCAGGCCATCAGGTTCATAAATTTGACCTGGCGCCTTTTTCTGAAGTTGCCAGCCTTCTATATTCAGGCCCCTGGGTGGCTGAGCGCTATGCAGTGATCGCGGAAACGCTTGCCAGCAAGCCGGAGGCCGTCAATGAAACTGTCAGGCAGGTAATACAGAAAGGGACGGAATTTTCAGCGGTTGACACTTTCAATGCAATATACAGGCTGAAGAAGCTTGAGCATTTATGCAGCAAAATATGGCGGGACCTGGATGTGCTGATGCTCCCAACAGCGCCTGTACTGCCATCAATCAGCGAGGTCATGCAAGAGCCGATCAGGATTAACAGTGAGCTTGGCACCTATACAAATTTCGTCAACTTGCTGGGATACTCTGCAATTGCTGTGCCGGCTGGATTTACGGAGGGCGGTTTGCCATTTGGGGTGACTTTCGTAGCCCGAGGTGGCTACGATCAGGCATTGCTGGCGTTGGCAAATCAATGGCAATTATCCAGTCAGTTACCGTTAGGCATGCATCTTGGCTATCTTCCTGCCCCTTCCAAAGGAGAATCGGAAGTATTTCCTGGATACATGAATATTGCAGTGGTTGGTGCACACTTGCAGGGAATGCCACTGCATCATCAGCTCAGGGAGCGGCGCTGCATATTCCTCCGGAAAACCGTAACTGCCAATAAATACAGGCTGTATGCGCTGGCTGGAACGTCCCCCCCAAAGCCCGGACTGGCAAGGAATGACACGCAGGGGGTTTCCATCGAGATAGAAATCTATGCGATGCCCGTTGAAAATGTGGGGTCTTTCCTGGCGTTGATCCAGACTCCATTGGGGCTTGGAAATGTTGAGCTTGAGGATGGTCACTGGGTAAAGGGATTCATTTGCGAGCCATATGGCTTGCAAAATGCTGTCGATATCAGTAATTTTGGCGGCTGGAGAGCTTATATCGAAATGCAGAAAATCTTGTGAGTATCATGTACAAATCTACAGAGCGGGAACCGGATATTTCGAATCTGGCCGAGCGGGCTTATGCGCACCTGAAGCAGATGATATTTGATTTCAGCTTCATGCCGGGTGACTTGCTGTCGGAAGTTGAATTGAGCAAGTCCATTTCGGTGAGTCGTACGCCCCTGAGGCAGGCGTTACAACGTTTGCAGCATGAAGGGTTTGTACATGCCATGCCCAAGGTGGGGTGGCAGATCGCTCCGCTTGATTTCACCAAACTGGATGAGTTGTATGATTTCAGGATTTTGATCGAGATGAATGCGGTCAAGCGGCTGTGCGAGTCTGCATCGCCGACGCCGCTGGTCGAAGCCTTGCTGGATTTCTGGTGTGTTTCAAAGTCCAGGCGCAGTTCTGATGGAGAACTTGTTGGGCAAATGGATGAAAATTTTCATGCGCAACTGGTGCGTGCCGCCGGCAATGCGGAAATGCTCAAGGTGCATACCGAAATTACAGAGCGCATCAGGATAGTCAGAAGGCTGGACTTCACCAAGAAACAGCGCGTGAATGATACCTACGATGAGCATTCCCATATTTTGCAGGCAATCGTCAAAGGGCGTTCGGCTGAAGCGCAGCGTTTGCTGAAGGCGCATATTGAGCAGAGCAAGATTGAAGTCCGGAAGATTACCCTCGGCATGCTGCATGAGGCCAGGCAGGTCAAGCGTGGATTGACCTGAGTTCGGGCTGGTTTCAGTCTGGACGGTTCATGCTTTCAGGCTGGGAGAAGCTGTCTTGATGAAATTACCTTGAACGAAATCCACCCCCAGGTCTTTCAGTATTGCCATGCTGCTTTCATTGCTGACAAATTTGGCGATGGTATGCATCTTCAGGTCGGTTGCGATATCTATGATTGCGCGCACCGAAATCTGGTCTATCCCATCTTCGTTGATGCGTTCTATCAGCGAGTTACTGATCTTGAGGAAATGCACGGGGAGTTGCTTGATGTAGTTGAACGATCCAAAACCGGCCCCAAAATCATCTATGGCAAAGCGGAATCCCATTGCGCTGAGTATCGGGATAACCTGTTGCATCCTGTCGATATTGCGCATGACCTGATGCTCGGGCAACTCGAAAATGAACTGTCCGGGAGAGATACCATTTGCCTTGGTGATGTCCCGCAGAAATTCAGGCGTGCCATCCGCCATGATGAATTGCTCGGAAAGGTTGAGTGACAGGATCTGTTTGGGATCATTCTGTTCTGCCAGCACAGTTGCGGCCTTGGTGATGATCTGCCGGTCAAGTTCCGACATCATGCCAAAACGTTCTGCCGCGGGCATGAATGCACTTGCGCTCAGAACGCCATGCTCCTGATCGGGAATGCGCATGTAGATTTCGCTGATGCTTACATCTTGCTGCTTCAGGTTGGACAGGGCCTGGAA
Source organism: Pseudomonadota bacterium (assembly GCA_021782995.1). Taxonomy (GTDB): domain Bacteria; phylum Pseudomonadota; class Gammaproteobacteria; order Burkholderiales; family Gallionellaceae; genus 39-52-133. The sequence continues at coordinate 48,889 of JAJXUI010000016.1, read as the reverse complement.
GTAAGGAATGGCCAGTTTCTGGTCCAGTACTTCCTGCAGGCGCTGATGCCAGCCGTGATTGCTGGCGTTCTGGCTGTCTGCGTCGCGTACTGCCATGCGGTAGCCATTGCGGCCGGCGGATTTCGCTTCATGTACGGCCGAATCGGCTTCTTTCAGGTAATCATGAGAGTTCAGTGCGCCATCATCGACCATGCTGATGCCGATACTGAAATGTATCTTGAGCATTTCCCCCGCTTCGTAAAACACGAATTCACGCATCAGCTTGATGTAATCCTCAGCAAGTTCCTGGGCACCTTTGGCATCCGTATTGTAAGCAAGCAGGGTAAACTCGTCGCCACCAAAGCGTGCGGCCAGATCCTTGCCGCGGGCCCGCTGGTTCAGTAGCTTGGCGATCTGTATCAGCAGCCGGTCACCTGCGGCGTGGCCGTAGGTATCGTTGATGTATTTGAAGCGGTCGAGGTCAAAAAAGAACAGGGCGCTGCTGCCCCTGTTGCCGGCAATGCGGCCAATTTCCTTCTCCAGCTGCTCGACAAAAAACTTCCTGTTGGCCAGGCCGGTGAGATTGTCCTGATTGGCCATGCGCAACAGGGTTTCATCACGCTCTTTCAAGGCGCTGATGGTGGTATTGAGGGCCATGCCGATTTTGGCGATTTCCTTGTCCCCGCTGGACCTGACAGTAACATCGGTTTCGCCATTGGCAAGCCGGGTAAGCGGTTCCTCGAGATCAGACAGCGGACGCAATGCCCACCGGATCATGCGTCTTCCTATGTGCGCTGCGACCATCATCAGCAGGGCGATGAGCAGGCTGGCGTAAAACAGGTTGCGATTGAGTTCATTGGAAATCTGGCTGTAATCAATGACGATATTGATCAGGCCTATGGATTCAATTTTTTCGCCCTTCTTCTGTTTCATGCTGAAATCAATCATGCCATCATTGGCGACGGACTTGATCCAGATGGGAGCACTGATGCGCATCTGGTAATTGCTGCCTTTGTCGAACAGGATTTCGCGCCTGGGGATGTCGGTGCGACTGAGTACGGCGAGCGCGTCTTCATCCAGGTCCGGGAATGTCGAGAGGTGTGCGTCCTTGCGTACGTATGATGCAATCAGTTTGCTGCCCGTTGCATTCAGGTATTTTACGCTCAGGATTTCAGGAATGTTGCGTGCATAGGCGATGGCATCTGCCAGCTGCGACTTGTCATTTGAAGCATATACCGGAATACCCAGCTCATCGAGCCTGGAAATCCAGGCTTCGCCCTGATGCCGTACATTATTCAGGATGACGATATTGGTGGCAAACCAGAGGGCTGCAATGAACAGCACGTACACGATCAATGCCCACAAAAACTGCAATGCAAGAATACGGTTTGCCAGGCTGGTGGGCGTCTTGCTGAAGCTGCGGAGCCGTTCAGGGCGCATTTGCAAATTTCCTCAGGTGTACAGGCAGCTTGAGGCCGAGATTTTTTACCATGACACTGTTTATCTTCAATTTGACCTTGTCTGCATATATCAGCTCAGGCCCCGGAATGCTGTCCTTCTCCTGAGCCTGCTCCAGTCGCAGGTTGACGAGTTTTGCAACTTCCACGGGATCGCTGTTGATGCTGAACAGGCCACCCAGTTTGAGCAGTTCATTGCTGAATACGGCGGTTGGCTTGCTGTTGTATATGCTGTAATTCATGACTTCATGCAGTGATGCGGCACTCAGCACCCGGTTGTCAGGTAACAGCCAGTAACCCTGGACTTTTTTCCCGAGCTTTTTGAAGGCAAACTGGTACTCCTTGTCGGACTTGACGGTTTCGTGATGCAGGGTGATCTGGAACTGTCTCGCTGCCTGGCTGGCCAGCCGGATTTCATCCTCGAAACCCGGCCCCGTGATGACGCCGATGTCGCTGATCCCCGGTGACAGATGACGCCAGGTGCGGAACACCTGATAGGGGGAAGGCAGGATGCTGATCCCTTTGTGCATGGGGCTTACCAGGTCATAATCGCGGTAGTTGAAAACCTGACAGAACACCAGCTGCTTGCTGGAGAGTTTGCTGGCTGCAATGGAAGCATCAAGTCCAATGCTGATGATCTGAATGTTTTCTGCAGATTTGAGCGAGTAGACCATACCCTGGTTTTTCAGGGCATTGTCACCCAGGGTTTGCACGCTTGCGCGTTGGCCAAGGACTTTTTCCAGTTCACGCGCGACATCCGTATAGGCCGGCAGGTTTTCGCTGACGAGGATTTCCACATGCGGCAGGTTGCGCGCGGGCCTGGGCGTTTCAACAGCCATGTTTTGCTGTATGGCAGGCGCGGACAGCTTTTGTGCGTGATCAGCAGGCGGTGTGGCGCAACCTGGTATCACCATCATCACGATCGAATATTTGAACAGCCTGTGCATATGAAAAATTTGTAGATTTTCCAGGTTGTGTAACCGGGCAATTTTATCGTATTTGGCTGTCGCTTTTGGTTAAATGATGGCTTAGGCCGCCTCCCATCAAGATTAGGTGAGTTGATGTTGTATTTATTTAATATATTGAATATATTAAATAAAAAATTTATGCCAAGGAAAGCAGCTGCGCGTTAATTTGAGATTCGGCGGCAACCCAGTCTTGAATTTCGTGTCCAGAGGCAAATCCCCTCTTTTCTGCAAGAAAGTAGGCTGCTGTGGCTATCATCTGATAACGATGTTCCTGGGTGATGGCGCGCAGGTTTGGAACTTGCTCCATTTGAGGTGAACTTGCTGGCTTTACGGACTTTTTCCGTGGCGTCACAGGTTTTGCGGTTGCTTGAACACGTGCTGGCTTGGCTGGTTCGGTGTTGATGGACTTTTTTCGGGTAGACGGGGTGGCCGGTGTTGCGGCTTTACGGCTGTTTGCTGCGGGGGGAGTGCTGTCCGCTGTTTTTCTGCTTACGTTGCTGGCAGCAGTATTTTTGCTTGTGGAAGTTGAGGTTTTCGCAGTGACGGCCATGTCAGTCTCCTTGGGTTAGCAAAGTGAATACATTATCCTGATTGCGGGTGGCAGAAATATGACAAATCTTATACCCATTTGTTCAGGCATAACGGTATGTTTTGTAACAAGCAAAATACAGGCCGGATATATAACTTATTGAATTTATTATATATATTTCACTCGCTTTGAGTGTGGTGAATGCGAATTGCATCATGCCGGTGCAACATTTCTGCGCTGCGCCATATTTTTGCCCATGGGCTGCAATTGTTCGACAGACAGCAGTTTTGCAGCCAAGGGCAACAATTTCATGTTTTCCAGCATGACATGCTTGCCATAGGCCAGCGTGAAATCGGCGACCAGTTTGCGATCCAGTTCGGCTGAATGATTTTCCGTCATGTTCAGCAATTGCCCGCGCAGACTGTGCCAGAGTGCATCCATTTTCTGGTGTTCAGCAGCCAGTTGCGCAATCAAGTTGGCTGCTTCCGCATTGCCGCTGGCCTGTAGCAGCGGGAACAGGTCTTCCTCTTCATCCTGGTGATGTAATTGTCCTGCAGTATCGAAATAGCGCAGCACTTTGCTGGCAGCCTGAAGCGCCTGTTCGTCGCAGCCATGCATGGGCAGGTGCTGGATGATTCTCTGCAAGGTCGTGCATTGATCCATGATACGGTCATGACAGGCGTGCAGCATGTCGAGGGGGGAATCGAATCCGGGTGCTTGGGGATTGGCGTTTTGCATGTAAATTCCTTGGGGATGAATTGGTTGTCAATTGCGGCGGTCGAGTTTGTTGCCGCAATGCGGGCAGGTGAGCTGCAGATCCTTTTTGCGCGATTGCTCGATCATCGCCGAGGCCAGTATCGCGCTGGGGAGTGCAAAGAAACCGATGCCGAGTGCGGCGAAGATGGCGGCAAGTATTTTGCCTGCCAGGGTGATCGGGTAGATATCGCCATAGCCTACAGTCGTCAAGGTCATGATGCCCCACCACAGTGCTGCCGGAATGCTGGAGAAGGCTTTGGGTTGCGCATTGTGTTCGGCAAAATAAACCAGCGATGAGCAGATGAGCAACAGGACGAACATGATCACGCCTGCGATCAGGAATTCTGCGCGCTTGCTTCTGGCCGCCTGCCAGATGGAATGCATCGCTTCATTGAGATGAGGCAGGTGCAGCAGCCGTACGATACGGAACAGGCGCACGGCACGCAGGAAACGCAGGTCGGTACTGCCGACGAAGATCAGGGAAGGCAGGATGGCCAGCAGGTCTATCAGTGCCATGGGGCTCAGCATGTAGCGCAGCCTGCCGATGATGGGTTTCTGATAACGAGGCGTCAGGTCTGCCACCCAGATGCGCAAGATGTACTCGGTGAGGAAAAAGACGATGGAGAATCCTTCAAACCCGCGGAACACCGGTTTCCATGCGAGGTAGAGTTCGTCCATGGTTTCCAGCATCATCGCCAGCACATTGAGGATGATGATGCCGGCCAGCACGAGATTGAATATCGCTGTTGCGCGACTGTTCAGATGCTGTCCGGCGAACATCAGGTGCAGACGATGCTTGAGGGTGTGGGGCTGGCTCATCCCTGCATTTTAACAGGCGGATGAAAAACTACCACACATCGGCGGCTTGGCTACGGGGGCAGCTGCCGGATCACCCAAGGTTCGGCCTGCACCGCAATCGGGTTGGCACGATCGCCTTGCTAGCCATTGAGCAGGGTAACCAGGCCGTCAAGACCGACAAAATTGAACGCATAAGCTGCTTGCGCACGTACCACGGGTTTGGCATGGTAGGCGATACTGATACCTGCCTCTGCCATCATCTTCAAGTCATTCGCGCCATCTCCCATGGCAATCACCTGTTTTCCTGTCAGCACAAGTTCATCCTTCACGTGATGGAGCCAGTCTGCCTTGCCTTGTGCATCAACGATTTTGCCAAGTACCTTCCCGGTCAGTTTTCCATCCTTGACTTCCAGTGTGTTGGCATGTGCGTAATCCAGACCCAGGCGTGCCTTCAGGCGCTCGGTGAAATAGACAAAGCCGCCGGAGACCAGCAGGGTTCTGATTCCATGCTTTTTCAGTGCGGCGAGCATGGCTTCCGCGCCGGGATTGAGTTGCAAGCGCTCGTCATAGACACGCTGCAGCGCGCTTTCTTCGAGTCCCTCCAGCAATGCGACACGACGACGCAGGCTTTCTGCAAAATCAATCTCGCCACGCATCGCCGATTCGGTAATCGCGGAAACCTGCGACTTCAGCTGGTACATGTCGGCAATTTCATCGATGCATTCGATCGAAATCAGGGTGGAATCCATATCCATCACCAGCAGGCCGAAATCACCAAGATGCAGGCCGGGATTGACGAAGCCGTAGTCGAGCTGGTGCGCAAAACAATATACGTCAATATCCGCATGCGGTTGTGCACCGATCAGGCGGTATGCGTGGCCGGCGATTTGCTCGGTGCGGGTGGCACGGGAAAGTGAGGCAAGGTGTTGCAGTTGTGCCACCGGAATGGTGTGCAGTGCTTGGATAATGAGGTTCATGTGGTGAATTGCTAATAATTGTAAGGCGTGTACGCGAAAAGATCGGCACGTTTATTTTAGCGGAATATGATCCATAGCGTGAGAAATGAGGTGAGGAAACGATAGGACTAGATTTTATATGCAGAGTTTTTTTGCCAGGATTTTAGTTGTTCACATGGCAATGGTTTGCTGATGAAGTAGCCCTGGATAACGTCACAGCCAAAGGCGGCAAGGGCGTCATATACCTCTCTGGTTTCCACGCCCTCGGCAACGACCATGAGGCCGAAGTTATGCCCAAAGTCGATAATGGTACGCACAATCATTGTATCTTGTGCGTCAGTAAGCATGTTGGTCACAAATGATTTGTCTATTTTCAGTTCGTTAACAGGCAGTTGCTTGATGCTTGATAAGGATGTGTAGCCAGTGCCAAAATCATCGATTGAAATGCCGGTGCCAATTTTGCTTAGCGCGGTGATATTTTCTGCGGCGCGTTTCGGGTCCAGGACGATTGCGCTTTCGGTGATCTCCAACACGAGCTGTTCGGGCTGGGTGTCAGTTATTTTCAATACTTTTCTGATCATTTCCGGCAGGTGAGGATCGTGCAGGGAGCGAGCAGACAGGTTCACGCTAATCTTTAGCTGTATGCCTTCGCGTCGGGCATTCTGGCAGTGGGTCAATGCATCAGTTAGTACCCATTGGGTCAAGGGGCCGATCAGTCCGGTTTGCTCCGCTGTGAGAATAAATTTGTCAGGGAAAATCAGGCCAAGGCGAGGATGCTGCCAGCGTACCAGGGCTTCGGTACCAATGACTTTTCCGGTACTGATACTGACTTTGGGCTGGAAATGCAGCTGTAGCTGGTTTTGTTCAACCGCGTCCCGCAGCTCGGCCATCAGTCGCAGCCGTTCCGGGCTGTTCTGATTGAATTTGGGTTCGTAGATGGCGTAATCGCTAGCCATCTGCTTGGCGCGGTACATGGCAATATCTGCCCGTTGCAGCAGTGTGTCGGCATCATCGGCGTGGTCTGGTGACATTGCTACGCCGATGCTGCATTCAACTACAATCGGGATACCGTCAATGATGAATGGCTGCTCCAGGCAGTCATGCAAATTCCTGATTACGTGCTGAACGTCTTCGGCAGCAGCCAGCTGAGGCAGCAGGATGCCAAATTCGTCACCGCCTAGCCGCGCGACAACATCGTTTTCGAACAACGCATTGCGCAGGCGTATACCAACTTGATACAGCAGATTGTCACCCCGCTCATGTCCTAGCGTATCGTTGACCTCCTTGAAGCGATCAAGATCCATAAGCAGCAGGGCTATGGGTCGCTTTCCATTGTGAGCATTGGTAAACGCAGTTTGTACAATTTCACGAAACCTGACGCGATTGGGCAGGTCGGTCACGGGGTCGGTATAGGCGAGGCGATGGATAGTTTCATCGGCAATTCGCCGTTCTTTCCGGATTGCGGCTTCGCGCAGTTCGCGCTCAACGGCGGGTACCAGCCGTTTCAAATGTCCCTTGATAATATAATCGTGTGCGCCGAGCTTCATGGCCGATACTGCACGGTCTTCACCGATAGTGCCGGAGACGATAATAAAAGGTATATCCTGTTGAGTGTTGTGCAGTAATTCCAGCGCGGCAAAAGCATCGAACTGCGGCATGCTGAAATCGGAAATTACAATATCCCATTTTCTAGATACCAGTTCCTGCTGCATTGCTTCCGGTGTGTAAATCATTTTATAGATCGGATCGTAACCACCACGGCGCAATTCACGGAGCAGAATTGCGCAGTCGTCAATTGAATCTTCCAGGATCAAAACATTCAATGCGATCATTTCGGCGGCTCTTTCTGCATGGGGACAGGTTCATTCAGCACCAGCCAGTACAGTCCAAGTTGGCGTATCGCCTCCACAAACTGGTCGAAATCAACGGGCTTGCGTATATAACTATTGGTGCCGAGGCGATAGCCGCTAACGATGTCCTGCTCCTCGCGGGAAGAGGTCAGGATCACTACCGGCTGCATGCTGGTTCGCGGGTCGGAGCGCAGGCGCCGCAATACTTCCAGGCCATCGATTATTGGCAGCTTCAGGTCTAGCAGCACTAATGTTGGTGCTTTCCGCGTATGTGCGGTTGCATCGAAGAAGTAGTCGAGCGCCTGCTGGCCATCCCGCGCGATGGCCACTTTGTTCATGATATTGTTCTTTTTCAGCGCGCGTAACGTCAACAATTCGTCATCCGGGTTGTCTTCAACCAGTAAAATCGATTTTTCCTGCATGGTGATATTTTCCTGTCTGCCTTAGGCGGAAATGTGAAGGATCAGGTGGGGAGCGTGAATTTGAAGACGGCACCAAGGCCGGGGGTGCCTGTGCCGCTGATGTAACCGCCGTGGCGGCGTACGATGCGTTGCACGGTGGCCAGGCCGACGCCGGTGCCGGGAAAATCAGAAGCCAGATGCATGCGCTGGAAGGGAGTAAAAAGCTTGCCGGCGTAATTCATGTCGAAACCTGCGCCGTTGTCGCGCACGGTGAATTCGGTATTCCCATCTGCATTCTGTTCTGCAATAAACTCGATTCTGGCATTAATCGTTTTGCCGGTGAATTTCCACGCGTTGCCCAGCAAATTATCCAGCACTACCCGCAGCAAATGAGGGTCGGCTTGTGCTACCAGATCGGGCGCAATATGCCAGCTGACCTTGCGTTCAGGCTCGGTTTTCTGCAGCTCTGCTGCCACATTAACCGCCATTGCGCTGAGGTCTACAGGCTGGCGCAGAATTTCCGCGCGCGACATGCGCGACAGCTTGAGCAGGTCGTCAATAAGGATGCCCATGCGCTGCGTGGCGTTGCGCACACGGTTGATATAATCCCTGGCCTGGTCGTCCAGTTGTGCAGCATAATCCTCATGCAAAGCCAGGCTAAATCCGTCGATGGCGCGCAACGGCGCGCGCAGATCGTGCGATACCGAATAACTGAAGGCTTCCAGTTCTTTGTTTGCGGAAGCCAGCTCTAAAGTGCGTTCTGCAATGCGCTGTTCAAGATTGAGATTGAGTTGGCGGATTTCTTCAGCATCCTGCCTGTGCCTGGTGATGTCCTGGAAGGATCCCCAGACTTTGGTAACGACGCCATTTTCCATTACGGCCTGACCGATGGTTCTGACCCATTTGTGTTTCCCTTTGGCGGTGGTAATTTCCAGTTCGAGATCGTATGACTTACCCAGTTCAATAGCATCCTTTACAGCAGATTCGATTATTTGCCTTGATCCTTCGCAATAATATTGAATTCCGGATTCCACCCCTGTCGGATCCTCTGGGTCAGTGTCATGTATCCTGGCCACTTCTTCTGTCCAGCTTGCCTTCAGGGTGCGTGCATCGAACTCCCATCCGCCGACTTGCGCCATTTTCCCAACCATACTCAGCAATGCTTCTTTCTGCTTGAGCGCCATCTCGGCGTGTTTGCGTTCGCTGATATCGCGAAGCACAACCGTATACATTGTCTTTTTGCCTTCAATAAATTTGGAAATACTTGCTTCGGCTGGAAAAATCGTGCCATCAGCGTGACGTCCTGCGATTTCGCGTCCGCCACCCATTACGCGGGTCACGCCTGCTTCGCGGCCAAAATTCTGTATGTGCTTTCGATGTTCCGTGACAATATCGGGCGGCAGCAGCAAATCAATCGGCTGGCCTATGGCCTGTTCGGGCGTATATCCGAAAATCTGCATCGCAGTGTTATTGTAGGCAATGATTCGTTGTTCATCATCCACACTGATGATGGCGTCACCGGCGAGGTTGACGATATTCATGAATCTCACTTCGCTTGCCCGTTGTTGTTTCTCCCGCTCTTCTATTGATTGCGCCATTTCATCAAATACCCGGGCCATCTGGCCGAACTCGTCCTTGGTATGTGCTAAACCGGTGCGCACGTTCAGTTTGCCGGAGCCGAAGCGGCGCGCTGCGTCCATAAGCGAGTTCATCGGACGCAGCACCAGTATGCGACTGCCCCCGAGCGCAAGCACAATTGCACTGATGGTGACGAGCGTCATTAATAACAGGGCGCGTGACAACATCGCGTTGGCATCTGCATAAACGATGTCGGTGGGGATGCCGGCGCTCACGTACACCTGCTTGTTGGCAGTGATGTGGAAGGGTTTGAACGCATAAAGACGTTTTATTCCGTCGAGGCCGGTCTCTTCGGTGGCTCCTTCCTGGCCTTGCGCGAGGAGACGCATGGCCTGTGGTGAATTGGGGTACGTTTTGCCGATCCACAGCTCGGGGTCAGGATAGCGAGCCAATACTGTTCCCCCTGCATCCCGGATAGATAGCGTTAAGCCTTGAGGCAGGGCGATGCTTTTAATCAGGATGTTGTTCAATGCGGCGAGGTCAAGCGCGATGAAAACCACCGACAAGGGTTTGCCGTCTGCATCCAGCACAGGATAGGCGAGGGTATTTACGCCGCGGCCGTTCAGGCGGCCGATCTGATATTCACTAATGGTAAATGTGCGTGTTGAGATGGCATCCCTGAAATAGCTCCGGTCAGAAAGGTTGATAGGCTGGGCAGGCTTAAGCGCGCTGCAGCGCAGCGTACCGTCAAGGTTAATAACGCCAAAATTGTTGTATTGCGGACTCAGTTTGAGCAAATTTGCAAAGGTCTGGCTGCATAGACCCGCCAGTTCTGGGCGGCGCACAATAGGAAGCTGCGTGAAGTTGAGTAACTGCTGCTGGCTATTTTCGACAAGTGATTTTTGTTTAAGCGCAACCAGCCGTGTTATCGTCAGGGCGTTGCCTTGGGCGTGGGATGCAGCTTGCTGGCGTGCGTCAAGAACAGCGTAGAGAATGAAACTGTATACAGGAAGAAAGGTAAGAAGAAGCAGAATTAAAAGCCTTGCCCGCAAACTGGCAAATCCGGGTATTCGTGTGGTGCGCTGCGCGTTGACGCTTGGTAACACCTGCTTCCTCCTTCTGTAAAATGGAGTGTAAGCTTTGCATGGTTAAATAAGCATTAATTTCATATTACAAAAATACCTGTGTGAATTAGCAGGCTATCTGCTTTTGCAAGCGTATTCAACCCTTTGGGGAAGATGGAATTGAATTGTGTGAAGTGAGAGTGAAAGTTGATTACTTTCTACTGCAGCTCTTTAAAGAAATTCTTGATTGCCAGCACGCGTTGCGCCAGCTCGCCATATTTCAGGTCAATCTTCAGTTTGTCCGGGCCGCTCAGCTTGTAGTGGCGCTTGCTCTGGATCAGCGTCAATATTTTCATCGGGTCGATCGGCGGGTTGGGTACGAACTGGATCTGGATGTTGTCGGAGGATGCATCGACCTTGGTAATGCCCAACGGCTTGGCAAGGATGCGCAGGCGGTGGCTGTCCAGCAGTACCTGTGCAGGCTGCGGCAACAGGCCGAAACGGTCTACCAGCTCCTGGTGCATTTCATCCAGATCATCGGGTGTGTTGCAGTTGGCCAGGCGCTTGTAGATCATCAGGCGCTGGTGGATGTCACCGCAATAGTCATCCGGCAGAAGCGCCGGGGTATGCAGATTGATTTCGGTGGTCACGCCCAAGGGGTGCGCCATGTCCGGTTCGTGGCCCTGGCGCAACGACGTGATCGCCGCATTCAGCATGTCGGTATACAGGGAAAAACCGATTTCCTGCATTTCGCCGCTCTGCGACTCGCCCAGTACTTCACCCGCACCGCGGATCTCGAGGTCATGCATCGCCAGGTAGAAGCCGCTGCCCAGCTGCTCCATCGCCTGGATCGCTTCCAGGCGTTTTTTCGCCTGTGCGGTGAGGCCTTCGGTGCTGTCCACCAGCAGATAGGCATAAGCCTGGTGGTGCGAGCGGCCGACACGCCCACGCAACTGGTGCAACTGGGCCAATCCGAATCTGTCGGCACGGTTCATGATGATGGTGTTGGCGACCGGATTGTCGATGCCCGTTTCAATGATGGTGGTGCACAGCAGCACGTTGAAGCGCTGGTGATAGAAATCGCGCATCACGGCTTCCAGTTCGCGCTCGTTCATCTGTCCGTGTGCTGTGCGGATGCGCGCTTCCGGTAATAGCTCGGTGAGCTTCTCCTGCATGTTGGCGATGGTTTCCACCTCGTTATGCAGGAAGTACACCTGGCCGCCGCGCTTCAGTTCGCGCAACACCGCTTCGCGGATCACGCCTTTGCTGAAATTGCTGACAAAGGTCTTGATCGACAAGCGGCGTTGCGGCGCGGTGGCAATCACCGAGAAATCGCGCAGGCCTTCCAGCGACATTGCCAGCGTGCGCGGGATCGGCGTGGCGGTGAGGGTCAGCACATCCACCTCGGCGCGCAACGCCTTGAGCTTTTCCTTCTGCTGCACGCCGAAGCGGTGTTCCTCGTCGATGATGACCAGGCCGAGGTTCTTGAAGTTGATGCCTTTCTGGATCAGCTTGTGGGTGCCGATGATGATGTCCACCTTGCCATCTTCCATATCCTGCAGCGCCTGGTTCTGCTCCTTGGCGCTGCGGAAGCGGGACAGCTCGGCAATCTTCAACGGCCAGTCGGCGAATCTGTTGGAGAAATTCTGGAAGTGTTGTTCGGCCAGCAGGGTCGTCGGCACCAGCACGGCCACCTGCTTGCCATCCATGGCCGCAACAAAGGCGGCGCGCAATGCCACTTCGGTTTTGCCAAAGCCCACGTCGCCGCAAATCAGGCGGTCCATCGGCTTTCCCGATTGCAAATCGAGAATTACCGCTTCAATGGCGGCGGCCTGGTCGGCGGTTTCCTCGAAGCCGAAGCCGGCGGCAAAGGCTTCGTAATCGTGATAGGTCATCTTGAACTGGTGCCCCTTGCGCGTGGCGCGCTGCGCATACAGGTTCAGCAGCTCGGCCGCGGTATCGCGCACCTGCTGCATTGCGCGGCGCTTGGCCTTGTCCCAGGCGCCGCTGCCCAGTCTATGCAAGGGTGCGGCTTCCGGCGCGCCACCGCTGTAACGGCTGATTACATGCAGCTGGGACACCGGCACATACAGCTTGTCGTCGTTGGCGTATTCCAGCAGCAAAAATTCATTCTCGCCTTCGCCCAGATCAAGATTCACCAGTCCCTGGTAACGTGCGATGCCGTGCTGTTCATGTACCACCGGGTCGCCCGGCTTGAGCTCGGACAGGTCGCGCAGCATGCCTTCCACATTGCTTTTCTTCGCAGTTCGGGTGGTGCGGCCGCGGCCCTGCACGGCATACAGCTCTCTCTCGGTGATTATTGTAATATTTTGATTATATGAAATAAATCCGTTTGCCAGCGTCGCCACACCAAGCATGAACTTGTCTTGGGCGGCGAGGAATTGCGCATAGTCTTCGCATGTCACCGGGCACAGTTCATAGCCCTGCAGGTATTCGGCCATGATCTCGCGTCGCCCCAGGCTGTCGGCCAGCAGCAGGACGCGGCCCTGATATTGCTGCAGGAAGTCGGCAAACTTATGCGTGGGATTGTCTGCGCGCCGGTTGACTGCGATATCTGGTAAAACCGAAGTGGCGCATGCGGTGGCATTGGCTTCCGCATTGTCATTGGTAACGATATCGATGCGCGCAAAATCCTTCAGGCGGATAAAGAAATTTTCCGCACTCATGAACAGTTCGTGCGGCTCCAGCAAGGGGCGTTGCGGGTCGCCGCGCAACAGGTTGTAACGTGACGCGGCATCCTTGGCGAAGGTGGCGATGGCAGCATCCACATCATGATGCAGGCAGAGTGTGGCGTTTCCGGGCAGGTAGTCGAACAGGCTTGCGGTTTTTTCAAAGAACAGCGGCAGGTAATATTCAATGCCGGCTGGCGCGATGCCCTTGCTCACATCCTTGTAGATGCGCGACTTGGACGGGTCGCCCTCAAACCGCTCGCGATAATTCTGGCGGAAGCGGGATTGCCCCGAATCCTCCAGCGGAAACTCACGTGCCGGCAGCATGCGGATTTCCGGCACCGGATACAGGCTGCGCTGGGTATCCACATCGAAGGTGGCAATGCCTTCAATCTCGTCATCAAACAGGTCGATGCGGTAGGGCAATACACTGCCCATCGGAAACAGGTCGATCAACCCGCCGCGCACGCAATATTCGCCCGGGGTGAGCACCTGCTGCACATGGGTGTAGCCGGCTAATGTTAACTGTTCACGCAGGCCATTCAGGTCCAGCGTGTCTCCCTTTTTCAGGAAGAACGTATAGGCCGCCATGTATTCCACTGGCGGCAAGGGATACAGCGCCGTGGTGATCGGCACCACGATCACATCCACCGACTGGCTGCGGATATGGTGCAGCGTGGCCAGCCTTTCGGAAATCAGGTCCTGGTGCGGGGAGAAGTGGTCATAGGGCAGGGTTTCCCAGTCCGGCAGCAGGTGCACACGCAGCTTGGGCGAAAAAAACGGGATTTCTTCCAGCAGTCGCTGCGCTTCCAGCGCATTCGCCGCGATCACTGCCAAAGGCCCGCGCTTGTGCTTGCACAGATCATCGGCAAACTCAGCCAGCGCCAGTGCGTCGGCAGAGCCGATCAGCCGGGTAAAGCGGGGACGGGATTGGGAGGGATCAAGCAGCATGGTTGACTGGCGGCGTTGCGAAACAGTAAAGCGTTATATTGTACCCGCAAGGTGTACGACGAGGGTACCCGTTGCTGAGCATCAATGCATCTACTGCTGCCTTGTGAGGGAGTTGGAAATTGTCAGATGGCAGTTTCTAACGTGTTGAGTTTTGTTCAGTTTCCGCTATCCAGTGGTGAAACCAGTCGTTCAGTGCCCGGCTTGGTCCGAGGCTGCCGAGTTGCCGGTCTATGACATCCTGATTGCCCCATACCACCCCGTCCCATTTGCCCTCATCCGTCTGGGACTCGATATCGGTACAGTAAAGCCCCTGGTCGCGTTGTATATAGAAACCATAAGTGCGGCAGGCAACCGGGCGCTGCGCGTACACCGGGCATGTACCTGTCGCCAGTTCCAGCATGGGGCAGGTAAAGGGGCGCGAGCTGGGCAGGTTGTTCAGGCGGCTGGCAACTTCCCGCAGCTGCTGTGCAGGCAGGGATTGCAGGCCTTCCTTCAGCAACGCCCATTCAGCCGGGGTAAGCTGGGGGATGTTGGCAAGTTGACGGCAGCAATGATCACACCCCTTCCTGCATAGCCAGTCCGGGTGGTCGTGCAGGATGTTGTGTACGCGGTTGTCGATATCATCGTGAAGCTGGGTGAGGCAGGCCATGTGTGCGGTTGAATTAATCTGTATCGCTTGACTTTATCATGGGTGCAGACGGCTGGCATTGTGTTTGTTGCGGCACACGCAGTGATCGCCTGTGGGCAGGTGCGAAGTACAGGCTAATCAAGCTCAGCAGCCATCCTGCGCTGTGACTGCATCTCAGGCATCAGGCAGGGGAACGGCGTAGTGCTCATGGCGGGCAGGTCTTGCAGTTGCAATCAGGTATTGAGGATAGAATGAATTTCCGAAACTGACCCGAAGGAGTGCTGAATGCAGATTGATGGCCATCACACGGCAACTTATGTCGCAGCGCGTATTGCAGGATTTTCGTATGGGGATGCCCAGACGATCGCTTATGCAGCGCAGTATGTTGATGATGCAACCAACGCTGGACTGATCAGGTTCAGGCAGAGCAGGTATTTGTATTCCCGCATCGCATCTGCACACAAGATGGTTGATTACAACAATTTTGTTGATGTCGAAAATCACCTGGCATGGATACCCTTTCATTTTTTGCCGGGGAATGGCTTATTACCCGCAGGCGAGACGCCCCAGGGGGGTGAAATGGAAAAGCTGGCTTGCCGGCCGGACAGTCATGTTGCGCGTGACATGTTGCGATATGCGGCGCGTGAGAGGGATATGGACAGGGGATTGCATCGGCTAGGCATCGCCATGCATGTTTACGCGGACACTTTTTCGCATCAGGGGTTTGTGGGCTCGCTATGTATCGCCAATCAGGTCAAAAACATGACGAGTGGTGATGACGAGCTCGACAGGCGTATCCGGGAGTTCACCAAGGCGGAGCTGCTGGATTCGGTGAAAAGCAACATCAGGAATTTTTTCCAGGTATTGGGCAAGGCATTCAGCCTGATGTGGTTTGAAAGAAAATTACCCACAGCATTCATTTCAGACTTCATGCACAAAAATCCAGTGGGTCATGCCGCTGCAGATGTCTATCCGGATCATCCCTACCTGCATTGGCAATATACCGATTACAGGAATCAGCTGATCAAGCGTGATAATCCTGCAACATTCATGAAGGCGGTAGAAATGATGGCGAAGGCCATGCAAGCCTGGCGTGCGGGTGACGTGGAAATGCATCTGGAGAGGCAGCCCGGGCTGCAGGAAGCTGACCGCCAGGTCCTGGATCGACTGATACGAAATACAGTGGACCTGGATGGAGAGCGGCGGCGACAGGACTGGCTTGCGGCAATCGGCCGGGGTGAATTCAGTTTTGGCAACGAGGTGCCGGTATATATCGCCAAAGGCGTTGGCAGCTGGAAAGAGGCTGCGCTGGGAACCAGGGAAGAAACCGATACCGGGCTGGAACAGTTTGCATACACGGAGGCATTTCTGGTCAGTCACTGGAAACATTTTCACGATGCATTGCAGAGGCACCGTAGCGATGTTGTTCATGAAATCCTGCCCAGATATGGCATTTGTGCAGCTTAGAACCTGGCACATGGATGCCGGTCTTAATTCCGTATAAAAGTGAATTTCGCATATCGATCTATTGCTGGCTGGCTGCGAGTACAAGTATCCAGCCTGGAGCCTGATAGATTGAATTAATATCTATTTGAATATATTATATAAAATATCTTTCGGGCTGGTATTTTCAGTTTGGCAGGCGTAAGGTTATGACACGCGGCCAGAATACAGGTCAGTGTCTTTTCATTTCTGTTTGATCAACTGTCATTCCTCGGCTGTGGAAGCTTTGCGGTTTGCAAGCTTCGGTGAAACACATCGATTGCACTGATGTTGTGTTTCGATTGCGTATATCAGGCAGGAGGTTGCCATGTTGTCCAATGTTGCAGATTTTTCTGAAGTGGATCTGATTGCATGTGAATTCTGTTTGCTCGAGGTGCCGTTAACCGATGCCCTGACGCCCGAGACGGATGATTATGTTGCGCATTATTGCGGGCTCGAATGCTATGAACAGTGGAAGCAGCAGGGCCGGGATAAATGAGATTGCAGAAAGTCATGGCATAAGCTGTTCCAATGCAGGTTCTCCGGTTCGATTGCCGGATGGAGGGAGGTTTGTGCCCGAGCAGGCAATGCTTCCTTGAATCGATACCGGCAGGGAAGGTATTATCCTGCTTTCTTCATATACTTTCGGCACATTCAGAAGTCGCCTTATATAGCCATGACCCAACATAAAATCTTTATAGACGGCGAAGCCGGAACAACAGGCCTGCAGATACGGGAACGGCTGCAAGCCATGCCGCAAATCGAGCTGGTGAGCATCGACCCCGAGTTGCGCAAGGACCCGGCGGCCAAGCGTGAATTGCTGTCGCGGGTGGATATGGTGATCCTGTGCCTGCATGACGATGCTGCAGTCGAGACGGTGGCGCTGGTGGATGAGCTGGAAAAAGCTACAGGACGTTTGGGACCCAAAATCATCGATGCCTCGACTGCGCATCGCGTGGCGCCAGACTGGGTATACGGCTTCCCCGAACTGACCCGCAACCAGGCCAACGCTGTGGCAGGGGCAAGGCGCGTTTCAAATCCGGGCTGCTACCCGACGGGTGGTATTGCATTGCTGCGTCCGCTGGTGGATGCAGGCCTGTTGCCGCCCGATTATCCGGTGGTGCTGTCTGGCTATTCCGGTTATTCAGGCGGTGGTCGGCAGATGATCGAGGCCTATGAGGTGACGCATACCGCGCCACCACTGGAAATTTACGGGCTGGGCCTCTACCACAAGCATGTACCGGAACTGCAGCGGTATAGCGGGCTGACACGGCGGCCCATCTTTGTTCCGGCGGTGGCAAATTACTACGCAGGCATGCTGGACCAGGTGGGCCTGCAGTTTGACCTGATGAAAGGCGTCACTTCCGCGCAGCAACTGGAAGATGCCCTGCGCGCCCACTACGCAGGCAGCGAATGGGTGCAGGTGGTGGCGCCTGCTGCCAATGGCCGCCTGGAGCCTACAGCGCTCAACAATACCAACAGGATGGAGCTCAGTGTGTATGGCAATGACACGCTGGGACAGGCGGTACTGGTGGCGCGACTGGATAACCTGGGCAAGGGGGCGAGTGGTGCCGCAGTGCAAAACCTGAAGCTGATGCTGGGCGTGTAATTTCCGTTCAGTGCAAACTATATACGGCATTTGACCTCACCAGAATGGATCATGGCTGAATACAGCATTATTGACGGCATGCCGGCAGTGGAGGTGTTGCATCAGGGCAGGCCGGTGTTGATACGGCGAGCAACTGATTCCGCGGCAACCCTGCGTGCCGACTATGCGGCGACGGCCAGGCCTTGCCCGCCCTATTGCATCCAGCCCATGCAGTTGCATGCCGGCGTGGAAACGCTGGGTGAACTGGAGTTGCTGGATTGCCTCGCGTGCATCCGGCAAGGGGAGCTCAATCTGCTGGTTGTCGATTCACGTACGGATGACTGGTATGCAAAAGGCACCATACCCGGTGCGGTCAACATGCCGTTTGCGCAGAACATGGCAGGAGAAGCCACAGACTTGCCGGGATTGACGGCGGCATTGATTGAATATTGCGGCGTCAGGACACATGCAGGCGTGCTGGATTTCAGGAACGCCACGACCCTGGCCATTTTCTGCAATGGCCCCTGGTGCGGACAGACGCCCAATTACATACGCACCCTGCTGGCATTGGGTTATCCGCCCGACAGGCTGAAATGGTATCGCGGCGGCATGCAGGACTGGTGCCTGCTGGGCCTGACGGTAATCTGAAAACCGGGGACGTCCTAGAGTTTTTTCGCCGGATGGCTCTCGGCCATCCAGCGGGAAATTTCATTCCAGGGCCTGGGCTTGCTCAGGTAGTAGCCCTGAATCATGTCGCAGCCCATTTGCATCAGGGCATCTGCCGTTGCCTTGTCTTCCACGCCTTCTGCGATCACGTGCACGCCCAGGCTATGTGCCAGGCTGATGGTCGATTGCACAATCTGCATATCCTTGGCGTTGCTGATCATGTCTTTGACAAACGATCGGTCTATCTTGAGTGTCTGGATCGGCAGTTTTTTCAGGTAGGCTAGCGAAGAATAGCCTGTGCCGAAATCATCGATGGCAAGCTTGACCCCCATCTCGGCAATCTGCTTGAGCTTGATGATGGCACCTTCCGGATCCTTCATCAGGGAGGATTCGGTAATTTCCAGTTCCAGCATGCCGGGGTCGAACTTGTGTTGCTGCAACATGTCCTTCAGTTGATGGATGCTGTTGTCACTGCTCAGGTTGCGCGCTGAAATATTGACAGCCACGGAAAACTGCAGGGCTTGCTGCAGCCATTCATGTTGCTGATCCGAAGCCATCTGCATCACCTCCATGGTCAACGGGTGGATGATGTCGCTGACCTCGGCCAGCGGGATGAAAGTATCAGGATAGATCAGGCCAAATGTGGGGTGATTCCAGCGCACCAGGGCTTCAAATCCGGTGATCTGCCGGGTTTTCAGGTCATATTTCGGCTGGTAGTGCAGGCAGAGCTGGTGATTGCTGATGGCATTGCGCAATTCTCCAATAATGGCCAGGCGTTCATGTGTGTGCTGGTCTGTTGCGGGGTCGTAAATCATTTCCCCCTTGTTCTCGTTCTTGGCGGTGTACATCGCGACATCGGCCGAGCGCATCAGGTCATGGCTGTTCCTGCCGTGTTGGGGATACAGTGCGATGCCGATGCTGGCGTTGACTTCAAGCTGGATGCTGTCGATTTCGATCGGCTGGCGGATGGCATTGCGCAGTTGCTGGGCCAGATACTGTATGTCCCTGATGCTGGCAAAGTATGGCAGGAAGATGGTGAATTCGTCGCCGCCCAGCCGGCTCACCAGCGCATCCTTGCGGTTGACGATGCTTTTCATCAGGATGCTCAGCTTCTGCAGCACCTGGTCACCGAAATGGTGCCCGAGGGTGTCGTTGATTTCCTTGAACCGGTCCAGGTCTATCAGCAACAGGGCCGCCGGTGTCTCCGGGTTGCTGGCCAGCTTGCTGCCGATTTCTGTGTGCATGGAGTGGCGGTTGTTCAGGCCGGTCAGGGCATCATGGTTTGCGAGGTAGGAGAGTTTTTCTTCTGCCTGCTTGCGGTCGGTGATGTCGTGCACGGTTGCCAGCAGGTGTGTCTGATCCTTGATCTGGATGGCCTTCAGCGAAACTTCGGCAGTAAACGGGGTGCCATCCAGGCGGCAGTGCAGCCACTCGAATCTGGGTGATTCGCCATTGATTGCTGAAGAAATCTTCTCCAGTGCCTTGTCTTCGGATGATCTCCCGTCCGGCTGAACTGCGGGTGAGAAGCGGTAAGGCGGCTGGCCAATAATTTGTTCACGCGTACAGCCGAACATTTTAAGCGTTGCCGTATTGCAATCGATGAAGGTATCCCCCTGCATCAGGAAGATGCTGTCGCTGGCGCCATCAAACAGGATCCTGTAGCGGTTTTCGCTTTCATGCAATTCGTTTTGCGCTTGCTTGATATCGGATATGTCGGACGCGACGCCGAGGTAACCTGAGATTGCACCCTGTTCATCTTTCATGGGGGTAACTGAAAGGTGTACCGGGAAGCGGCTGCCATCCTTGCGGATATAGGTCCATTCCCTTTCTTCAGCTTTGCACGGCGTTGCCTTCGCGATAAACACTTCAAAGCCGGGCTTGATTTCGCGGCCAAGCTCATGGCTCAGCTCGATTGCCCTGCGAGTTACCTCCTGTGTGTCATGTATGATTTGCGGCGTGTGGCGGCCTATCATTTCTTCGGCTTTATAGCCAAGCATTTGCTCCGCTGCGGAATTGAAGCCGACGATGATGCCGTTGACGTCAGTTGAAATCATGCTGTATTCGGTGCTGTCCAGGATTGCATGCTGCCAGTTGGAGAGCTTCTCGATTTCATGCTGAGCAAGTGCCTGTTGCTTCATGGTGCGGCGATAGACCCAGAATCCGGCAACCAGGTATATCAGCAGCAGTACTGTCGGTGCGATCAATGAGCGCAACCATTGCATCACGATGACTTGTCTCGGGATATACGCGGCGGACAGCAGATGATACTCATCCATCCGGGTAAACATGACATAAGTATGGATACCCAGCCTTTCCAGATAGAGCTGGGTAAATCCCTTGCCGGTCGGGATCGCTGCCAGTTGTTCCTGCGTGCTGCTGTTTACGGGCTGTAGATAGACTTCGTTCAGGTCAAATCCGGCAGGTTTGGGATAGAGGAACTGAATGTAATTGTCATCCCGCAATATGGCGGTGGTAATGTAGGGAGGAATGGAGATTTTCGACCAGCTGGTCGCATTGGCATTGATGCCGTATCCGGCAGACATGACCGCAACGATTTTTCCATGGTCATCAAACAACGGGGTGCGTATCGGTATCACCCATTGCTGCAGGGTTGGCATGAAATAGACGCGCCCCATCTGGATATGCCCGGATTGCATGGTTTGGCGGAAGCTGTCACGTGTTTCAGCCGATTGCATCAGATTAGGGAGGGGCGTTCCTGCGGTTATGCCGCTGATCAGGACGATTTGCCCATCGGTGCGAATTAATCCGAAGCCTATGAAGTCACTATGCAGTTTCTTGATGCTTTCGATCAGGGCGCGACCTTTTTCCGGATACTTGAGGGCGCCTGCACGCAGGAGCTGGTTGCCCAGCACTTGCAGCACGATTTCATGGGATTTGAGCGTGGAAATCACCCCTTGTACCTGGGCGCTGTTGATGTGATCCAGTGTCTGCCTGGTATCATCCAGCGTGTTTTGCCAGTTTTGATAGATGATCATGCAATACGCCAGAACAATCAGCGCAGTGAATGCGAAGAACAGGCGTTTAATCCGGTTGTTATGGGTAAGGGAGGCCATGGTCGGCTTGTGTTCATGCATTTCCTTCTATTTATCATGATATAAAAGGAATGGTCAAGGTTCCATCAGTAGTTGCTGGCGGACTGGATGTGGCATGGCGATGCTTCGGGGTAAACTGCCGGCTTACGCATGGTTCAAACGGCTATTGCTCTTTGATTTGTTGCATCCAGTCATGCAGCTGACATAGGAGAGTGGAAAGGATCTTTCATGGAATGTGGGTTGCACCTCCCCGCACTGGGCCCCCTGGTTGGTCATGTGACTGCACATGGCGCCACGTTGTGGTTGCAGGGACAGGCTGATGTACCGGGAATGCAGTATGGCGTGGTATGGCTGTTTGATGAATCCGGCCGGGCTGTGGAAAATTGCCTGAAAATTTTCAGCTTGCCACGCCAAGAGGCGCTATGTGGTGTGACAATCCTGGAAGGGCTCCAGGCGGATGCCCGCTATGTCGCGTATTGCGCAATACTGGTTTTGCAGAATGGGGAGACTGCACCTGAAGCCTTGATGGGTATGGCCTGCAGGGCATGCCCGGAAATGCCCCACAGCCTGCCAGACTCAGTCCAGAGGGCTGAGATACGCACATTTCCAGAGTCTGCAGGGCAGCGTATTGCCTTCTTGCTCGGTTCCTGTCGCTACCCCGGCCTGCTATGGCCTTCGCGCAGGTCAGACCGCATTTTTGCGGCGATGCATACACGATGCATGAGCGACCCCAGTATCAGGTTTGTGTTGATGAATGGCGACCAGATCTATGCGGACAAGGTGGCAAGCTGGTTTCCCTTTTTCAAGGCTGAAACGCCTGCGGCATTCAGCGCGCGCTACCGGACTGCATTCTCCTCACCCGGCATGCGTGACCTGTTGCGCACTATGCCGACTTACATGATTCTCGACGATCACGAAATCGAGAATGACTGGAACTCGGGGCGCACCGCAAAAAATCCGTCGTTGTTTGAAAATGCGCTATCGGCCTATCGAAAATTCCAGTGGCTGCACTCACCGAGAAACTACTCAGCCACAGGCGAGGTGAGGCCTGGCCATGGAGATCAGCTGTACTATTCATTTGAGTGTGGCGGCTATCCGTTTTTCGTGATCGACAGCCGTAGCATGCGCGTACAGGATGATGGAAGGTGCAGCCTGGTTTCCAATCACATGCTCGGCGATCCTGCACCGGACTCCCCTTGTCATTCGCGGCAGCTTGAGGGGCTGTGCAACTGGCTGGTTGCACAGCAACAGCAACATGGCAACCGGCCGAAATTCGTGGTCAGTCCCAGCACATTCGTGCCGAATGATTTGGTAACGGCTGGTACAGATGAAATGGCACAGCGCAACAAATGCAAGGATGATGCCTGGGCAGCTTTTCCTGCAACGCGCCGCCAGTTGTTACAGGTGATCGTGCAGGAACAAATCCAGAATGTGGTTTTCCTGTGTGGCGATGCGCACAGCTCATGTACTGCGGAAATTCATTTCGAGCACAGGGTGCAAGGCCGCCTGCCGCTGGTCATGCATTCCATCACGGCCTCCGCGTTTTACTGGCCCTGGCCGTTTGCAAACGGCAACCCGGATGATTATGTGCATGACTCGGCAAGCCTGCACGATGGTTTTGAAGTGAATAAGGATGTCACCATGCATTACCGTGCCTACGGCTTTGTGCGGGACAACAACTTCACATGTGTGGAGATAGAAAGTGACTGTATAGGAATACAGCATTA
The DNA here is from genome assembly GCA_021782995.1 of Pseudomonadota bacterium. Taxonomy (GTDB): domain Bacteria; phylum Pseudomonadota; class Gammaproteobacteria; order Burkholderiales; family Gallionellaceae; genus 39-52-133. The sequence continues at coordinate 25,768 of JAJXUI010000016.1, read as the reverse complement.
CAGCCGGCGCGGCGCGGCGCTTGGGCGACGGATAGCGCTGGAATTGAAAAATTAATATATTGATTATATTTTCATTTTGGGTAACAAATAGTATCGGCCCTCTTTCGAGTGCAGGCGTATGCTGTTGTTTCCAGCAAGGAATGCTTGCCGTTAAAGGGGCTTATTTCAAATTCCGGGGCCCCGGATGAGGACTTCCGACATTACGACGTTTGCAAAAATATTGCGCAGCATGTTGCTGGCGTTTTGCTAGTCGGTGTATCCGGGCTGACTTTCTATTGCTGGCACACCTGGCGAGGGGAATATCGGAAGTGCAGGAAAGGCAGCGGGTGATGGCCGAATTCCTTGCTTCTGCAGCGCAATCATTACTCGATGATATCGGCAATGATCTGGCGCCGCTGGGCGATCTGCTGAAGCAGATTGATGTCAGAAAGCGTCCGCAGGAATCGCGCCAGTTCCTTGAAAAATGCCTGTTGCGCCATCCTGAAGTGTGTGCCCTTGAGGATTTTCATCGATGGCCGGCCGCTGCGCATCACATCGTCGATTGGCATTGCGATTCATCCTGAGCATGGGCGGGACATTGAAACGCTGCTGAAGCACGCGGATACGGCCATGTATGCATCCAAACGCCTGGGCCGCAATGCCTATACCAAGTATATGGAGCAGATGGGGCTGCGCGTGCGTGACCGCCTGGACATGGAACTTCAGCTGACAGGGGCCATGCAGGAAAAGGCATTTCGCCTCGCCTATCAGCCACGGGTGGACATGCAAAGCGGGGGCATCCCGGGCATTTTGCCGATCGACTGAGGCTTATTGCGGGTTTTCCATTACAATTCTGCCCTATGACTGACAATTTTTACGCGCTGGTTCCCGCTGCCGGCTCCGGCTCTCGCATGGGTCTGGAGTTTCCCAAACAATATCTGATGCTTGCGGGCAAGCCCATGATCTGGCACACCGTTTCGACCTTGTGTGCGCACCCGCAGATTTCCACTGTGTTTATTGTGCTGGCGCCGGATGACCGGTATTGGCGGCAACATAACTGGAGCATGTTCGGGGACAAGCTGCAGCCGCTGTATTGTGGCGGCGGCACGCGCGCAGAAAGCGTAATGAACGGCCTGCTCATTTCAGAGCTGGAGCCGGATGACTGGGTGCTGGTACACGATGCTGCGCGGCCCTGCCTGACGCAGCAGCAGGTGACCCATCTGCTGGATGAATTGCGTAATGACGAAGTGGGTGGATTGCTCGCGGTGCCGGTGGCCGACACCCTGAAGCGGGCGGATGAAGACAGGCGCGTGGCCAGAACCGAAGACCGCCAGGGACTCTGGCACGCGCAGACACCGCAGATGTTCCGTGCCGGCCTGCTGACGCAGGCACTGGAATCTGCACCCAATGTCACTGACGAGGCTTCGGCAATCGAGGCCATGGGGCTGCACCCCAGGCTGGTGGCCAGCGATACCCTCAATTTCAAGGTGACTTACCCGCAGGACATGCGCCTGGCTGAACTATTACTGCAACACGGAAATACGACGACATGAGAATCGGACATGGATTTGATGTGCACCAGCTGGTAGCGGATCGCAAGCTGATCATGGGCGGGGTGGAAATTGCTTACGAGCGCGGCCTGCTCGGGCATTCCGATGCCGATGTGCTGCTGCATGCAATCTGCGATGCGTTGCTGGGCGCAGCCGCGCTGGGCGACATCGGCCGGCATTTTGCCGATACCGATGCGAAATACAAGAATATCGACAGCCGCATCCTGCTCAGGGAGGTGCTGCGACTGGTGAACAATGCCGGGTATCGCGTCGGCAATGTGGATGCCACCATCATTGCGCAGGCACCGAAGATGGCACCCCACATTGCAGGCATGGTGGCTAACATCGCAGCGGACCTGCAAGTGCCGATGAGTGCCGTCAATGTCAAAGCCACCACCACAGAAATGCTCGGTTTCACCGGTCGGGGTGAGGGCATCGCGGTGGAGGCGGTGGCACTGCTGATGCCGGATTGATGAGTTCCGTGCTATGAACTCATGCAATGAAGCACAGGCAATGAAATTGGTGAAGCGATGAAGATACTGGCGCTGGAAACCTCCACCGAGTATTGCTCCGTTGCATTGTGGCTGGACGGTGTTGTGACGGAAAAAATTGAACAGGTCGGGCAGCGGCATTCCGAGGTACTGATGGGCATGCTGGACCAGTTGCTGAAAGACGCTGGCGTTACGCTGCAACAGCTGGACGGCATTGCTTTCGGTGAAGGTCCGGGCTCGTTTACCGGGATACGCATCGCTTGCGGTGTCACGCAGGGGCTGGCACTGGGGGCAAGCTTGCCGGTGGTCGGCATCAGTACCTTGCTCGCGGTGGCTGAGGCGAGTGGACAGGACAAGGTGATAGCTGCGCTGGATGCGCGCATGGCGGAGGTGTATTTTGCCGTATATCAGCGGCAGGATGATATTTGGCAAGCCTTGGTGGCACCATGCCTGTGCCTGCCGGATGGTACGCCCGAAATAGAGGGAGTGGGCTGGCATGGTGCAGGCAGTGGTTTTGCCGCGCACGCCGTCCCGCTGCAGCAGCGTTATGCCGGCCAGCTGGCACATGTCGATGCAGGCTGCATCCCGCGTGCGGCGGCCGTCGCAGTGCTGGCTGTACCGGTACTGGCTGCTGGAAAAGGCCTGGATGCCGCGCAGGCACTGCCAGTATACCTGCGCGATAAAGTCGCCCTGAAAACCAGCGAGCGACTTGCACGGCAGGGCGGGTGATGCAAGCTGCAGACTTAAGGTTCCGCATGATGGTGCCCGGGGACATCGATGCAGTGTTTTCGATAGAGCAGCAGGTACATACCCATCCCTGGACGCGCGGGATGTTGCTTGATTCCCTGAGTGGAGGCCATCATGGTTACGTGCTGGAGCAGACGGGACAACTTTTGGGTTATGCGATACTGATGCCGGTACTGGATGAAGTGCACTTGCTGGATATCGCCATTGCAAAGGACGCGCAGCAGCAAGGATTCGGATTGATATTTCTTAATAAAATCAATGAGATGGAAATTGATCGCGGGGCGGTTAAAATGCTGCTTGAGGTGCGTCGCTCCAATCTGGCTGCGCAGGCCTTGTACCGCAAGAACGGCTACCATGAAATCGGCGTGCGTCGCGGTTACTATCCGGCCGCGGCCGGACGGGAAGATGCCATCGTGATGGAACGGGCTTTGCCATGAACAGGAAAGTGTGATGAACAGCGTGCAGGAAAATGCGACAACCCGGGAAGACCTGCTGCGTGAACTGAATCTGTTCCCGTTGTGGCAATTGCGCGAACCAGAATTGCCTGCAGTCATTGACGCTGCATCGAGGGAAGAGAGGGCCGATTTTTCGAGCGGGCATGCTGAGGTTCTGGCAGATGCCCCCTTGCCAGTAGAAATCCCGCAACAGGCATATGACAGACTGGGTTGGCCGGAACTTGAATCCCGGGTGAATGACTGTTCCGCATGCGAACTGCGTGCCGGGTGCAGCCAGTCCGTATTCGGCAGCGGCGATCTGCAAGCCGAATGGATGTTTGTCGGCTCCTGGCCGAGCGAAGATGACGAGGCGCAGGGCGTGCCGTTTGCAGGACAGGCTGGCCAGTTGCTGGATAATATGCTGGCGGCAATCGGACTCAGGCGCAACAGCAAGGTGTACCTGGCAAATGTGGTGAAATGTTGTGGCGCGATCAAGCGCGGACCCTCCGCAGACCAGATTGCGCGCTGCATGCCTTACCTGCAAAGGCAGCTGCAACTGGTGCAGCCGAAATTGCTGATCGTGCTTGGGCATGCGGCAGCGACTGCGTTGCTGGGTGAGGACCGGGCATGGGAAAGCATAAATGGCAAAGTGCACCAATATGCGTTTCGGGATGCGACCGGTAACATGCAGGAAGTGCCGATGATCGTGACGTTTCATCCGGCTGCATTATTGCTGACGCCATTGAGCAAGGCGCAGGTGTGGAAGGATTTGCGCATGGCACAGGATTTGATGTCGAGTTCGGGGTAGAAAGTCAGGACCGGAAAGGGACGTTTATGGTTGGCAAGGAAGTGGTGCTGAAAACACTGGTTGTGGAAGACAGCAAGGTGACCCTGAAGGCGATATGCGCTTATCTGGAAAATATGGGTATTCATCCGTTGACGGCGGAAACCGGCAAGGACGCTCTGGAGATTTACCGCAGGGAACATCCGGACATCATCCTGCTCGACGGTCGCTTGCCGGATATTGATGGCTTTGATGTTGCGCGCGAGATACGGGCAACTGAAAAGAAGAAGGACTGGAGTGCGATCATCTTCCTCACCAGCATGACCAAGGATGAAGACCTGGCGCGCGGCATCGAGGTGGGCGGTGATGATTACCTGATGAAACCGGTCAGCGAGATCGTGCTGAAAGCCAAGGTCAATGCGATGCGCAGGCTGGTGGAAATGCAGCGCGAACTGATCGCTGCCACGCACAAGCTGAACCAGCTGAACAAGGAACTGCAGCAGTTGTCGGCAACCGACGGCCTGACCGGGCTTTCCAACCGCCGCATGTTCGATGAGTTGTCACGACGCGAATGGCGTCGATGCGAACGTGCGCAAAAGCCATTTTCCCTGGTCATGGTGGACGTGGATCATTTCAAATCTTACAACGATACCTACGGACATCAGGCAGGCGATGAGTGCCTGAAGAGCATCGCGTTGCAAATGCAGCGTGCAGCTCCGCGCGCCAGCGATGTGGTGGCGCGATATGGCGGGGAGGAATTTGTTTTTGTGCTGGGTGAAACCGACATCGATGGTGCAAAATGGGTTGCCAACCTGCTGCGGCAGCGCGTGAGCGACCTGAAAATTGCGAATGAAGCTTCACCCCTGCATCATGTCACGGTAAGTTGTGGCGTCGCTTCCGTTGTGCCGGGAGAGGGTAAGGCGCTCGAGTCATTGTTGCAATCGGCGGATGATGCGCTGTACCAGGCCAAGCAGCAGGGGCGAAACCGGGTACTCGGTACGGAGTATGGGCAAATGGGAAGCGAGGCAGTCAGCTGAAGTCAGGCTTCAGTCTGATGCCATTCAGTGAAGTCGATAAAGAAGGTGGTGCCAGACCCCGCTTTGCTTGCGAATCCTATCCTGCCATGCATGGATTCGATCATTGCCTTTGAAATGCTCAAGCCGAGGCCTGTGCCACCCTTGTGCCTGGTGTCGGTGGAATCGGCTTGAGTGAATTTCTCGAATATGCGTGCCTGGTACTGGGTTGGAATGCCTTCACCGTAATCGATGACTGATGTCCTGATCATCCCGTTATGCCGTTGGACTTCAATGTTGATGATGCCGCCCTCATGCGAAAACTTGGCGGCATTGGATAGCAGGTTGGCCATCACCTGGATGAATCTGTCTCCATCCACATTCAGCATGACATCCGGCAAGGCATGGGCAATTCTGTATTCCACCCTGTATTTTGCGGCATAGGACTGGTTATTGCCGACAACCTGTTCGATCAGCGGCATTAACCGTTGAGGCTGGAAATTGAATTCCATCTTGCCGGACTGGATTTTCTCGATATCCAGCAGGTCGTTGATCAGCGCAAGCAGGCGATCGGAATTCTTGTAGGCAATGTCCAGCATCTGTTTCATCTGCGGGTTTACCTCGCCGGTAGCGCCACCCGTGACAAGACCCAGGGCGCCCTTGATCGAAGTCAGTGGCGTACGCAACTCGTGACTGACAGTTGAAACAAATTCGCTTTTCAGATTTTCCACCTGCTTTTGTTTGCTGATGTCTGAAATGATGCCGACCATGCGGTATACCTTGCCATGTTCATCGCGTTGAAGGATGCCGCGATTCAGGATCCATATGTAATAACCGTCAACATGGCGCACACGATATTCACAAACAAACTCGGGTATTTTGCCTTCAAGGTAATCCTGCATCATCTTCTGAACCACAGGCTTGTCATCAGGGTGAACATGTTGTGCCCAGCTGCCAGCTTGTTCCATGGATTCCTGCTCGGGAAGTCCAATCAGGGAATTCCAGCGAGGTGAGTGATATGAAATCTTGTTGTTGATATCAAGGTCCCACAAGCCGTCTTTGGCGCCGCTTATGGCAAGATTAAAACGCTCTTCGCTGCGACGCAGGTCGGCTTCTGCCTTCTTGCGTTCGGTGATGTCGCGCACAATGCCCGAGAATATGCGGCTTCTGGCTCCGGTCATGACCTCGCTGACGGATAAATCCATCGGAAAGACCTCTCCGGATTTGCGCAGTCCACTGACTTCGCGACCGATGCCGATTATTGATCCATTGCCTGTTTTCATGTATTGGCTCAGGTAGCTATCGTGACTGGAGTGGTAAGGCTCGGGCATCAGCATGTTGATGTTTCGCCCGATCATTTCCGAAGGGAGGTAGCCAAAAATATGCGAAGCCGCATGATTGAAGGACAGTACCTTGCCATGTTCGTCTATCGTGATGATGCCATCGGCGGCGTCATCCACGATGGCATTAATCAATCCCTTCTGTTCCGTTAACGCAAGGTTCATGCTTTGCAGCATCAGATGCGCCTGCTTGCGGTTGTTGGCAAGAAAGCTGCCCGTAAAGAACAGCAGAAGGCTGATTGCTATCCCTGTCACAGCGACATACACCGGTCTTGAATGGTCAATGCCGGATTCGAATAGCGGCGTAGAAGAAAACACCAGTGTCCACTCACGGCCTTTGCTTTGCAAATGCCTGATATCGATGAATTGCTTGTGCATGCGGTTGTCCTGCCCGGTCATGCTGCTGTCGACGTCATACATCAGCGTGTCGCTTGATGGGGTGCGGCCATCGTAAATTTCGATATCAATATCGTGCGTGTCGGCAAGCCTGCCGAGCACGCCTTGCATCAGGTTGTTCATGCGGAGCGGGCTGTAAACGTAACCCAGCAATGCGCGTCGCCGTTGCTCCACCGTATCCAGCGGCATGTTGCGTGCATAATTTGGCAGGTACATCAGGAAACCTGCCTGAACGTCAGTGCCGGTTTCCTGTAACAGCTTGACCTTGCCGGAGATGGTCGCAAGCCCGCTATCCCTCGCCTGTGCCATGGCAGCATGCCGCGTACTTTCAGAAAACATGTCATAGCCAAAGGCGCGCCGGTTGCGTATATCGAAGGGCTCAAGGTAAATGATGGCGGTATAAACATCCCTGATACCGCCGGGATTGATCGCGAAATCGCTGTAGCCTTCCTTGCGGATACGGCTGGTCAGTCCGGGTAACGCTGCAGGATGCACCTGTACTGCATAACCCAGCCCCTGGATACCGGGAAAATGTTCAGCCAGGTTCAGGCTTTCAACGTAGTCATGCCAGTCTTGCCGGTTTACTTCTGTGCTGGCCTTGAACAGGCCGATGCCGCCACGCAGGATCTGTTCATTTGCATCAAGGCGCAGGGTGATCATGTCCAGCGCTTTTGTGATATTGCGCTGGAAGGCTGCATTTGCCGCCGTATCGACTTCCCGATATACCAGGCTGGAAACATAGGCGGTGAATCCCAGCATCAGTAACAGGAACAGCCAGATTAGCAGCGGGGGATTGCTGACCTGTCTACGCCAGCGGCCTGCAGACAGGTCATCATGGGCAGCCATTGCATTTCCAGTGTGGTATAAGTATAAACTATTGAATATATTAATATATTTATAAAATCTGGCGATCAGATGGTAATCTCGTCACCTTCACGCGCTATGCGGATATCCACTGTCTTGCAGTTCTGCCGTGCCACGGCTTCGGCGAAAACTTTCTCCAGGTCATCATCCGAGCGGGTCGGTTCATGGTGCGTGCAATACAGGATTTTTGCCGAGGCGGCTTTCGCCATTTCAATGCAGCTGTCGAAAGTGCCGTGGCCCCAGCCTTTGCGCGAAGGATATTCGCCCACGGTGTAGGAGGAATCTGCGATCAGTACATCGACGCCCTGCATTGCATCGACGATGGCCTGGCGCTGCTCGTCTATCAATGCCTGATAGTCTGCGTAGCCGTCATCCTGGGGTTCGTAGATGTTGTAATGCGGCTCGTGGTCGCCGGTGAAGAACATCGATTTGCCGTTGCATTCGATGCGGTAACCCAGGTTGACCACGGGGTGGCTGAGCAGGGTGGGGGTGATGGTGGTGTTGCCGATCTTGATCACTTCATGCGGCATCACCGTCAGGTAGTTCATGCGCGACTGGATTTCCGCTTCGCGTACCGGGAAGTAACTGTACTGCATCTGGATGTTCATGATGCGTTCAGGTCCGGCGCCCGAAATCGGGTCGAAAGCGCCATACAGGTTGACGGTATTGCCGGGAATGAAGATCGGGATGAAGAAAGGCAGGCCCTGGATGTGGTCCCAGTGGCTGTGGGTATTGAAGATGTTGGCAGTCAGCGGCAGCTCCTTGAGCAGTTGCTGCGCCAGCGGGAAAATGCCGGTGCCGCCGTCGAGTATGATCAGCTCATTGTCATCGGTACGGACTTCGATGCAGGTCGTATTGCCGCCATAGCGCTGGGTATTTGGGCCAGGTGATGGTATCGAACCGCGAACTCCCCAGAATTTTATTTTCATGAGAACCTGATTTTCAAGTTTGGGATTGTCAAGTTTGGGACTTTCAGGTTTGTGTCTCTATGCTGGAGTGTGCGAAAGCCTGTGCCTCCGCCACCACGCTAGAAAGGTTGCCCAATTTTACAATGATTTCATCCAGGTTGCTGCCAAACCGGGCAGCGATGGCGGGTGGCATGGCCTCATTGCCGATGCCGTTCCCGTTATGCAGGGATGCGTGCTTGCTCAGGCGGTCTGCCACGTACAGGCATTGCTGGATGGAGCTGGCGGGCAGCACTTCATCATGGTGATGGCGGATCGCATCACACAGGCTCTTGGGGAATTGCCATTTTTCCACCAGCATGGCGCCGGCCAGGGAGTGGTCCACGCCGATAATGGCTTTCTCCGCGATGTGCAGCGGCACTTTGTGTTCCTCGCTGTATGCCAGCACCTTGCTGAACTCTTCCGGCATCGATTGTGCAAACACGATCTTGCCGAAATCATGCAGCAGTCCGGCAAGGTTGCAGTCGGCAGGGTCGGTGCCGTCCATGCAGTATTTCTGGCACAGCAGGCGCGACAGGCTGGCGGTCATCAGCGAGTGCATCAGGTAACGCTGCATGTCGTATCCGGCATCGTTATGCCTGGGCAGCACGCCCAGCACCGCAAATGACAAGGCCATGTTCTTGATGGTATTGAGGCCGATATAGACGATGGACTGGCTGACCGAGGTGATCTGTTTGGGCAGGCTGTAAAAAGCCGAGTTGAGCATGACCAGCAGTTTCATTGTCATCACCGGGTCTTTTTCGATGACCGAAACCAGTTCCTTGGGGGGGCAGTTGATGTCGCGTGAAAGTTCGAGGATGCGCTGTACACTTTTGGGAAAGGCCGGCATTTTCCCGACAGCGTCGGAAAGTCTTTTGCCGAGTTCAGGTGATATTTCACTCATCAGTATGTCCTGTCTGGGGCGGGAGCAAGCTGTCAATCCCTGCGCAGGCAATCTGCCCAGTTGTTGGGAGTTTCATAAAGCCTGACACGTTGCAATGTCAGGTGGGTGTTATACGTGTCACGGTAGGCCGGGTCAAGCAGATTGAACGCCACCCGGGCCAGATTCTCTGCTGTTGGAACAACATCCAGTATTACTGTCTTGTGGCCGGGCAGGGAATTGAGGAAAGTCATCACTGCCTCGTCCTTGCGGTAGACGAGGAAGGCATGGTCCCAGGCGTCCACCACCTGTTCCTTGGCAATCCGTTTCACGTCGGCAAAGTCCATGACCATGCCTTCATCGGAAGCGCCTGCCTGATTGATGATATCGCCGGATAACGTGACCTCGAGCGCGTAGCGATGGCCGTGCAAATGGCGGCACTGGCTGCTGTGGTTGGGAATGCGATGTCCGGCATCGAATTCCAGGCGGCGGGTAATCTGCATAAATCTGCTGGGGCGAATATATCAGGGTCGGATTATAGCTTGAATGCCGCCACGGCGTGACGCAAGGCGCGGAGGTTCTCGGGATCGCTCCGGCTTTCGTAGCGGATAGACAGGTAGCGGCGGGTAATGTCCTGTATGGCATCCGCCTTGTGGGGCAATGCCGCAGATGCCCGGCTGGCATAATCCATGGGACCTTCATGGTCAGAGCGGGCGTATCCGTGTCGCGCCAGCTTCCGGCAGAACCTGCGATAGAGCCTGACTGCAGGGTCTCTGGGCCCGGCATAAAGCCGTTTCAGGATGAGCAGGGAGAACAGCGCAACCAGGATACCGACACCTGCCAGCAGGTTGAGTGCCATTTTCTGCCAGGTGACTTCTTCCATGCCGAGTCGGGTGAGGAAGGCAAACTGGCGCTCCTTGTCATAACCCAGTACCCACTGGTTCCAGCGATAGTTGAACAGGTCCAGATTGAAACGCAGTTTCAGCAGCCACGGTGAACGGTAGCGCGCGGCAAAGGGCAATGCTTCGCTGCCGGGCACCGCCGCGCTGAGGCCGGTGCTGATGCGTGCCGGGGAGATGGTGGCGGTCGGGTCCACCCGCTGCCAGCCCTGGCCTGCCAGCCAAACTTCAGACCAGGCATGTGCGTCAGACTGGCGCACGATAAAGTACTGGCCGAGGTCGTTATATTCGCCCCCCTGATAGCCGGTCACGACGCGCGCCGGAATGCCGGCTGCCCGCATCAGGAAAACGAATGCCGATGCATAATGCTCGCAGAATCCCTTGCGCGAGTGGAACAGGAAATCATCCACGCTGTCATTTCCGAGCAATGGCGGCTCCAGCGTATAGGTATATCCTTCATTGTGGAACATCTGTTCTGCCGCGTGGATGATGGCGGCATCGTTGCCCAGCTTTCGGCGCCAGGTTGCGGCCAGGTTGCGGGATTGCGGGTTGCCGGCTGCCGGCAATCTGAGTGCGCGTTGCAGCAGGGCGGGGGATTCTTCCGTGTTTGCCTGGAAGCCGAGTTGCGAATGTACGCGGTAGCGCAAGCGTGTTGTCACCGAGGTGCGGCTGAGCAGCTGGAAATCGCCGGAGATGCGGCTGGGGACATCTGCCGAGGTGGGCATGTCCAGCGCAAACAGCCAGTTTTTGTCATGCGGCTCCAGCGTCACCGTGTAATCGACCGGCATCGAAACTTGCTGGAGATCATGTACGGTCGTGAGCAGCGCCTGGCCTCGCTTCCAGGTGGTGCCCTCGAAATCCCACAATACCGGGCCACGCCAGTAAAGCAACTGCTGGGGCGGTGGTGGGCCATCGAAACTGACGCGAAATGCCACTGCATCCGACAGCGACAGTTTGCTCATGCTGCCGGGTGACATGGTGTCTGACAATCCGCTCTGTGCCCAGGCATCCTGCGGCATTCCCCAGAGCGGGCCCTGCACGCGCGGAAACAGCACGAATAGCAGCAATGTCAGGGGCATGGCCTGCAGCAGCATGATCGCGGCCATGCGCAGCCTGGCACGCCAGGCCAGCGCACTTGCCTGCATGGCCAGCCAGCCGTTCAGGATGGCCAGCAAGGTAACCAGCATGAACAGTGCAGTGGGAATGCTTTGCGAGTAAAAGAAATTCGTGATGATGATGAAGCAGGCGAGGAAGATCACCACATTCGCATCGCGTGCGGTGCGCAGCTCCATCAGCTTGAGGGAAGACAGCAGGACCAGCAGCGTGACGCCCGCATCGCGCCCGAACAGGGTATGAAAGCTGACGGCGATGCCCGCGCTTGCCGCTACGGTGAATGAAATCAGCAACCAGCGCGATGGCAGTGCGTTGCCCGTCCAGGCAAGATGGAAACGCCAGATGAGCAGGAAGCTGCATACCGCGCTGACCCAGTGCGGCAGGTGTTCGGCATGCGGCAGGCACACCATGAACAGTGCGGCAATGATGCCGTAAACTTGATGGGGGGCAGGCTTCATTGCGATTTCCCTGCGGAAGGAGTGCGCAATTTTCTGCCAGCCCATGCGGCAATCCGGGCGGCCAGGTGCTGGCCGGATGTATCTGCTTGCCGCCGGACGGCAGGCGGTGTGTGGTCCAGGCCATGCAGTGCCAGGGCTTTCAGGCAGGCATCACGGTGTGCGGGGCTGCTGTCAGGCGGCAGTTCGGCTTCTGGCAGGCGCAAGCCGTAGTGCAGTTGTGCCGCACTGGCATCCAGTACCTGTCTTGCCAGCAACTCAAGCTTGCGTTCGTCACCAGCCGCAGGCAGCAATGACCAGTCCAGCCAGCGTTCGCTGCCTTGGTTAGCACTGAATTTTTTGACCTGGGGTTCCTGTTCACGTGCCAGCGTCTTCCATGCTATGCGCGGCAAGGCATCCCCGGGCTGGTAGTTGCGCAATCCCGCAAAATCCTCATCGCCCTCCTGGCTGTGCATGCCGGTGCCATGGAGGGCGGTGGCGGCAGGCAGCGGGCTGGCCGCTGCTGGTTGCGGGTAGACCAGGCAGTATTGTTCAAAATGCAGGTAGGACCACGCATGGAACAGGCCCAGCGGGAACTCGGTATACAGGCCGAGTTGTCCGCTGGCCAGCCAGCCGCGTCGCGTGGCGGGTATCCTGAATGCGATCGCGCTTGCCTGTCTTGCGGGCAGGTCGAACGTAGTCTGGTGGCCATCCCTGGCATGCAGGACAAGCTGATGGCGCGGAAGATCGGTGTCGTTATGGAAGTGCAGGATGAAGCTGGCCTGTTCCCCGGCAAACACCGGCTCGGCGCGTCCTGCAGTGACCTGCAGCTGCGCCATGTTGCGGAAGGCATACAGCATGCTCAGGGCGCCGGTGGTGGCAAGCAGGAAGGTCAGTACATAGCCCAGGCTCAGGTTGTAATTGATGTCGCCGAGCAACATCAGCGCCAGCACGAAACCGAAGAACAGTCCCTGCCGGGTCGGCAGGATGTAGATACGGCGCTGGTTCAGCACGATGGGACCCGCTTCCGGATTACGCCGGAAAGCCCAGTTGCGGAACTGTTGGCGGAGCGGTGACATCATTTGCGTCAGGGAATCTTCACCGCTTCGATCAGTTCCATGGCAAGTTTGTCACCACGGGTCAGGCTGTTGTCGCGTGTGCCTTGCAGGCGATGGCCAACCACGCCGGGGAGGACTGCCTGCACATCTTCCGGCAACACGGCACTGCGTCCTTGCAGCAGCGCCCAGGCGCGGGAGGCGGCAAGCATCGCAATACCTGCACGCGGGCTGAGTCCGTGAACATATTGTGCGGATTCGCGGGTATGGCGCAGGATGGCCTGGAGATAATCCAGTAAAGCGGGCGAGACATGAATTTTTGCGACCTGTTGCTGCAAGGTTTGCAGGTCTGCGGGCGTCAGCTGTGGTGCAAGGGTGGCAATGATTTCGCGGCGGTCTCGGCCTTCAAGCAACCCGCGTTCTGCGCTGGCATCCGGGTAGCCCAGCTGGATGCGCATCAGGAAGCGGTCCAGCTGCGATTCGGGCAGGGGAAAGGTGCCGATCTGGAAGCTCGGGTTTTGCGTGGCGATGACGAAGAAGGGCGCGGGCAACAGGTGGGTGGTGCCTTCTATCGTGACCTGGTGTTCTTCCATCGCCTCCAGCAGCGCGCTTTGTGCCTTCGGTGTGGCGCGGTTCACTTCGTCGGCGAGAATCATCTGGGCAAATACCGGACCGGGGTGGAAGCGGAATTCGCTGCTGTCGCGGTGATACACCGAAACCCCGAGGATGTCCGCCGGCAGCATGTCGCTGGTGAACTGGATGCGTGCGAACTGCAGTCCCAATGTGCGCGCCAGGACATGCGCCAATGTGGTTTTGCCGACACCGGGCAGGTCTTCTATCAGCAGGTGGCCGCGCGCCAGCAGGCAGGCGAGTGCCAGCCTGATCTGGTGGGATTTGCCGAGGATGATCTGCTCGATCTGCTGAATGGCGGTTTGCAGTGACTGGGCGCTATGGTTCATGATGTAGAGGGTTCGAGTTGTCGGTTTGGGTTAAACGCATTTCAAGGCCATGCGGAGTGTAATTCACCATTCGGTAAAAATGAAATCCTGTTGCAGGTGGTGGGCCGGTGCCTCTGGTTGTATGGGAAAGGCAATGCGTGTAGCATTCGGCCACGCCCTGTGAAGTTGCAGGCAATTTTATGCGCATGCATGGAGACTGCCCGGTCGATGCGACCCCGTTATTCATTCATATTGCTCTTCCTGGCCTGCATGCTGCTTGCGGCCTGCCATCAGGATGATGATCGCCAGGCTGGCCCCCGCTATGGCAATGCCCCGAAGTCACGCAAGATTGCCACTTACCGGCTGGCGATTCATCCGTTGCACAATCCTGAACACCTGATCAAGGCCTACATGCCGATGATCGATTACCTGAATGCGAATATTGCGGATGCACGGTTTGTGCTGGAAGCGTCTCGGGATTATTCAAGTTATGAAGCAAAATACCGGGCAGGCGAGCCGGAATTCCTGTTGCCCAATCCGTGGCAGACATTGCAGGCAATCCGGGTTGGCTATCATGTTTTGCTGATGGCAGGGGATGCCCGGGATTTCAAGGGCATATTCCTTGTGCGCAAGGGCAGTCCGATACATCGGCCTGTCGATGTCAAGGGCAAGCGCATCAGCTACCCTTCGCCCACTGCATTGGCAGCCTGCATCATGCCGCAGCTGTACCTGCAGCGGCATGGTGTAAATGTGATGACGGAGGTGGACAACCGCTATGTTGGCTCACAGGAATCTTCCATCAACAATGTATTGCTGGGGCTGACAGATGTTGACGTCACCTGGCCTCCTCCCTGGCGAGCCTTCGGCAAGTCGCATCCGGCGGAAGCTGACAAGCTCAAGGTGATATGGGAAACACCGACTGCATTGAACAATTCGGTGATGGCACGAGATGACATGCCTTTGGCATTGCAGCAGAAATTGCGCGACCTGTTGCTGGCGCTGGGTAATACACAGCAGGGACGCGGGATACTGGCGCAGATGGAAACCTCGCGTTTCTATACCGCCAACAACGCCAGCTATGAGCCGGTCCGGCAGCTGGTCAGGCAGTTTGAAGCCGAAGTGCGACCAGTGGAGCAGCCCCGATGATGAAGGAGTTGCGAAATTTCCTGGCAGGAACGGTACGGCGCAGGCTGATTTCCGGTGTCGGGATGGTTCTGGTCATTGCGATGACTTTCTTTGTGGTGGACATGACGCTGCGGCAGCAGGAGTTTCTGCTGGCACAACAGGAAGAGGAGGCGAGGTTTCTCGCGCAAAGCGTGGCCATCTCCGCCGCCGGCTGGCTGGCCGCGCGGGACATCAGCGGACTGCAGGAGATCATGCGCGCGCAGTTGCAGCATCCGGACCTGGAATTTGCGATGGCGCTGGATATGGATGGACTCGTGCTTGCGCATACCGCCACTGAAAGGCGTGGACAATACGTGCTTGACTTGCCGGAGCAGGCGCAGGTCGCCACGCTTTCGCGTGGCAGCAAACTGGTAGATGTGGTGAGCCCTGCGTTTGTTGGCAAGCAGCAGGTTGGCTGGATACGCATCGGGCTCGGGCAGCAGCAGGCCATGCGGAGATTGAGTGAAATCATGCGGGATGGTGTGCTGTATGGCCTGGGAGCGGTATTTGCAGGCTTGCTGGTTGCCGTGATCACAGCTTCACGACTGACCGCGCGCTTGCGCAGGATTCAGGGTATCGCAGACCAGGTCCGCTCGGGCAGGCGCGAGGCAAGGGTAGAGCTGGGTGGCAGTGACGAGGCCGCAGTCCTGGCAAATCAGTTCAATGAAATGCTGGATGTGCTTGCAATGCGGGAGCAAATGCTCAGGCAAACCCAGGCGATCGCGCACCTGGGCAGCTGGGAATATGAATTGAAGACCAACCGCCTGGTCTGGAGCGACGAGGTATATGAAATCTTTGGCATGAAGCCGCAACAGGTCCGGGTAAATTATGAGTCTTTCCTGAATGCGGTTCATCCAGACGACAGGGAGAGGGTCAATTCTGCATATTGGCAATCTGTACGTACCGGCCAGCATGATTATGAAGTACAGCATCGTATCGTCCGCCCGGATACGGGAGAGGTCAGGCATGTGCATGAAAAATGCCATCATGTATATGATGCATCAGGCAGCGCCGTGCGGTCAGTTGGCATGGTGCATGACATTACGGAAATGCAGGAAGTGACGATGGAGCTGGAACGCAATCGGGACTATCTGCAACAGTTGATCGAGGTCGTACCTGATGCGATTCTCAGCGTCAGCGAGGAAGGCGTGATCGTCGGTTTCAATGCCAGTGCTGAAGCCATTTTTGGTTATCGTGCTGAAGAGCTGATTGGGCAGCGGCTGGATGTGCTGCTGCCACAGTTTGTCAGGGCAAGACATGACAAACTGATGCAGGATTACATGAAAGAGCCGGAAAATGCGCGCCCGATGGGTACAGGCCTGAGTGTAACCGGCCTGCACAAGAGTGGCCGGGAAATCATGCTTGAAGTCATGCTGTCGAAACTGCAGGTTGGCGATGAAACCGTGTTTCTGGCGGCGGCGCGGGATGTTACAGAACGGCATCAGGCGGAGCTTGAAAAGGAAAGGCTGCAGGGGCAGCTGCTGCAGTCACAGAAAATGGAATCCATCGGTTACCTCACTGGCGGCATTGCGCATGATTTCAACAATATGCTGGGTGCCATCATCGGTTACGCTGACCTGATCAAGATGGTGGGGGGAAACGGCAAGTCGGATGAGCGTACCCTGAAATATGTTGAGGAAATCCTGTCTGCGGGTGGGCGCGCGAAAGAGCTGATCGCACAAATGCTGCTGTTCAGCCGGCAGCGCCCCGATGCACATGCGGGGCTGGCACCTGTGATACGCGTGCAGCCGGTACTGAAAGAGGTCATGCAGATGTTGCGTTCGTCGATTCCGAGCACGATCGGCATGGATGTGCAAATTGAAGATGACTCGATTGTCATCGCCATGCATCCGGTGCAATTGCATCAGGTATTGATGAATCTGATGATCAATGCGCGTGATGCCATGTCAGGTTATGGCAGCATTTCCATCAGCCTGAAAAAGGTTGTGCTGCCGCGCAGCATTTGCATCTCCTGCCACCAGAATTTCGCAGGTGAATTTGTTGAGCTTTTGGTCAGGGACAATGGCAAGGGAATGTCCGAGGCAACCATCGCGAAGATCTTTGATCCTTTTTATACCACCAAGCCCACGGGTCAGGGCACCGGCATGGGCCTGCCGGTTGTGCATGGCATCGTGCATGGGGCGGGCGGGCACGTGATGCTGGAAAGCGAGCCCGGCCTGGGTACGGTGTTCCGCATCCTGCTGCCGTTGGTCAGCGGGAGTGCGCATGTGATGGAAAACCGGCAGGTTGTGGCAGAATCGGCAGGCAATCCACTCCAGGGCTTGCGCATCATGGTGGTGGATGATGAGCGTGTGATGGCGAGCATGCTGGAAGAGCTGCTGGTGATGCAGGGGGCCGTAGTGCGGGCGTTTATCAATCCTGTAGAAGCCTTGCGGGTTTTCATGCATGACCCGGATGGCTATGATCTGGTGATTAGCGACCAGACGATGCCGGAACTGTCGGGGCTGGACATGGTCAGGGCAATGCACATGGTCAGGGCGAGTTTTCCGGCGATTCTTTGCACCGGATATAGCGACAATGTGGATAGTGCAATTTCACAAGAGCATGGCATTTCGGCGTTTTTATATAAACCATTGAATACAAAAGAGATATTTGGTGTGATTGGGCGCATTGTGGCAGAAACCGCGCATCGCCATGAGCTTGGGGCGAGTCATTACGCTGCCAAGCCTTAATTCAAGCGCTTGACTTAATCAGTTCCTAACACTAGAGTGCATCACAATTTCATTGATTGCTGATGTACATGTCCGATCACGACGATACCCGCAAACGCCTGCTGCATTCGGCAACCGAGGTTTTTGCCGAGCATGGCTATCACGCTGCGACCACGCGTGAAATCTGCCGTCGCGCAAACGCCAACCTGGCCGCAATCCATTATCACTTTGGTGACAAGGCCGAGCTTTATCGCGAAGTGTTCAAGCTGCCCTTTCTGGAGCAGTCTGCCAGTTTTGGTGAGCCTGCGCAGGCAGGGCCTGGCCTGGAAGATTCGCTGAACCTGTTTTACCGTGTGTTGTTGCAACCGGTTTTCGAGGATGGTGCGCGCATGCGCCAGGTCATGCGCCTGCATGCACGTGAGGAGCTGGATCCCAGCGGCGTGCTGGGAGATGCGGTAACCCAGGTCATACGCCCCAATTTTGCAAGATTGCTGAACCTGCTGTGCCGTGAACTGGGCGCCGATGAGCCGGACGCCGAAATTGAACGTCTTGCCTTCTGCCTGATCGGCATGGCACGCATCTTTTTTCATGGCGAATGTGTCGTAAACGCCTTTTGCCCCGGTTTGCTGCAGGGCGAGCAGGCGCTCGTGCAGATGACCGAAAAGCTGAGCAAATATGGAATGCAATTGATCGCGGCAGAAGCAGCATTGCGCCGTGCCTGGAAAAATGGAGCATAAATTGGAACTTTTGAAACGCAAGAAACTGGCCGTGCTGGCCGTCATCATCATTGCCGTTGCTTTTGCCCTGTTTGGCATCAAGCGCGAAAGCCGCGCCAAAACAGAGCAGCAGACAACGCGCCCTGCACTGACGGTCACCATCGAGTTGCCTGATACACGCAACTGGCCACAAAGAATTTCTTCCACCGGCAATGTGCAGGCATGGCAGGAAGCCGTAATCGGTTCGGAAGTATCCGGTCTGCGCCTGGCCGAGCTGAATGTGAATGTGGGTGACATGGTAAGGAAAGGCCAGGTGCTGGCGCGCTTTAACGATGACACCGTCGCACTGGACCTGGAGCAGCAGCAGGCAGCGCTGGAAGAAGCGAAGGCACGCTATGAACAGGTGCAGGCCAAGGCGGAAAGCTCGGCAAAATTGCGCGAAGCCGGCATGATCAGCAATCTCGAGAATATCCAGAACCAGACCAATGCGCAGATTGCGAAGGCACAGATGCAGGCAGCAGAAGCGCGCGCAAAATTGCAGAAGCTGAAGCTTGACTATACCAAAGTGCGCGCGCCGGATGACGGCATCATTTCGTCACGCACTGCGACGGTGGGCGCGGTGATCCAGACCGGCAACGAAATGTTCCGCTATATCCGGCGCAACCAGGTGGAGTGGCGAGCCGAAGTGCCGGAAGCCACCCTGCCGAGCATTCGCGTCGGACAGAAAGTGCGCCTGCGTACCGCATTGGGCGATGACATCGACGGCCGGGTCAGCCGCATTTCGCCGGTGGTGGATACACAGTCGCGCAATGGCAGCGTGTTTGTGGAGCTGAATGCGATCAACCGCCTGCGGCCGGGCATGTTTGCACAGGGTGATTTCGAACTCGGACACAGCAAGGCGCTGACCGTGGCGCAGAATGCCGTGGTGATCCGCGACGGCTACAGCTATGTGTTCAGGGTCGGCGATGATGATCACGTGACCCAGGTCAAGGTGAAAACCGGCCGCCAGCAGGATGGCCGCATCGAAATCGAGGAAGGTCTGGATGCGCGTGTGCGCGTGGTGACTGCCGGTGCCGGCTTCCTCAGCGAGGGTGACCTGGTGCGGGTGGCGGATGCCGATGCCGGCAAGAAAACGGTCAGGTAAGCGGGAGACGCGATGAATATTTCAGCCTGGGCCATCAAGAACCCGATTCCTTCGATCCTGCTGTTCGGCATGCTGTGCATCGTCGGGCTGTTCGATTTCCGTGCCACCAATGTGCAGGACTTTCCCGATATCGAAGTGCCCATCGTCACGGTGACCACCCGGCTGGAAGGCGCTTCGCCGTCACAGATGGAAACCGAGGTGGCGCGCAAGATCGAGGATGCAATCGCCACGCTGGGGCAGGTGCAGCATATCCACACCAATATCACCGAAGGCACCGCCATCATCACGGTCGAATTCGACCTGGAAAAGGACAGCATGGAAGCGGTCAACGACATGCGCGATGCGATCAGCCGCGTGCGGTCGGATTTGCCCGGCGACATCAAGGACCCGGTAATCACCAAAGCCAATACTTCCGGCCGACCCATCCTCACCTACAGCGTGACATCGGATGTGATGGATCAGCAGGACATCTCCTGGTTTGTCGACAATGAAGTGGGCAAGGCCATGCTGTCAGTCAAGGGCGTGGGACGCATGTCGCGCATCGGCGGGCTGGACCGTGAAATCCGGGTTGAAATCAACCCGGCAAAGCTGCTGGCGTTGAAAGTGTCGCTGGTGGATGTGTCACGCCAGATCAAGCGCATCCAGCAGGAATCGTCAGGCGGGCAGGCGGATATCGGCGGCAGCGAGCAGTCCTTGCGCACGCTGGGGACGGTGGCCACTGCAGATGAGCTGGCGGCCATGGATATTTCATTGCCGGATGGCCGGCATTACCGCCTCGACCAGCTGGCCACCATTATCGATACCCGCGCCCAGCAGACCAGCATTGCGCTGGAGAACGGCAAGCCGGTGGTGGCATTTGAAATCACGCGCTCCAAGGGGGCGAGTGAAATCACCGTGGGCAAGGCGGTGCGCGACATGGTGGCAAAACTCAATCGCGAACACCCTGCTTTCAAAATCACCGAAGTGGTGGACAATGTCACCGTGGTGAAGGAAAACTATGACGGCTCGATGCACCTGCTGTATGAAGGCGCGATCTTTGCCGTGCTGGTGGTGTGGTGGTTCCTGCGTGACTGGCGCGCGACCATTGTCACCGCATCGGCACTGCCGTTGTCCATCATCCCGACCTTCATCGGCATGTACATGTTTGGCTTCACCATCAACACCGTGACCCTGCTGGCGCTGGCGCTGGTAGTGGGCATATTGGTAGATGATGCGATTGTCGAGGTGGAAAACATCGTGCGCCACCTGCATCTGGGCAAGACGCCCTATCAGGCGGCAATGGAAGCCACCGAGGAAATCGGCCTCGCCGTGGTGGCCACAACATTTACGCTGATTTCGGTGTTCCTGCCTACGGCCTTCATGAGCGGCATACCCGGCAAGTTCTTCAAGGAATTCGGCTGGACGGCGGCGATGGCGGTGTTTGCATCGCTGGTGGTCGCACGATTGCTGACGCCGCTGATGGCGGCCTATATGCTGAGCGGCAAGAAGGAAGAGGACAAGGAAGGCCGCTTGCTGCACAAATATCTTGGCTGGGCGGGCTGGTGCCTGAATAACCGCAAGAAGACGGTGCTGTTTTCCGTGCTGTTCTTTGTCGGCTCCATCATGATGATTCCCTTGCTGCCCAAGGGTTTCGTGCCCGCACCGGATCGTGCGCATACCCAGGTCACGCTGGAGCTGCCGCCGGGCAGTACGCTGCAGGACACCCTGCAGGCGGCGGAAAAGGCGCGTCAGCTGATCAAGGAATTGCCCGATGTGCTGGAAGTGTTCACCGCAGTCGGCCGCGGTGCGAGCGGAGACCTGTTCTCGATCGGTGGTTCGGCTGAAGCACGCAAGGCCAACCTGGATGTAACCTTGACCCACCGCAGCAAACGCCCGTATAACCAGCAGGCGGTGGAGTCCATGCTGCGTGAAAAACTGCAGAACCTGCCCGGCGTGCGTGTCACGATAGGCGTAGGCAATTCGGGAGAAAAGCTGGTGCTGATTCTGGGGGGCGAAGATCCGAAGACGCTGGGCGCGGCAGCCCAGGATGTCGAGCGCGACCTGCGCACCATCCCCGGCCTGGGCAACATCACTTCCAGCGCCAGCCTGCTCAACCCGGAAGTGCTGATCAAGCCCGACTTTGCACGCATGGCCCAGCTTGGCGTGACGGCTGCCAGCATCGCAGAAACCGTGCGCGTGGCCACTGCCGGCGATTACAGCGTGGCTCTGGCCAAGCTCAACCTGCCGCAGCGCCAGGTGCCGATCCGGGTGATGATGCCGGAATCCGCGCGGCAGGATCTCGACCTGATTGCCAAGTTGCCGGTGCCGGCACGCAATGGCTATGTGATGCTGGGCAACATCGCGGATGTCTCGATGAGCAGCAGCGCAACACAGATCAACCGTCTCGACCGCAGCAGGGTGGTGACTTTCAATATCGAACTGAACGGCCGCCAGCTGGGCGATGTCTACGCCGAGGTTGGCAAACTGAAATCGATGAACAATCTGCCACCCGGTGTGAAGCGCGCCGAGTCGGGAGATGCCGAGCGCATGCAGGAACTGTTTGGCAGTTTCGGCCTGGCGATGCTGACCGGCGTGATGTGCGTGTACATCGTGCTGGTACTGCTGTTCCGCGATTTCCTGCAGCCGGTGACCATCCTTGCGGCATTGCCGCTGTCGATGGGGGGTGCATTTGTTGCGCTGCTGCTGACCCACAACAGCTTCTCGATGCCGTCACTGATCGGCTTGCTGATGCTGATGGGCATTGTCACCAAAAACTCCATTCTGCTGGTGGAGTATTCCATCGTTGCACGGCGTGATCATGGCATGTCGCGTATGGAAGCGCTGCTGGACGCCTGCCGCAAGCGGGCGCGGCCGATCGTGATGACGACCATCGCGATGGGTGCCGGCATGATGCCGATCGCCATGGGGTTCGGTTCCGACCCGAGTTTCCGCGCGCCGATGGCCACTGCGGTGATCGGCGGCCTGATCACCTCCACCTTGCTCAGCCTGCTGGTGGTGCCGGTGGTATTCACCTTTGTTGACGATTTGTTCCAGAAGCTGCAGAAGCTACCTGAAAGAAGAATCAAGGCGCAGACCGGTATATGGCCAGACTGATCAATTCATTCCGTACCATTCTGCTTTTCCTGCTGCTCCTGCAGCTGGGGGGCTGCGGCATCATCTCGCTCGGCTATAACTATTCCGACGTTTACCTGCGTTACACGATCAACAGTTACACCGCCTTCAGCAAGGAGCAAAAACAGGAAATCCACAAGGATGTCGATGCATACATGCAATGGCACCGCAAGGTCATGCTGCCGGAATATGCGGCCTTCCTGCGCGATCTGCAGCACAAGGTGGAGTCGGGTGCTCCACTGAGTGCAGATGAGGTGCGCGCATACCGGCTCCGCGTGCGCAAACTCTATGTCAGCACCTTGCAGCCGACGGTCATGCCGGCGGCGCACCTGCTGCATGGCCTGGATCAAGCGCAGGTGGATGAGCTTGCCGCATCACTGGACAAGGAAAACAGCAAACAGCGGGACAAGGATTTGTCAGGGACTGCGGAAGAACAGCTGAAGTCGCGCACCGAGCGCACGATAGAATTCATCGAAAACCAGACGGGGTCGCTGAGTGACGGCCAGCTGGCGCAGCTGCGCGAGGCCAATGCCCGGCTGCCCTATGCCTCCGGCATCTATCAGCACCTGAAGGAAGACAACCAGAAGCACCTGATCGGATTGCTGAATGATCACGCCAGCGGGGAGGATATCGCCAACTTCCTGTCGCTGTGGCTGATCCTGCCGGAGAAATTCCGCACGCCGGAAGAGCAGGAAACCCTGCAGGCTTTTGAACAGGGTTCGGACGCTTTTATCGCCGAGGTTTATGCGATGCTGACAGAGCGGCAGCGCAACAAGTTGCTGAAAAACATCACCAAATACGCAGAGTCATTTGACAGTCTTTCCAGGGAATAATTTAATTTAATCAACAGGATATGAATACAGTCATCCGTGCCGTCAAGCTGGTCAAACATTATCCCGGTGTCGTTGCAGTGGACGGCATCGATCTCGACATCCCGCAGGGCATCTGCTTCGGCCTGCTCGGGCCAAATGGCGCGGGCAAGACCACGACCATCGAAATTCTCGAAGGCATACACCAGGCCACCAGCGGGCAGGTGCTGTACAAGGGCGAGCCACTCGGGCAGAAATACCGCGAAGAGGTGGGCATCCAGTTCCAGCATACTGCGTTGCAGGAATTCCTCACCGTGCGCGAAACGCTGCAGATGTTCGAGCAGCTCTATCAGCGCACCATGCCCATGGATGAAATCATCAAGTTGTGCGCGCTGGAAGAGTTGCTGGACCGCGACACGCGCAAGCTCTCCGGCGGGCAGCGCCAGCGTTTGCTGCTGGGACTGGCGTTGGTCAACGATCCCGAACTGATCTTCCTCGATGAACCCACCACTGGCCTCGACCCGCAGGCAAGGAGGCATTTCTGGGACCTCGTCACACTGGTGAAATCACGCAACAAAACCATCGTGCTGACCACCCACTATATGGAAGAGGCCTATGCGCTGTGTGATGAAATCGCCATCATGGACCGCGGACGCATCGTGTCGCGTGGCACACCTGCGCAACTGCTGTCCGAACATTTTGGCGACGTGATCCTGCAAATCCCGAAGGAGGATACCGGCAACCGCCTGTCCGAGCTCGGCCTGAATGTGCTGCAGGCTGGCGACACCGTCGAAATTCGCAGCAAGGGCCTGCACAACACGCTGAAACTGCTGATGGATAATGGCGTGAATCTCGACCGCCTGCATATCCGCGCATGGACGCTGGAAGATCTGTTCATCAATGTCACCGGAGTACACAAGCCATGAAAAAATTTCTTGCCGTGCTGCATGCACGCAACATGGAATTCCTGCGCGACCGCTCCGCACTGGTGTGGAACCTGGCGATGCCGTTCATGCTGGTGTTTGGCCTGGCCTTTACCTTTTCCGGCAACAACAAGGAGTTGTTCAAGGTAGGCGTGCTGGGCGGTGAGGCAACCCTGCAGCAGTGCGCACCGCAACTGCACGACACCCTGCACCTGCAGTTTGTGCCGTATGACGATGCGGAAACCGCGATCAACAAGGTCAAGCATCACCAGCTCGACATGCTGGTGGACCCAGCCGCAAAGAAATACTGGATCAATGCCAGCTCGCCCAACGGTTACATGATGGAGCGCATCCTGTGGGGCACCGAAGGCAGGGATTATGCAAGGCAGGCCGCCGATGGCCGCGAAATCCGCTATGTGGACTGGTTCCTGCCCGGCATCCTCGGCATGAACATGATGTTCAGCTGCCTGTTTGGCGTGGGCTATGTGATCACGCGTTACCGCAAAAACGGCTTCCTCAAGCGGCTGAAAGCCACGCCCTTGAATGCCTTCAGTTTCCTGTTTGCGCAGCTGGTTTCGCGCCTGCTGCTGATCATGCTGATCACGGTGATTGTGTATGCCGGCAGCAACCTGTTTGTCGATTTCAACATGCAGGGTTCCTACTGGACCTTGCTGCTGGTTGCCAGTTTGGGGGCGATGTGTATGATTGCGATCGGTTTGCTGATTGCGGCTCGCACCGCCAGCGAAGAATTCGCCGGTGGCATCCTCAACATGGTGACCTGGCCGATGATGCTGCTCTCCGGTGCATGGTTTTCGCTGGAAGGCACGCATGAGTGGGTGCGCCAGCTGGCGCAACTCTTCCCCTTGACGCATGTCATAGATGCAAGCCGTGCGATCATGAACGAAGGTGCAACGCTGGCGCAGGTCATGCCGCAGGTGGCTATACTGGCGGGGATGGGTGTGGTGACGCTTGCGATCGGGGCTGCGATCTTCAAGTGGGAGTGATGTTAAAGAAAGGAAACAGGAGGGTGATATGCGAGCGATTATTTATGGTGCATTGATTTTATTAAGCATTTTTAATGTTGCGCAGGCCGAGACGCGCAGCGCGGAAGATCATTTTTTCGACCAGAAACTGGGTGACTTCAAGAGCGAACTGGCTGCCGCCAAGCAGGATGGCAAATCCGGCGTGTTGCTGATGTACGAACTGGATGATTGCCCGTTCTGCGACCGCATGAAGAAAACCATCCTCAACCAGAGCGAAGTGCAGGATTACTTCCACAAGCACTTTTCGATTTTCTTCATCGACCTCAAGGGCGACGTGGCGATGACCGATTTCAAGGGCAAGCAGACTACAGAGAAGGCCTAGATC
>JAJXUI010000069.1 GCA_021782995.1 Pseudomonadota bacterium | reverse complement strand
TCTTCATGCACCGCCCCGCATGACCGGACATCAGCAGCTTGAGCATTTCATCAAGCAGGCGCGCCTCCGGCACATTGCCGAGCAAGCCTTTCATGCTGGCGATCGGCTCTGCGGTTTCCGGGTCCAGCTTCATGCCCAGTTTTGCAGAAAGTCGCACCGCACGCAGCATGCGCACCGGGTCTTCCCTGTATCTCGTAGGCGGATCACCGATCATGCGCAATACATTCTTGCGGATGTCTTTATAGCCGTGATGAAAGTCGAATATTTCTTCAGTGCTGGGGTCGTAAAACAGCGCATTCGCGGTGAAGTCGCGGCGGGAAGCATCCTGCTCCTGATCGCCGAATTCGTTGTCGCGCAACAGGCGACCATGGTCGTCGGTCTCGGCGTCGAGCGCATCGATCATGCGGCGGAAAGTGGATACCTCAACTGTTTCCTCGCCAAACATCACATGCACGAGGCGGAAGCGCCTGCCGATGATGCGCGCGCGACGAAATACTTTTCTCACCTCTTCGGGCGTGGCATCGGTGGCCACATCGAAATCCTTGGGCTCACGCTTCAACAACAGGTCGCGCACCGCACCACCCACCACATAGGCCTGATATCCGGCAGCCTGCAAACCATCGGTGACACGGCGAGCGGCAGAGCTGATGCCTTCGCGTTTCACGCCATGGGTCTTCACCGGGATGACTTCACATTTTGAGGATTTTCTGGATTTTTTGCCGCGCGCAAGAGAAACAACACGCTTGATGAATTTTTTAATCATTATCAATATTTTCAACGGGATGCTGCAGTCTTGCAGGGCATCTATGCTGGCGAATTATACACTGTGTGCAACTCGCTTCCTGCACCAATATAACCTCATGATTAAATTATGGTTTATGAATAAAAAAAGCTGGCGCTCGGCCAGCTTTTCTTCATGCAGGCAGATACTTACTTCTTTTCTGCAGTATCTTTCTCACACTTTTTGATGAAACTGTTTTTGGCAGCGCCGGCCAGCTTCTTTTCACTTGCCTTGGCTTCGCAGCTTGATGCTGCAGGGGCAGCGGGCGCAGCTGCCATTTCATCCTTTTCACATTTCTTCATGAAATTGGCGCGGGCAGCACCGGCCAGTTTCTTTTCGCTTGCCTTGGCTTCGCAGGCCTCATGCGCCCCGCCTTTTGACTCACGTTCGCATTTCTGCATGAAGCTGGACTTGGCAGCACCCGCCAGTTTTTTCTCTGCCGCTTGCGAAGCGCAGTCAGCCATCGCCAGGTTAGCAATAAACATGGAAGCAACGATCAACATCAGCTTTTTCATCTCATCACCTATGTATTTGATTATATTATATAAATGTCTATAGTTCGGTTGCAGTACATTTCCCGGCATGGCGCGTTCCATCAATCCCGCAGAGAAACGCGCGGATTATAGAGCAGCCTCCTGAAAACAATTCAACTTTCTTTTCCATCCTGCCGCGGCTTCAGCAAAAATGGCACGAGGCGCCAGCCCAGCAGGAAAAAAGCGGCCTCCCAGCTCAGTGCTGCAAGCAACAGGATGGTTGAATAATATTGTGGCAACCATTGCGGCACCACAATGCGCACCAAGCCCCCAAGGCCCAACAGCCAGAGTGCCGCGCGGTCGCTTTGCGCGAACACGATAGCCCGTGCGGTGTGCCCCTGCGATATGCGGATCATCATCGCCGCCATCACCAGCCCCATCGACAGCAGCGTGAATACATGGGTGGCAACATCGCCCACCGTATGCAGCTTGCCTGACAGGCGTACACATTCAAGGATCAGGCTCAACACCAGCGCCAGATAGGCAGCAAACGACACCCCGGTATCCAGCGTGCTGAAGCCGAGCTTCGGTTTCCATAGCATAAAGCGATACAGCAGCAAGCCTGCAGCAACTGCCAGTACGGCGATCGCCAGCCAGCGTGGCATGACCGCTTCAAACACCGCAAGGAAAACGCTGAAGCGGATCGCTGCATCCAGCTTCTGGTTGCGCGGCAACAGCTGGTTGTAATGCGCCTGCATGAAAGCAGAAAGCGTGCGCTCCAGCATGATCGCCACCATCAGGCGGAACAGGCCATTGGACAAGGTCCATGCCAGTTCGAAATAGCTGTCGCCATACAGCAGCAGATTCTTGCTGACGATGAAGAGCGGCAGGCCGATGATGAAATACCCGTTGTCCTTGCCGATTTTCTGCCAGCCGGAAATCAGCGTCCACAGGATCATCGTCACAATGGCCAGCAGAAATGCATTGTGTGCGATTACTTCAACCCACACCGGAAAGGCTTGCGGCAGCCAGAACGCAACACGGTCCAGCAGCCACAGCGCCACCAGCAGCGCGAGTGCGGCACCATGAAAACCGCGCGTGCCAGTCCAGTTCCGGCTTGCCGTCAGCAGGAAGCCGCCGAGTACCGCCCAGCCAAAGCCGAAATACATTTCATGCACATGCCAGTGCACGCCGGAAATGCTGATATCGAAATAAAGACGGTTTGCAAATACCAGATACCACACCAGCGGCAGCAGTGCACCGCTGACGAAACCCAGGATGAACAGCGGGCGGAAACCGACCGAGAATAAAGGATGTTTGAACATTTGCATGTAAACCCTACCCCTTGCTATTGAAATTTAAATCACCGGAAATCAGCTCCTGAGGCTGATGATGCGCCAGCCATGCGCTTCCGCATGCTTCTGCAATGTCTTGTCCGGATCGACCGCCACCGGGTTTTTCACCAGCGTCAGCAGCGGCAAGTCGTTCAATGAATCGCTGTAAAATGTACTGTCGGCGAAATCGCCCCAGGTCCAGTCGTGCTGGCGCATCCACTCTTCCAGGCGGGTGATCTTGCCTTCACGGAAGCTGGGCGTGCCATGCACGCGGCCGGTAAATTCGCCATTGTGCTGCTCGGGTTCGGTGGCAATCAGGTTATGGATGCCATAGGCATTGGCAATCGGACCGGTAACAAAACTGTTGGTGGCGGTGATGATCACGCACACATCGCCTGCGGCAAGATGGTCCTTGACCAGCTGCTGGCCCTTTGCCGACATCATCGGCCTGACCTTGATGCGCATGAATTCCTTGTGCCATTGATCCAGCTCCTTGCGCGGATGGCGCGACAGCGGCTTGAGCTGGAAATCGAGGAAGGCGTGTATGTCGAGCGTACCAGCCTTGTAATGCTCGTAAAATTCCAGATTCTTCGCTTCAAAAAGTTCCCGGTCCAGCACACCCTGCTCGATCAGGAACTGCGACCATTCAAAGTCGCTGTCTCCCGCCAGCAGGGTATTGTCGAGATCAAATAACGCCAGATTCAGCATGAAAACTCCATCTTGTTTGATACATCATCCATTTCAGATCAGTCGAAAATCGCGACTCACTCCTCACTCCTCACTCCTCACTCCTCACTCCTCACTCCTCACTCCTCAATCCTCAATCCTCACTCCTCACT
>JAJXUI010000055.1 GCA_021782995.1 Pseudomonadota bacterium | reverse complement strand
GCGGAAAGCTTCTTCGGCATATTGAAACGAGAGCGCGTAAATCGTAAACGCTACTTAACCAGGGCCGAAGCCAGGTCAGACATATTTGATTACATCGAAAGGTTCTATAACCAGAGAAAACAGAGGCGTCTTAACAGTGGTAATATTCGTCATTCCGCTCTTAACTGAGTGTCCGTGAAAACGGGGGAAAACCACAAGCATGCCGTAACATATGTGGATGTACCGTAAAAGGAAGTTGAGACTTAATACCTGCCCTACCCATTATCTTCCTAATGGCATCTGGCGTTAGAGGCGATTTACGCTCGCTGACGAAAACGTATGGCATCTTAGAATATTCCCGTTGGAGCCTTATGAGCGCGTTCTGTTCGATGCCTGCAAGAGGGTGAACACTTGCGGTGCCACGCTTTAGACGATTGACATGAATTAGCCCCTGACCCAGATCAATTTGCTCCCATCGCAGATTCACCAGTTCAGTAACGCGCAAACCGTGCCGATAGCCCAATAGAATTAGGGTAGCATCCCTGTGACCATGCCTACCGACGTTCCTTGCTGCCACCATGAGCTTCTCTACCTCACTTTCAGTCAAATACTCACGGCTGCGGTAATCTAGATTCCGTGATCGCTTTGGGACTTTTTTAGCTCCAGACCTTGGTGTCTGTTGTGTCGGTAACTGCAAAACCTCGTTGTGTCGTGTTGCCATTCTTTAACTCTCCGCAAAAGGGGTTTTATGCGGAAAGTATCATGAGCTCATCAGTACAGGTTCCTGCTTGCCGCTGCCATGACGCACATGTATGCCCGGGGTCATGAAAACAAAAATCCATAACTCTGGCATTCTTCAATGTCGTTAGCCAAACCGTGTTGGTTACATCCATCGGATTGACACACCGCGAAAGGTAAAACAATACTGCTCATGCTTGTCCAACTGTACTAAAGTTTGTATATCCAATTTTCGAGGAATTTCCATTTTCCCCCTGCTTCAACTTGTTAAAATTTTGAATCTTTTGGCGGCCTGCCTCGTTTCGGTTTTGACGAAACAGTCTGATGCAAATCAATGTATGCAGCCAAATCCGCTATATGAATGAATCGCCTTGCTCCTCTCTTTTCAGTTTTAAGGGGAAAACAATCATTCGAAACTTGATTGCGCGCCGTTTGTTCTTTAAATCCTGCGACAATAACTGCATCCGCAAAGGGAATTAGCAACTGTCCTTGAAAGCGGGTCAATAAAATTTGAAGGGTTAAACTGATTTTGTAGGCTGAATTAGCCGTAGTCTTTTGCATAGTCGATCTCCTGCGACACCGCCATAAGCGGTGAAACAGGACGAGTCCGACTTCATAAACCATGATCTACCCGACGATTAGAGCGACGGCTTTGCCTTCCATGGTTTAGGTCTGGCTGTTGGAAGTCGATAAGAGGAGCTAGTCCTAATATATCCTCTTTATCGGTGAGTTTCATGGTCCCCACCTCTCACCTATTACTATCTTAAATTTTCCGTAATAGTGGTCGAACCGACCCTGTGGTCCGATAGATAGGTGAACTATACCAGCACATGTACCGCCATTCAATCATGCCCAAATACGTCGATATAAGTGGTCAAATTTGGTCAAATCACAACCGAGAAAGTAAGTATAATCGGGTATACTTCGGTATACCGGAGAATACTAACTTATTGAATTTATTGGTGCGAAAGAAGAGACTCGAACTCTTACGCCTTGCGGCGCTGGATCCTAAGTCCAGTGCGTCTACCAATTCCGCCACTTTCGCATCTCAGGAAGGGTGCGGATTATACACGAGCCTATCCATTCAGGGAAATCATCCGCTGATTTTCACGACTGTACGTCCCCGCACATTACCAGTCAGCAAAGCCGGAAAAACCTCGGGTAATTTATCGAATTCAACGGTATGGGCTATCCGCTCCAGCGAAGGCGGGCGCCATTCATTGGCCAGACGATGCCATATTTCATGGCGCAAAGACATTTGCGTTGCTGCCGAATCAATTCCCAGCAGGCGAACACCGCGCAAAATGAATGGCAGCACCGTGGTATTCAGATCCACTCCACCGGCATTGCCAAAACTGGCAATGGCGCCATTCTGTTGCATCGTCCGTATCAGCCAGCTTAAAGTCGGCCCGCCTACCGAATCCAGAGCAGCTGACCATTGCGCCCTATCCAGCGGGCGAGTGCTGCTTGCATCAATCACGCTGCGTGGCAGGATTTCATCGGCCCCAAGCATTTTCAGATACTCATGCTCACTGTCTTTGCCGGTGATCGCAACCACATAATATTTCATACGTTTCAACATGCTGATGGCCAGGCTTGCCACACCACCGGTTGCACCGGTAATCACCACCTTGCCATTTTCCGGCTTCATGTCATTTTGCTGCAGCCGGTAGAGTGACAGGCCGGCGGTAAAGCCCGCCGTACCCAGCGCCATTGCATCATGCAAGCTCATTCCCAGAGGCAAGCGCACCACCCAGTCTGCCGGTACACGCACCAGTTCGGCATAGCCACCATCATGTGCAACGCCCATGTCGTATCCGGTCACGATCACGCTGTCGCCCTCGGCAAAACGAGGGTCGCGTGAGCTGATCACCACCCCGGAGACATCGATGCCGCCATTACAGGGAAACCGGCGCACAATCTTGCCCGCTCCAGTTGCAGCCAATGCATCCTTGTAATTCACACTGGAATAGGCAGCGCGGATCACCACCTCGCCAGGATCCAGCTCATCTAGTGCGAGATCAGCCCAGCGGCTGACTATTTGGCCTGCTACACTGAAAATGCGATATGCACGTAACTTCATGAATTATTTATATTAGCTATATATGTATCGTGCGCTTGTCGACCCCCAGCGCAGCTTCATGGATCACTTCGGACAAGGTGGGATGACCATGGATGGTGCGGGCCAGATCCTCACTGCTGGCAGCATATGCCATCGCAGTCACGCCTTGCTGGATCAGTTCGGATGCCATCGGCCCCATGATGTGCACGCCCAGGATACGGTCAGTTGCTGCATGTGCAAGGATTTTCACAAAGCCGGATGTGTCGCCCAGCGCACGCGCCCGTCCATTGGCCATAAAGGGGAACTGTCCTGCCTTGTATGGCACGCCGTCCTTTTTCAGCTGCTGTTCCGTCTTGCCTACCCAGGCAATTTCCGGCGTTGCATACATGATGGATGGCACCAGGTTCAAATCACAATGACCTGCCTGACCGGCAATGATCTCGGCCACCATCACGCCCTCTTCCGAGGCCTTGTGAGCCAGCATCGGGCCACGCACCACATCCCCGATGGCATAAACATTCGGCAATCCGGTCTTGCAATGCGCATCCACCTCGATACGACCGGCCTGATCCAGCTTGAGACCAATTTTCTCTCCACCCAACCCCGAGCTATTCGCTACGCGCCCGATTGCGACTATCAGCTTGTCGGCAACCAGCTCTTGCATAGCACCTTGCGCATCTTTCCATGTGATGACCACCTCCTTGCCGGTGGACACACGTTCAATCTGCACGCCCAGCTGAATTTTCAGCCCCTGCTTGCTGAAAGACTTCAATGCGTCTTTTGCGACCTGTTCATCAGCCATTGGCAGGAAGGCCGGCATGGCCTCAAGTATCGTCACCTCGCTGCCCAGCCTGCGCCATACACTGCCCAGCTCCAGACCAATGACACCAGCGCCGATGATGGCCAGGCGTTTGGGCACTTCTGAAAAAGCCAGTGCAACGCTGTTATCCACCACCTGCTTGCCATCAAATGGCGCTGCCGGCAATGCGCGCGGCACAGAACCGGTTGCGACGATCACATGTTTAGCACGCAGTGGTTCGCTGCCTTGCACCGCAATGACATATTGCGCCCCCTCTTTCCCCTGAAACGTTGCCTTGCCGGCAAATGCCGTCACCTTGTTCTTCTTGAACAGCATCGCTATGCCGCCGGTAAAGTCACTGACGATCTTGTCCTTGCGCGCCAGCATTTTGCTGACATCAAATTTCACGTCAGTGGCAGTGATTCCATGCGCCGCAAAATCGTGGGAGATCTTTTCCAGATTTTCCGAGGACTCAAGCAGGGCTTTGGAGGGAATACAGCCGACATTCAGGCAGGTCCCCCCCAGACTGGGTTTCCCTTGTGCATTCAGCCAGTCATCCACACAAGCAACCTTCATCCCCAGCTGTGCTGCACGTATTGCCGCCACATAGCCGCCGGGCCCTGCACCGATCACCACCACATCAAAATCTGCCATGTCTGCTCCCTTACAAGTCCAGCATCACGCGTCCCGGAAATTCCAGCGCTTCCTTGATCGCCACCAGGAACTGTACCGCTTCACGGCCATCGATAATACGATGATCATAGGATAGGGCCAGGTAGTTCATCGGGCGAATGACAACCTGTCCGTTCTCTGCCACCGGCCTGTCCTTTGTTGCATGGATGCCGAGGATCGCACTCTGCGGCGGGTTGATAATCGGCGTGGAAAGCATGGAGCCAAAGACGCCGCCATTGGTGATGGAGAATGTACCGCCTGTGAGTTCATCCATCGTCAGTTTGCCATCCTTGGCACGAGCTGCGAAATCGGCAATCTGCTTTTCGATGTCGGCCAATGACAACTTGTCAGCATCGCGCACGATGGGCACAACCAGACCCCGCTCGCTGCCTATCGCCACACCGATATCGAAATAGCCGTGATAGATAATGTCATTGCCATCTATCGATGCATTCACCACCGGGAATTTCTGCAAGGCCATCACGGCCGCCTTGACAAAGAACGATGAGAATCCCAGTTTCACCCCGTGCTTTTTCTCAAACTGGTCCTTGTATTTGGCGCGCAACTCCATCACCGGCTGCATGTTGACTTCATTGAAAGTGGTCAGGATGGCCGCATTCTGCTGTGATTGTAAAAGGCGCTCTGCGATGCGCTGGCGGATGCGTGTCATCGGCACGCGCTGTTCGATACGCCCGCCCAGCTCCGGCTTGGGTATGCCGGCTACCGGAGGGGCTTTATCACCGGCGTTCAGCACATCCTCTTTGGTCACGCGTCCTCCGCGCCCAGTGCCGCTGATATTTGCGGTATCCACACCCTTTTCTGCGGCAAGTTTCTGCGCTGCCGGCATGACCGCAGCCGCACTGCCGGCCACTGCCTGCGCTGATGAGGTTTTAGTGGCTGCCGCGGTTGGCGCTGCATCGGTATCAAGCATGGCGATCACTTCACCACTGCCTACCTTGTCGCCATTCTGTTTCAGTATCTGGCTCAATACGCCCGATTTGATTGCAGGCAGCTCAAGCACCACCTTGTCCGTTTCGATGTCGATCAGATTCTGTCCTTCGCTGACCGCCTCGCCTACCTGTTTGTGCCACGTCAGCAAGGTCGCTTCCGACACCGATTCCGAAAGTTGCGGGACTTTCACTTCAATTTTCATGACGTTTCGCTCCAGGATTGTTTGTGATGCTGAGATCAGGACGGAATGCTGCCGCGATGACCGCCTTCTGTTGCTCATTGTGGACAGACAGGTATCCAGCTGCGGGGGCAGCGGAAGAAGGTCGCAATGCATAACCCAGTGTCATTCCCGGACGCATATGCCGTAACAGGTAATGCTGTATGCGATGCCATGCCCCCTGATTGCCAGGCTCTTCCTGGCACCAGACAACTTCACTGGCATTCTTGTACTTATTGATCTGCTGCTGGAAATCCACGTGCGGGAAGGGATATAACTGCTCCAGCCGGATAATTGCCATATCGCTTATCTCGTGCTCACGCCGGTATTTGAGCAATTCGTAGTAAATCTTGCCGCTGCACACGATGACACGGCGAACCTTGCCGGTTTCCAGGGGCTCCGCTTCCGGTATCACCGTCTGGAATGCCCCCTCGATGAAATGCTCAAGGGGCGAGGCCGCGTCCTTGCTGCGCAACAGGCTCTTAGGTGTAAACACAACCAGTGGCTTGCGATAGGTGCGCAACATCTGACGGCGCAGCAAATGGAACATCTGCGCCGGAGTCGAAGGGATCACCACCTGAATATTGTAATCGGCACACAGTTGCAGGTAGCGCTCGATGCGCCCAGATGAATGTTCAGCCCCCTGGCCCTCATACCCATGCGGCAACAGCATCACCAGACCGCATAGCCTGCCCCATTTGG
The DNA here is from genome assembly GCA_021782995.1 of Pseudomonadota bacterium. Lineage (GTDB taxonomy): Bacteria > Pseudomonadota > Gammaproteobacteria > Burkholderiales > Gallionellaceae > 39-52-133. The sequence continues at coordinate 9,807 of JAJXUI010000055.1, read as the reverse complement.
CTTCGCCCGAGGTGATGAACTGGTCAATCACTACTTGTGCGCCATTGGCAAAATCACCAAACTGCGCTTCCCAGATCACCAGCGTATCCGGTTCGGCTGTGGCGTAGCCATATTCATAGGCCAGCACGGCTTCTTCCGTTAGGGTAGAGTCGATCACCACCACGTCCGCCTGCTTTTCCTGCAGATTGCGCAAAGGCACATATAATCCCTCGTACCACACCTTGCGGTTCTGGTCATGCAGCACGGCATGGCGGTGAAAGAACGTGCCACGGCCACAGTCCTGACCTGACAATCGTATCGGAAAACCCTCGGTCAGCAAGCTGGCATATGCCAGGTTTTCCGCCATGCCCCAGTCCAGCGGAATTTCACCCTTGCCCATTGCCCGTCTGTCTTCGAGGATCTTCGCAACACGCGAATGCAGGCTGAAATTGCCTGGCACTTCGGTCAGTCGCTCTGCAAGAAATGCCAGCTGGTCGCGGGGTACTGAGGTTTTTACCGGCGTATCCCAGCGATCTGTCAGGCTGTATTTGCTCCAGCGCTTTGCATGACCGCGCCTGGAATTGCCCTGTATGGTCTTGACCGGGCTATGGCCTTCATCCATCGCCTTGCGGTAATCCGCAATCATTTTCTCGGGCTCGTCAGCCCCTACGACGCCTGCATCCAACAGTCGCCTTGCATAGAGCGCCCGCATGCCGGGATGCTGGTTGATATAGCGGTACATGAATGGCTGGGTCACCAGGGGCTCATCCTGCTCGTTATGACCTAGTTTTCGGAAACACACCAGATCTATCACAACATCCCGGCCAAACTCCATGCGGTAATCCAGCGCGATTTCCGTGACCAGCAGTACCGCCTCCGGATTATCGGCATTCACATGGAAGATCGGTGCCTCTACCATTTTTGCCACATCGGTACAGTAGGTTGAGGATCGGATATCCCTGACATCCGATGTGGTGAAGCCAATCTGGTTGTTGATGATGATATGGATGCTGCCACCCGTGCCGTAACCACGGGTCTGTGACAGGTTGAAGGTTTCCATCACCACCCCCTGGCCGATAAAGGCGGAATCTCCATGCATGATCACCGGCAGAACCTTCCTGCCATCCTTGTCCCCGCGCGTATGTTGTCGTGCGCGCACGGAACCTTCGACCACCGGGCTGACAATCTCAAGATGGGATGGATTGAATGCCAGTGTGACATGCATGGAATTGCCATCCGGCAAGGCGATTTCCGAGGCAAATCCATTGTGGTATTTCACATCCCCCGACACCAGGTGGTCGGAATGAATGCCTTCAAATTCCGCAAACAGCATGGAAGGCATTTTGCCGAGAATATTCACCAGAACATTCAGGCGACCGCGGTGCGCCATGCCGATCACGGTTTCAGCCACGCCCTGTGCACCGGCGCGCTGCAACAGATGATCCAGCATCGGGATCATCGTTTCTCCGCCCTCCAGTGAAAAACGCTTTTGCCCGACATATTTTGTGTGCAGATAGCGTTCCAGCGTTTCGGCTGCGGTCAGGCGCTGCAGGATTTCCCTGCGTTTCTCCGGTGTATATTCAGCTGTGCCGCGACTGCCTTCCAGGCGCTGCTGCAACCAGCGCTTTTGCCCGATATCGCTGATATACATGTATTCCGCCCCGATGCTGCTGCAATAGGTCTGCATCAGGAATGCATGGATTTCACGCAGCGTCATGCGTTGCGCAGCTACCAGCGAGCCCGTTTCAAATGTGGTCTCCATGTCTGCATCGGTAAAACCGTAATGCGCAGTGGAAAGCTCGGGAACTTCCGGCTTTGCGTGTCGGGCCAGTGGATCCAGGTTGGCAATACGCACACCCAGGAAGCGGTAGGCATTGATCATCTGCAGCACAGCCACTTGCTTGCGCTCCAGGCTGATATCGGCCGATTCCGCATGTTGCGGTTGTCTGGGCAATGCAGCAAATGCGCGCTGGATCGGGCTGTGTGGCGTATCGTGCGTACCTGCCGCAGCCTGTTCAAAATAACTGCGCCACGCCACTTCAACTGAAGCCGGGTCGGCCAGCCAGGCTTCGTATTTCTCTTCGATGAAGGCCGCGTTGGAACCGTATAACATCGAACTGGACTGCATGATCTCCATCAACGATGCCATTTCACACTCCGGCTAAAAATATTAACTATTTGAATTTATTATATTATTTATCCCGGCCTTGCATCGGCACATAATCCCGCTTGGTAGCGCCGATATACAGCTGGCGTGGGCGGCCGATCTTCTGTTCCTTGTCGGCAATCATTTCGTTCCATTGCGAAATCCAGCCTATGGTACGACCAACCGCAAATATCACCGTGAACATGTTGGTCGGGATGCCCAACGCACGCAAGACAATTCCGGAATAGAAGTCCACATTCGGATACAGCTTGCGCTCGATGAAATATGGATCCTGCAACGCAATCTGTTCAAGTTGCAGTGCCATCTTGAACAACGGATCGTTTTCCAGCTTCAGTTCCTGCAGTACCTCATAGCAGGTATCGCGCATCACCGATGCACGCGGATCCATATTCTTGTATACACGATGGCCAAAACCCATCAATCGGTATTTCTTTTCCTTCACCCCCTTCATGAACTCATCAACATGTGAAATATCGCCGATCTCATGCAGCATTTTCAAGACGGCTTCATTTGCACCGCCATGCGCCGGCCCCCACAGGGCCGCGATACCGGAAGCCACGCAGGCAAACGGATTTGCCCCGCTAGATCCTGCAAGGCGCACGGTTGAGGTCGAGGCATTCTGCTCATGATCTGCATGCAGGATGAATATCCGTTCAAGTGCGCGCACCAATTTTGGGTTCGGTACATATTCCTCACATGGTGTACCGAACATCATGTACATGAAATTCTCGACATAGCTGAAGGAATTTCTGGGGAACATGAAAGGTTCACCAATGTTGTACTTGTAGGACATCGCCGCAATCGTCGGCACCTTGGCAATCAGGCGCAATGCGGAAATCTCGCGATGCTCGGGATTAGTGATGTCCAGCGAGTCATGATAGAAAGCTGACAGCGCCCCCACCACACCCACCATCACCGCCATCGGGTGCGCATCACGACGGAAACCGTTATAGAAACGGGCCAGCTGGTCATGCACCATGGAATGGCGCTTGACCTTCAGGTTGAATTCGGCAAGCTGTCTGGAGGTCGGCAGTTCACCATGCAGCAGCAAATAGCAGGTTTCCAGAAAATCCGAACCCTTGGCCAACTGCTCGATCGGGTAACCACGGTAATACAGCAGCCCTGCATCCCCATCGATATACGTGATTTGGGATGCGCAGCTTGCAGTCGAGAAAAAAGCCGGATCATAGGTATACATGCCCAGCTTTTGCAGGTTGCGCAAATCCAGCACATCCGCGCCCAGCGTACCGGACATGACAGGCAACTCGATGCTGCGACCATCATCCAGTGTCAACGTTGCAATCCGGTTATTCTCCATACCACACCTCTTTTTTTCTAGTTTTTGATCTAGTTATTGATATAGTCAGGCCTTGTTGATTTTATCCAGCAATGCCTGCTGCGACTGGTTAAGGGGTGGAATTCTGCCACAAATTGCATCCCAGAGCAGGGTATCAGGCATGTCCAGCAGCCTGTCGAACTCATCGCGCAATGCCATATCCAGCGCTGCATATTGCTCGATAAATTTCAACAGCACCAGATCCAGCTCCAGCAGGCCTCTCCGGCAGCGCCAGCGCAACCGCTCCAGCAACAACTGATCCTCTTCCTTGACCGTCCTGCTCATACGATGCGCTTGACCATCATGTCCTTTATTTTGCCGATAGCACGGGTCGGATTCAGTTGCTTGGGACACACATCCACACAATTCATGATGGTATGGCAGCGGAACAGCCTGTATGGATCTTCAAGATTGTCCAGGCGCTCGGCAGTGGCCTGGTCACGCGTGTCCGCCAGGAAACGATAGGCTTGCAACAGGCCGGCCGGCCCCACGAATTTGTCCGGGTTCCACCAGAATGACGGACAGGAAGTCGTACAGCAGCCGCAGAGGATGCACTCATACAATCCATCGAGCTCCAGTCTGTCTTCAGGCGATTGCAGCCGCTCGGTTTCTGGCGGCGGGTCATTATTGACCAGATATGGCTTGATCGAGTGGTACTGCTTGAAAAACTGGGTCATGTCGACGACCAGATCACGGATCACCGGCAAGCCCGGCAACGGGCGAATTTCTATCGGCTGTTTGAGGCTGGTAATCTGGGTGATGCAGGCAAGGCCGTTCCTGCCGTTGATATTCATTGCATCCGAACCACACACCCCTTCCCGACATGACTTGCGCAAGCTCAGCGTATCATCCTGCGCCTTGATCAGGAGCAAGGCATCCAGCAACATCTTGTTGCCCGCCTCCAGTTCCAGCGCGTAATCCTGCATGTAAGGTGCTGCATCCTTTTCCGGATTGTAGCGATAGATCCTGAATAGTATCTTTGGCATAGTCGCCTCTCGTTCTCAATAAACGCGCGCCTTCAGCGGGAAGGAATCCACAGTCAGCGGTTTCAGTCGAACCGGCTTGTAATCCAGACGGCTGCCATCACTGAAATACAAGGAATGTTTCAGCCAACTCTTGTCATCCCGTTCAGGAAAATCTTCCCGCGCATGTGCGCCCCGGCTTTCTTCGCGGGCGGCAGCTGCATGCATCGTTGCCATCGCCACTTCGATCAGGTTGTCCAGTTCGAGTGCCTCGACCCGTGCAGTATTGAATACCTTGCTCTTATCCTGGATGACAGTATTCTTAACGCGTTCAGCCACCTCACGGATCTGACTGACTCCTTCAGCCAGCAAGTCAGGGAAACGGAACACCCCACAATGTTTCTGCATGACATTGCGCATTGCCGCCCCAACCTGCGCAACACTTTCACCATTCTGCTGCACTTCGAGGCGCGCCAGTCGCGCAAGCGAGCGATCCGCCGCAGCGTGAGGCAAGGTTTTATGGTGAGGATTACGCTTCAGGTCTTCAATGATCTGACGTGCCGCTGCCCGGCCAAACACAATCAGGTCCAGCAGGGAATTGCAACCCAGGCGATTTGCACCATGTACGGAAACACAGGCACATTCACCGACCGCGTAAAAGCCTTGCACTACCTCTTCCGGCCCGGTTTTATAGGGCGCCACGACCTGACCGTAAAAATTGGTAGGAATGCCGCCCATCATGTAGTGTGCCGTTGGCACCACCGGAATCGGTGCCCGTATCGGGTCTACATGCGCAAATTTCATGGCAATTTCACGGATGCCGGGCAAGCGGTGCTTGATCACATCCTCGCCCAGGTGGTCCAGTTTCAGCAAGACATGATCGCCATGCGGACCGCAGCCGCGACCTTCTTTGATTTCAGTCGCCATTGCCCGCGACACCACATCACGGCTTGCCAGATCTTTGGCGGTTGGCGCATAGCGCGGCATGAAGCGCTCACCCTCCTTGTTGACCAGATACCCCCCCTCACCCCGCACGCCTTCCGTAATCAATACGCCCGCACCATGTACACCCGTCGGATGAAACTGGAAAAATTCCATATCTTCAAGCGGTATGCCCGCTCTGGCTGCCATACCCAGACCATCGCCGGTATTGATGAAGGCATTCGTACTCGCAGCAAAAATGCGGCCCGCTCCTCCCGTTGCAAACAGTGTTGCCCTGCCCTGCAGGATCATCACCTCACCCGTTTCAATCTCCAGCGCGGTGACGCCCAGCACATCGCCCTCTTCATCACGGATCAGGTCCAGCGCCATCCACTCTACAAAAAAATTGGTATTGGCCTTGACGTTCTGCTGGTACAAGGTATGCAGTAAAGCGTGGCCTGTACGGTCTGCTGCTGCACAGGCACGCGGCACGGTCGTTTTGCCATATTCCTGCATATGGCCGCCAAACGGCCGCTGGTATATCTTGCCATTTTCCAGCCGGTCAAACGGCATGCCGAAATGCTCCAGTTCATAGACGACCTCGGCTGCATTCCGGCACATATATTCAATCGCATCCTGGTCACCGAGGTAATCCGAGCCCTTCACGGTGTCATACATATGCCAATGCCAGTTGTCTTCATTGATATTGCCCAGCGATGCCGCTATCCCCCCCTGGGCCGCAACGGTATGCGACCGCGTGGGAAACACCTTGGACAATACGGCAACCTTGAGGCCAGCCTCGGACAATGCCAGCGCAGCCCGCATGCCCGCGCCACCCGCACCAACCACCACTACATCAAACGTACGCTTGGTCACAGCCATTACATTCCCCACAAGATTTGCACAGACCAGATCATATAAAGGATCAAGGACAGAACCACCAGCACATGAATCATCAAGCGGACAAAAGCCGGCTTGATGTAATCCATCACCACATCCCGCACCCCTATCCAGGCGTGATAAAACAGGGCGAGCAGCATCAGGAAGGTAAAAGAACGCACCAGATCACTGGCAAACAACAAAGTCCAGGCGTTGTAATCCAGTACCGGCTGCACCAGGACATAACCCATCATGAAAAATGCATATAGCACCATCATCACTGCAGAAATGCGCTGCACCAGCCAGTCTCGCAAGCCGAAATGTGAACCGGTGACAATGCGGTTTACCATATCATTACTCCTGTCATCAGGGTAAGCAGCAAGCTGGCAACCAGCACCAGCTTGCTGCTGAGCCGCGCTTTCGGTAAATCACTGCCCAGATGAAAATCCAGCAGTAGATAACGAATACCTGCGCATAAATGATGGAAAAATGTCCATGCAATCCCCAGTAATACCAGTTTGAGCAGCGGCAGATGCAGATATCCCATCAGGATGGTCCACGTTTCAATAGAGCGCAAACTGTACTGGAATGCCCATAACAGGAAAGGCAGGAACAGGAAAAGCAAAATACCGCTGACGCGATGCAAGATGGAGACCACTCCCGGGAGTGGCAATTTGATTTTGAACAGTGCGAGATGCTTGGGGCGATTTTTATTCATCTTTACGGCTCGCTGACTGAATGCCGTAATCTTACACCCGAATCCGGAAAAATTGTTGCGCTGTCAGTTATTGGCAATTTCCGAATTGTCATTCGGATCACTTATGAATATACACAACAGCCAATTCCGGATAGCCTGCCCGATTCAATACTGCACGGCTTAAGAATTAGATGAGGGATTGAATTGAGTCGGTTGCAAACGGCCGGAAACTGCATTGGGATAAAGCCGCCGTCAGGACACAAGATGGAGGCGCGGGCCGGAGTCGAACCGACCTACACGGATTTGCAATCCGGTGCATAACCGCTTTGCTACCGCGCCGAAAAAATTTTGGGAAAGCATGATGGCTTTCCCAAGCTGATTGTATGGAGCGGGAAACGAGGCTCGAACTCGCGACCTCAACCTTGGCAAGGTTGCGCTCTACCAACTGAGCTATTCCCGCAAAAAACGAAGCCCGCATTATAGTGATAATCAAAAACAAGTCAAATGATTCTCAATGATTTTCACTTACCTGCCCCGGTTGCACGATCACGCAAATACCATCATTCCCATGAGCAAGCATTAGAAATTCCAAGCGCGACAATTATCGGGGTAAATTTTTCCCTTATACCTCAATTACTTCAGGCATTCGAGCAAACATACTGGAATTTTAATGCGCCTACCCGTGTTAACCCTTACGGAACTGCACACTTTGCCATTCACGCAACGCGTATTGGCGATGCGATTCATGAAGCAGGTTCCAATCAATCACACCACAGGAGAACTTGATGAATCTGAACACAGTATTACTACTCGCTTCCGCCTTGTTTGCGTCTACAACCACCATGGCTGCAGAACCTGCTCTCAATGGCATTAGCCTGCCCGAAGGTTATAAGGACTGGCGCATCATTGCCGTCTCACATCGCACCGATAACAACACCATGCGCGCTATCCTAGGCAATGACAAAGCCATAGAGGCTGCACGCAAGGGTCAAACCAATCCCTGGCCTGATGGCGTCATCCTGGGCAAACTGGTTTGGAAAGATGAAACCGATGCAAACTGGGCTGCAGCTACCGTGCCCGGTAAATTTGTACATGCTGAATTCATGATCAAGGATGCAAGGAAATTTGAATCAACTGCCGGTTGGGGATTCGCGCGCTGGCTGGGCGAAGCACAGAAACCATATGGCAAGGACAGCAATTTTGCACAGGAATGCGTAACGTGTCATACCCCAATGAAAGGGAATGATTTTGTCTTTACTCACCCAGCAAAGCTGCCGTAATCAATATTCACATTAATATATATAATTCAATATGTTAATGTGACCATCCTTGCTTGGCAATGACCCCGGATTTCAGATATCGAAAGTTCCTGAAATGCCATTCCCCCTTGCACGCCTCATCAGATGAAATTTGGGGGAAGCGCAATATACATCCGTTAACGCCGCATCCCATGTACAAGTGTTAAGGGGCTTTTAACAAACAGCCCGGGGATGCCGGGAGTGCTCCCTGTCGAGAAAACGCTATCTTTCTTGCTTGCCACTTTGAAACGCATCACAATTCAGCAGAAAATCTTTGAGCAGATCTTTTCACCCATCAATCTGGCAACCCACTCAAACGCTCAACATCCGATTTCCAACGAGGCACTCAAGAATGTCCGCAGTGAAGCACATCTTTCCTGAACAATACAAACCTGCCTGTCTAAACCTGAATCAAATTATGTTTCACCCATACATGACCAGACCACAAATCGAAAAAAATCTGACGATGCCCATCTCCGCCCAAATTGCTGGCATGGACATTCAGCCCATATCGTTTTGAAAGTAAAATGGCTGCCTGCTGATTATTGAAGGATACATTGCCAGACTCATTGATATCCGGCACATTGAGCTTGACTCCACGGGAATACTCCTTCAAATGTGGAAACATGTTTCCGGCCCCGAAAAGTTTCACCTCATATTCTTCTGATTTTGTTCCAGATGCTGCAATGTCACGCATGAACATGGCCATTGCCTCATCCGCATAACGACCATCAAGCCGGTCACCGGGCTTGCGCTTCCGCGAGGGAAGCATGAAGTGGCACATTCCTCCGATCATCTTTTGAGGATGCCACATTGTGATCGATACACACGAACCCAGTACAGTTCGGATACGGGTATCCTTGCCGCCAAAATAATAATCTCCTGGCTGCAGGAATACCTCAATCACATGATCCGGCTTTTTCATTTTTGCAGACGATAAATCGATGGCGCTACCAGCTGTAGTCCTTCTACCACACCATTCAGATTTTCCGAATGACCTATGAAAAGGTAAGCGCCATTTCGCATACACTGGAGGATGCGCAACACGACCTCTCGTTTGGTTCTGGAGTCAAAATAGATCATGACATTGCGCAGGAAAACCAGATCAAATTCACCCAGATAAGGCAGGGTGTCATTCAAATTTATCTGGCGAAATTCAATTTTGCGGTGCAATTCCCTGTCGATCAGAAATGTGCCCTCTTCCGGACCGATGCCTTTAAGGCAGTATTGCTTGAGATATCGCACAGGAATGTTTTTGGCCTGCTCCAGTGGATATTGCCCGCTTCTTGCAGTTACAAGTACCCTTGTACTGATATCGGATGCAAGAATTTCCCAATTGCCCTTGCTTAATCCTGACGCAAGCACCATGGCGACGGTACAGGCTTCCTGCCCTGTAGAACTTGCCGCACTCCATACCCGAAGATTCCGGCTATGCGTGAATTCAGGCAGCACTATATTTTTCAGGTAATCAAAATGCGCTTGTTCACGAAAAAAGAAAGTCTCATTGGTCGTGAGAAGATCGACCAGAATCTGCACCTCCTCAGGCTGCCTGCCGCTGTCTATCAGCT